>JBBRWR010000114.1:0-26559 GCA_038249085.1 Opitutales bacterium
ACATCGATCAGGTGAATGGGGCTGGGTTCGATACGGCCCGGCCGGCCGATCACGCCCGGCCCCCACGCGATCGCGCCGGTGGTCACGCCGCCCGCATGCTGACTGATCTTGTAAAGCCGCCACGGGGTGACGCTCGCGTACGCCCAACCCGTGCCGGGCTGGTAATTCGAATGGGGATCACCCGGCAGCTTGCCCTGTTTCAACAGGACCGCATCCGCCACGGAAAAGGAATCGGTGCCATTGTCGCTCAGGAAAAGGAGGAGGGTATTGTCGGCCTGGCCACTGGCGGCGAGGGCCCGCATCACGCGCCCGATCCCCCGGTCCATCCGCTCCACCATTGCGGCGAACACCGCCATGCGCAGATCCTCGAGGTCGCGTTGCGCCGGCGTGAGTGAATTCCAGTCGGGCAGATTTTGCGGATAGTCGGGCAAGGTGGTGGTGGCCGGGACCAGGCCCATCTCCTGCTGGCGCCGGAAGCGCGCTTCGCGCACCGCCTGCCAGCCGGCGGCGTATTTGCCCCGGTGCCGGAGCACGTCCGCCCTGAGTGCCTGGAGGGGATTGTGCGGCGCCTGGAAGCTCAGATAGAGAAAAAAGGGTTTCCTCCCCTCCCCGGTGGATTGCGGCGGTGCCTGGATGAACTGGATCGCGCGATCCGTGAACGCATCGCTGCTATAGTAGTTCGCGCCAAACTCGGTGAACGGCGCGCGATCGAGCCGGTAGTTCTTCGAGCCGGCGAAGTGGTCGGCGAAGCCGTCAAGGAAGCCGAAAAAATGATCAAAGCCGCGGTCGAGCGGATGACCGCGAAGATGCCACTTCCCAATCAGCGCGGTGCGATAGCCGGCCGCGTGAAGTCGTTCGGAGAGTAGCGGCGTCTGGGCAAACTGCGGCAGGGCGCGCGGCCACCACTGGCCCGTCAGCAGGGAGGTGCGTGAGATGACGCACATGCCGCCGTTGAAGAAATGAGTGAGACGCACGCCCTCGCGCGCGAGCCGATCCAGCGCGGGCGTCGCAATTTCCCCGCCGAAGCAACCCGGGTCGCTGTACCCCATGTCGTCGGCGAGGATGATGATCAGATTCGGCGGCGTGGCTTCGACCGCAAAGACGCGGGCGCACGTCAGCAGCAGCCAGACAGGGAGTCGCGACCGTCTCATCCGGTGGATCATGCTGGGCGCAACGTGAGGCCGAAGCCGGGTTGGTGGGAGAGTTGCATTCTGCCCTCGCGCAGGGCGTTTTCGCCGAAATCGACGTGTTCGTGGCTGCAGGTCACGCCCTCGATGGTGGCCGCGTTGCCCAAGCCGCCCACGAGGTGCGCGGCGTAGACGGTCTTCAATCCGGAGCCCCAGGCGTGCGGCGACGCCAGGGTCTTGGTCTGGAGCAGGCGCGGCATCAATTCGCGCCAGGGGGTGAACCCGTAAGAGATGATGTCGCACAACCGCACCTGGAGGATGCCGTCGGCCTCAAGCTGCTCGAGCACCGGGTAATTGTTCCCCTGCTCCCCGTCCGCCAGCAGCGTGGCGCCGCGACCTTGGGCCCGGGTCCAGGCGTGCACCTTGCGCCACTCGGACTCGTGTTCGACGAAGGGTTCTTCGATCCACCCCAGCGGAATGCCCGCGATGCCCTCGAGGAAGGCGATGAGCGTTTCGGCGGAAAATCCGTCGTTGCCATCCACCAGCAGTTCGCAGTCGGGGAATGCCCCGGCGATGGCGCGCACCACCTCGATGTCGCGCTGCAACCCGGCCGCGGGCGACATCCATTTGTTGCCCCGCCCGATCTTGATCTTCAACTGGCGATAACCGTAGGCGCGGTCGGCCGCGCAATTCTTCAGCACTTGATCGATGCCGGCCGGCGCCGACGGCGGATATAGATCGTCGAAATAGATCATGCCCGAATACACCGGAAAGACCTGGGGCGTCGCCGCCCCGAGCATCTTCCAGACGGGCTGGCCCAGCACCACGCCGGCCAGATCGTGGAGGGCAAGGTCGAGTGGACGCAGCTCCGGGCGGAGAATGCCCGTGGCGGGGTTGATAACACTGGAGACAGTCTGGCCGACCACCGCGGCCCGCAACGGTTCGAGGTCCTTGCCGCCACCCGACATCTCGCCCCACCCGATGGCACCTTGATCGGTCTTGAGCACGGCCACCGTGACGGTCGGGCCACGACCATGGACATCGCGCTTGGCGTTGCGGCCGACATGCCGCGGCCAGGGCAGCGGCACCTTTCGCGTCTCCAGCGCGGCAATACGATGCGCCGACAACCGCTCGTCGGTCGGGGCGACTGCGCCCCGCAATCGGGCCAAGGGAAGCGCGGCGGTCGTGAGGGACGTAATCTGAAGGAAGCGTCGGCGATTCATGAGATTTCAGGATTTCCCGGCCTTGCCCTTCGTGTTCGCCGAGGCCGGCGGACCGGGGGAGGCAGCCCGCCAACCCAGCCTCTCGCACCATGGGGGGAGGGCATTCATACAGACCAGTGCCTGACGGCAGGATGGGACACGATCACACCGGGGAAAGAGTGGTGACTAGGGGTGAAAGGGAAATAGCCAAAGCAGGAAACGTTTCCTTTTTCACATTGTGTTCAAGCCAAATAAACCCTCTTTGGGACGCGCCAATTCCCCTGCGCGCCAGCGCTCCCCCCGAAATGAATATCCGTCCCCAACCCCCGATCAGCCGCCGTCAGTTTCTCACCACCACCGGAGCGGCGCTCGCGTTGCCCTTGATTCTTCCCGGCTGCGCCACCGGTCCGCGCCGGCGCGCCCGCCCTTCCAATCGCATTCACCTCGGCGTGGTGGGTTGGGGTCTGCAGGGGCCGGGCAACACCCAGGCCTTTCTCAACGAGGACGACTGTCGCGTGGTCGCCGCGTGCGACCTGGACCAGACTCACCTCCAATCCGCGGTCGATACCATCAACGGTCATTACGAAAACAAGGACTGCAAAGCCTATCACGACTACCGGGAAATGATGGCAAGCGACGACATCGACGCCGTGATGCTGGCCGTGCCGGACAACTGGCACGCGCTCGTCGCCACGGAGGCCGCGCGCCGGAGGTTGGACATCTACGGCGAAAAGCCGCTCGCCCAGACCATCGCGGAGCAAGAGGCCATCGTGCGCGCGGTGCAGAAGAGCCAGGTCATCTGGCAGACCGGATCCTGGCAGCGCTCCCTGCCGTCGTTCCGGCGCGCCGCCGAAATTGTCCGCAGCGGACTCATTGGCGAGGTCACTCACGTCGAAGTCGGGCTGCCCGGTGGCCACACCGATCTGGCCAAGACCAAGGAGTTCATGACGCCCACCGCTCCGCCGCCGGAACTGGACTATGAGCGCTGGATCGGGCCCGCCCGCATGGAACCCTATATCAAGGGCCGCGTGCACATGAACTGGCGCTGGAACTACAACACCGGCGGCGGCCAGTTGATGGACTGGATCGGCCACCATTGCGACATTGCCCACTGGGGGTTGGATTTTGATCGGTCAGGACCATCCGAAATTGAGGGACAGGGTGACTTTCCACCCGCCAATGCCGTCTGGAACACCGCGACCAAGTACCGGATCGAACTCAAGTACCCGCGCGCAATCACCATGACGATCGCGGGCGGCCACGCCGACATCAAGGGCGGCACCAAATGGATCGGCAAGGACGGCTGGGTGTGGGTCACGCGCGGCGGTTTCGATGCTTCGAATCCCGACTGGAAAAAGAGCCCGGCCATGGCCAACGCGCTCGTGAAAGCCAGGCTGCAGCAGTCGAGCAATCATCACCGCAATTTCCTGGACTGCGTGAAATCGCGCCAGCCCACGGTCGCGCCGGTCGAAACCGCGCATCACTCCGCCATCCCGGGACACCTGGGACTGATCGCCATGAAGACGGGCCGGAAGATCCGTTGGGACGTGGCGAGCGAAAAAATTCTCGGCGACCCCGCGGCCAGCCGCATGCTTTCGCGCGACTATCGCGCGCCCTGGGCGATCGCCTGAAGGTCCAACGTCGGCGGACCCCCACTCGACCATTCCCCACCTGGCGAGGGTGCTTACCCGATCCACCGTTGCGGAATGGCTCCAGTTCAGGCGGACTGTCCGCAGAGTTCGCGCGTACGTTTGAGCATCTGCTGGTAACGCGAGCGTATGATGCCGAGATCCGATTCGACCGCGAAATGGGTGAACCCCCGCTCGCACAGCGCCGGCAGGTCATCCAGGGAGCGCACCAAAATGCCCGCCCGTTTGCCGGCTTGCCGCGCCGCTCCGGCGACCCGGTCCAGACATTCCTCATACGCCGGAGGGGCGCCGCATCCGTTGCGCCGCACGGCAAGATCGAAGGTCAGATCGGCGGGACCCACAAACAACACGTCGACGCCATCCACGGAAGCGATTTCCTCCACGCGCTCGATCCCCTGCAGCGTCTCAATCTGGGCAAATAGCACCGGCGGCAACAAATCCTCCGGCGCCGGCATCGGCCGCAGGCCGTATTCGTAAACCCGGGCCGAGCGGGAAATCCCCCGCCGGCCCCGCGGCGGATAATGCATCGCCTGCAAACACCCGGCCGCCTCCGCCGCCGATTCCACGTGCGGAACCATGATGCCACCGCTGCCCCAGTCCAGCGCCCGCAGAATCAGGTCGGGATGCGGAGCCCCCACGCGCACCACCGCCAGCGCCGCCGATCCCTTGATCGCCTGCAGGTTGCCCATCAACACCGCATCGGAATACGTTCCATGCTCGAGGTCGAAGAGCAGCCAGTCGAAACCGGAGGCCGAGGCCAGCTCCGCGATAATCGGCGAGCCGATCGACAGCCACGTGCCGATGAAGGGCTCCGCCCGGCGCACCCGCGCAAGTGATTTGGAATTCATAGGGAGAAGGGATCGTTGTTCTGGCGCAGCCCGACCAGGGCCGCGTCGAGCCGCGCGAGAGTCTGCTCGCGCAGCGCGGCGCCGCTGCCGCCGGCGCCGATTAGGAAGAAGCGGCTGTCATGGTCGAAATACCCGGCCCCGACGCGGATCACCGCCTTGAAGATCATGTTGCGCAGGAGATGCAGCCAGAAGCGCGCCCGGTGGTCTGGCGGCAGCGGCCGCACCGCCGCATAACCGGCAAACGCTGGCCGCAGGAAGGCGCCGTCGTGGAAACACCCGAGCAGCGCCAGATCGTCCATCGGATCGCCCGCGATGCAATCGTCCCAGTCGATCACCGCAGTGATCGCGCTTGCCGTGCCGAGCAGGTTCCACAGCGCGATGTCCTTGTGCACCAGACAACCCGCCGGCAGGTCGAGCAGCGGGCGGTGGAGTTCGATCGCGGTCCTTATCTCCGCGGCCCGCGCCGAGTGGAGAAACTCCTGCCGCACCAGAAAATCGAGATGACGATCGAGGCGCGTGTGGAAATACGCCGGATACGAAGCGTGGAGCCCGCGCAGCCGTCCGTGCGAGCGAACCTCTTCCACCTCGAAGGGCCCGTAGCCCTCGACCGGCAGCGCCTGCCACGTCGCAATGTGCCCGCCGATTTGTCGGGCGATGGTTTCGGTGGCAAGGGTGCCCGCCTTGAAGTGCCGGTTGAGATCGGGCTCCGGCACGAGTTCGAGAATCTGCCACGCAAACGGTACGTCGCGGCGCGTCGCATCGGACGCAAACACGCGCGGAGTCGGTACGCCGAATGCACTCACCTGCCCCATCACGAACGACTCCACCGTCAGATAATCGTCGCGCTCGGGTCCGTCCTCGATGCGTACGAAATACTCGTGCCCGTCCACCCCGGCGACGAACGTGCGGTGGTTGCCCTGGCCCCCGCCGTCGCGCAGCGCCGCCGGCGCGCCTCCGAAATGCCGCGTGAGCACGCCGCGCAGCATCGCCTCCGTCTCCGGGCGCGGCTGGCGCGCCTCGCCCTGCGCCGTTCCGTGAAACGCGGCCGGGCGGTCGCATTTCCAGTAATAGATGTCGCGGCGGATTGGCGGCTTCATGTCGGGTCGGTCCCGGGCACCGGCGCCGCGTCCGGCAGAATCTCCCCCTCCGGCACCGGCCGGCGGCTCCACCACGCGGCGAGGAGGCTGCCCAGCAGGGTCTGGATCACGCTGCAGAACACCGCCGGCACACCGGCCATCGCCTGCGCCGCAAAATGCTTCTTCGCCAGCATCGCCGCCATGCCGCCATTTTGCATGCCCACCTCGATCGCGATCGTTCGCGCCGACACCACCGGCAGTCGCAGCAGCTGCGCGATCAGATAACCCGCGACAAATCCGAACCCGTGCACGAGGAACACCGCCAGCGCCACGCGCCCCGCATGCGCAATCACCGACGCCGCGCTCTGCGCCACGATGCCCCCCGCGATGAAAATAATCGCAATCACCGCCACCGCCGGGGCGAAGCGCGCCACCGCGGTCACCTGCCGGTGAAACCGCCAGTTGCAGAACACTCCGATCAACACCGGCACCACCACCACCTGCAGCGTCGACAGGCACAAGCCCAGCGCATCCACCGGCACGTACTGCCCGGCCAGGAGCTGGCACCACAGCGGCGTCATGATGAAGGCGAGGAGGGTCGACGTCATCGTCATCACGACGGAGAGCGCGACGTTCGCCCGGGCAAGGTAGGTGATGAGGTTCGACGCCGTGCCGCCAGGGCAGCTCGCGACGAGGATCACCCCGACCGCGAGGCCGGGCTCGAGGTTCAGCAACCGGGCCGCACCCCAACCCGCGAGCGGCATGACGGTATACTGCAACCCGAAGCCCAGGGCAACCGCCCCCGGTACCTTGGTCAGCCGGCGAAAATCGTCGATCGTGAGGGTGAGTCCCATGCTGAGCATCACGATGGTCAGCGCCCACACCACCCACGCGCCGGAAAACCAAAGCAGCGTCTCCGGCCAGATCAACGCCATCACCGAGGAGGCGACGATCCAGACGGGGTAAAGGTTGGTGAAGCGCGCTATCATTTAATTTTCCCCGGCATTCACCGCCGCCCGACCGACGGTGTCGACCACTCCAGGATACGCCGGGCCGCCCGCCGCCACGTAGCCGCGGCTCGCGCCACTGGCATCGGGGCTCACCCAGAAGGAGTACAGACTGCCCCGCGAGAGGTGGAACCGAAAGCGGACCGGCTGGCCGCGCAGCGTGCCGAGGTCGTCCGCCCCGCGCCAGGTGACCTCCTGCAAGGTGGAATCCGCCGTCACTGGCCGGCACGCGCCAGCGGAGAAGGGCGCAATAACGTTGCCGTCCCGATCAAGCACCTCGACGCGCAGCTCGCCCCCCGCGGCGGCCACATTCACAAACAGCCGGCGGCCCGTGAACGTGACGGGGCGCGTCGTGAGGGTGCCGGGGCGATCCTTCGCCTCCATCGAGGCGAAGCCGTCGCGGCGCAGCATCGCGAGACCGACGCTGGCCCCGGTGTACATGCCGCGATGGCCGTCGGGCGCGACCCCCGAATAGGCGCAATAGGGAAAGTACAGTTGGTCGCCGACGACCAGGCAGACGCCGGTGGTGGTGTGCACGTATCCGCGATCCCAGTCGCCGTCGCGCCGCGTCGGCCCGATGAAAGCGCGGCGATCAGGACGGTCCCAGTGAAAACCGTCCCGGCTGAAACCGAGTTTGATTTCGGTGATCTTGGGGAATTTCCCCAGCTCGCAGATGCTGTTCCTCGGCCCGAGGAGAATCTGGAAGGCGCCGAGGAAGATGCTTTCGTAGGCCACGGCACTCAGGCTGTAGAGTTGGGGGGTGTCGCCGATCCTGGAATCGGGTTTATCGAGGTTGTCGGCATCCGCCCAGAAGACCGAGCGGTCGAACACGCCGGGCTGCAGAAACACCGGGCTCTCCGCGTAGTAGCGATTCCGGCCATGCGGCCCGCTGCGCTTGATACTGTAAACCCACACCCGGCGGAACGGATTGTAGAAAAACGTGCAATAGTCGCCGGCCTTGCCGGCTTTCGTCTCGTGCAGCACCCGGCCGTCGTCCGCAATCGTCGAAAGAAAATGCGACTGCCGCTTGCCCGTGTGATCGGCCATATACTTCACGCGCTCGGCGGGACTGGCGGCCGTGGTGTCGAGCCACACCGCGTTGTCGCCGCCGACGTAGGGCGACGTGCGCGCGAGGATCACGTTGCCGCCCGCAAGACCGAGGTTGGGACGCTCCCAGTGGAGCGCATCGCGGCTCGTTGCCATTGCCAAGCCGCCGCGCCAGTCGGCGGTGTACCACATTTTGAAGCGGTGCCCGCTCGGATCGTAGAAGACGCCGCCATGGCCGAGATACGTCACGGCGCGCTCGTCGTCGGCCGGGCCGATCTCCTCGGGCGTCGTCGCCTGGAAGACCGGGTTGCCCGGAAACTTCTTCGCGACATGGAACGTCCGCTTGAGATCCGTCTCCGCGACGAGGAAGTCGTCGACGAAGAGCTGCCGGCCCACGTCGATGGGAATCACCGCGGGCGGCGCCTGGAGATACGGCACCGGCAGGGGCGCGCGCGAGGCGGGATCGCCTCCCACCGGCGGCCAGACCTCCGGCAGGCGGATGCCGTTGGGGAGGACTTCACCCGCCGGCAGGGGCACGGTTAAGACGGCAAACGCTACGAAGAGCTGGCGCAAATTGGCAGGTGGGCGCATGGGCGATTGGGCTTCAAGTCATGGTACCGGGCAGGCGGTTCGCGCGCGGCCCCGGCAGGTGGAATCTCGATGCCTCGCAGTCATGGGTGCTTCGCCGGGGCCCATTGCGACCGCCATTGATCGTATTCTTTGGGAGTGAGCGTGCGGTGCGTTGCCTGGTTGGCGATGCTTCCCACGACTGAGCCATCCGTCACCACTCGGCCGGCTCTGACATCCTGTTCGGTGATGCGATGGAAAGCGACCCCCTTGGCCCCCGTGCGTTCACGGTCGTGCACGATGTAGATCGTCCCGGCCCGGTCCTGGACGGCGTCAGGGTACGAGGTTTCGCGCGGGTCGAGCACGAACTTGTAAGGCCACGTGACGCCGTCGTCCTCGGAAAGAAACGCGGTCATGTGCGTCCGGTTCGACGGCTGGTCGACTTCCTGTCCGTTCTTCACGAGGAGGATGTTCCCGGAATCGAGTCGCTTGAAGAAGAACCGGGATGACGGGCCCTTGATTCCCCTGGCCGGAGCCATTTCCGTCCACGTCCGTCCCTGATCGCGGGAAAACGCCTCGCCAATCCCATACCGCGTGCGGCCCAGCATCCACAGCGTCCCGTCCTTCTTCTCGACGATCATGTGCTCTTGAAAGGTTCGGTCCTTCTCCGGAATCCTGGCTTGCGAGTAGAAGCGCAGCGATCGACCGCCATCCTCCGAAACGTACACGTTCGCGTGATGCAGTTGCGGGATCGAATGGATATACTCCGGCGCCATCGCCGCCCCATTGGCGTAGCGTCCCCGTCGCGCGTTCGGCCCCATGTGCTCGATCAGGTACAGCCACTTCCCGTCACGCGTCACGAACGGTTTGTTCTTCGTGTAGCCGTCGCCAAGTCGCACGGGCCGGGTCCAGATGGTGTTTTCGTTGTCCCCGTCCTCCGCGGTCATGGTCCAGAGACCGCCCCGCCCGTCCCAGTAGCCGTAGACCTGCCCCCACATGAGTGTCACCTTCCCGTTCGGGTCGGTCCAAATCCCGGGATCGTTGGTCCGCACCGGCCCGTCGATGTCGACCACGATGACCGGCTTGCTCCAAGTCTCGCCTCGATCGCCACTGGTGACGACCACGGTGCAATTGTCCTCATCCTCCGTGATGTCGCCACTCTTGAACGTCACCCAAAGCCTCCCCCCGCGCGAGATCGTGATGCCCGGCCCGCACAGGAACATCCGGTTCTCGTCCAGATAGCGGGCGGGAACCGGCGTCGTATGGACGTCGGCTGGCAGCAGGGAGTCCTTGCGTTCCGCGGTTTCGGCCGCTCCGGCCGCGGTGACGACGCAACCGAGAACCGCCAGCGACAGACGAATGCGATTCTTCATCAAGGGATCAGTTCGCCGAGCAAAAATCCACCGTTGCAACCGGCAGGCCCGCTCAAAACCTGCCCTTCAGGCCCATCACGATGTAATATCCGTTGGTCTGGTTCCGGGTGTAGCGGGCGTAGTCCGGGGTCGAGGGCGCGTACCGCAGGGTGATCCACGATCTCCGGCCGAGATCCGTCGCGGCCAGGAAGAGCGTGCTGTGCTTGTTCAACGTGTACTCCCCCTCCACGCCGTAACGCTGGTAACTGTTCTGATAGTTGTAGGTCTCGGGCAGCTCAGTGGCGCTCGCCGCGACCGCGCTGGTGGGAAAGCCGTCCTGGTGGATGTAGGTGAATTTCACGAGATAGCGCGGACGAATAAAGTTCAACCCGGCGCTGTAGCTGAGTGGCACGAAGCCCGAGAAGTCGGCCAGCTTCCCGCCCTCCAGTCGGAGCTTGGTGACGTTCGCGTTCAACTGCAGGCTCTTGAAGATTCCCGGCAGGAAGAATAGTTGCTGGCGGTAGCTGAACTCGACGCCTCGCACCCGCGCGTTGCCGTAATTCTCCGTCGTCCGGAACTGGTAGCCATCGTAGGTCCCGTCGGTCGGCAATCCTTGCTGATCGAGCAGCGCGTCAGAGACGGGGGTTTGCACCGAGCCGAAGAAATCCCGCACGTCCTTCTGGAAAAACCCCACCGCGCCCGAGCCGCCCTTCACGTCGTAGACCTCGAACGTCAGGTCATAATTGTCCGCGGTCCAGGGCCGGAGCCCGGGGTTGTTCACTGTGATGATCGGGGTCGCCACGTCCGGTTCGCTGATGGTGGTCCCGGGAATCAGCAGGTTTACGTTGGGACGCCCAATCGTGCGCGCATAGGCCGCCCGCGCCACAAAATGATCCGACATGCGGTAGCTCGTGTTGAGGCTCGGATAGTAGCCTTGGTAGTTGCTGTGGGTCGAGGCGCCGCGCTCGGTGTAGCGCAGCCGCCGCAGCACAAGGGCGTCGCTGCTGAGGAGGACGCGCGCCCCGGCGGCGTTGCGCACGAAACTGCCGTCCGGGTTGCGCTGATACTGGGCGTTGATGTCGTTCAGGGGGCCCGTCCCCTCGATGTCCGTCTCCTCCAGGCGGACGCCACCCACCACACCGATCCGGTCCTGCCAGAGCCGCAGATCGCCCCGCACGTACGCGGCCGAAATCGTCTCGGCAAACTGAAAGGAGCCGGTGACCTGGCTCTGATGCGCGCCCGGTTCGTCGAGGACGAACCAGGATGGGTTTTGCCGGAACAGATCATACATCTTCGTGTGACTGAGGTCCCGCAAGGTGTTGCCGTAGACTTTCGGTGCAATCCGCAGATAGTCCTCGTCGAAGAGATCGAAATTGCCCGCGCGCCGCGCCGCGGCGTCCGCCGCCCCGTTGGGCCGGAAATTATACGTGAAGGAGCGGTTGCGCTGGTTCCGTTGCTGCTGGTCCGAGGCCACGCCGAACTTCAGGGAAAAGGGGACGGGGGCGTTGAAATCGCGGCTGCCGTTGGCCCGGAAAAACGAATTCTCGGAGAAGGTGCGCTGGCCGCGGCCCACCGCCGAATTGATCGTGTAGTTCTCGCCGTTGTAGATGTCGACCGGCGCGCCCGCCCGGTCCCGGACGATGTACTGCCGCGCGATTCCGGTCCGGAAGATGTCGTCGCCACGGATGACCAGGTTCGTGAGCTGCGCGTTGATCGTGAAGAAATTGCCGTTGGCGGCGTCGTGAATCTGGTAGCGCGCGAAGGAAAGCCCGCCATCCAGGTCAAAGCGCCAGTTGTCGCCACGGTGGGCGTACTTGAGGTTGAGCTGTTGCTGTTTCGAATCGCGCTGGTAGATGCCGGAGCCGCCGCCCATCGCCGTCGACCCGACCCCGGTCGCGGCTCCCTGCGTGAAGGTCTCGCCGCCGGTCGCCCCGGCGCCGTAGGTCACCGCTAGGCGACTGCGGGTAACGTCGTAGAGGTAGTTCTTCATCTGGCCGTTGATCGACACGGTGTCCCGCGGCGTTGGCTTCCACGCCAAGCCGAGCTGCCCGCCATACGTCTGCGTCAGCGCCATCAGCGATTGCCACCCGCCCACCGTCTGAACATTGCGCACGCGATCCAGGTCGGCTGGACGTCGAACTCGCTGACGCCGTTGTACGACGGGTTCAGTCGCCAGGTGTTGTACACGCTCGCCGTGACGGCGAAGCGTTCGTTGATGGGCCCCTGGTAGCTCAGGTTGGCGGACGGCACGGTGTGGCGCGGCGAGGCATCGGGGTTCGGGCCGCGCTTCCATCGGATCGAGGCCTCATTCGTGCTGTGGAACAGGGTCGAGACGCGGTAATTCAGGACCGGTTTCCGCACCTCGAAGCCCGTGCTGGGAATCAGATTGATCGCTCCGCCGAGACCCGAGGCCCGCTGATCGGGGGTCGGGACCTTGGTGACCTCGACGCGCGACACATTGGAGAACGGGACATCCGTCGTGGTGGCCTGTCGGTCGGTGCCGCGGGCCGTCGCGACGGATCCGCCGTCGATGTAGACGTTGGAGAAACTTGGGGAAAATCCGCGCAACGACGCGCCATTGGGACCCACATCGCCGTCGATCGTGACCGAGACGCCCGAGAGAAACTGCAGGAACTCGCCGAGGTTCTCGTCGCCGCGATTCCCGAATTCGTCCATGGCGACGACGTTCTTGATGTTCACCGCGGCCCGCTGCTCGTTCATCGCGAGCGCCTGCGCGCTCATCTCGCGTTCCGCGGAGACACGGAAGGTGTCCAGCTCGACCACCTGCTCGCCGCTCTTCTCGCCGACGACGCCCGCGCGCACGAGATTGAGCGTCAGGCGCGACACGGCCTCCGCCGTCACAGCAACGACCTCGGTCTTTGCCGCCATGCCTACGTAGGATGCGCCCACCCGAACCTCGCCGGTGGGCACGCCCGTGACGCGGAATTCCCCGGTCGCATCCGAATAGACCGCGAGCCCGCCGGGCGTGATGGTGATGCGGGCATTTTCGAGGGCGACGCCGCTCGCAGCGTTAAACACGCGCCCTTCAATTGCGCCGGACGGTGGTCCGTCGTTGGCCCCAAGCGCACTGCGTATCCCCCCCAGCAGGGACGCGACGACAGCCGCCAGCACCGAGAGGGAGCTCATGAATCGACCGACGGGAGAATCGGCCAGTCGCAAACGGGCAGGAGCGGGGTTTGAATGGCACCATGGGAAAGCCAGCAGATGGGGTGATTGAGTTTTCATGGAAGAAGCGGGGCGTTGGGCGGCTAGAGATCGAAATCGAACCGGCAGCTCGAATCCTGGATGGCGCACGTTGCGCCACTCACGGCCCAACAAAAGGCTGGCGTCACGAAAATCGTTACGTGCCTCGCGAGCCATGAAGCCCCGCGTTCACTTGCGCTTCGCCTCCCGTTTTTTCAAGGGGCGGCAGATGAGCATTCGGAGTTTGGAATTGGGGTGCGAAAGTCTCCCCGCCAGCACTTCTTCCTCCCGGAATCGCGCCATGAGGATCTCCCCGTCGGTCGCCCGATTGCGATCGTACGATATGTACAATCTTCCATCCGGCGCCTGGAAACCATCCGGATAGGAAACCCCCTTGCGCTCGTCCAACATCAGGCCGCCCTTCCACGTCTGTCCCTCGTCCTCCGACAGCCAGGCTGTAAGCAGGGAGCGGCCGTCCTGGGTATCGATGGTCTGCCCGTGTTTGATGAGCAGGATCCGGCCGGAGGCGAGCCGACGGATGAAGAAGCGGGCGACCGGATGCTTGAAGGTCGGAAACGTCGGCTCCGTCCAGGTCCGGCCTCCGTCGGCGGAGAAAGTCTGCATCGGTCCGTCGCCGGTGCGGGCGAGCATCCAGATGCGACCGTCTTTCAGTTCCACGAACATGTGCTCGTCCCAGTTCGGTTTCGGAAAACGCACGTTACCTCGGCGGGCCCACGATTTCCCCTGATCGGTTGAGACAAACACGTTGGCGCCGCGCAACGGCTCCAGTTCGGGGTGCAGGCCGCGCATGGGTCCTATGCCGCCGATGTTGGGAAATTCCACCGGCAACACCCACTCGCCGTTGGCGAGCACGGTCGGCTTGTTGAGCACCGCGCCGTGCCAGAGTCGCACAGGCGGCGACCACACCGGCTTCTCCGCATCCGGATTCTCGCAGCGCGAAACCCACAGCCCCTGGCGACCGTCGTAGTGATTCATCGTCTGATCGAAGAACAGCCAGAGCCGCCCGAGCGGGTCGGTCCAGAAATTGCCGACGATGACGCTGCGGGGAAGCGGCAGGTGCGGCGCCTGGCTGTCCACGACCAGCCGGGGCTTTGACCAAGTCTCGCCGTCGTCATCGCTGGTGGCCGCCACCATGAACGCCTTGGGGCCATCATCCCCGGCGACCCACGCCGCCCAGAGCCGGCCGCCGGGAGTGCGGGCGATGCCGATCGTCATGCCATAGTCGAGTTGGTCGTAGTCATATTTTGGCAGCGGCTCGGTGTTGATGGTCGGAGGAAGGAGCGAAAGGTCGGCCACCCGGCGCAGCACATCGAGTTCGTACGCGCGCGCCTCGCCCGGGCTCGCGGCGAGCAACGCCTCCGGGCTTTGCGCCCGGGCGGAGGCCGCGAGCAAGACCGATACCAGCACGCAAGGGAGGAGGGTGGGCATGATGTAAGTTGGCTTGAGTTCCTGATCGCACGCTCTCTGACGTCCAAGTTAATTCACGAAATCCGGTGGTGGGCGGCGCACCCCGTGGCGCGACCGGCAGGGGCCGAATTCGTCACCGCACGGCCAGGGGCCGAATCCAAACGCCCCCTCGTGCTCTTGCTCGTACTCGTGCTCGTGCTCGCAAGGATCGAGCAAGAGCAAGAGCACGATTACGAGCACGAATAAACCGGGCGATGCTGGCGGATTCCAAAACGTCGCAAGCAGGCACGACTGGATCGATATTGGCTTACTGTCACGGTGAGGGCACGCCCCCTCCCCCCACGCCGCGGAAGGGGTGCATCTCCGAGTTGACGCCGCCACGGTAGCTCCGGCGCGGCGCCCGGGGCGGAAACGCGCTGCGCCCAAGGGAGCGCGGGCACTCCTGCCCGCCTCTGCGCCCGGCCGCAGGCAAGAGTGCCTGCGCTCCCTACAATTCCACCGGCGCCACCTCGGAGATGAACCCCCGCGGCAGCGCCGCAGCGCGCCGGACTCACCAGGTGCCCCGCAGGCCGAATTCGAGCCGCGGATCCAGGTAGTTCTGGACGTTGAGCAGGTAGCCATTCTGCGTGTTCTCGATCGGCGCGTTGAACAGGTTGCGAATCTGCACGAAGGGCACCACCCGGCGCGTGAAGCTGTATTCAATCCGCAGATCGACTGTGGTCCGCGGTTTCATGTAGGTCGTCGTGTTGATGTAGGTGAGAGCCTGGCCCGTGTAACGCACGTCCGAGCGGGAGATGCCCCGAAGCGTCTTGCCGGCATGATTCACGGTCGCCACGGCATTGAAGCCATTCCCCCGCCAGCTCACCGCGAGACTGTACTGCCGGGTCACGGCATTCAGTTCCAGCGAACGACTGACCTGCTGCACCAGGGCCTCGTTTTGCGCCGGGTTGCCCGCCACCAGCACCTGCTTGGTCACGATCGGGTCGACGTCGATCAACGTGGCGTTCGCCTGGACGCCGATCGCGTTCAGCGGTGCCGGCAGGAAGCCCAGGGTCTGCGAGTACATCAGTTCCAAGCCGCGGTAGCGACCCGGTTCGGGCACGTTGAAACGAGTGACCACATCGTATTCGGAAGGCACCCCGGCCAGCCGACCCTCATCCAGGCCCAGTTCCGCGGCGTAGTCGGGCGTCAGGGTGCGCGTGGCCTGGACGATGTAGTTGCGAAAATCCTTCCGGAACAGCGAGGCGCCGAACATGCCGGCGTGGCGGAAGTGGAACTCGTAGCCGGCGTCGTAGTTGGTGACTTCATAGGGACGCAGCGCGGGATTGGAGATGTTCACGCGGCCGCGCGCGCCGCTGCTCGACGGTTCGGTAATCGTCAGGGCACTGGGCAGCAGGTCGGAGTAGTTGGGCAGTCCGACCGACTGCGCCGCCGCGACGCGGAAGACCTGGTTGGCGGTCGGGGTGTATTTGGCGTTGAGCGACAGAAAGTCGTCGCGGTGCTGGAACCGCACCGTCTGCCGGATGAAACGGTTCTCGTTGTCCGACTCCAGCTTCTCCCGTCGTACGCCCGTCACGATGAGCAGGTCCCGGCGCGGCGTGACGTCGAAGCGCGCATAAGCGCCGGTGGCCCGCTCGTCGAAGCGCGCGAGCGGATCGTCGCCATAGGATTGCCGCGGCAGTTGCCCATACTGCTCATAGGCCCGCTTCATGTTGATCCACGTCACGGTGCCCGGCAGGCCGAGCGGAGCGGGAGCGGCGGACCAAACATTGTCGACCAGGGCGGCCATGGCCGGACCGGCCTGCACGGTGGGATCGACCGACGTGCGGCGGTAGAATTGCTCGCTCTGGCGCAGTTTTGAGTCGTCGCGCACCCCGATTCGGGCGATGAACGGAATGCCGGCAAGTTCCAGCGACTTGCTCAGATCCACCGCGCCCCCCTGCCGCGTGTCCCAAGCCGTGCGAGGCATGGTAAACATGCGCGACACACTGAAACGCGAGTTGTCGCTGAGCGGCACCGGCACGCCATTGGACGTCGCGGTAACGGCGGGCACCAGTGCACCCAGATTCGCGATTCTCAGCGCCACGTTGGCCAGCCCGGAGTCGACCTGCCCAAAATACCCCTCGGTGATGTCGCTGTAGCGATTGTCAGCCCGGTTCCAGTAGACATCGGAGGTGAGTTTCAACCCGCCGGGAAACTCGTGTTTCAACGAGGCGTTGGCGATGTCCGTCGTACCTACTTTCCGCTTCTGCTCGATCCGGTTGAGCAACCGGCCGGTGCCGCTGGAGGCGCCGGTCGACATCGTGTGCGCCGGCGCCTGCCCCTCCGCCAGCGCCGGGCGGTTGCCAAAAATGGAGGCGTACAGGTGATGCGACCACGGCATGTCGAACCAATTCCAGGACCCGCCGACCGTGACGACCGTGCGCGGGCCCACGCGCCAATCCACCCGGCCGGAGGCGCTGCGCCGGGTGTTTACCGCGTAGTCGGTGTAGAAGTTCCACTCGGTCGGCGCGGGATCGTGCGGCAGGCCGCCGACCGCCGGGTTGAACGTGTAGACATAGGCGCTGCGCTCCATCATGCGGATGTTCTCATAGTTGCGCACGCCCACATAGAACCCCAGATTCTCGTTCATCCGGGTGGTGACATCCAGTTCGAGATTGGGTCGCGTCATCGTCGTGCGCTCCCCCGTCATCGGGGAGATTCCCTTGAGCTGCGTCGCCTGCCGCTCGCCGGGCGTGGAGAAAAACACCCGATAACGGATGAGCGAATCGCGGCGATCGAAGGCGCTCTTCGTCACCAGATTCACCGAACCGCCCGCATTCGTGGCCGGCTTGTCGGGCGTTAGCGTCTTGAACACCTCGACCATTTCGATGTTGCTGACCGAAATCTGCTCGAATTCGAAGCGGCGCTCCATGCCACCGGAACTGGCGCTGGCCACCGGGCTGTTGTCCATCGTTACACTGGTGAGCGACGGGCTCAAACCGCGCAACGACAGCGCCCGCGCATCGTCGGCGGAATAATCGACGCCGATGCCGGGCAGGAATTTCAAGTAGTCGGCGACGTTGCCATTGAAGATGTCGCCAAACTGATCCGCGGCCGCCACGATCCGCGATTCGGAAGACGCTTTCTGAAGGGCGATCGCCTTGGCCATGCCCTCCCGGGTGCCGCTCACGCGAAACTCGGCCAACTGGACGACGTCGGTGCCCATGCGCAGCGTCGCGGTCACGGTCTGGCCGGCGACGACGTGCACCGCGGTCGCCACGCGCGGCAGCCCCGGATAAGTCGCGGCGATCTGCGCCTCTCCCGCCGGCACGTGGCGAAACTCGAAGCGGCCGTTGCGATCGGTGGCGGTGAACTGGGAGGTTCCGGCCAGGCGCACTTCCGCCCCTTCGAGGTAGTTGGTCGTTTCCCGATCGATGACGGTCCCGACAATCCCTCCGTCGTTCGGGAGCGGCTGGCCGCCGACGGCCAGGCTCCCCAGGAGGCAGGCGGCGGTCACGCCGATCCAAGGCCAGCGCCGCAGCGGCGAGAGCACGCCCGGAAGCGAAGGTGAGTGGGGGGAGGTTTTCATCGGAGGGTCTGGATCAATGGGGGATGACGGGGCGGGATGGAGCCTGGGCATGACCGGGGTGGGCGAAAACAACGCAGGTTGCCGCAGCACACCGAAGCACACGGAGGTGCGCAGGCTGGCGCAGTCCGGGCCGGAGGAAAGCGGGAGAATGCGAAAATCGTTACGTGGCCTCGCCCGCACGCGACAGTTGCGCCGCCGAGAGGACCTCGCGACAGTGCACCTCCGCCATGACTCCCCCGCCCAGCATGCGCGACATCGCCCGGCACGCCGGGGTCTCCGTCGCCACCGTCTCGAAATGCCTCTCGGGCAAACGCGACGTCTCGGCCGCCACCCGGTGCCGCGTGCTTGCGGCCTGCCGCCAGCTCGGCTACCGGACCAATCCCCTCGTCGCCGCGCTCATGCGCACCCGCCGGCGGCACACGGCGCCCACCGACACTCTGACCCTCGTCTTTGTCACCGCCTTTCCCACGGAGGACGGCTGGCGGTGCCACCCCTCGCCCATCTTTCGCCAGATGTTTGCCGGCGCCGAGGCCCGCGCGCAGGAGCGCAACTACCGCCTCGAACATTTCTGGCTCTTCCGCGACGGCATGAGCAACGCGCGCTTCTCGCAGATGCTCGCCGCCCGCGGCATCCGCGGCCTGCTCGTTGCCCCCGTGCCCGACACGCACACGGCAATCGAACTCGACTGGGCCGCCTTCTCCACCGTCGTCCTCGGGCTCACCCCAACCACGCGGACGTTTCACCGCGTCGCCACCGACTACTACCAGTCGATGCTGCTGGCGATGGAGGAGTGCCTGAAACTCGGATACCGCCGGCCCGGGCTCGCCGCGCGGGCGGAGACGATCAAGCGCCTCGGATTCCGCTGGGAGGGCGCGTATCTGGTCGCATGCGACCGCTTCGCCGTGAAGAGGCCGCCTCCGCCCCTGTTCGTCGACGAATGGACGTCCCAGGCCGTCGAGCGCTGGCTCGAACGCGAACGGCCCGATGTCGTCATCGGCCCCGTGCTCGGCAAGCTCGAAGCGATCATCCGCGCCTCCGGCCGGCGCGTGCCGGTGGATCTCGGGCTGGTCGGCCTGCTCGTGCCCCAGGCCGGCGATCGCCTGAGCGGCATCCTGCAGGACGGCGAGGTGATCGGCGCCGTCGCCATCGACCAGTTGATCAGCGCCGTCGAGCGCAACGAAACGGGCCTCCCCGAGCACCCGATCACCCACACGACGCTGGGCCGCTGGAACCCGGGGCAGACGATCCGATAAATCCAGCAATCCTGAAATCGGGCCACCGGGCCCCGGCGCTCGAGGACACGAGCCCTACCGTCTCTACAAACAACAGGAGGGCCGCGTCTCCGACGAACAGCGGAAATGGCGCGTGAATCTGGTTTCCAACTACGATTTCCGCGCGGGCTTCCTCCGGGGCTCCAGCGTGGGCGCGGCCTATCGCTGGCAGGATGGCGCCGCCATCGGCTACCCCTCTCAATTGGTCAACGGCCTGCTCGTCGCCGACATCGACCATCCGCACATGGCGCCCGGCCAGACCAACCTCGACGCCTGGGTGCGCTACAAACGGAAGATTTTCCGCGACCAGGTGCAGTGGCAGATCGAGTTGCGGGTCATGAACCTCAACACGAACGCCGACCATCTCATCCCGGTGCAGTCCACCCGCGACACGGACTATCAAGTCGCGGTCTGGCGCGTCGGGCCGCCGCGCGTCTGGCGCCTCGCAAATACCTTCCGGTTCTGAAGTCGCGGGAGCAGGCTCGTTCGCGCGCCAGGGGCCATCCCGCTTCGCGTTGTACGCGGGCTGGTCATCGGGATGGTTTGCCGGCATTTTCCCCCATGATCATGAGCACATGCCTTTCGAAAGCTTACCGTCGCCTCGCCCGCTGGACGCTCTGCCCGGCATGGGCGATCTTTCCGGTCGTCGCCGCGCCAGCGCCAACGCCGGCCTTTTTCGACGGGGTGGATGAAGCCAGTCGACCGGTGATGGCGGCGGCGCGCCAACGCATCGAAGAAGTTCGCATGGGTGATCTGGCCCCGACGTTTGTCGACGATCAGGGCCGGTCCATCAACGCGCCGGCACGGGTGCGTCTCGTCAGCCATGCCTTCGCCTTCGGGGCACATTTCGGCGGCGTGAGCCAACCCGACCGTCCCCTCAACCAGGCGGTGTTGGACGTCGTGGATGAGCTGTGCAATTGCGTCGTCGTGACCGGCTATTGGAAGGCGGTCGAACCGCGGCGCGGCCAACTCAACTGGAAGGAGTCCGACGCCTTGCTGCAATGGGCTCAGGATCACGGCAAGAGCGTGCGCTTCCACTGCATCATCTACTCCTTCCCGGAGTGGGTCAAAACCCTCGACTCGCAGGAGGCCTGGTGGGAGGTGTTCGAAGCCCGGATCAAGTCCGTGGGCGAACGCTTCGGCAAGACGATCCAGGAGTACGACGTGATCAACGAGATGGTCACGGAGCGGGGCGTTGGGCGTGGCAAAGCCGCCGTGGATTCGTATCGGAACTATCCCGACGTGTGCAAACCCGAGACGGACAAGCGACTGCTGGAGCTGGCCCGCAAGTACCTGCCGGAGGCCAAACTCGTCGTGCTCGAGGCGCGCATCGCCGTGCCGAATAGCCCGGAATTTAAGGCGATCTACGCCTACTACCAGCAGCTCCTGGCCATCAACGCGCCCTTCGACTACGTCGGCCACCAGGGGCACTTCTACCAAGGCGGCACAACCCCCATCTCCGTCGGTCACCCCCGCGCGGGCCCCGGGGCCTTCACCATGAAGCAACTCGACGCCGGCCTGGACATGCTCGCCTCGCTCGGGAAGCCGGTGGTGATCACAGAATTCAACCCGCCTTCACGCGATGGGAATACCGCCAAGGGTCGGGCCCAATCGGGATTGACCCCCGACGAACTCGCCGCCTGGACGGTGAACTACTTCACCCTCGTCTATTCCAAACCGTACACCCTCGGTCTCTCCCGCTGGTTTGTCGCCGATGGCGCGCGGGGAATGGACGCGGGGCTGCTGACGGAGGACGGCCAAAAGAAACCGGTCTACTTCGCGCTGAAGAAGCTGCTCAAGGAAACCTGGCACACCGATTGGCGCGGATCGATTAAAGACGGCGCGGCGGCGTTTCGCGGCTTTTATGGCACCTACGAAACCACCGTCGACGGTTATGCCCCCACGCGTTTTTCCTGCGCCGCCGCCGCGGAACGTTCACCGCGAGTTGTGTTGAAGTCGCGCTAGCAGGTGGTTTCAGAATCTCGCAGGCATCCCAGCCGCCCGGAGCGGGGCCTTTGACCAAACCCACCGGTGCGCGTTCTCACCACCCGCTGCAGGAGCGGCTTTATGTCGCGAAGTCCTGCCGTCGCGGCTGACGCGCGCGTGACCGCCGGACGGATCGCAGCAGCGCGAACCGCGGGTCGCTGGCGGCGGAGCGAACGGCGCGGCCCTCGCCCAGGTAACCGTGTTTCGCGTTCGATTCAGTCGAGGTGGAGCGCGTTGACCTCAACGCGCTGAACGTGAGAGTGCACTGTCCGCCCCAAGGCGCGTTGAGGACAACGCGCCCCACCTTTCAGTGGCTTCGTCATCAAAGGTGAAACGTTTTTCGAAGGCATCGGTACGGCTCAGAACTTGAACGCACTCGTGAACAGGAAGGTCCGGGGCTCCTTGAGCGTGTAGACCGCCGTGTCGGGCGTGTGTTTGCCGTCCCGCGTGTCCACGTTGATCAACGGGAAGATCGTATTCCGGTCGAAGACGTTCCGCACATTCAGCTGCAGGCGCCAGTCGATGCGGTTCTTGAAGAGCTTGCGCCGGTAGGTGACCCAGCCGCCGAAGTTTGCATAGCTGGGCGCATGGTAGGGGATGGTAGGGTCGAGGACATTCCTGGCATCCACCGCGAAGCCGTTGATGGCCTGGCCGCGGGCGTTCATGCTGCCACCCGCGGAGAAACCACCCAGGCGACCCTCGCGGGAAAACTCATAGGTCTGAATCAGGTTCAGGGTCCAATTGGACGCGAAGTTGGCCGACGGGTTGTTCCGGATGGCATTGAAATTCACCAGCGTATTTTCGAGATCGGCCACCCGCTCGGCGACCGTAAGACTATTCTGAGTCGTCACCGCCTGCCACTCCGGGTGCGATTTGATCATCGGAATGTATTGCGCCATGTACTGGTTGATAAACGTGCCGCGCGCGGTGGTGGTGTTGTCGCCGCGCTTGCTCCCGTTGATCGTCACACGCCATTGCCGCGTGGGATTGGCCGTGAGGGAGAATTCCCAGCCCTTGGAGGTGGTGGACACCACATCCGACCAGACCGTGGAAAGCGTCGAATAGGGCGAGGTCCGGTACTTCACATCGCCCGTGAAATCCGCGATCCCGACCCAGAGTTGGTCGAATTGCTTGAAGTTCCCGGCCGCGTTGTTGGAGACATTGTCACTGGCATTGAGGTTGCTGTTCGTATAGTAGGTGAGGCCAACGAAGACGCGGTTGTCGAAGAGGGAGAACTTCAGGCCGTAGTCTTTCCCCTCGCCCTGCGGATTGGGCAACAGGTCGCCGAAGACATTTCGGGCCAGGCCATTGACCCGGAAATTGTCGGAAATGTTATAGCTGAGGCTCATCCAGGGAAAGGCGTGGAAGACGAGGCCGCGCGAATACGTCTTCCCGCCGCGCCCGTTCCGGCTGCCGGCCGCAAAATCACGAATATTGATATCGTCCCCCCGGGGCGAGAAGCCGCGCGCGTCGCGCATGGCGGCAAAATCATTGGGATAGCCGGCCCAATTGGTCTGGTCATCCTGGCGCCAGCCGTTGGTCAATACGATCCGGTCGTTCCAAAAGAAGCTCTGCAGGGCGAGGGCCTTGGTCGTGATGATGGTGCGGGAAATGTTCAACCCCTGCTGGGCGATAAACGCGGGCGTGACACCGCTGGGATCCGGAGTCGGCAGTGGGTCGTTGGCATAGATCTGCGGGATGATTTCGTTGTGCCGGCCGCTGGAGGTGCCGACCTTGTGGTTGGCCGGATCGTAATAGTAGCGATATTGAATCCCGTTGGCGGCGTTGGTGATGTTCGCCGCAACCCCGGTCGTGGCAAACGGGGTCGTGTTAAACAGGCCGTTGTTGCTCGACCAACCGCTCGTATCGTCCTCTTCGACAAAGACCGCCGCCTGGTGCCGGCCGAGGAAGCGAAGCCAGCTCCTGGCATGCTCGGCAAAATTGAACTGGTAGGAGGCCATCGCCCGCACGTTCCGGGCCGTGTTGGGGGCATCGATGAGGGTGGATTGCGACTGGCTGTAGAGTTTGCCGACGTTGGGGTTTGCCGAGCCATCGGGTAGCTGCTTGTTGGGGTCGACGTAGATATAGCTGAGCTGGCCCACGAAGCCGTTGATCGCCCTCAGCCGGCTGTCGACCTGGTTGATCGCGGCCTCGATGAACAGATCCCGCGTGATCTGTTGCTCCAGGAAGACGGACGAGTTGCGGTAATCGGTGATGCGGTAGGCGGTATTGCCAAAGGCGCTGGCAAACGTCGGATAGATGGAATCATTGACCAGGGAACGAAACGAGGCGCCGTTGACGACGAAGCCGTTGGCAAAAGTCGTGGGCACGCTTTGACCCTGGTTTTGCAGCTTCTGCGTGGGAATCGGCGTGCCACCAGCCGACCATTGCGTCGAGACGAGTCCGGCATAGGCATAATTCTGCGTGCCCGCCGGCTTGCCGGCGGCGGAGTTGACAAACTTGTCGATCAACGGCGATCCGGCCGCCAGCCAGGGCGACACTGCGTCGTAATCCGGCCACGGACGGACTCCTGACTGCTGGATGTGGCCGCCTTCGAAATTGACCCGAATCGTGGTCCGCTTGAACGGCGTGAAATTCAGCGTGTAAAAATGCCGGCGCTGATAGGTGTTGTTTTGCAGCCGGAAGTCATTGAGCCCTTCCCAAAGGCCGGAGCAGCGTAGGGAGAGATAGTGCGGGATCAGCACCTGGTTGAGATCCGCGGTGGCCCGATGGCCTCCCCGACTGTCCATCTGCTGCTCGACGGCGATCGCGTTGCGGGGTTTCGCCCGCTTGGTCGACGACACGAAGGCGCCGCCCGCATCGCCCAAGCCGAAGAGAATGGCGTTGGGTCCGCGGGTAAACGTCATCGCCTCCGAATTGAACCGGTCCTGGGGGATGTTGTTCGTGAAGAAGTCCTGCCCGACCACGGTGGACGTGGCCCCCCGGCTCACGAATTTCGTCGGGATGTTGATGAAATCGTTGCCGTTGCCCGTGATATCGTTGGTCGAAATGATGAACGGATCGGTGTTGGGCGCGAACGCCATGACGTCGTAGATGCTGTTCGCCCCGAGATCCTCCAGCAACTGATCGGTGAAGACGGTGAGGGCCGTCCCCACGTCCTTCAGTTCCGTCTTGAGGCGGGTGCCGTTCAGGGTCTGCGTGGCGAGGTAACCCTGCTCCGCGCCCGCTTCGACCTGGAATGGCGAGAGGACGACGACCGATCCAGTCGCCTCCCCCGCCACTGCAGGGGTGGCAGTCGGAGTCGTCTGGGCGGAGCTGGAAGGAACGACGGCGAGGACGACCAACGCCAGCAGAGGCGGCGCACGACGGGCACGGGGGAGAGGCGAGTTCATGGGGTTCTTGGTGGAGGAGTGGTTGGGACGGCGGGTCGGGCTGGCAAAATCAGGGGGTGGTACGGCGCGAGGACCGCCGGTGCTCGCGCGGGGGCAGATTCATGGGGTTCAACGGCGGCAAAGACGCGGACGGCAATGAGAGTTGGGGTAGAGGTGGGACGCCCGATCTCGGGTCAAGCCGAGGTCCCCTTGGCGACAGGAAACGATTCCTCTTTTCTATTGTATTCAAGGAAAATTCTGTTCGCTTCGACAAAATCTTTCGCCTGAGGCACGCGCCCCGCTCATCTCGCCTTTTCATTCGCGCGAATCTCCGTCGTGCTTGCTGCACCCTTTTCTCCTCTCCCCCATGAAAACCAAATCCGTGCAACAAGCCTACAAGCTGGCCTGCGAACGTTACGCCGCCCTGGGCGTCGACCCCGAACAGGCGCTCAAGACCATCGCCCGCATCCCCATCGCGATGCATTGCTGGCAGGGCGACGACGTCGGCGGTTTTGAAAACGCGGGCGGCAGCACCTTGGGCGACGGCCTGGCGGTGATCGGAAATTACCCGGGCAAGGCGCGCACGTCCCAGGAATTGCGCGCCGATTTTGAACAGGCCCGGGCGCTCATCCCAGGCCGCCAGCGTTTCAACCTGCATGCGTCCTACGCCGAGATGAACGGCAAGAAAGTCGAGCGGGACGCCCTGGGCGCCGCGCAGTTCCAAGACTGGATCGCCTGGGCGCGCGAACTTGGCATCGGGATGGATTTCAACCCGACCTACTTCTCCCATCCGCTGGTCAGGGACGGCGCCACCCTCTCCCACCCCGACCAGGCCATCCGCCAGTTCTGGATCGAACACGGCATTCGCTGCCGCGAGATCGGCGCCGCCATCGGCAAGGCCCTCGGCTCGTCGTGCCTCACCAATCTCTGGATCCCCGACGGCATGAAGGACACCCCCGCCGATCGCGCCGGACCCCGCGCCCGCCTTGCGGCCTCACTCGACGCCATCTTTGCCAAGCGGATTGATGCCAAACTCAACGTCGACGCCGTCGAACCCAAACTCTTCGGCCTCGGCTCGGAGAGCTACGTCGTGGGTTCCCACGAATTCTACCTCGCCTACGCCGTCAGCCGGAAGAAATTGCTGACGCTCGACGCCGGCCACTATCACCCGACCGAGGGCATCGCCGACAAAATTTCGTCGGTCCTGCAATTCCTGCCGGAGATCGCGCTGCACGTCAGCCGCGGCGTGCGCTGGGACAGCGACCACGTGGTCACCCTCACGGACGACCTGCAGGCGATCGCGCAGGAAATCGTCTGGGGCGGTTACATCGACCGGGTGCGCATCGGCCTGGACTATTTCGATGCCAGCATCAACCGCGTGGCCGCATGGGTGATCGGCACGCGCAACATGGCCAAGGCGCTCCTGCTCGCCCTGGTCGCTCCGGTCGATCGCCTCCGCGCCGCGGAAAACGCGGGCGACTACACCACCCGCCTCGCCTTGCTGGAGGACGCCAAGACAATGCCGTTCAGTGCGGTGTGGGACTACTACTGCCTGCAGCAGGACGTGCCCGTCGGCGAGACCTGGCTGGCGGAGGTGAAGCGCTACGAACGGGACGTGCAGAGCCAGCGGATCTGAGTCCCAGCCCTTGGCCGTACCTATGCATTCGCAGTACGTTCCACCTCTGATAACGAAGCCACTGCAAGGTGGGGCGCGTTGTCGGGCGCATCTGCAAGTTGGCGGTGGCGTTGCGCTCGGTCTTTCCCGTAGCGGCCGTCTTAGTCAGGCGCCCGCCGGTCAGAGAAGCGGGGCTACACCCTGGGGCAGACCCGCCAACCGACAGAAGCGCCCCGCGGTGGACCCAACGCGCCGCCGTGCGTGCGCTCGTACGTTG
>JBBRWR010000115.1:0-26470 GCA_038249085.1 Opitutales bacterium
GTAGGAGCGGGTTTATCCCGCGATTGCACCGTGACTGATCGCTTGTAGGAGCGGGTTTATCCCGCGATTGCACCGTGACTGATCGCTTGTAGGAGCGGGTTTATCCCGCGATTGCACCGTGACTGATCGCTTGTAGGAGCGGGTTTATCCCGCGATTGCACCCAGCCTTCGCGGCGTAACGCCGCTCCTACGTCCGGCGGATCGAAGACATTTCGGCGCGCCGCCCCCGCCGTCCCCACCTCCCCGCCAATTACAGTTTTTTGTCACACGTAGGACAAAAATCTGTCGGGCGGAGAGCGCGGCGGGACGGGGCCCGGGATCACTTGCGCAATAGCGCCCGATGGCGCGCAAAGACTTCCCGCACCGCCCTGCTGAGGTCGTCCTGCAGGCCCTGCAACTCACGATAGCGGGCCACGCTCGTCTTGGCGGGCACGCACCGGGTGGCCTCGTTGAGCGCCACCACCCCGTCGGTAAATTCGCTGATTTTCGTCGTGCGCCGCCCGTCGCGTCGCGCGACACACCAGGCCGCCTGCAAGGCCCCGCCCAACGCCGCCCCCTCATCCTCCACCATGCCGACCACCGGCACGCCAAAGATATCCGCCATGATCTGCCGCCAACCCGCGGACTTCGCGCCGCCGCCCGTGAGGCGAATCTCCTTCGCCTTCACCCCGAGCTGCGCCAGCCGCCGCAGGCCGTAATTCATGCCCATCGTCACACCCTCCATCGCCGCGCGTGCCAAGGGGCCGCGATGAAGTGAGGTGCTGTTCAATCCGAGCAGCACCCCCGATCCGTCCGGGACGTTCGGCGTGCGTTCCCCGGCAAAATACGGCAACAGCACGAGCCCATGTGCCCCCGCCGGGGCGCCCGCCACCGCCGCCTCCAACGCGGCATGGTCGAAGCCAAAGAGCGCCCGCACCTGCTCCGTCACCGTCGTCACGTTCATCGTACAAAGCAGCGGCAGCCAACCGCCCGTCGAGGAACAGAACGCCGCGATCTCACCCTGGGGGTCGACCACCGGCTTGGCGGCGTAGGCATAGATCGTCCCGCTCGTGCCAAAGCTCGCCGAGATCACGCCGGGCGACACGTTGCCCGTGCCGATCGCCCCCATCATGTTGTCACCGCCCCCGGCGCTGACCACCACCTCGGACGACAACCCGTACCGCTGCGCCAACTCCGGCCGGAGCGTGCCGGCGGCCTCATGCGACTCGCTCAGCGCCGGGAGCCAGTCGGCCAGGTTGCGGTCAATCGCCGCCAGCGCCGGCTTGGACCAGATGCGCCGCCGCACGTCCATCAGGGCCGTGCCCGACGCGTCGCCGGACTCCATGAAATAATTCCCGGTGAGGTGGAAGTTCAGGTAGTCGTGCGGCAGCAGCACGTGGCGCAGGCGTTTGAAGTTCGCCGGCTCGTGCCGTTTCAACCAGAGGATCTTCGGCGCGGTGAAGCCCGGCAAAATCAGGTTGCCGGTCTGGCGAATCGCCGCCTTGGGCCCGCCCAGTTTCTTCGTGATGAGGGCGCACTCGGCTGTCGTGCTGGTGTCACACCAGAGCTTGGCCGGGCGAATCACCTCACCCGCGGCATCGAGCGGGACAAAGCCGTGCTGCTGGCCCGAGACGCCGATGCCCCGCACCCGCGAGCGGTCGATCTTTCCCGCCACCTCGAGGATCACGGCGTCCAGGGCGGCCACCCACTCCTGCGGATGCTGCTCCAGGTGGCCCACGGGCAGGCCCTCAATCAGCCGGTGCGGGGCGCGCGCCTCGGCGATCACCTTGCGGGAGTCGAGGTCGAGCACGACCGCCTTTACACTTTGCGTACCGGAATCGATGCCAATGAAGAGAGCCATGGGGAGGAGAGTGCACCCATCGCCGCAAATATCCGGCGGCGGCGCAAGCCGGAGTTCCGACGTGGGCGGCCAAAGCCCGAAGCCTGGCCGTCCCCTCAGCCCTCCCGGCCTCCGAGCGACTTCGCCCATTTTGCCGGGGCAAACTTTCCCAACCGCGCCTTGACCGGCGCCAATCCGGGCCCGGCCGCGAGATCGTTGTTGATCGACGCGATGCCAATCTTGATGGCCATCCCACTGATGCTCATGAACTGCGTGATCGAGCTGTTCGTCGCGAACACCGCCGCGCCGATGGCGAACCAGCCGAATTTCCGGCCCCCGAGGAAATAGCCCTCGCTCGTGCCCGCCTCGCGCCGGCCGACCCAGATGCCATAGACCGTGATGCCGACGAGATAGAGGATGACGCTGACGAGATCGATGGCCATGCGGGCTGGGCGGAAAGCGAATGCCGCCCCTTGGCCGGTCTGCAAGCCCGGCCCTCCGCCCGGATGATTTCGCCAAGGTCCGGGTGCCCCGACCTACTTCCGCCTCGTCCTTTGGTCGCCCCCACCGTTGGCTTCGCGCCATGTTCCCCCGCCTCACCCTTCCGGTCCTGGCCCTCGTCCTGGCCTCCAGCAGCGTCGCCCTCGCGGCCCAGCCGGGCAAATCCAACGACCCCGCCGTGCGCAACGCCCGCATCCAATGGGTCAACGAACCCAAGCCCGGCACGCTGCCCGAGGGTGTCACCCACCGCACGTTCTTCAGCCCGGCGCTCAACCGCGACATCGGCTATTGCATCTACCTGCCGCCGGGCTACGCGACCGACCCGGCGCGACGCTACCCGGTCATCTACAATCTCCACGGCGCCGGCGGCAACGAGCTCCACAGCTTCACCGACGCCCGCGCCCTGCACGACGGCATCGTGGCCGGCCGTTGGGCCCCGATGATCATGGTCCTGCCCAACGGCGGCAGCCACACGTACTACAAGGATTCTTTCGACGGGAAATTTCCCGCCGAAACCCTGATCATTCGCGAATTCATTCCGTACGTCGACGCCACCTACCGCACCGTTGCCTCCCGGGCCGGCCGCGCGATCGAGGGTTTCTCGATGGGGGGCCGCGGCTCCACCCGCCTCGCGATGAAGTATCCGGAACTCTTCTGCTCGCTCCACGCCCAGGCGGGCAACGTCCCCCACACCGCCGACCTCTACGACCCGGCACACCCCGACACCTACCCCAACAACTACCTCGGCCCGGACCGCGCGCGCTACGTCGACAACGACGTCTTTCTCCTCCTCCAGAAAAACGTCGCCGCCATCAAGGCCGGCCTGCGCATCCTGATCACCTGCGGCACCCGCGACGACGGCCACCTGCCCACCGTGCGCGAATACCACGCCGCCCTGGTGGCCGCGGGCGTCGATCATACCTACCTCGAAGTCGAAGGCCTGGCCCATGAACACGACAAATTGGTGACGATGTACCGCACCACCTGGTTCGACTACCACGCCGAGTCCTTCCGGCGTGCCGCCGCCAGGTAGGTTGGCGCTCCGAGACACGACGCGGGGCCCGGCCCGAATCGTTACGGTCGGGTTTCAAACCGGGTTTCACGGGAAGGCGCGCCGCAGCCGCGAACGTGCGAGGCCAGCCCGCGCCTGCCTAAGGCAGGGCCCCGACCCTGACCGGCAACTCGTACGCGACCGCTTCCCGGTCGTTGCGCACGAAGAGGTACCGGCCGGCAAGCGTCGGGTGATTCCACGTCTTGCTCGAGAGCGCGGCGACGCGACCGAGTTCGCGAAACCCCTCCGGTCGGGCCTCGGCCAGCGCGACCTCCCCCGTCTCGGCTTGAATGAGAATGAGGTCGTCGACCAGCAGCGTCTGTCCCGACGCGTAGCGACCGTCCTTCCATTTGCGCTCGCCACTCTCCACCTCGAGGCAGGCGAGCAAACCGTCGTCGAGGCCGTAGAGATGCCCCGCCCGCACCGCCACCGTGTTGAACTGGTTTTTCATCCGCAGGTTTTTCCAGAGCTGGCTGGCCTCGAGTTTTCCGCCCTCCGCCGCCTTGATTTGGAGCAGCGCGCAACCCACGCCGTAACCGGCCGAGAGAAAAACGCGATCGCCCGGCAGCACCACCGGCTGGGCGGCCTTGGGGGTTCGCGCCAGGGTCCAGCGATGGTCCAGCAACACCGCCCCGGTCGTGGGGTCGTGCGCCGTCAGGGATGTGTCGTTCAGGTTCAACACGACCCGCCGGCCGGCCAGCGTGGCCAGCACCGGCGAGGCGTAGCTGGCCCGGGCGGTGCCGCTGTGCCAGAGCGGTTCACCCGTGGAGCCCCGGAAAGCCAGCACCGTGGGGCCAGGTTCGTTGCCGCCGGTGACCACCACGACATCGTCAAAGACCAGCGGGGACGCACTCAGCCCCCACTCGAGGTTGCTGCCGTGGTGCTCCTTCAACACGTCGCAGCTCCACACCCGCGCTCCGGTCACGGTGTCGAGACAATCGAGGATGCCCGTGGCCCCATAGGCAAACACCCGCCCGCCCGCCACGGTCGGCGTGGCCCGCGGACCGGGGCCGCCCTGCCATTGGTCAAAGTGCGCCGGATTGGGATGGGTCCAGAGCAGCCGGCCGGTCAACGCCTCGTAAGCCGCCACGACCTCGAGGTCACCGCGCTGCTCCTGGGTGAACGCCCGCCCGTCGACCACGGCGAAGGCCGACCAACCCGCCCCCAGTGGCTGTCGCCAAAGTTCGCGGGGCGGCGAGACCTGCCAGTCCCGCGCGAGTTGCGCGCCAGCGATCACCCCGTCGCGATGAGGTCCGAAGAACTGCGGCACGTCGCGCAGTCCCGGCGCCGCGACCACCTGGACCGCCGCCGGCGCGGCCGGGACCAGCGGCGGCCCGTCAGCCTGGGACCATTTCCAGGCCAGGCGCGGAAATCCGATCGAACTGATCGTGCCGTTCAGCCGCACCACCTGGGCAAGCCCCAACCCGGCGAGCAAGACCACGGCAACCGTCATCAGGCGCACCCGCGCGGGATAGCGGCTGAGCAGGGCAAACCAGAACAAACCCAACAGGAGGCCCAGCAGGATCATCGCCGCCGTCAACCAGCTCTTGGTGTTGCGCTCCAGTTCCGGCTGCCATTGGACGACAACCACCGCGATCACGACCAGCAGAGCCGTCACCCCCGGAAACCAGAGTCGATGGCCGGAGACAAGGCGGCCGGAGTCAGGTGCAGCAGTGGACATGCGGGCATGATGCCCACGCGAAGGACCACCGCAAGTGCCGCGGGCTGACGGCGGGGGGTGCACCCGACGGCGGGCCGGGTGCCGGACTGCCGTCCACCGCAAACCCGCTCTTCCCGCCACGCCGGCATTGCCCGCCAGTGCGACCCGCCCCAACCTCCCTGCGATGACCCTCGCCGAACTCGGCTGGAACGACACCTTCGCGCTCGCCTTTGCGCCCCATGCCGCCGCCGGCCTGGAGCCGGCGCGGGTCGTGTGCGAACTGCGGCGCAACTTCTGCGCGGTGCACACCGCGACGGGCGAGTTGTTGGGCGAGTGCGGCGGCGGGTTCTTCCATCACGCGCGCAAGGCCGATCAATTTCCGGCGGTGGGCGACTGGGTCGCGGTGCGCCGCCGGGCCGACGACTCCCGCGCCGACATCCATGCGGTGCTGCCCCGGCGCACCAAGTTCTCCCGCCGGGCCTCCGGCTCCGAGGAACTCGAGCAGATCATCGCCGCCAACATCGACACCGTCTTCCTCGTCAGCGGCCTGGATCAAAACTTCAATCCGCGGCGCATTCAGCGCTTTCTCGTCGCCGCCCGGGAGAGCGGCGCCGAGCCCGCCATCATCCTGAACAAATCCGACGTGCGCGCCGATGCCGAGGCCGTCGGCCGCGAGATTGCAACGCTGGTGCCGGGCGTGCCCGTGCTCATCACCAACACCACCAGGCGCCAGGGTTTGAAGGCCCTCATCGCCACTTACGCCCGGCCGGGTCGCACCCTCGCCTTCATCGGCTCCTCCGGCGTGGGGAAATCCAGCCTCATCAATGCCCTCCTCCGCAACCCCGACGCCCTGCCCACGGCCGAGGTCAGGGAAAAGGACAGCAAGGGCCGCCACACCACGACCCGGCGCGAACTCATCCTGACCCCGACCGGCGCCCTCGTCATCGACACCCCCGGCATGCGCGAACTGCAAATCTGGGGGCTCGAGGACGGCGTCGAGGACGCCTTCGCGGACATCCAGGCGCTGGCGAGCCGCTGCCGTTTCAGCAATTGCGGGCACAGCAACGAACCCGGCTGCGCGGTCCGCGCGGCGATCGCCGACGGTGGGCTGGCGGCGGAGCGCTTCGGCAGCTACGCCAAATTGAAGGCCGAGCGGCAGGCCCGCCAACCCTTGTTGCGCAAACCCGGCGCGCTCGCGAGCAAGCCGGGTTGGCGCGACAAGGCCGAAGGCGCCAAGCCGTATCGCCACCGGCAGCACGGCGAAGAGTGAGCGGCCCGGCGGCGCGCAGGGCTACCCGGGGGCGCGTGGGAGCGGCTTTATGCCGCGATTCCCTGCGCGATCCATCGCGGCGTAAAGCCGCTCCTGCATTTTAACGGTCCCGCCGGGGTCCTACTTTCCCGCCACCGGCTGCAGCGTGAGTTCCCGGAGGCGCATGAGTTCAGGACCGGCAAGCTTCGTCGGCTTGACCGTGATGTGGGTCGGCCCCGTCGTTTCGACCCGCACCGTGCCCAGCGTGAGCGTCTGGAAGGCGCCGTTGGTGGCTTCGGTCTTGGCCGCGAGATTCACGTCGCCCACGCTCACGGCAAAGGTGCTGCCGCCCTGTTCCGCCGCGACCGCATACAGCGCCGTGATCCTGTAGGTACCCGGCCGATCGATACGCACCTCCCACCGCGGATAGGCGTCGGTCTGATTCCAGTCAGTGAGGTTGAGCCGCGTGTTGCCCTCGACGCGTAGATTCCTGCCCACCAGATCCGCATCGTCGCACCCGAGCACGAACCTGCCGTCAGGCCCCGGCCCAATCGGCGGCGGCGGCAGCGGATCGATCGTGCCCACGCCGTCGAGCACCACGACCGAGGAGACCGCATCGGGCACCGTGGCCGGCACCGTCACGCGCAGGCCAGCCGGAGTCGGCGTCAGCGTGAGCGCCGTGCCCGGCTGCGTCAGGAGGTAGGCTTTCTTCGCGGTGCCGCGCATCGGCACGACCAGCGTGCCCTCGCCGGGCCAGTCGAACACGTTGAGATAGAGTTTTCCCGGCTTTTGCGTCGCGCGACCCCACTCGAGGCGGCGAAACGGGCTCGCGCTCGTCGCGTAGACGGACTCGCCGTTCCGCTGCATCCACGCCCCGACCTGCTTGAGGCGTTCGACGCTCGGGGCCGGAATCTCCCCGAGCGAGGTCGGGCCGACATTGAGTAGGTAGTTTCCGCCCTTGCTCGCGATGTCGACGAGGTTGCGGATGAGCGCCTCGCCGGATTTCCAATTATGATCGGAGGACTTGAAGCCCCACGTGTCGTTCATCGTCATGCACGCCTCCCAGTCGCGCGGATAACCCGTCGCCGGCACCTTGTTTTCCGGTGTCTCGGTGTCGCCCATGTAGCCGCCGCCCAGCCGATTGTTCGTGATGAGGCCGGGCTGGAGTTTGACCAGCGGCGCGAGCATGTCGGCGCGCGCCCGCGTCATGTCGGCCGGCGTATCCCACCACAGGATGGCGATCGGGCCGTAGTTCGAGAGGATCTCCTTCACTTGGGGCACCGCGATGTCGCGGATGTAGGCGTCCATGTCGCCGTCCTGCGCCGCCGGATCCCAATGCCCACCGCCCGCCGCCCCGCCCCGATGATGCCAGTCCTGCGCCTGCGAGTAGTAGAATCCGAGTTTGATCCCGTGCTGGCGGCAGGCGGCGGCGAGTTCCTTGAGCGGGTCGCGCTGGAACGGCGTCGCGTCGTAGATGTTGTAGCGACTGGCCGCCGACCGGAACATCGCGAAGCCGTCGTGGTGCTTGGACGTGATCACGATGTACTTCATGCCGGCCTCCTGGGCGAGGCGCACCCAGGCGTCGGCGTCGAACTTCACCGGATTGAATTGCTCCGCGAACTTCGCGTAGTCCGCCACGGGAATCTTGCCCCGATTCATGATCCATTCGCCGATGCCGGGAATCTGCTTTCCCTGCCAGGTTCCCGCCGGGACCGAATAGAGGCCCCAGTGAATGAACAATCCGAACCGCGCCTCCCGCCACCACTTCATCCGCGCATTGTGCTGTGCAGGCGTCTCGGTGGAGGGCACGGGAGGGAAGCGGCCGTCCTCGGCAGGAGCGGGGGCCGGCAGCAAAACGGCGAGGAGTGTCGCGGCGACAAGGAGGCGGGCGGTGGTCAGGGTTTTCATGGACGACGGGGGGGGAAGAGGCTCCGGGATGAAACGGAGGGCGGATGAAACACGCCGAAGGGAAGAGAGCTTGCGACGGAGGGAAGTGTGGCCGGCTGGCGCGGCATCGCGGTCGACCGAGGCGCCGATCCTGTCCCTTCCAACCCGGGCGCGGCGACCGCCAACTTCCCGCATTTCTTGTGGAAGCGTTGGCGGTTCTTGGCCGTCCCGCAGGTACGGCACACCGCCGCGGCGACCCCGCCGAGGTCAGGCCTTCAGGTTGGACCGCGTTGTCCCCGCAGCGATCGTGTGACCTGGTTCCAAAGGCGGGTGGCAGACAATCCGCCCCGCCTTGCCGCGACCCCGTTGCCACGGTCCGTCGGAGTTTCCGGGTTTTGGGACGTTTTGACCGCCCCGTAGTTCACCCGCCCCCGGGGCCCGATCGTCAGGTGGTGGCCCTCGCTCAGCTCGCGGAAAATGTCGTCCACCCCCGTCGCGGTGGCCTCCTTGCCCAGGGCGTGCTTGATGTGCGCGAGCAACGCCTTCTCTGTCGCCGGGCGGTTGCGGTTCGCCGGGTCCTTGAGTTTGGCGATCACCTTGGCCCGCCGGTCCAACGGCGCCCGCCTTGCCGGCACCCCGGGTCGCGCCACCCCTGCGGGTTTCGCCACCGCGGCGGGCTTGACCGGGGCCGCCAGCTTCGGGGCCGGCAGGAAAGGCAGCCGGACAAAATCATCGTAGCGCTCCACCTTGATCCGGATGCCCTGCAGGTGGTTGATCATCGGATCAAAATCCCGGTCGCCGGAGACGATGCAGAACTGCGCCGTCGGGGCGCGCAACACGGCCTGCCCGAGGTAGTACGCCAGGGTCAGGTCCAAGGCGTTGCGCCCGCTGGCCCCGACCTCCACCAATTCCACCTGGCGGGCGAGCCGGTGGATTTGCCGGACCAGGGCGAGCTCGAGCTTTCGCTGATTCTTTCCAATCAGCAGCGTGACGTGGGCGGGTTGCCCCTCCACCAACTCCAGGTCCACCTTCGGGACGTTCTCGAAGTCCACAAAGACAAACCACCCGACGGCATCCTTGGCTTGCATCCGCCGAAGACCTCAAGGATTTGGCGCCGAGGCAATGGGAAAGCACGCCCGCAATTGTTGCCCCGTGGCAACAATTGAGGAGACGGCTCGATTTCCCGATTTCCGCAATTGTCCCTACTCTAGCCGGAAAAGGTCGATCTTGGCTTTCCCGATGGCTCGACTTCGCTCACCCCGCCCCGCCGAAAACCCCTCCCGCATTTTCGCCATGTCGTCACGTCTCTGCTTTCGCCTCCTCGGATTCCTGTTTCCCCTTTTTTTCCTCCCCCTCTCCGCCGCCGTGCTCACCCTGCGCGAGGATGCCTCCACCCATACCCTCACCGTCTGGCGCGAAGGCGGCCCCGCGCCCATCCTCACGCAAAACGCCGGCGCCAATCACCGCCCCTACCTCCATCCGATCGTGGCGCCCGACGGCCGCGACGATCAGGTCCATCTCGCCGTGCTCGATCATCCCCGCAACAACGGCTATCCCCTGCCCTGGCGGGTCGAGGCCCCATTCGGCGTCGGGCCGAGCCGCGGCGCCCTCGGGGAATGGAAGATCGCCCGCAGCCAACGCGCCGCCTTTCGCCACCAGGTGATCGTCCACCCCGGCACCTTCAATGATCTCCAGATCGACGAAAGCTGGAAGGCCTACTCCGGCGCCAAGCGGGACCGCGTACTCTGGAACCTCGCGCGCGAGAAGGGCAAACGCGCCCCCTTCCTCACCGGCGAACAGGCCGTGGCCAGGATGACCGTGCCGCCCGGCTTCGCGGTGAAACTCACCGCCGCCGAGCCGATGATCACCCAGCCGATGGCGTTCTGCTGGGACGACCGCGGCTGGCTCTGGGTCGCCGAGAACCGCGACTACGAGACCCGCAAGAGCGGCTTCTCGAACTTCGGCGACAGCCGCATCGTCATCCTCGAGGACACCGATGGCGATGGAAAGATGGATACGCGCAAAGTCTTCCTCGCGGGCATCCCCTTCCCCACCGCGATCGCCCGCGGGTTCGACGGCCTCTGGCTGGGCGCGCCGCCCAACCTGCTCTTTGTCCCGGATCGCAACCACGACGACGTGGCGGATGCGGACCTCGAGGTGCGCCTGACCGGCTGGGGCATCCAAGATCGGCACGAGACCATGAACAGCCTCAATTGGGGCCCCGACGGCTGGCGGTACGGCTGTCAGGGATACGCCACCCACTCCCGGGTCGGCCGCCCCGCCGACGGGGGTCGCATCCTGCGGCGCGGCGAACCTTTTCCCGAGGACGTCAAGGCGAAGGACCCGGTGTACCTCGACGGCGGCGTCTGGCGTTATCATCCCACCAAGGACCGTTTCGAGGTCGTGGCGCACGGTTTCAGCAACCCCTGGGGCCTCGACTTCGACGACCACGGGCAGCTCTTCGCCACCGCCTGCGTGATCCCCCACCTCTGGCACGTGATCCCGGGCGGCATCTATCACCGCCAGGGGGGCCAGCACATCAACCCGTACGTCTTTGACGACATCAAGACCATCGCTGACCACCGGCACCGCTCCGCCCACGGCGGCGCGCGCATCTACCTCGCCGACGCCTTCCCGCCCGCGTACCGCGGCCGGATCTTCATGGCCAACCTCCACGAGCGCGCCCTGCTCACCGACATTCTCGAGGCGCAGGGCTCCGGCTTTGTCGGGCACCATGGCAACGACGCCTTGCTCGCCAACGATCCGCAGTGGATCGGCTTCAGTGTCGAGCTCGGCCCCGACGGCGCCGTCTACGTGCTTGATTGGCACGACGGCGACATCTGCGGCAACAGCGTGCTGAACAAGGACACCGGCCGCATCTTCCGTTTTGCGCCCACCGGACTCCCCGGCACCACCGGCCTTGATCTGGCGGCGCTGGACGATCTCGCCCTGGTCAAACATCAGCTCAATCCCAACGACTGGTATGTGCGCCGGGCACGCCTGCTCCTGCAACAACGGGCGGCGGAAAAACGCCTTGATCCCCGCGTGCCGGAAGCGTTGTGGGCCATGTTCGACCAACAACCCGATACCGGTCGCAAGCTGCGGGCGCTGTGGGCGCTGCATGTCACCGGCCACCTCCCGGCCGATCGCCTGCTCCCCCTGCTGGATCACCCGGCCCCCTATATCTGCGGCTGGGCGATCCCATTGCTCGGCGAAGATCTCGCACCCGGCGCCGACGCCGTCAGGAAGTTTTCCACCCTGGCCCGGGACGAAGCCTCGCCCGTGGTGCGGCTCTATCTCGCCGCAGCGCTGCAACGCCTGCCGCTCGCCGGGCGCTGGGCCCTCGCGCAGGGACTCGTGATGCACGCCGAGGACGGCAACGACCCCAACCTGCTGAAAATGATCTGGTACGGCCTGGAGCCGTTGGTGATGGCGGATCCCTCCCGCGCCCGCGCCCTCGCCACCCGCAGCCGCCTCCCGCTCGTGAGCCAGTTCATCGCGCGCCGCGCCACCGCGGGCAAACAACTCGCAGTCGTCGTCGCCGCGGTGGCTGCGGCGGCCGACGCCACCGTGCGGCACGCCCTGCTCGAGGGCCTGCGGGATGGTCTGGGCTCGTTCGGTCGGCGCGAGCTCTCGGCCCCGGAAAACTGGGTGGCCGTTGAACGGACTCTGCGCGCCATCGCCGACGCCTCCCTCCGCACCCTCGCGCAACAGATCAGCCAGCTCTTCGGCGATGCCCACGCGGCCGCGGCCCAGCTGGCCGCCCTGCGCGACGGGACGACTCCGCTCGATCGCCGGCGGGAGATCCTGCGGGACTTTGCCCGCGACCGCTACGACCCGGCCCTCGCGACGGTCCTGGAACTTTTGGATACGGCCGAGCTGCGCCGCGACGCGGCTCGCGCCCTCACGGGTTACAATGATCCCCGCGTGGCGACCGCGCTGCTCCAACGCTACGCCGCCTGGCCCGCCGCTGATCGCGCGGAGGCCGTGCTCGCCCTCGCGGCCCGCCGCAGCACCGCGGCGAGCCTGCTTCGCGCCCTCCAGGCCGGCAAGATTCCCCGGAGCGACATCTCCGCCTCTGCCGCGCGCCAACTGCAGCGCGTCATCGGCCCGGGCTTCGTCGACTTCTGGGGCCAGGTCGCCCAGCCGGCCGAGGACAAACAAGCCGACCTGGTCCGGTACAAGCGGCTCCTCACTGACGATCACATCACCCGCGCCAACGTCGCGAACGGTCGCACGGTCTTCGAGCGCACCTGCGCCCCCTGCCACACGCTCTATGGCGCAGGCGGACTCGTCGGCCCGGATCTCACGGGCTCCAATCGCGCCAACCTCGACTACATCCTCGGCGAGATCATCAACCCGAGTGACGTGATCCAGGAGGGCTACCAACTCGTCACCCTCACGACGCGCGACGGCCGCACGCTCGCAGGCAACCTCGCCGGCGAGGATGATCAGCAGGTGACGCTGCGTTTGATCGGCCAGGAAACCGTGGTGGCGAAGTCCGCGATCCTCTCCCGCGAAAAGTCCCATGTCTCGATGATGCCGGAGGGTCTGCTCAAGACGCTCGCCGACGACGACGTGCGCGATCTGATCGCCTACCTGCGCACCACGCGCCAGGTCGCGGTGCCGTAGAATGAGGCCCGGGAGGCTGGTCTCGCCACTTGGTCCGATCCCTGCCATCTCTCCCCTCCCCGCCTATGACCTCCCCTCCGCTCAACCGCCGCGCCTTCCTCCGCGCCGGTGCCGCCGCCTCCACCGCGTTTGCCATCCTGCCGGGACGGACGCACGGCGCCACCCGCCTGCCCTCGCCCAACGAGAAACTCAACCTCGCCGGCATCGGCATCGGGCAGCAGGGCCGACGCAATCTCCAAAACCTCGCGACGGAAAACATCGTCGCGTTGTGCGATGTCGACCTCGGTTACACCGCCAAGACCATCCAACAGTACCCCCAGGCCAGGGTGTATACCGATTACCGGGTGTTGCTGGAGCAGCAGAAGGACCTTGATGCCGTCCTGATCGCCACACCCGACCACACTCACGCGGTCATCGCGATGGCCGCGATTCAGGCCGGCAAACATGTCTACTGCCAGAAACCGCTCTGCCACGATCTCTACGAGGCGCGCGCCCTGACCCAAGCCGCCGCCGCGTCCAAGGTGGCGACGCAGATGGGCATCCAGGGCCATAGCAGCGACGGGTTTCGTCTGCTCTGCGAGTGGATCGCCGACGGCGCGATTGGCGAGGTGCGCGAGGTCGACGCTTGGTGCAGCCTCACGTATTACCCCTGGGGGCACGCGCCGTGGAGTTCCAAGTGGGGCACGCGCCCCTCCGATCGGCCCGCCCTGCCGGACCAGTTGAACTGGGACCTGTGGCTCGGTCCGGCGTCCGAGCGCGCCTATCACCCGGCGTATCACCCGCGCACCTGGCGCTGCTGGTGGGAATTCGGCAACGGCATGATGGGCGATCGCGGGGCGCACACGCTGAATCCGGTGGTGGCCGCGCTCCAACTCGGCGCGCCCACCAGCATCGACGCCACCTCGACCGACCTCAATCCGGACACGCACCCGATTGCGGCGGTGGTGACCTTTCGTTTTCCCGCCCGCGGCGCGCTGCCGCCCGTCAAGCTCACGTGGTACGAGGGCCTCCGCCCGCCGCGGCCCCCCGAACTCGAAAACGGCCGTCGCCTGCCGGACGAAGGCGGGGCGATCTTCAAGGGCAGCAAGGGCACGATGATATGCAACGTTTACGGGGAGAGCCCGCGTTTGATCCCCGAGACCGCGATGCAGGCCTACCGGCGCCCGGCCCCCAGCCTGCCGCGGATTCCCGGCGGCACGACCGGGCATGAGCAGGAATGGGTGCGCGCCGCCAAGGCGGGCACGCAGCCGGGCGCCCACTTTGGCTACAGTGGCCCGCTCACGGAAACCTGCCTGCTGGGCAACATCGCCAAACGCATGGACGCGCGGATCGAATGGGATGCCGCGAAGCTCGAAATCACCAACCTGCCCGAGGCCAATCAACATGTCCGATCCGCCTATCGTCCCGGTTGGAGCCTTGGCGTTTGAGCTCCCGCCCCGACCACTCAGAACCACCGGGCGGCGGTCACGGCATCCCGGCGTCGCGACCCCGGCCGTAATACGAGATGAGTTTGTCGTCCTGGTTTCCCGCCCGAGCCAATTTCGCATGCTCCAAGATCCCATGCTTTCTACGCTCCCCAGTTGACCGGGATCGTCCTAGCGTGACGCCCGATGAACCGCTCCTCGCCCACCCTCATTCTCCTGACCGTCTGGCTCGGAGCGATGCCGACTCCGTCTCTCGCCGCCGCGCCTTCGGCCGGAGAATACTTTGTCTCGCCGGAGGGGCGGGAGGACAACCCCGGGACTTCGGTCGAAAAGCCGTTTCGGACCATCGGGCGCGCCGCGGCCGTGCTGCAACCCGGCGAAACGTGTCGGATTCGCGCCGGCGTTTACCGCGAAACGGTGCAGCTCGCCCGGTCCGGCCGGGAGGACCAACCGATCACCTTCGCCCCCTGGCAGGACGAGCGGGTCATCATCGATGGTGCGGATGTGGTCACCGGGCCCTGGACCAAGACCGCCGGCGGAATCTGGACCACGCCGCTCGCGGCGGACCCGGGCATCGAAGCCCTCTTCCTGGATGGCCGCATGATGAGCGAAGCCCGCTGGCCGGACTGCCCGTGGGAAGAAAACTGGTCGCCCGACAAGAAATGGGCGTTGACGGACGAAGGTTCCGAACTCGGCCGCATCCAGAGTACGGCCCTCGCACGGGCGGGCCTGGATCTGACCGGTGGCCTGCTCTACCTCAAGCTGAGCAAGGGCAATAGCTGCCACACCCGCCCCGTGATCCGCCATCGCGCCGGTGACCCCACCCTGCTCTACGACCGGACGGGCATCGAGGGTCGCGCGTGGCGCGAAGATTCCATGCCCGAACGGATCAGACAACACGGCCTCGCGGGCAACCGCTTCTTTGTCGTGGCCCGCGGGGCCCTCGATGCCGCCGGCGAATGGTGGCACGACGTGGCGCGCGGCCAGTTGCTGTTCATTCCCCCCGACGCCGGAGATCCGGGCCCACATCAAGTGACGTTCAAGCAGCGCGGCACCGGCTTCGAGGGCGACGGTGTCACCGACATCGTGCTCGACGGTTTGGAGTTCCGCGCCTGCAACGTCCGCTTCGAAAACGCCCGCCGGGTGATCGTGCGCCACTGTCAGTTCCTCTATCCCGCCACTCCAAAGGTGTTTCCGGACGCCGAAACCGACCGGAAGCAGGCGCGCAACCTGCGCATCTCCGGCGAGCACAACGGGGTGGAGCATTGCCTGATCGCCTGGGCCGTGGATGGTGGGCTGGAAGTCGAGGGCACCGACAACCGCGTCGAAGATTGCCTCGTCCACGACAGCAATCTGCACGGCCGCCATCCCGGTCCGGCCATCAGTGTGCGGGGCACGGGGAGCGGAACCAATCTCGTCCGCCACAACACCGCCTACAATTGCGGCGGCGTTGGAATTTACCTGCACGGCCAGGGTCCGGTGGTGGCCGGGTTCAACCACCTGTTCAACGGTGGTCTCTACTGCGTCGATGTCTCGGCGCTTTATGTTCCGGTGGGCGCCCAGATGCAGGGCACGCAGGTTCACCACAATTGGCTGCACGATCTCGACGGCCTCGGCTTCCGCGTGGACGTCCAGGGCCGCAACCTCACGTTTCACCACAACCTGGTCTGGCACGCTTCGGCCGGGTGCAAGATGCAGGGGCATCAATTGGAGGGTTACAACAACACCGTCCTCGTGAACGCCCCGCGCCACGCCTTCCTCGTGGTCTTCGAACCCGAAACCCCGGCCGCCGAGCGCGCCGCATGGCGCCTCCGCAACAACGTGGCTTACGCCTTCCTCGACCGGCTCTCCTTGCGCCACGACCCCAGGCGAGGCCAGCGCCCCAATCTCCGGCCGCTGGCGCCGGAGCCTGGGACCCTCGATCACAACGTGACGATCGCGGGCCACGAAGAAGCGGTCCTGTTTCGCGACTTCGCGCACCAGGATTTCCGTCCCCGCCCCGGCGGCCCGCTCGATGCGACCGGCGTGCCAGTACCCGGAATCGCCGACGGAAAGGCCGGCCGGCCTCCGGCGATTGGCGCCTTGGAAACGGAGGCCGCGCCCTGGATCGCGGGCGCGTCCTGGATGCCCGGGCGCCGGTTGGTCCCGGCCACCCCGCGGGCCGCGACGGACCTCGCCCGGCGTCTCCGCCCGACCGCCGCCCCGGTGCGACCGCGCGCGTCCCCCTGAAAAGTTGACCGGGGGCGGGGCTTACGGCGGCAGGGCGAAGGCCACGTAGGTGTCGCCGCTCTTGGTGCCGATCTTGCCGCCGCCACAGGCAATGACCACGTATTGACGATCGCCCACGGAGTAGGTGGCGGGAGTGGCGTAACCGGCCGCGGGGAGGGGCGCCTTCCACCGCTCTCTTCCCGTGCGCCGGTCGAAGGCGCGGATGTGCTCGTCGCGGCTGGCGGCGATAAAGATGACGCCGCCCGCGGTGACGACGGGACCGCCGTAGTTTTCGGTGCCCGTTTTCGGCCCGCCCTGCGCGGCGAGTTCCGGCCACTCGCCCAGCGGCACCCGCCAGAGATACTCGCCGGTGTTGAGGTCGATGGCGTTGAGCGTGCCCCAGGGCGGCTTGATCGCGGGGTAGCCGTCGGGATCGAGCCAGCGGTTGTACCCGGTCGTCGCATACGGGATGCGGCCAAGCGCGTCGCCACCTTCGTCGAGTTCCTGCTTGCGCGCGGCGTCGTTGCCGGCGGCCTCGTTGCGCAGATCGGCCGGCGGGGGCGTGAGGCCGAAAAGCTCGTGGGCGACCGCCGTGCGCTGCGCCTCAGAGAGGAAGGCGAAGGACGGCATGACCCCCTTGCCGGTCTGCAGCAGGGTGAGCACCTCGGGGAGCTTGAGGCGTTGGGCCACGTCGACGAGGGAAGGCACGTTCTGGGCGGCGTTGCCCTTGCGATCGACGCCATGGCAGGCGGCGCAGATCTGGGTGAAGAGGGCGGCCCCGGACGCCGTGCCGTCTCCGGCCTTCGCCTTGGCGTCGACGAGCGTGAGGATCCACGCCATCTCGTTGGCGTTGACGTAGAGGATGCCGTCGGGATCGGCGGCGGCCCCGCCCCATTCGGCCCCACCGTCGAAACCGGGGAGAATGATCGTGCCTTCGCGGCTGGGGGGCATGAACGGCGCATGCGGCCGGAGGGTGGTGAACTGGTCCAGCACGGCGCGATGGGCCGCCGGGGTGCGGTTCGTGATCTCGGCGTGGGTGAAGAGCTGGCGGGCAAACGGGGCCGGTTTCAACGGCAGGGGCTGGCTCGGCCAGGCCGACTCGCCGGGGATGTCGGACTTCGGCGTGGGCACCTCTGCGATCGGGAAAAGGGGCTCGCCGGTCTCGCGGTTGAACACGAAGACGTGGCCGGACTTCGTGGTTTGGGCGACGGCGTCGGTCTTCCTGCCCGCGTGCATGACCGAGAGCAAGGTGGGTGGCGCGGGCAAGTCCCGGTCCCAGAGATCGTGATGCACGAACTGGAAGTGCCAGACGCGGCGGCCGGTGGCCGCGTCGAGGGCGAGCAGGCAATTGGCATAGAGGTTCTGGCCGATGCGGTTGCCGCCCCAGAAGTCGAACGCCGCCGAGCCGGTGGGGCAGAACACGAGGCCGCGCGGCTCATCGAGGGCAAAGCCGGCCCAGACATTGACGCCGCCGATGTGCTTGTAGGCTTCCGGCGGCCAGGTCTCGTAGCCGGCCTCGCCCGGCGCCGGGATGGTGTTGAAGCGCCAGACGATTTCGCCGGTCCGCACGTTGAAGGCGCGGATATGCCCCGGCGCGGCCGGGGCGGGTCCCTCGCCCAACCGCATGCCCATGATGAGAAGATCGCGGAAGACGATGCCGGGCGTCGTGGCCTGTAAGGACAGCTTGGAGACGTCACGCCCGAGGCCCTCCTTGAGATCGATCGAGCCGTCGTGCCCAAACTCCGGGATGCGCTTTCCCGTGGTCACATCGACGGCGTGCAGCCAATTGCCGTTGGCAAAAAACAGGCGCCGGTGGGTGCCGTCGGTCCAGGTGGCGAAGCCGCGATTGACGCCGACCTTGGTCACACCGGGTACGGAGGCCGGATCGAAGCGCCATCGCTCGGTGCCGGTGGCGGCGTCGAGGGCGAAGAGCTGGAGGTCCGGGGTGGTGCCGTAGATCACCCCGTCGATCACGAGTGGATTGCACTGGATCTGGGTGCGGTTCTTGCCGTCGAGCCCGCCGGCGCGGTAGGTCCACGCCACTTCCAGCCGGGCGACGTTGTCCGGGGTCAATTGGCGCAGGGGCGAGTACTGGCTGCTGGATTTGTCGCCGAGGTAGGTCCCCCAATCGACGTTGGCGGCGGACAGCGGAAGGGCGGCGCAGAGAAGCAGGGGAAAGAGTCTCATCGGTGGGAAACGAACGGGAAGAGGAATGGATCAAGGTGGGGAGGTCCCCGGGGCGGTCAACAGAGGATCATGGCGCTGACTTCGGGTCCATCTGCGAGTTTGCGGTGATGCCTCTGGGAGTAGCGCCGCGTCTCTGACCGGCGGGCGCCAGTCGCTACCGCCAACGCCGGGATCTGTCACGCCGCGTGCGACCGAATGAAGAATCGAATGCCAACCACGGAATCGAAACTCGAAGGCGGCACGCGGCCCGCCAGCTCCCGGCGTGGCTGCCCTCGGACGTTCAGCGAAGTCTCCGCCAACGCGCTTGCTGGAGCAGCCTCACCGCGTAGCTTTCTGGGAACGGGAACTTTTTACGTGGATGCGCGCGTCGAGAATGGCGATTTGCTTCTTCTTGGTGCCCGCACACTGGAGGGGCTGAGTCTGGCGGTCGACTCGCGGAAGAAGAAGTTGGTGGCAGCCGGGCCGCTTCCTGCTGCTTGAAGCCAGGGCCGAACCAGCCGCTGCAGCCACGCCGGGATCTTTTACGCCGCGTGCGATCGCATGAAGAATTGAATGCCAACGACGGATTCGAAACTCGAAGGCTGCCCTCCGGGGCATTACCGAAAACCCATGTGCCATCGTCTCCAATTCCGGTCCGGGGAGCGCACCCGTCTCGGGTGCTGGCGGCGTCTCGCCGCCGCCTCCGATGCCCTCGGCGGGACGCCGAGAACGCGTCCGACGGGGTCAGGTCGCGGATCGCGGATTTGGGCGCGCACCCGACGTGGGATGCAAAGCCAACAACGTGAGGGTTGCCCTTGGCGGCGCCACCTCCCGTTTCCCCGGCACTCTGCACCGCAGCGATCGGGCGAGGACGCAGAGCACACCCCGCAGAATCCGGCCGCGGAGGCGCGCCGACTTCTCCGCTTCCGTCTCGGGCGCAAGATCCGCCATCCGCGACCTGACCCCGATGACTGGTCGCGCAAGATCGGACTACCGTCCGGCCAGGACAGTCTGTAGGCGCAGGATCTGCTGTGCGACCATCCAGCGGTAGACTTCGAAGTCGGCCGGGGCCCAGAGGTCGTCGTATTTGTACTTTGGCTGCACGCGAATCGCGTTCCAGATGAAGGCGAGTTCGGCTTCGGCCCGGGTCGCGGCGGCGAGGGCCGCCGGTTGGGTCCGCTGCCGCGCCTCGGCGATAAGCGTTTCGAGCGTGTGGAGGTAGCGGTAGTCGGTCTGCCCCTCGCGATAGGCTTCCCACAACGCGACGGGCATGGGAGTGCCGTCGGGCTCGCTGCGGTTGAAGAAGTCGCTGGTGGCGCCGTCGAGGTAGTTGAACGGATCGCCCACATTGGACTGGTAGATCCAGGGAATGAGCGCACGGAAACCGGAGCGCCAGAAACCGAAGCCGTAGGTCATGCGGGCTCCGGCAACGGGCGTGTGATCGTTCTCGCCGTTGATGTGGTTGGGGTAGCTCCAGTATTCGACGCCGCGCGCCTTGGCGTCGGCGAGGACGGTGTCGCGGTCGGGGGCAAAGGGTTGCGTGCACCAGACGTCGACAAAGGGCCGCAGCGGGGCGAATTGCTCATGGGTGGGATCGGCGGTGACGTAGGTGCGGACGCCGGCGGCTTTGACGGCACGGAGCACCGTGACCATGAAGTTGACGGCGGCCGGGGCCGTGCTGGGTTCGTCGATCGGATAGATGAGAAACTCGGGCCAGCCGCGCCTCCGGCGTTCCGCCGCGATGACCTTGACCATGGCGGTGAGCTCGCGGCCGAATTCCGCGGGCGGATCTTTGACGGCGCGCAGGTGGGAGCCGGGGCGCTCGTGCAGGTATTTTTCGTAAACGCTTTCCGTCGGGATGCCCAGGACGACCGGGCCGACGAAGCCGTATTTTTCCCCAAGGTCGAGTTTCGCCCCGAGCAGATCCCAGTTGAACTTGAAGTTGCCTTCCGCGTCGGCCGCGCGGCCCGAGATGCTCAGGACAACATTGCGGGTGCCGTGGGCGACCATGTCGCGGTGTTCGAGGTCGGCCTTGCGGCGGAAGTACGCGCGCGACACGTCGTCGGGGGCCGACTCGGCCAGGTCGTAGGGATGCCGGTAATAGATGCCGATCAGCTTGGCGGGGTCTTCGCGCAGGGTGATGGGCAGGACGCGGAGTTGGAGGGGCACGACGGCCTCGCCGCCCGCGCAGGTGAACGTGACCCGCCCATCATAGAGGCCCGGAGGCACGTTGGCGGGCACGTGCAGGGTGAGCCAGAAGCGGGCGTTCTCACCGGCGGGAAGATCGGACAGCTCGAAGCGCTCCAGGAAGTCGGGCACGAGGCGGTAGCGATACCTCACCGTGTAATTGGGGCGGGCCCGCGTGAAACGCACGCGGCGCACCTCGAGGTTGGCGGCGGGCACGGGCCCGATGGCGCTCGTGGTGATCTTCGCATCGCGCAGATCGCGCAACGGCCACACCACGAAGTTGGTGGCGATCGCTTCGCCCGGAGGACTGAAGACGCGCAGTTGCGGGTTGAGGTCGCCCGGAGCGGGATGCGTGTGTGGGTAGACGCACTCAAACGCCGGACGGGAGTAGACGCAAAAGCCGCGCTGCCGGTCGGTCGCGCTGAGCGGCGGCAGGGGGCCCGTTGGCGGTTCGGGATCCTCCTGCCACTGGGCCCATTCCGCCGGAGGGGCGCGAAAGGTGGCGTCCTCGAACGGGGTGATGACCGTGCGGTGCACCTGATCGGCTTCGGCGACGGGCCACGCCAGAATGGCGTTGACCACCCATTTGCTGCGGGGGGTGAACGTGACGGTCAGGTGACCTTGATCGAGCCGGGTGTGCAGTCGCACGGTGCGGAAGCGGTGGCAGCCCTCGATCTGCACGCGTTGCGATTGCGAGCCGACGGTCACGGTGAAATCGAAGAATTGGCTGCGCTGGGACGGATCGCTGGTGCCGCAGACCACGTAGATTTCGTATTCGCCGGGCGCGGCGGGAAGGAGAAACGTGTTGGCGGTGCGGCTGGCGATGGCGTCCTCCGTGATCGCGTTGGTCCAGATGGGCGGCGGCTCGACGGTGCCGCGACTGCGGTTTTCGACCGGCTCCTTGTACGCATGGGATTTGGCGGTGAGCCCGGCGGCTGATTTCCAACCGGCGACGGTCGGCCCGGTGGACACGGTCGCGGGAGACGCGAGCGTGAACCCCGGCCAGAGGGCGGATCCGGGTGGGCCGCAGTCGAAGAGAAGGGGCGCGGCGTGGACGCAGGCGGCGAGGACGGCGAACGCGGTCAGGCGCAGAGTGAGATGGACAGGTCGCAAGGAGCGGAGTGGGGACACGGCGGGCGGCAAGTTGCGGGGTGAGGGCACCCCGCCCACAAGTTCAAGCGCGGAGGGGGACGGGAGGATTTTCACTTCCAGGGGGATTCGACGAGGCGGAGGCGGGCGGTCACGACTTGCGGCTGGCCCGGGAGGTGGGCGCGCAACTCGTAGTCGCCGGGGGGCGGCGGTGGCGCACCGAGAGCGATCGTCGCCGACTGTACGCCCCTCGCGGCGGACAGCGCGGCGCGCAGGACGACGCGGTCGCCTTGCTGTAATTCGCAGGCGACTTCGGTGCGCGCGCCGGCAGGCAGGCCCGCCAGGTGAACGCGCAGCGGAATGCGCGCGGCATCGGCGAACAGCACGGCGCTCTCCGGGGCGAAATCGAGCAGGATCGGCGTGGCGTAGCGAACCAGGGCGAGGTCGCTGAAGTAGAAATCGAGCTCGTCGCCGTCCCGGTAATTCGATTCGGCGATATGAAATTGGATGAGGCGGATATCATGGGATCGCGGAATCGCGGAGATCGGCACGGTCAGCTCCACCCATGCGCCCGCTCTGAGTTCGGAGAGGGTGCGTTGGAATGCGCCGGTGCGGTCGGGATTGTGCAGGCCCAGGCCGGCGGGAATGGCGGGAAGTTTGTCGCGGTTGGTGGATATATAAACCCAGCCGTGCAGGTAATCCCATACGGACCAGTCACGCAGCGGGCCCGCGGGAAAACTGCGATTCAGGCGCGGCCAGCCGATGGGGTATTTCGCCTCGCCGCTCCGGTAGTCGACGGTGACATGCCAGTGCAGGGCGACGCCGGCATCGTGCGTGCGCGCGGTCGAGGGCGCGACGGTGCTTTCCGCGGTGGACCAGGACTTGAGGTCGGACGGGAGGAAAAGGGGCAGGCGTTCGGAGGCGCCGGTCGCGACGTCCAGGCGCGAAGGTGGGGATGCCGCCGTCGCGATGGCCGGGACGACGAGAAGCAAGGCGAGTCGCAGCGGGGATTTCATGGCCGGGAGAGCGGGGCGGGATCAATCAACCAACCGGAGGGCGAAGCCGGCCCAGTTGAAGTTGACGTTGAAGAAGCTCGTGAGCTGGACGACGACCTCGTTGTCGCCGGCGCGCAGGTCGACCGGAAGACGGTGGGTGGCGAAGCCGGAGTTGGAACCGCCGCGGTACACCTCCCGGCCGTTGACGAGCACCCGCACGGGATCGTCATGACTGAACTGCAAGGTGGCCCGGCGGGCGGTGGCCGAGGGCAGCACGCGGCGGGCGAGAAAGGCATGGCCCATGCCACCGAGTTCGAACTCGCTCTTGATGCGGGTGCCGTGGCGGCTCAGGTAGGTGAGATCGAGCATCGGGCCGATGGAAAGCTGCCGCATCCATCCGCTGGTGAAGCTCTCCTTGACGGCGCGACACTCGAATTGCCGGCCACCGTCGAGATCGGCCACGGCGGGCAGCACGGTCCAGAAATCCGACGGTGTGCGGCGAGTCTCGTCGAGGGACAGGGGCACCGGACCGAAGCAGTCCCAGACCGCGTTGAGGGCGTTGGCGGCATCCGGCACCGTCGTATCGTCGGGGGAATCCTGATACCAGTAGGCGACGCCGCGGGTGGCGAGGTCCGGATAGGTGCCCCAATAGAGGCTGGCGCTTTGCCGGAAAGGATAGGGGTTCTCGAAGTGGTGGCGATAGCGACCCGCCTCGTTGGTGCCGGCGATGGCAAACGGATGGTGTTCGCCGCGACCGAACCAGGCGAAGGTGAAGTAGTCTTCGCCATTGATGCCGTGCAGAAAGGCCGGATGGTCGCCCTCGCCGTCGAGCACGGCGAAGTCTCCCCCGCCGTGGTCGTGGCCGGTGTTGTAGAGCGCCATGCCCAGCCAGTGCCCGCGTCCGCGCACATACAACACCTGGTGCTGGCGATAGCCGGTGGTCTTTGGCGTGGTCTGGCCGAGGGCATGAAGGAATCCCCAGGAGGAAAGGAAGCGGGGTGCGCTTTCCAGGTCGCCGGCAAACGCGACTCGGACGGTGCGGTCCGTGCGGTTGACCAGCGCGAACCGGACCGAGCGGGCAAACGGGGTGGGGAGAAAACACGTGCGCCATCCCGTTGCGGGATCGGTGTCGAGGCTGACACCCCGGAACGGACCAAAGAAGTCCGCGACGCTGGCGCGCACGGCCGCGGACGCCGCGTCATCGTACGCGACCTCCAGATCGAGCTGGGCGTGATCAGTGAGCGACACGTCGGTTCGCAGCGCCCAACGGCGGAGGATGCCCGGACCGTCGACAGCGGCGACCGTCTGGCGCTCGCCCGGGGCGAGCACGGCGTCGTGTTGGACGCTGGTGGTGGAGAGCGGTGAGACAGAGGGCGGAGACAGGGGCGACTCCTCTCCCGTGCGGTAGTCGACCTGATAGAAGATCAGATCGGTGGGTTCGAGGGTGGTCAGCTCGATGCGGAGATGCCGCTGAAAGGGGAAAGGCAGGAAATAGTTTCGCGCCTGGTTGTTTCCGACAAAGGCGGTGACCTGCCCGGGTGAAGTCTCGCCCTGTCGGGCCCGGGTGATGAGTTCATCGGGGGTTCCGGAAAGCGCCGGCTCGGCCGCTCCATCGGTATAAAAATCGAGGCGGTGATCGCCCTTGCCGGGGCGCCACGTGCTCCAGAAATGCCGCAGACTCCCGGGGCCGTCGACGTCGAGGAGGGTGAGGTGCTGGCCGGGCCCGGTGTAGTGGCCGATCTGTCGATTGGGACCCTCGACGAAGCTGTTCTTGCCCGGCCGGTAGTCGCGCAGCACATGGAGGTCGCGCAGGTAATACGGCCGGAGGGGGGCGGGGTCGGGTGCCGGAGGCGGGCCGAGACGAACCGCATCGGCGGCCGCGCCGGCGGCGGGACGCAGTAGAAGTCCGAGGGCGACAAAGACGAGGGCGCGAGAGTTCAAAGCGAGGATGCTCATGGAAGTGGGCTGGAGAATTGCAGGGCCGGGGCGCGGTGGAAATGAGGGTCAGAGACGAAGCTGAACGAGGAGGAGAGGAGGAGTTTGCAGAGGCCGCGCATCGTTTCCCCTCGGAGCTTTTCCGGCAACGTCGAACCTTTGCACCCTCGGATTGTCCTCGGATCGACTCCTGTGCCAAAGCTCCGATCCCAGCTCACCGGAAATCCACAGGAGATCAAACCGAGGTCCGACCGAGAACCGGAAGGATTGGGGACAGGTCGAGAATCCCGGCGGAATCATCCAGTCGGTGGCGGGGCTGACCCCGTCCACCGTTACTTGGCGTTCTGGTTGATCGGCTTATCGACCACGAGCGGCGCCGGGAAATCGGCCCCTTTCGCGCCACCGCGCGGGCCCAGGCGTTTGTTCTGGGAGCCGCCCATCGGGGCGTTGAGGGGAATCTCCAGGCCGCCGAGCTCGGCCATCTCCGCGTAGAGTTTCTTTTCCATCTCCTCTGCCAGCGGGCGGTATTGCGGATCGTAGAGGAGGTTCTTCGTCTCGTCGGGATCGGTCTTGAGATCGTAGAACTCGTCGGCGTCCCAGAGCCCATAGTAGGTGATGTATTTGTAGCGATCGCCGCGCAGGGCGAAGACGGTGGGCGACTGCGGGAAGTTCTTTTCCCAATAATAGACATAGAGAAAATTCTCCCGCCAGGGCACCTTCCTGCCCTCGGCGAGCGGGAGGAAGCTGAGGCCGTCCATGTGGCGCGGAGGTCTGAGGGCCATGGCCTCCATGACCGTCGGGGCGACGTCGATGTTGGCCACGACCTCGTCGACGACGCGGCCGCCGGAAAAGAGCGACGGGCATTGCATGAGCATCGGCACGCGGATGGAGGTTTCGTAGGCGACGCGTTTGTCGATGAGGCCGTGTTCACCGAACATGAAGCCGTTGTCGCCCATGTAGAGGACGAGCGTGTCGTCATAGATGCCCATGCGCTTCAGTTCGGCCATGATGCGGCCGACGCTTTCGTCGACGGCGCAGAGGGTTTCGCAGTAGCGCCGGTAGTAGCCGGTGATGTCGAGGTCGCTGTGGTAGGGGAAGTCGACCCCGTGCCAGGAGTTGCGTTGGTCGCGCAGCCAGCGGGGCTTGAGGTCGTAGTTGGCCGGGGTGTTGGCCGCGGAGGCGGGGAGTTGAACGGGTTTGTGCGCGAACTTGCCCTCATGGCGGGCGGCGGGGGTGAAGTTGGCGTGAACCGCCTTGTGCGAAAGATAAATGAAGAACGGCTTCTGCGCGGGCTTTTGCTGGCGCAGCCAATCGACGGTGTAGTCGGTCAATTCATCGGTGATATAGCCCTTCTGTTTCACGCGCCGGCCGTCGACATTGAGTGTGTAGTCGGGACTGGGCGGAAGGTATTCGCCCTGGCCGCGGAAACTCACCCAGTGGTCGAAACCGGGCTGGGGCTGATCGCCTTCGCCGCCCATGTGCCATTTGCCGAAGAAGGCGGTGGCGTAGCCGGCCTGCTGCAGATACTGGGGAAAGTAGACGGTGCCCGGTGGGATCGCGCGGTTGTTGTCGATGACGCGGTGGCGAAACGTGTAGAGGCCCGTGAGGATCGAGGCCCGGCTCGGCGAACACAGCGACGTCGTGACCAGGGAATTTTTCAGATAGAC
>JBBRWR010000116.1:0-26167 GCA_038249085.1 Opitutales bacterium
AACCGAAAACCGGTGCAACGCCGGCTCTGCGTTTGGAGTTTTCTGCTTTTGCCCTTCGAGTTTGTTTCGAATTTCGGCATTCGTGCTTCGAATTTCAAAATCTTGCGCATTTTGCGCGGGATTTCACGGGAAAGTGACTACAGCGGGCTGGACGCCATCGCCAACCTGCAGGGGGAGCCGATGACGCGGGCGGGCGGTGATTCCGCCAACACGCCGATCGCCGGCTACACCTATGGAGTGAGCGGGGGCGGGACGTTCAACACCAATGGCGCGACCTTCCAGCACGCGCTGGGCATGCCCGACGGCCGGTTCGACACGGCCGTGGCGAACTCGGCCTTCCGCATCCCCGATGACGAGTTCACCCTCTCACCGGATGCCCCGTTGCTTTCGTCGCGCTTCAAGGATCTCCAACTCACGGTCAACCAGCGGCTGGGCGATTTCCACCTTGAGGCGGCCGCGGACGTGAACCGCATGGCGTATTTCGTCAACGGAGAGGAGAACCGCGGCACGGCCGACACCTACATCGACATCAACCGCGTGCTGCCCGACGGCTCCCCCAACAGTCATTTTCTCCAGCCCTACGGGGACGGTTCGTTCTTTCGGGGGTACCGGAATTACAACTACACCAACGTGCGGGTGGCGGCGGCCTACGCCAAGGACACGCGTTATGGCAAGTTCGTGGTGAACACGATGGCGGGCAGCAGCAAGAACCACTACACGCTCTCGTATCGCTGGCTGTCCATGGCCCAGGGGGCGGATCAATCGCAATGGATCCAAACGGCGCAGTTCATCCGCGTGCGCCGGTACTGGAACGAGAGCAGCCGCCCGATTCTCGACCTGAGCGTGAATCCGGTGCGCTACGTCAATCCCGGAGCGGCCACGACGGAAATCCAGCCGCGCTGGGTGATCGACAATTCCCGCTACGACTCCGAGACCATCAACGATTCCAATTACAAGTATGCGCTGGCCTCGCTCAACGCGAAGGTCTGGCGGAACCGGGTCGTCCTGCTGGCAGCGGTGCGGCGGGACCAGTTCAGCGCCGGGTCCCAGCAGCAGTTGCGGCGGGGCGACTATCCGACCGACACCGATCCGGCCAAGCCCATCTACCGGTCGGCGCCCCCAGCGGATTGGGCGACGCTGACCTATGTTCCCAAGGACGCGAACGGCCGTCCCACCGGACCCGCCCAGGAGGCGACCCTGCGCCCGCGCGGCACCGCCGGCGTGCGCCTCGCCCAGTACGAGGGCGATCGATTCCAGGACGACTTCAACGCGCCGACGCTCGAGGGCCGGCAGACGACGAAGTCCGCCGGCACGGTCTTCCACGTCAACTCGTGGCTGAGCCCCTACGTCAACTACGCCGAGACCTTCAACCCGCAGCAGGGTTACCAGGTGCGGATCGACGGCAGCCTGCTCCCGCCCACGGTGGCGAAGGGGGTCGACTACGGCCTGCGCTTCGACCTGCTCAAGGGCCGCCTGAACCTCAACCTGATCTATTATGTGAACGAGGAGGCCAATCGGGCCGGCTCGGTCACGGGCCTGCCGATCAACACGCTGTACCGCGCCACGCCGCAAGGCACCACCGACGACATCAACAAGCGCGGCCAGAACACGCTGCCTTCCTTCTACGACCTCTCGCAGCGGTCGGGCAGCGGTTTCGAAATTGAAGTGACGGCCAACCTCACGCGGGGACTCCGGCTGTCCGCCAATCTGGCGCTGCCCAAGGTCTATGTGCAGGACGTCAATTCCGACTCGCGCAGGTACATCGACAGCCACGGCGATGTTTTCAAACTCATCGCGCAGGACGCGAGCGTCACGATCAACCCGACGACCAACGTCGCCAGCGTGAACACCTCGATTCCGGCGAACGTCCGTTCTCCGGATGCCCAGGTGGCGGCGGATGCCTACAACAGCATCTATCAGTTCCGGAACAGCCAGCAAGAGGGCAAGATTCTCGATCAGGAGCAGTCGATCGCGAAGCTGTTCGCGGACTACACCTTTCAAGAGAACCGCCTGAAGGGCCTGCGCGTTGGGGTGGGAGTGCGCTACAATGGCAAGCGCGTCCTGGGCGATCGGGCCAACGACACGATGCGCGACCCGGCCAACCCCAAGCTGGCCATCGACGATCCTGATCGCACCGCCTACACCCTCGTCTATTCCCCCAAGGGCACCACCATCGTCGTGGGCACGCTGGGTTATTCGTGGAAGTTCCGGGAGCGGCCGGTGCAGGCGAATCTGGTCGTCAACAATCTGCTGAATGATCGGAGTGTGACCTATATCGGCACCGCCCTGCGGCCGCGGGACGGCGACTACTCGTCCCCGGCCCGCGAGGCCGTGCCGAATTCCTACAAACTGACCACGCCGATCAACTTCAGCCTCTCCCTGTCGGTGAAACTCTGAGCGCAGTCCGCGCCCGACCAAGAATCCAAAGCGCAAAGGCGGTTTGTATAAGCCAGCCCATCGCGGGGTTCCGGCGCGGGCTGGCGCGCTGGGTGTCGGCAGCGGGCATCTATAATCGCTTCAACCCTTTGGTCCGCGAACCGATTGCCCGACCCGACCGCCAGGCAGAGTGTTCGGCATCGAGTTTAGGTTACATCAACCTTATCCTGATCCACCCAGCCGATTCCAAGGTTGGATCCGCTTTTGTCCGCCACTGCCACGACCGCCCTCCGCGGTTCAATCCCACCACCCTTATGAGAGACGATTATCTTCAAAACGCGCTGCTCGTCATCGACGATCCCAATATTCTCGTGAACGTCGTCTCCCGGCGCGTGAAGCAGCTCAAGCGTGGCAATCGACCGCTGGTGGAATCGCTGGAAAAACTTTCGGCGGAAGACACCGCGCTGCGCGAGGTGGCCGAAGGCAAGATTACCTACGAACTGGCGACCCCGGAGGAAGTGGCCCGCCACCGTTGAGCGGGAGAAAATTGGCGGCGCGGCGAGAATAACTTCGCCGCGCCCGTGTCCCGCGCGTTACTCCGGAGCGGAGCAGGCGGAGCGGAAAGCCGCCCGGGCGGAAGCGAAGGGCGACTGTCGATGACAGCGCGAACCGAAGCGGTCACGCGTCATGGATGGACTCAGGAGGAGGTGTCCTCCCAGAGCAGGGCTCGGAGCATATATGCGTCTTTCTGGCGCTGGACGATAAATTCGGCCAGTACCTTGATGGTTTCTGATTTGTCGGAACATTCCGTGCAAAGGGTGGCCCCCGCCTGCTGCAGCCGTTCCGCCTCGCCCAAGCCCGGCGCACCGCGCCAGAGGGCAGCGGCGGACAGCGGAGGAAGGGGGATGAGGAACATGAATCGGGGGGTTGAGTTCCCAATCCTGGAAGCGCCTGACCCCAAAAGCGACGGTTTATCCCGGAAAACTTTGCCGGTGACCTAAGCTGTGCTCGCAGCAACCCGTTCCCCGCCCTAACGCCCCGGAGTCACGGGTCGGGACCCAAAAAAGGCGGGGTGCCGGAGGGCACCTCGCCGGGATTGTCTGCGCGCGAACGCCGCCGGGGAATCAGTAGCGGCTGTTGCCGCGGGACTGAAAGGCACCGGGGCGCCGGTTCGGGCTGTCGAAGCTGCGGCCGCCACCGCCGCCCATTTCTTCCTTCGGCTTGGCTGCGTTGACCGTGAGGGCGCGGCCGTCGAGATCGACGCCGTTCATTTTCTCGGCGGCGGCCTTGCTTTCTTCCTCGGTGGCGAAGGTCACGAACGCGAAGCCGCGCGGGCGGCCCGTCTCGCGATCATTGGCGATGTAGACGTCGGTCACGGCGCCGAATTTTCCGAAGGTCTCGCGGAGATCCGCTTCGGTGGTCTTGAACGACATATTGCCGACATAGAGTTTGGAATTCATGTGATGATGTTTCGTAGGCTTCGTCTGCTGTCAGCGGTGTTCCCGGGGATCGGGTTTCGAATCATCACTGAACCTGAAGCTCACCTGAAGACCCACCAACTACTGTCATCTTACGTTATTACGAGCCGCCACCGTCGTGGGGAATCCGCAATACGCAAGGAGCATTGTGGGCCGGCCCCGGGGACGCAGCCGCGATGCGGGGCGGCCATGGGCGAGACCAGAGGCGCTTCCCGTCCCGCCGGCGGATCCGTCAGGGGGACGGGCGGCCGCGGGCGGCACCCGGTTGGTTCGCCAGCTGAAGGTTATCGATCAGGATCGTGCTGTTGCCGTCTCCCTGGCTGCTGAAACCGAGCCATTGGAGATGATTCCATTGCCGGGAGCGGCACCTGATTCCGGACAGGGTCCGCTTGGTGCCGTCGGGGAGCGTGACGGTGAGATCGAAGGTGCCGTCAGCCGCGTCGCCGACGCCCGCCACCACTTCCACCTTGATCCATTGCTGCCACGGAATCACGACCGGCGGCCGGTCGGCGACCTCCAGCCTTCCCGCGCGCAGGTTCAACTGCGGGCCGTTGAGCGGGGCGGAATTCCTACCGCTGCGATCCTCCAGGCTCACGTTCAGAATGGCGGCGCGCTCCAGCTTCACATCAAAGCTCAGGCGGGTCTGCCCCTGGCGGTGGTCAGGGTAATAGATGAGCATCGGCGCCCAGGTCTGGAGGCCCGGCTTTTCCTCCACGATCCGGAGGCAGCGCTGGCCGGCCGGGGAGGGCTCGGTCGCCACGGCCACGCGCAAGCCGTATTGCTCCCAGGCCCAGGTCGGTTCGACCTTGGCCATCGCCGGCGGCCAGTCGACGGGCGTGGTTTCAAAGTCTTCATCGAGACGCAGGGGCGTGAGGGCGGGGACGGGCGGCGGCAATCGGGGCGCGGGCGCCGGGAAGGAACGGGCCAGGGTGCGCCAGGCTGTGTCGCCCGTTACGCCGGCCTGCGCCGGGTCAAACGGCACGAAACCAATTTTGGCGGCGGGACTGCCGGCCTTCAGCCGAAAGTCCAGGCCGGTCGGATTCTCGAACAAGGGGTCGGCCACGAGCGACCCGTGGTCCTTGCCCAGCGCCCGCCACTTGCCCCAGGACAGTCCGAGGAAATTGAGGGGACGACGGGAGGCATCCCAGTAGAGGTTGCGCGCAGTTCGCATGGCCGGTGCCCGCCAGCCGCCTTCAAACAAGTCGCCCCGGTCGAACCAGACGATGTTGCGCGTGAAATAAGCGGAGCTCTCCTCGCGCCCCGTGCCCTTGTGCAGGACGTGCGTCTCGGTCTGCGCAAAGATGTTGTTCTCGACGGTGACATCCTGGCCAAAGTTCATGGTGTAACCACTGGTCTCGGTGCGGTAGGTGAGGTTGTCGGCCACGCGAATACCGGTGCTGGCCTGGTCGTTGTAAATGCCGGCCGCACCGTAGGCGTAACACCGCACATCGTGGATGACGTTGCCGACGATCGCGGTGCCCTGGGAATCGCCGAGCGTGTAGATGCCTGCGAGGTCGCTCAATACGCCCTGGCCGATGTGGCCGATGCGGTTGAAGGCGATCAAGTTCCGCTGGGCGAGCGAGGGCAGGTAGCTCCACGTCCAACCGACGGAGATGCCGGTGTAATAGAAGTCGCTGATGTCGTTGTGCGTGAAGCGCGAGTCGGAGCAATGATGGCTCAGGATGGCGCAGCCGCTGGGAAACACGCGCCCACCGGCCTGGATGATGTTGTTGTCGATCTCGAAGTGCGAAGACTGCTCCCAGGCCGCCGGTACCTGGTTGGGCTCGCCGCCGCCGAGATGCACGCCCCCCGCGCCCAGGTCGTGCAGATGGCAGTGTCGCACCGTGCAATCGCGGCAGCCGAGGCGGAAGTGAATCGCGTAGCCGCCGACGTGGGCGATCTCGCAGTCCTCCAGGCTGACGTGGCGCGCGCCGTCCGCGATGATCGCTGCGGGCACCAGCGCCGCGCTCTGCCGCTCCGGGCTCCCACCGGGTGGAGTGGGGCAGTCCGCGTGATGAAACCGCAGCCCCCGGAAGGTGATGTGCTCGACGTAGCGTCCAGCCTGGGGTTCGCCGGCGATAATCATTAACTGCTCCCAGCGCGGGGCGAAGACCTTGGCCGTCGCCATGTCCTCGCCCGGTCGGGGGCGGTAAAACAGCGTGCCGCCGCGATCGAGAAACCACTCGCCCGGGGCGTCGCAGGCCGAGCGGCTGTTCTCCACGATGTAGCGGGTGCCCCGATCAAAATCGCTGTGAGTCGTGGTTCCGGGCGCCCCCGTGAGCGTCACGAGCCGTGAGGCGCGCTCCACCGCCGCGACCCGTACCTTCGTGGAGATCCAGTTGTTCCACAGCACGGTGAGCGTCACGTCGTGCAGGGCCGGGCCGCTCAGACCGGCGAAGTCCGCCAAATCACCGTCGTGCAACGCCTGGAAACTCCGCGATGGGAGATCCACCTGTTGTCCTTTCGCTGGCTCGGAACCATACCCGCCCTTGAGGTCCACGTAGAAATATCCTTCGTTCGGGCTCCGGGCCCGCGTGGCCCGCTGGTCGTTGACGAAGAGCTGCTCGAAATACCAGCGGCCCGCCTTTACGTCGGGCAGATCCGCCGCCCAGATCCCGTCGCCGACCTGCCGCCAACCGGTGATGCTCCGCCCCGCGGACAGCAGCGGTCGGGCGGCATCCCCGGTGTACACGATGGGGGCTTCGGCGGTGCCCGAGTCCTCCGGCTCCAGCGTGAACGGTGCGGTCAGGGCATAAGTGCCGCCTTGCACGTGCACAGTGATGCCGCCCGGCGGCAGTCCGGTCGAGCGCTTCAAGGCGCGAATCGCGGTCTGGGCGCGCGCGAGCGTGGCAAAGGGCCGCTCCCGCCCGCCCGGGTGGGCGTCGTTGCCGTCCGGGGCCACATAAAAATCCGCAGCCCGCAGAGTGATCCCGAGCACCAGCAACCCGGCGAGGCGGAAGTACGGCACCTTCATCGGCTCGCGCATGATCCCCTTCCGCGCTCAAGCGGGCAACCCGGGGTGTCGAGCCAGCGGCCGAGGTGCCTTCGGTCGGAAGGTCTGACGGGGGATGCCGGGGAGTTGCGGCGCAGGCTGTTCATGGTGGGTGAGAGGGCCGGATTTGTCGTCGCTCCCGGCATCAGCGCGGATGGACGGAAAAGCGCAAGGCGTTTTATCATATGCTTTCAGGAGGGCGCATTTCCAGATTGACGGTGGCGTTGAGCTCGGTCTTTCCCGTGGCGCCAGTCTTCGACTGGTGCCCGCCGGTCAGAGACGCGGCGCCACGCCCAGAGGCATCACCGCCAACTCGCAGTTGTGGCGCCTGGCTTGCCGCCGTGTTTTCGTGGATTGATTTGGGGGAACCTCGCCTTCACTTTTGGTGGTTCCGAGGACTCCAACGATGATGCCAACCCCTGCCGACCGGACCGAACACCTTCAGCGTTCAAGGGGTTGCCCTGGCAACACGGGTGATGCCGCCTCCTGCTCCCAACCGTGGTCCGGGTGGCGGGTCGCACCGCCGCCACTATCGCCCCCGCCCCTATTTTTCCGATGAATCCGCTCTTCCCCCGCACCGTCGTCGCCGCCCTGGCGGGCCTTTTCGGCGCCGCCCTGATCATCGCCCAGCCTGCCGTTCCCGATTGGGAGAATCCGGCGGTGCTGCGCGTCAACAAATTGCCGCCCCGCGCCACGCTCGCGGCCTTTCCGGCGGTGGCCGCCGCGCTGGCCAGTGCCGCCGCCGACTCGCCCTGGCGGATGTCGCTGAACGGCGACTGGCAATTCGACCACGTCGGCAATCCGGCGGCCGCGCCCGCGGGTTTCGAGCAGCCGGGGTTCGACGCCTCCCGGTGGAAGACCATCCCGGTGCCCTCGAACTGGCAACTGCAGGGTTATGGCCGGCCCAATTACACCAACATCACCTACCCGTTCGCCAAGGACCCGGGCCGGGTCATGGGCACGCCGCCGGGGCACTTCACGACCTTCCCTGAAAACAACCGCAATCAGGTCGGGTCCTATCGCCGCGGGTTCACGGTGCCCGCCGCGTGGGCCGGGCGACGCGTGATCGTGCACTTCGCCGGCGTCGACAGCGCGCTTGAGCTCTGGCTCAACGGCCAAAAGGTCGGCTATTCCCAGGACAGTCGCACGCCGGCGGAGTTCGACCTCACGCCCCTCCTCATCGCGGGGGCCAACCTGCTCGCGGCGCGGGTGTACCAATTCTCCGACGGCTCCTACCTTGAGGACCAGGACATGTGGCGTCTCTCCGGCATCTTTCGCGATGTCTTCCTCCGGAGCGAAGCCCCGGTCGACCTGGCCGACGTCGAGCTGCGGGCGGGCCTCGCCGCGGATTACTCGACCGGCACGCTCGCCTTCCGGCCCCTCGTTCGCAACGGCTCCCGCCAAGCCGCGACCGTCGAAGCGACTCTTGAGCTCCGTGATCCCGCCGGCACCGTGATCCGCACCGCGCGGGCTACGTTGCAGGTTCCCCCGGGCGGAGAAACGCGCACCGACCTCGCGATGGATCCCATTCCCGGCGTGTTGCGCTGGTCGGCCGAGACGCCGCACCTCTATAACGCCCTCGTCACCCTGTCGGCCGGCGGCCGGACGATCTCAGTTCACCCCGTGCGCGTCGGTTTTCGCCGGGTCGAGGTGCGCGACGGGCAATTGCTCGTCAACGGTCAGCCGGTGTTGATCAAGGGAGTGAACCGCCACGAAATTGATCTGGTCGGCGGCCATCATGTCACCGCGGACGGCATCCGTCGCGACCTGCTGCTGATGAAGCGTTATAATTTCAATGCCGTCCGCTGTTCCCATTACCCGAACACCCCGCGCTTCTATGATCTCTGCGACGAACTCGGACTCTACGTTGTCGACGAGGCGAACATCGAGTCGCACGACATGGGCTGGGGGCCCGACGCGAACGCGCTGGCCAAGGATCCGGCCTGGGGCCCGGCGCACCTTGACCGGGTGAAGAACATGGTCGAGCGCGACAAGAACCATGCCTCCATCGTCATCTGGTCCCTGGGCAATGAGTCGGGCGACGGCGTGAACTTCGTCAACGCCGCCGCTTGGATCAAGGGCCGCGACGGTACGCGCCCGGTGATGTCGGAGCAGGCGCACGAGCGACCGCATGTCGACCTGATCACGCCGATGTATGCTTCGGTCGCCCAGGCGGAGAAATTCGCCCGGGAGGAGGGGAAGAAGCCCCTCGCCACGCAGCGCCCGATGATCCAGTGCGAATACAGCCACGCCATGGGCAACAGCTCCGGCAACTTCGCGGAGTATTGGGAGCTGTTCCGGCGCGAACGCCTGCTGCAGGGGGCGTTCATCTGGGATTGGGTCGATCAAGGCCTGCTCAGCCACAAGCAGGACGCCGATGCCGCCCGCGATACCTCGCCCCTCGCGCAGCCGACGCATCTCGACGGGACCCTGGATCGCGTGGAGGGCCTCGTCGCCGGTGGACTGGTGGTGCAGCCTGCGGCGGCACTCGATCGCCTCACGGCGTTCCGGGTGGGCGCGACCGCGCGCGGCAACATGGTGCGCGCCGCCGACAACACCCGTCCCGACGACATCGGCGAATCCAAGCCGATCGTGGCCCGCGACGGAGCCTTCAGCTTCGGCGTCGACCAATACCAGCGCTACCTCGTCCTGGAGGTGAAGCTCGGCGGTACGTGGCAGGCGGTGAAGGCGGAGTTGCCCGCCGACTGGCTGTATCGGTTTCATGCCTACGAAGGCCGCTGGAATGGCGCCACGCTGGCGCTGGCGATCGACGGCCAGGTTGTCGCCACGGTCCCGGCGACCGGCGGGTTGGGGGCGTCGCGCGAACCGATCGCCATCGGCTTCAGCACCGAGCGCCCCGACCGCCGCTTCCTCGGCGCCATCCAGCGGGTGGAGCTGGCCTCGGGTCCGAACTCCCTGCTGGCCGTCGATCTTGTGGCCGCGGCCCACACGCCGGCCACGCGTCCCTTCCACGCCTATGGCGGGGATTTCAACGATCAGCCCAATGACAACAGCTTTTGCTTCAACGGCGTCGTGATGGCCGATCGCACGCCGAGCCCGCAGATCCCGGAGGTCTTCAAGGTGCAGCAAAACATCCACACGACCCTGCTGGCCGCGACGGCCACCCAGGCGCGCCTCAAGGTCGCCAACGAGTTCTTCTTCACGTCGCTCGCGGATTACCGGGGCGAGTGGGAACTCACCGCCGCGGGTCGCCCGATCGCCTCGGGTGATCTCGGTGATCTGGCCACGGCGCCGCAGGCGGCCTCCGAGGTGACGGTAGCATTGCCCGCGGGCTTTCACCCGCAGGCCGGCACCGAGTATCATCTGCGTACGATCTTTCGCCAGCGCGCGGCGACACCCTGGGCGGCGGCGGGCACCGTGGTGGCATGGGATCAGTTCACGCTGCCGGGAAGCGCGCGGACCGAACCCACGCCCTTCCGCGCTTCCGGCGTGCCGCAGGTCCGCCAGGACGGGGGAGCCACCCTCATCACGACTGGCGCGGTGACTTATCGTTTCGACGATCACACGGGGACGCTTGCCGGCGTGCGCGCGCTCGACCTCGAATTGCTGGCCTCGCCGCTGCAGCTGAATTTCTGGCGACCCGCCACCAACAACGACGAGGGCGCCAAGCTGCCGGCGAAACTCGCGGTCTGGCGTCGCGCCGGAGCCCGGGCGACCGCCGCGCAACGCCGCGTGGCGATGGAGGCGGCGGCGGTGACGTTGACGTACGGGATCACCATCCCGGTGGGCCAGTCGACCGCGACGGTGGTGTACCGGGTCCATGCCTCGGGCCAGCTCGCGGTGGAGGTGGATTTCAAGCCGGCCGGAGGCGAGCTGCCGATGATCCCGCGTATTGGGCTGACGGCGACGCTGCCGGCGGCTTTCCACCGGGTCGCCTGGTTCGGCCGGGGTCCCGACGAGAATTACGCCGACCGGCAGGCCGGCGCCTGGGTGGGCCGGTTTGAGGGCACGGTGGAATCGCTATTCCACCGCTACGGGGATCCCCAGGAGTCGGGGCAACGCACCGGGATTCGCTCGGTCGCCTTCACGCGGGCCGGCGGCGCCGGGTTGAGCTTTGAAGCCACGGGCGGCCAATGGCTCGAATTCGGGGCGTATCCGTGTCTCGCGGACGACCTCGAGTTTGCGCGCCACCCCATCGATCTGCCGGGGCGGGACGTCGTGACCATCAACATTGACCACCGTCAGATGGGTCTGGGCGGCACGAATTCCTGGGGGGAACTGCCCCTGGTCAAGTATCGCCTGCCCGCGGATCACCCGTACCACTTTTCCTTCCTGCTCACCCCGCACGCCCTGTGATCGGGACACGGGTGGTGGAGGAACGGCTTGATGCCGCGACTTGGCCGGTGCATCGCGGCGTGAAGCCGCTTGTCCTACAAGCAGAAGCGATCGCCCCCGGCCTGCCGCTGGCGCAGTGCCTCGTCGCGCGTTCCTGGGGCCCAAGCGGAAGAAATTGCGCGGACGCCGCCGCCGGGAGCGACCGTGCCGCCGCGGCTTAGAACGACCAGGTGGTCGTGAAGCGAATCTCGCGCGGTGCGACCAGATCGTACCGGCTGTAAGCCACGCCGCGGCCGCCGGGCACGAGGAAACCGTCCTGCGCGGTCGCCCCGGTCGAGAGTCGCACCGGGATGATTTCGGTCTGGTTGAGCAGGTTCGAGATGTTGACTTGGAAGCGCACGCGACCGGGTAGCCGGTCGAATTTCCGGGTGTACGCCATCATCATGTCGGTGGCCGTGATCACCTTGCCGGTGATCTCGTTGCCCTGGGAATCCGATCCGATCACGTTCGGGCTCCGCCAGCGCCAGCCGCCGCCGACGGTGAATCCCTTCATCGCGCCTTCCTTGAAATCGTAGGCGGTGAACAGGCTGATTTTGTGCGGGCGCACGCCCCATCGCTTGTCCTGCTGTTCCCGGTTGTCGTTCGTGGTGTCGACGAGATTGAGGATCTCCTCCGCCACCGTGTTCCCGTTGGAGGTGGTGAGGACCGCGAGATTCGCGTCGGGGGACTTCGCCGCCAACTCGATCCACTTCGCGACGGTCCCGTCGGTGGTAAACGCGCTGGCATCGACCACATAGCGGCCGTTCGCATCCTGTCGCACTCCCTGCGTGAACCGGTTGCTCTCCGCTTCCTTGAGCCCGTACCAGGCGATGACCTCCGCGGCCGAGTTCTTGCGCGTGGAATCGGTGTAGGAGTAATTGGCGACCAGCCGCCAGTTCCGGGTCAGGTTGGTGGTGACGCGCGCCTCGTACCCCTTGGCGTCGTATTCGGATGAGGCGGCCGTGGCCGGCGGCGTATACTTCGCGAAGATCGTATCCCACTCGCTGACGGAATACGGCCGGCCGGGCCCGACCAGCACGTCGGCGAAGGCGTCCATCACGCGGTTGTTCCGGTTGGCGGCGCCGCCGAAACCGGCCGTCGTGACCTTGCCCTGCTCATTGGAGGTGAAATAGACGACCTTGGCGCTCACCCGCCCGTCCAGCAGATCGAAGCCCAGCCCGTAGTCCTGGCCGTGACCTTCGGACGAGGGCGCCAGGGCCCCGTCGGGGAAGATCTTCCGCACAAAGGACGGAACCCCCTGGTTGGTGGAACGGTTGGCGATCAGCGACAGCCAGTTGGTCAGGTGGTAGACCACGCCAGCGGTCCCGGTGAATCCCGTCGCGCTGGTTGTTTTCGACTTGCTGCGGTCGCGGTCCACGATGTCGCCGAAGATGGGATCGTTGTAGTAGCCCAACTCGATCACATCGACCTTGTCCTGCCGGTAGCCGAAGGTCGTGACGACCTTGCCGCCGAGGAAGTAGCTTTGCACGACCCCGAGCATCGACTTTGCCTCCTGCTCGCCGCCGCTGTTGTTCGCCCCGGCCACTTCGTTGGCAAACGCCAGGGCGTAGTCTTTGCCGCCGAAAGTGACGGTGGAGGGAAGCTTCCTCCAGTCGCCCACCTGGTACGTCGCCCAACTGCCCTCGGTGAGGTAATTGCGGACGGTGATCCGATTGTTGGCGTTGTTGGGCGTGTTGTTGAAGGGCCGGCCGGCGAGCGCCAGCCAGGAATTGGCGCGCATGTCGAACTGGGCGGATTGGGAGTACATGGCCGCCGCCCGATGCCGGCCGAACCACTTCGATTTCGTGTCGAACGTATACGAGGCCGACAGGCGCGTCTCGCGCACCGCGCCGACGTGGACGTCGCGCCGCCAGGCGCCGTCGAAATACAACCGCCCTGCGTAGGGGTTGGCCACGCCGTTCACTCCGAGCGTGCGGTTGGGATCGCCGCGGAGGGTGGGATCCGCACCCGTCATCAGGTTAACCTGCGCCGTCGTGTCCTGAAAATTGTGCGCGATGTTGAACGACAGGTTTTTGGTCGCCTGCCAGTCCGCCGAAAGGGTGAAGTTCTTCAACTTCTGCTCCCGGTACATGCCGGGGCCGGCGGCGTTGAGGTCGCGCGGATAGATCGAGGGATCGTTGACGCGGAGGGCGGAGCCCGTGACTCCCGGCGTGCCGTCGGGGGCGTGGACCGCCGAGCTGTTGTAGCTGCCGCTGAGGAAGGTGCCGATCGCGTCAAACATCGTGCCATCATTCTCGATGAAGGTGGCGCGCCGGTTGTTGCCGCTGCGGGCGCCGTTCCGGCCCGTGACCCCCAGGGCCTGCAGGGTGGCGTTCGGATTGGAGTTGTTGGGGGTGAATGTCACCGTGCTGACCCCGAAGGCCTCGCGGTTGTCGTACCAGGCGAGGGCCTGATCCGTCTCCACGGTGGCGCGGATGACCGCGCCGAGGTCGCGGCCCGTCTCCCCCATGGCGGTGATCTTAATCGTGCGGATGGGCCGGAAGATGACCGAGCCGAAGATGCGCTTCTTGTCCTGGAAATCGAAGGCCCGCCACCCGCCGTTCTCCTGCTGCACTGCCGCGACGGAAACCGCGAGCCGGTCCTTCTGCAGCACCTTGTTGGCATCGAACTCCCGCCGGCCGCGGTTCCACGAACCGAAGCTGACACGGAGATTGCCGTGATCGCCGCGGGTCGAGGCCACCTTCGAGGACTGGTTCAGCATGCCGCCCGGCGAACCGATCCCAAAGAGGATGCTGTTGGGGCCGCGCGTGTCTTCGAAGCGGGCGGTCCGGTACGTATCCAGCGGTGTGATGCTGGTGAAGTAGTCCATGCCCACGCTGGCGTCGAGTCCCCGCACCAGCATGGTGGGAGTGAGGCTCTGGGCGTTGATCACCGGGTTCAGGCCGCTCCCGGTCTGGTTCGCGTTGGTGTTCATCTCGGAGTTCACCGAGTACTCCAGCAATTCCTTCACGTCGGTGATGGCGAGGTCGTCGAGGAACTCCTTGGTGAAGACCGAGACCGAGCTGGGGGTGTCCCGCAACTGCGTGTTGAGGCGACTGCCGGCGAGGGTGTTTTCCGCCAGGTAGCCCAGGTCGCGGTCGGTCTCAACGGTGAAAGGGCTCAGTTCCACCACGTCGCTCTTCCTCGGCGCCGGGGGGGCGACGGGGGCGCTCTGGGCGGAAGCGGTCAGGGGAAGCAGGCCAAGCAAAAGGCAGGTGCGCAGGATCGAGGCCGGGTTTCTTGGGGTGTGCATGGGTGGGAGCGAGGTTGAAGGACTGGTGGGTCAGGAGGTTGGGTGGAAAACCTTTGCCATCAGGTCAGACCGGCCCGGGAGGTCACTCGGCGAAGGCTGACATTTTTGACAGAACCGCAGATGCCTTGGGTGACTGGCGACCGGGCGCGGCGCCCCGTCGGTGGGGTGCATCTGCGAGTTGGCGGTGATGCCTCTGGGCGTAGCGCCGCGTCTCTGACCGGCGGGCGCCAGTCGAAGACTGGCGCTATGGGGAGGACCGGGCTCAAGGCCAACGTCAACCTGGAGATGCGCCCCGTCGGTGCGGCCGGCGGGGAATTGAATGGTGGAGCGAACCCTGCCGGTGCAGCGTGGGAACCCGATGACCGGATCCCCTTTTCTCGTTCGCCTGCGACCCGCCGCGGCTTTGGGGCTGCTCGCGCTGCCCGGGTTCCTGCCCGCGCAGCCGGCGCCGTATGACGTCTATCCGCCGGCGAACCCGCCGTACCACCGGATTCGTTACGAAGCTTCGTCCCGACCGGGCGAGCTGGCCTTGGCCGCCAACTACACCGTATGGGTTCCACCCGGCGTGAAATCATTGCGCGGGGTGATCGTGCATCAGCACGGTTGCGGCGAGGGCTCGTGCAAGTCGGGCCTGACCGGCGCCTACGATCTGCATTGGCAGGCCCTGGCGAAGCGGCACGACTGCGCCCTGTTGGCGCCCGCCTACGAGCAGCCCCAGGCGGCCAATTGCCAGCTGTGGAGCGATCCCCGCAACGGCTCGGCGGCGGCCTTCCAGCAAGCGCTGGTCGATCTCGGCGGAAAATCGGGCCATCCCGAATTGGCGCGGGTGCCGTGGGCCCTGTGGGGGCACAGTGGCGGCGGGTCCTGGGCGGGAGGCATGGTGCTGTTGTTTCCCGAACGCATCATCGCCGCCTGGCTGCGCTCCGGCGTGCCGCTGCTGCAGGTCGCGGAGAACAAGCCGGCCCCGTTCGCCATCCCGGCCGCGTCGCTGCAGGTACCCGTGATGTGCAATCTCGGCACGAAGGAGGGGGTCACGGACAAGGAGGGCCGCTTCGCGGGGGTGTGGCCGGGCGTGCAGAACTTCTTCAACACGATGCGGGCCCAAGGCGCGCTCATCGGCGTGGCCGTGGATCCGTTGACGAGCCATGAGTGTGGCAACCAGCGTTATCTCGCCATCCCGTGGCTCGATGCCTGCCTCGGCGCCCGCCTGCCCGCGGCCAGCGGCGCTCTGCTCCACCCCATGCCCACCGATCACGCGTGGCTGGCACCGTTGCTCGGCCCGACCGCGGTCCCGGCGGCGACCTATGTGGGTGCGGCCCTCCAGGCTGTCTGGCTGCCCAACGCCGCCATGGCGCGAGCGTGGATGCAGTACGTCAAGGACACGGCGGTGGTCGACCTGTCGCCGCCGCCCGCGCCGACCCATCTGCGGAGCGCAGGCAACGCGTTGAGCTGGGAGGCCGGGGCCGATCTCGAAAGCGGACTCGCCGGCTTCATCATCGAGCGCGACGGCGAGGTGCTCGCCCGCCTGCCGGAAGAGGAAAAGAATCCGTTCGGCCGCTCCCTCTTTCAGAACCTGCAATACAGCGACACGCCCACGCAACCACTCGTGCCGATGCGCTACGTCGATACGACGGCCGATTCCGACCGGAAACACACCTACCGCGTGCGGGCAGTGAACACGGTGGGTCTGTCGTCGCCGCCTTCCGCCGGCATCGTCGCGAGCCCGCCGGTGCCGCGACTGGCGGGACCCTGGATCCAGCTCACCGGGCGGCCCCCGCTGGAGCGCTGGGCCACCCCCAAGGCCGAGCCCGTGGACTTCACGATTTTCCGCGCGACGGATGGACGCTGGCAACTCATCGCCTGTGTGCGAAACACCTCCCATCCCGGCAAGGGCCGGCTCCTTTACCGCTGGTCGAGCGAGCGCCTGGCGACGCCGGCGTGGCGGGCGGACGGCATCTTCCTCGAGTCACGCGCCGATCGCGGCAATGCCGAGGGTCTGCTGCAGGCGCCGCACGCCGTCTGGGATGCCGGGGTGTGCCACCTCTTCTATAACAGTGCGGGCGCGCAATTGCTCACCAGCCCGGACGGACTCGCCTTCACCCCGTTCCAGACCGCGACGGGAAAGCACACGCTCTTTGCGATGGGCCGCGACGTGATGTTGTTCGACGATCGCCCGCGCCGCCCGCGCTGGATCGCCTACTACACCGCGACGTCACCCGGCCTCAACCCGCGCACCCGCGATCACACCGTGTGCGCACGTACCGCCCCGACGCTGGCGGGGCCGTGGAGCGAGGCGGAGACCGACCTCGGCACCTTGAGCGACCCGCCCGCGGGCTACCTGTTCGCGTATGCGGAGAGTCCCTTTGTGCTGTATCGCCATGGCTGGTACTACCGCCTGGAGCAACTGAACGTCTACGCCTCGCGCGATCCCCTGCGCTGGTCGGGGCCGTGCGTGACCCGCCTGATCCCCAAGGATCCGATGCGTTACCTGGCGCCGGAGATCGTCACGGACGACGGGCGCGATTATATCGCCGCCTATGGCTGGCGGGGCGACAATCCGCGCGGCGTCTTCCTCGCCCCCCTCGAGTGGGTGGAGAGGTAGGAAGTCGACGGGGCCGGCCGCGGGGATCGTTCCTGCGCGATGGGTCTGCCACCCCGGAACTTGCTTCGGCTTGGATCGGTGTAGGAGCGGCTTTTCGCCGCGGTGGCTTGGAAAAATAGCGGCGGTAAGCCGCTCCTACCGCCGCAGAGTCTGATGTTCCGAATCTGGCGACTGAATGTTTGATTCGCCCTCCGGCGGCAGGTGATGCCGGGTTTCCAGGCGGGCGCGCCGGATTCATACGCCCCGATGTCCGGCGCCCTACCTTGGAAGCCGGCGGTGATGCCGGGGATGATCTTGCCGGCGTCGATGAGCGGCGAACCGGGCTGGGGGCGGAAATCCCGCCGGGCGGGGTCAACCAGGCGGAGATCCTTCCCGGGGTAATTGGGTTCTTCCGGAAAGTTTAGTCTTATTCTCGGGATCGAAACGGGGGACTGAACCAAACCGGCTGTGGAAGGGGCGGGATTGGCTACCCCCGTACCCGCGTCCTCGCTCGCTCGGGGGCGTCCGGCGTGCTTGCCCGGCCGTAGAGCCCATCCGATGCGACTCGGCCGCGCCAACGCGCGCGCAGTCGCTAACCTTTGACCGCTTGCGGGCGGCCGCTGCTACCCCCTCGTCTCGCGGCCGATCTTGATTTACCGCCGCCACTGCGAGCATGGTTTCGGCCATGAAGAGTTTACTCTATCATGCGTTTGGCGTCCGAGGTTATCTGGAGCGATTGCCACCCGCGCACGCGGCAGTATTCCAGCACTTGGTGCTCCTGCGAATCGGTTTCCTGCTCAGCGGTCGAGACCCTGAGGTAGATGATGGTTGGTTTTTTTGTGTTCATGAGAGAATGCGTTTTGCATCGCTCTCACCGTAGCCACTTCGCCCGGGTGTGCGTGCCCACGGCCAAGCGCGCCCCCGCCACCGGGATACCCGGCCGCCCGTTCCCAGGACGTTCGTTTGTGGAACGCGCAATTTCGTTCTGCGCCGTGCGGCGATTAGAGTCGCACGCTTCGAAGCCGAAGCGCATTGGCAACAACGGTGATTGAACTGAGGCTCATGGCTGCTCCGGCGAACATCGGGTTGAGCAGCCAACCGGTGAACGGGAAGAGCACGCCGGCGGCGATCGGCAGTCCGGCGATATTGTAAGCGAACGCCCAAAAGAGGTTTTGCTTGATGTTGCGGAGCGTGAGCAGCGCGACGCGGTCGATCATCTTTTTCAGTTTAAGTCGGAAGATTAAGTGGAAGGGCCGGAGGCGGAGACGGTGGACGGGGGAGTGGCCACAAAAGGCGCAGGAGGGTGTAAAAAGAGGAAAACTATTTGCCGCGGATGTCTCAGATGGGCGCCGATAGTAGAGGAGGCTGAACTGGGGAATTGCGGGCGCGAGATGGTAGAAAAGAGACTCGGCTTCGCGCCAGCACTTGTCGAACGACGGCGCGGCGGTGCGGGCGCGGTCGAGATCGAAGGTGGCCGTGAAAGCGGGTTGATCGTCGGTCTCCGAGTAGCCGCGGCCGGCAGGCAGGCGGGAGGAGAGCCACTCCTTGCAACCGCGCGGAGTCTCTGGCGCCGGGTGGTCGGCCAAATCGGCTGGCAGGTCGCGCTGGCCGGCGAGTGACGAGGCCGCGGCGAGAAACCACGCCTCGTATTCCCGATAGGCGAGACAGAGGGCGACGGGGAAAATCCGGGCGGGCGGCGCGGGCACGGTTGGCGAGCGAGGGCCCGAGGGTGGCGGGGCAATCGTCCTCGGCGTCCAAGAGCACGAAGATACCGCCGGGGCCGCCGAGTTTGCGGGCGGAGAGATCGACGGCGCGTTCGAGTTCGCCGGCTTTGGTCAGGCGGTTGGCCGGAATGCGCAGCTTATTGACGACGTGGACCTGGCCGGGATGACCGCACGCCTCAGCGAGACGGCGCAGCAAAATGGGCAGGGCCTCGATTTCGCCGTCGCCCTCGACGATGATGGCGATGCGAAGCATGGCTCAGGCGACGGGGGTGGAGCCGAAGAGCTCGAGTTGTCGGGCGGGAGCGGCGTCGAACTGGGCGGTGTCGGCGTCGAGCTGGTTGAGACGGAGGAGTTCGCCGGCGGTGTAGAGTCGGTCGCGCAGGGCGGAACGCGAGGCTTCGTCGATGGGGGCAATGACGGTCTCGCCGTTGCGACTGGTGACAGCAAGGAGGGAGTCGGCCTGAATCTCTTTTATGTCGAGGAGGTCGGGGCTGTGGCTGGTGACGATGACCAGGGTGCGCTGCGCTGCCTCTTGCAGGGCGGTGCGGAGCACGCAGGCGGCGCCGGGATGCAGGGTGGTCTCGGGTTCTTCAATGCCAACGAGGCGGACTGCCTTGTGAGGGGCCGGAGGTTGGGCGAGAGCAACAAGAATGCCGAGAGCGCGGAGGGTGCCATCGGACATGTTTTCGGCGGGAAAGCCCCAGGAAGACTTGTTGGTGCCAATTTTCTGGCGGAAACGGAGTGTCTCCTTTTTGCCGAGGGCTTCGTGTTCGACGCCCGTCACACCGGGGACGACGCGGGCGAGCAATTCCACGATACGCGCATGAATGGGCTTATGCTCGGACTCCAGGCGCTTGATGATGCTGGCAAGATTACGGCCGTCGGAGGCAAGCAGGTCACCGGCGTCGGGTGCCTGAAGTTCGCGGATGACATCGGGATTGAGGTTATAGAACCCCATGTGAAGCAGGGCATCGTAGAGAGGGCGGAACTCGGGCTGCCCGGAGGCGTTGACGAGAAAGAGCCGGTCGGGGAGCGCGGCAGGCGGGCTGGGGAGGGAGGTCTCCTTGATCTGGCCGGACTGGACCGTAAAATGCGCGAGCCCGACGGCGCAGGACTCTTGCTGGATCTCAAAGCCGGAGCCGGCCTTGGCGCCGATGCGAAAGGCGTAGTGGCCGGATTGACCGTCGCCCAAGTCGAACTCAACGCGCAGGCCAAAGTGCGTGGGGTGCCCGGAGGAGCGGCGGCGGACCTCATTGATGCCGCCACGGTCGCGTAACGCGTGTTCGACGGAGAAACTGAGTGCGTCGGTGATGAAACGAAGGGCGTCGAGGAAATTGCTTTTGCCCGCGCCGTTTTGCCCGATGAGGAAAGTGAGGGGGCCGAGGTTGACCGAGCATTTGGCGATGCTGAGGTAATTTTGAAGAACCACGCGGCGAATAAAGACGGGCGAGGACATGGGGTTGAGAATAGGAAATGAAAAGCAGCGGGGGCGAGGCGCGAATGGCGCAGGCAGCGCGGCATCGGTTAGGGCGCGGAGTCCTTGAGGTAGCTGAGGAGGCCGAAGCCGCTGGAGGATTCGTCGAGCGCGCCGGTCTGGCGGTAGTAGGCGTGCGACTCATCGAAAGTCGCGAAGGGCATGCGGCGGTTGATGTCGATGAGCTTGTGGGCGAAGGCGACGAAGGGATCGGGGTCGCCGCGCAGGGTCAGGGCTTCGAGCACGGTGAGGTAATCCGTGCGCAGCGACGTGGGCAAAATGAGGCGCGCGTGACCGGCGGCTTCGAGTTCGGCGTTCATCGCGAGGCGTGAGATGCGACCGTTGCCGTCGTTGAAGGGGTGCACTTCGGCGACGAGGAAAAGGGCGTAGAGGGCGCGGGCGGTGGCGGAACGCAGCTCGCGAATGGCGGGCCAGCCGCGGGCGAGCGTCTCCTCCACCAGTTCGGGGGCGACGAAGACGCGGGCACCAAATTCGTTGTTCTGCTTTTTGAAGACGCCGGGTTCGATCTTGAGCCGGCTCGCCATCATGCGCGCGTGGCGGCGCTTGAGCAGCTCGATCAGATGGGGCACGTCACGGGGCACCTCGGGGCTGATGTTGGCGTCGATGATCAGGCGATAAGTCTCGCGCACGTCATGGGCGTCCTCGGGGCGCTTGAGTTCGAGCGCCCGGGCGGGGTCCGGATTGTAGACGATGATGCGGGCCTCATCGACAGTGAATTTGGTGCCTTCGATGAAATTGGAAAAGTAGGCTTCCCAAAAAGCGCGGTTGTCGAATTCGGCGGCGGGTGGGCGCGGGAGATCGACGAACGTTTCGGTGGCGAGGCGGGCGTGAAGGCGGTTGAAGCGACGGATGCGCTCGGGGTCGAACGGGTGGCCGGAAGCACGGGCGCGGGAAAGATCGGTGCTGAGGCGATAAGTCGAGCGGCGGCCGTGCAGCGCCTCCACGAGGGCGTCGAGCTGCTGTTGCTCACGCGCCCAGCCGAGTTGGGCGGAGAGTGCGGCGGCTTTGTCGCGGAGTTCGGTGAGCCAGCCGAGACCGTGGACGCGAAGGTGGCGATCCAGCCAGGCTTCCAGTTCGTCGGACGAGAGGGTCTTGGCTTCGTCGTCGGCGCGGGCGCGGGCGATCTGGAGATTTTCGAGCAGGGCGCGGGGTTGGCTGGCGGTGTAGATTGAGTGCGTGTCGTCGATGACGGGCGTGCGGATGTCGTCGGGCTGGGCTGCCGGACCGCGCCAGAGACGAATCTCCAGACCGGGAAGTTCGCGCACGGGGGCGACGGCTTGGGGCAAGGTGAGGTGAAGCTTGCCGGCGGGAGAGACGTTGCCCTCAAGTGCGGAGCGGTGGCTGATGACGGCACCGGGATAGAAGTGAGCGACGATCTCCAAGCGATGCCGACGCATCACGTCGATGGGTGGCGAGCGCAGATCGTCAGTGTAAATCTTCGACGCGAGCTTGCGGAGCGTGCCGGCTTTGACGGCGCGAGAAATCTCACCGGAGCGTTGGACTGTGCCAAAGAGGATCGCCATGAAGAGTCAGATTAGGCGCGAAAAGGACGCCGATGCATCAACTTTGATGCGAATAGAGTCGGTATTTGTAATTTTCAATATGATTACCAGGCAGTTCGGCCAAGGCTGCGCGGGCGAAAGAATTCACTGATTAGCGGTCAGGCCAAGGCGAAAATGGCGTTTTTGATTAGATTAGACTGCGATGCGATTTATTTTGATCAGATTAGACAATTCAGGGGCGCAGGTGGCGGCATTCTTACGGCTTAGGCTTGGTGGAACCGGTGATCCACGCATCCGGCACCCTCGCCCATTGGGCTGGGCCAGTAACGGGAACCGGGCGTCGGAGTAGCGTCGGGAGAACGTTTTGATCGTCGCACGGCAGCAAGATCCATAGCCCGTGCGTGCGGCTATCACTGTGGCCGATGCCGGCGGCGAGAGAGGGATTGCATTTGGTCGTAGCGGGCTAGGAGACCCGGATGCGTAAGGAGCACGGTGCGGTCCGGAGCGTGCAGCCCGTCGAGGGCGTGGGGAAGCGCCTTGGCGACAAGCTGCTGAAGGCGCGTCCAATCGCGGCTGCCGACAGGTGTGCCGTCGGCGCGGAGCACCGTCTCCCAAGAAGCCCCAGCTGACGCGACAGTTTGCTTCAACGCCGGGATCAGGAGCTCGTCGAAATTGCGATACAGCAGATCGAATCGCTGCCGCAGACGAGCCTCGGCCGCGGCGGCCGATTTCAACGGCACCATCAGAACGAGGAACGAGCCGTCGCGGTGGGCGAGCTGGAGTCGGGTCTCGAAATCTCTGGTCGCTTGCTCCGCCGGTCCGGCGGGCTCGTGCGTCGAACCGCGGTCAGACGAACGCGCCACGAGCGTAGTGCTGGTGGAGCTATCGCTGGAGCCCCCGGCCGCGGGACGATAGGCGCCTTTGCCCCCTCCGGCCGTTTCAACCCAAGTGAGACGCGAACCGACGTCACTCAACAATTGGTCAAGTTCGGGACGAGTGGGCAGCGGTGCGGCATCGGGGTAGCGGGCCAGGAGTCGTCCCTGAAGCTCATCGATTGCGATGTCCGTGGAAACGAACAACGCACCCTGTGCCAACTGGAGCACACGCTTCGCGTCCATTTCCCGCGGATAAACTTCTCCGCGAGCAGAGACCGCGGCGGATTTGGAGGCGGCGACGGCCAGTTGCAGCAGGCGACTGTCGGCCAGCGCAATGACGCCGTCCGGCAGCACATACCCCGTCGGCAAGGTCCCTTCGTCGGGAGCGTCTCCTCTGCTCTTGTAGCGTAATGAAACCTTACCTTGAGGTCACGAACTCAGAAACGGCGGGATTGAGTCACGGACGCTCTGGCGGGACCGTTTCGCCGGGCAAAAGCCAAGCGGGATTGTTAAGAGAGCTGGAATCTGCCGGCCGCGATCTGGGTGCCATGCCGAAACCGAGTTAGTGCTCGGGCGCTGGTTCGTTGCAATGAAGTGACTGGTTGGTGAGGTGGGCGGGGCTCGCGTGGATCTTCCCGCAGGGATTCGTGAATTCTGAGATGACGAACGGAGTTGCGTGTTTCATGACCTATTTGGCCGGTCAACGGCCAAATGGGTTGTCGGGGCGGACTAACCCGCGAGTTGATCGCGGGTTAAATGGCGGAGAGGGAGGGATTCGAACTACTGCAACTGAGTGAGAGGTTCGGGACTTTTCGGCTATCACGCTCAGAGGCGCCACGAAAGTCACGTGTGCTCTGCGCGAAATTCTAGTTTATGGGTCGCATTTTAGCGGACAAATAGCGGACAAATTTTGACCGTTGCAGGCTGGTTCCAACCTGTGCCTAAGAAATCGGGTCGTATCCCGCAAAATAAGAAGCCCGCTCTGGAAGTAGCTTCCAGAGCGGGCCTTAACAGTGCTTAACTGTGCCTTAAATTGGGTGCAGGGGTTGGATTTGAACCAACGACCTTCAGGTTATGAGCCTGACGAGCTACCAGGCTGCTCCACCCTGCAACGAATGGGAGGCGCAAAGTCCTCAGTGGCGCGGGTGCTGTCAACGCCTTTTTCCGGATTTGTCGAATTCACGCTTGCCAGCAGGGAGCGCGCCCGGTGTGTTGGCCAACTCTTCGTTAGCAAACATCACCAACCTGTAACCAACCAACATCCATCGATCGCAAGGCGGCCCATCGGCCGGCCTGTGTGTCGCACGATACATCAGATCACATGAGCCTCACCATCACGCCCAAGGACCTGCTCGATGCAGGAGTTCATTTCGGCCACCAGACCAAGCGCTGGAACCCACGTTCCAAGCCCTTCATTTTTGACCACCGGCAAGGGGTCACGATTATCGATCTAGGCAAGACCCACGAGGCCCTGACCAAGGCTTGCACCTTCCTCGAGGACACCGTCGCCAACGGCGGCAACATTCTGTTCGTCGGGACCAAGCGCCAAGCCAAGGAAATCGTCCGCGAGGCGGCGAGTTCGGTCAACATGCCGATGTGTGTCGATCGCTGGCTGGGCGGCACGCTCACGAACTACGAGACGGTCAAGAAATCGATCACGAAGTTCAAGAAGTACCAGGCGATGGAGACCAGCGGGGAGATGGCCAAGCTGCCGCGCAAGGAGGAGTCGGCCATCAAGCGCGAGATGACGCGCATGCAGAAGAATTTCAGCGGCATCGCCGACATGGGCGGGCTGCCTTCCGCGTTGTTCGTGGTCGACGTCAATCACCACAAGATTGCCGTGACCGAAGCCGCGCGGGCGGGCCTGCCATGCGTGGGCATTGTCGACACAAATTCAGATCCGACCACCGTATCGCACCCGATTCCGGGCAACGACGACGCGGTGAAGTCGATTCGCATCATCGTCGAGGCGATCACGGCGGCGGTACAAAACGGGCTGGCCCAGCGGGAGACCCGGCGGGCCCAGCGGGGCGCGGCGGATATCAAAGCTCCGGTTTCCGCAACCGAAGAGGTCGCGCCCGCGATTGACGCCGAAGGTGAAATTGATCTCTCGAAGGTGGAATTGCCGGCCGATGTGGCTGCCGTCGTCGAGGGTGAAACCGATGGTGCCGTGGCGACGAAGAAGAAATCCCTTCGGGCCAAGCGGCCCGTGGTGAAGGCGGAATAATCCCGCCCCGCTTTATTCCCATTCAATGAGTACTACACCCATTACCGCCCAAGCGGTCGCTGGACTCCGGGAGAAGACCGGGGCCGGCCTGCTTGACTGCAAAAAGGCCCTCACCGAAGCCAACGGCAACGTGGAGGAAGCGATCACGATCCTGCGCAAGAAAGGCGCGGCTTCCGCCGCCAAGAAGGCGGATCGCGCCACCAAGGAAGGGGTCGTCGAGAGCTACATTCATGTTGGCAGCAAGGTTGGCGTGCTGATCGAGGTCAACTGCGAGACCGATTTTGTGGCCCGCAACGAGGCCTTTCGCGCGTTCGTGAAGGATCTTTGCCTGCAAATCGCCGCCGCCAGCCCGTTGTACGTGACGCGCGACGAGGTGCCCGAGGCCGACTTGACCAAGGAGCGCGACATCGCCACCGCCCAGGTCCAGGGCAAGCCGCCGGCCGCCGTGCAGAAGATCGTCGAGGGCAAGCTGGAAAAATTCTTCTCGACCGTTTGCCTCGTGGATCAGCCCTTCGTGAAGCTGCCGGAAAAGTCGGTGAAGGAGATGCTCACCGAGCAGATCACCAAGATTGGTGAGAACATCCAGATCCGCCGCTTCGTGCGCTATCAGCTCGGTTCCTGATCGCCACCCCAGAGGTTTCCAGGGCGCCATGCTTGCAGCAAGTGGGGCGCCTTTTTCTTTTTCATGACTGTCACCCGCGCCCAGATTGTCGTCCGCGGTCTAAGCAATTGCTGCCCGAACTGCGGGGCCCACACGCTGTTCAAGCCGGGCACGTTGTTTCGGATCAATCCGACGTGCCCGAATTGCGGCTTCGAATTCGAACGCGGCAACGACGAGGGGTTCTTCCTGGGCTCGATGTCGCTCAATTATGGCGTGACCCTGGTGGGGTTTCTGACCCCGGTGGCGATGCTCGCCTATTTCAAGGTCATCGGGGTGACGATCGCGGTCTGGCTGGCGGTGGTCGGCGCGGTGGTCTTCCCCATGCTCTTCTACCGGGCTTCGCGCAGTTGGTGGTTGATGAATTACTACTTCTTTTTCCCTCACCATCTGCCCGCCAACGGCGGGACGGGGTGGGCCGGCGAGGACGACCATACGTGAGCGCTCAACGGCCGGCGGAAGAGGGAGTTGATTGCAGAACGCACCAAGTCCGCTTTGGCCGCAGCCCGCAAATGTGGTGTCCGACTCGGGGCCGCCCAACGACAATTAGACCTCGCCACTGACGACAATTAAAAACCGCCATCCTGGCGGTTTTTTCGGTCGTTGGTCTGCGAGAGCGGTAAGCTTGGACCTTTTCGCAGGTCCCATGATTACCGAGCTTCAATATCGAC
>JBBRWR010000117.1:0-25931 GCA_038249085.1 Opitutales bacterium
GCCCGGCGGCCCCCCGCCCGCCCCCGCCGCGGCCGGCCCGCCCCCCCCCCCCCCCCCCCCCCCCCCCCCCCCCCCCCCCCGGCAGGAGGGCGGAATCGAGGTTCGGTTTCATGAGGGGAGTGGTTGCCGGACTTTGAGGAAAGGGGGAGGGCAAACTTATGCCTCAGATCGCGTGCCTCATATGGGGTATTTCCCCACCGACGCGCCCCATCGTGGCACCCGACGGTAACGGTGACGGGCGCGGCACGCGGGACGTGACAGACGCATCTCCAGTTTGGCAGTTGTAGGCGGGGTGCCCTCACCCCGCGATAGGTCGTCCCCGTCGGTCAGTTGTAGGCGGGGTGCCCTCACCCCGCGATAGGTCGTCCCCGTCGGTCAGTTGTAGGCGGGGTGCCCTCACCCCGCGATAGGGCCGTCGCGCTCCCCGAAAAATGAAACCCGGCGATCGGCGCTAACGCGCCTCCGAGCCTCCAGCGCTAACGCGAGTCCGGCTCCCCATCATAGGTCCTACAGGTCCCATTAGACCTATAGGTCCCATTTCTTTCCGCTCCTCTGCGGCCGCGCCCGGCTCTCCCGCCGAGCCTTCGTCATCCTCTCGCGCACGCCACCTTCTTTCAGAAAATCCTGCTCCAGCCGCCGAATCTGCTGATCGAGCAGATCGTTTGCCTGATGGATCAGGCCCAGCGCGATATTCGCCACCACGTCGCCCGGCCGCGTATCGGCAAATTCCCGAAACGCCGCCTACGTCACGCCGGCCTTTCCTCCGATTCGGCGCCCATAGCCGGCCTCTGTAGATTCTTTTCGATTGGCCGGGATCCGGCTCAAATCGGTCACGCCGCTTGGACGAGAAGTATTTTGACCTGCTGATCACGGAACACATCCTCCTCAACGAGCGCGCCGACTACGGCGCAAAGATTTATCACAAGCTCGCCCGCGACACCGGCGGCAGCGAGCGGCGGCGCCGAAGTGTTCCTCAATAATTACCTCCTGGAAAACGGCCTCGCCGACCGGAAAGACGCCTGGGAGTTCGGCGACTGGGAAAAAATGGACCAGCGGTGATCGAGCGCGAGCGGAAGACTTCAGGTGCTCGTTTCTTCTTGGGGGATCCGCTGCTCCGAAGCGGCCGGGATTAAACCCAAATTCGGCAGTTCAGACCAACCGCAGATTTCGCAGATAGAATGGGATGCCATCCAACGAAGCGTGCCCTTTGCTTCACTCATTGGGTGAACGGCTACGTTCCTATCATTCTCTGTCATCTGCGTTCATCTGCGTCATCTGCGGTTCAAACTGCGGTTTCCAGGATAAAAGCGGAATCGCGGTTGCAGCGGGAAAAGATTGCTCCGGGACTTCAGGCCGGCTCGGAGAGCCGGCCCCACCCAACGGAGCCGCCCAACCGGCCAGGTCCCGACTCTGCCATGAGGATTCGGAGCGATCTCTACCGCACCCATGCCCCAGCACCGGCAGGAACGCCCCGAGGCCCTTGACGGCAGTCTCGGGGTTCGGCTCGCCGGGCGAAAGCCCGATCCCGTAGTCGGAGAGCGTGATTGGTTACGAACACCCGGCCGGGGCGATGCTGGTCGTCTCGAAGTGGAATCTCGAGTCGGAGACGGTCGGAAGCGCCGCGAACGGTCGTCGGTGGCGAAACCGCGACCAGCTCGATCAATCAGCTTGCCGGGGTGGACGCCGAAAGGGCCACGCCCAGTTTCCGGAAATCCGCGGAAAGGTGGATCAGCGATTCACGCAACGTCGCCGCCTTGGCATTCGCCTTGCCCGCGAGACCCTTGACCGAGGCGAGTCCGCCGGCCGTCAGGTCCGTGGCCAGCGCCGTGCGAATATCTTTCAGGTCAGACATGAAGGGCGCGAAGGCGGCATCGGTCTTTCCGTAGCTGACTCGCACCTGCTGGAAGCGCGCGGCCACTGCATTCTTGCGATCCAGACTGCGCGTTTGGATGTCGTCGTTCTGGATCTTGGCGAGTTCCTGGTCCCATTTTTGAAAGTAAGCTTCACCCTGGCTCTGCATCGCGGTGGTCCGGCTGCCGACTTCGTTGGCCGAGGCGGAAAGTTGGTCCACGGCCAGACTGAACTTCTGGAATTGCGGCGTCATGTCCGGACCGGGATTGTTCACCAGGTCGGCGAGGGTAACGACCACGGATTCGAGCGGAATGAGCGCATGATCGACCCCTTGTGCGGCGGCCTGAAGCGAGGTGGAGGTGGTGCCGGCTTTTTCGTAGCCGGTGGAAGCGCAGCCGACGATGAGCCCGCTGAGGGCGGTGACGGTGAGGAGGGCGGTAATGGTTTTCATGGTTGATATTTGCTGGCGTCGAAGGTGGACGCCGACCGGGCGGTGGTCGGTAGGCGGGGACTTCCCGCCGTCCGAAGCCAGAGGCTTTCCGACGTGAAACGTTACCACCGCGAGATCCCGGCTCCAATGGGGTCTAACCCGACCGGCCTCCGCCGGCCCCCCTCCGGTGGAGCGAGGCAGATTGCTCCGCCGATCTCACTTCCGCTGATCGCTGCCGGGCCCGCTGAGCCTTGGGATCCGCCCGACCGCCGGGCGGAAGGGCGTCACGGCGACGCCCTCCGTCGCGCGTGTGGTCATCACCGGATTCTCATTTCGACGACGTGCTCCTGGCGGTCGTCCTGCAGTTGGAGCGTTGGGCCGGAAATTTCCAAGCCATCGACGTGTAGCGAATTCGCGCCGGGCGTATCCGCCGCGAGCCGGGTGATGGTGATGTGATAAACGGTCTGCCGATAGCGGTAGTGGATTTTATAACTCGGCCATTGCCTCGGCATCCGGGGCTCGAGGCGCAGGCGATCACCTTCCCGATTCACCCCCAGCAGGGTTTCGACCAGCAGCCGGTACATCCAGCCGGCCGAGCCCGTATACCACGTCCAGCCCCCCCGGCCCGTGTGCGGCGCAATCGCGTAGACATCCGCCGCGACGACGTAGGGCTCGACCTTGTACGTGGCGATTTGCCGGGCCGTCCCGCCGTGATGGACCGGGTTGAGCAATGAAAACAGTTCCCACGCGTGGTCATTTTCGCCCAGCAGCGCGAAGGCCATGGCCGTCCAAATCGCGCCGTGGGTGTACTGGCCGCCGTTTTCGCGCACTCCGGGAATGTAACCCTTGATGTAGCCCGGATTGATCGGGGATTGGTCGAAGGGCGGATCGAACAACTGAATGATCCGGGCCTTGCGGTGGACGAGGCGCTCATCCACCGAGTGCATGGCCTGGCGCGCGCGCGCCGGCTCGCCGGCGCCGCTGATCACCGCCCAACTTTGCGGGATGGAATCAATCTGACAAACCGGGTTGCTCTTGGAGCCGAGCGGCTCGCCGTTGTCAAAATACGCCCGGCGATACCACGCCCCATCCCAGGCGTGAGCCTCGATGTTTTTTTGCAACTGCACGGCCTGCGCGGTGCAGCGTTCGGCAAACGCCGCGTCGTGGCGCGCCCCAGCCAGCGCGCTGAATTGGGTCAGCACGTCGTAGAGGAAGAAGGCCAGCCAGACGCTTTCGCCGCGTCCCTCGCTGCCCACCCGGTTCATGCCGTCGTTCCAGTCGCCGCAGCCCATCAAGGGCAGGCCGTGGGCGCCGAAGCTCAGGCCGCGCTCGATGGCGCGGACACAGTGTTGATACAGCGTCGCCGTTTCCTCGGTGCGGTCCGGCAGGTCGTAGTAGGCTTCCTCGTCGGGCTTGACCGGCCGGGCCTCGAGAAAGGGGATCTTTTCGTCGAGCACCCCGGTGTCGGCGACGCTCGTGACGTAGCGGCAGGTCACGTAAGGCAGCCAGAGAAAGTCGTCGGAAAAATGCGTCCGCACCCCGCGTCCCGCCGGGGGATGCCACCAATGTTGCACGTCGCCCTCGCGGAATTGACGGGCGGCGGCGCGGAGCAAGTGCTCGCGGGTGAGGGCCGGTTCGGCATGCACCAGTGCCATCACGTCCTGCAATTGGTCGCGGAAGCCGAAGGCGCCGCCGGATTGGTAAAACCCGGTCCGGCCCCAGATCCGGCAGCTCAGCGTCTGATACAGCAGCCAGCCGTTCGCCATCACGTTCACCGCGGGATCGGGGGTGTCCACGTTGATCGCGCCGAGGGTGCGATTCCAATGGGCCCAGACGCCCTCGAGCGCGCCGCGGCTCGCGTCCGCCTGCCGGAAGCGCTGGATCAGGTTTTGCACGTCGGCCCGGTTGCGCCCGACCCCGAGGCGGAAACTCGTTTCCCGCTCCTCGTCGTCCGCCAGGTCGAACGCCACCTGCACCGCGCCGCAGGGATCCAGTCCCGCGCCGACCCGGCCGGAAAGGCGGGCGCGCTTCATGGCCGCCGGCTGCGCCAGGCTGGCGTTCCGGCCGATGAATTCCTTCCGGTCGCCGGTGAGCGTGCGCGTGGGTTCGTGAAGGTCGATGAACGCGATGCGGTCCGGGAACTCGGTGTTGTAATAGTTGCGCGCCAACAACGCGCCGCTCTTGAGGTCCACTTCGGTTTGCACGTGCAGCAGGCTCTGGTGCCGCGATTCGCCCAGCACCCATTCGCAGTAGCCGGTGACCGACACGCGGCGCGGGCGCCCCGAGACGTTGCGCAGTTTCAACACGGAGAATTTCACCGGCGCGTCGATCGCCACGTAGACCCACAACTCGGAGGCGAGGCCGTGCTCGGTATGCTCGAACACGGTATAGCCGAAGCCGTGGCGGATCACGTAGGGCGCCGCGCCGCCCGCGGGCCGCGGGGTCGGCGACCAAAACTGCCCCGTCTGCTCGTCGCGGATATAGAGCGCCTCACCGGAGGGGTCCGACACTGGATCGTTGCTCCAGGGCGTCAGGCGGAATTCGTGGGCGTTCTCCACCCACGTGTAAGCCGCACCCGCCTCGGACACCACGGTGCCAAAGGTGGGATTCGCCATCACGTTGACCCACGGGGCCGGGGTCGTCTGCCCCGCCGCGAGAGTGATGACATACTCGTGGCCGTCGCGCGTGAAGCCGCCGAGGCCGTTGGGAAAGATCAGCTCCCGCTCCGGGAGCGGCCCGGGTCGGTCGGTCGCCGCGGCGCGCAGGGGCGTCAGCGCCGGGACCACGGGCTCCAGCACGCTGCGCCGCTCCAGTTGCTCCGCCAGACTGCCTTTGTCGTCGTCGAGGACCAGGCGGGCCACGGATTGCAGCAGCACGTGATCCTCGGGCGGAATCTGGTCGAGCCGCCGGACGAAGATGCCACCAGGCTGGTCCAGCATGGGCGCGGCCACGCCGGCCAGAATCAACGCGGTGACTTGGTCGTGCAGGGACTGGCGGTAGACGGAAGCGTCCTCGTTCAAAATGAGGAGTTCGACGGCCAGCCCCTTCAGGCGCCAGTAGGAGTGGGCGTGGATCAACTGCCGGACGATCGCGATTCTAGCCGGGTCGGTGAGGCGGATCAGGACGAGCGGCGTGTCGCCCGAAATCCCATAACTCCACAGCCCGCTTTGGCCGCGCCGGTTGCTCCGCAGCACGCCGGAATTCGCGCGGCGGGCCGGATCGGCAAAGATCAAGGCGCTGGCCAGGCGGCCGAAAATTTGCGCCTCCGCCTCGGTCGCGTCGAGCTGGCGCAAGGTCACCTGGCTGTGGGTCCAGGCGAGATCGAAGGCGCGCTCCGCCATCCGGGCGCTCTGGTATTTTTCCACGAGCGCCAGCGCCGCCTCCCGAGTGGGGGCCATGCCGACCGCGAGGTTGACGATCACCTTGCCGTCGGGCGGGAGCGTGACCGTGCGCCGCAGCGCGACGATGGGATCGAGCACCGAACCCACGGTGTTGGACAACGGGGCGGTGCTGCGCATCGCCGCCGGATGCGCGGGCGTGCCGCCGCGGCCCACAAACCGGGCGCGATCGGTCTCGCACGAGATGGGGCCCTGTTCGCCGCCCGGGCTCACCATCAAGTGCAGCAGCCACGGGGGCGTTTCCTCGGCGGTCCGGGCCCGGCGCGTGCCGAGCAGGGCCGAAGAGGCCGGCGCGAATTCCGTTTGCACGAAGAGATTGCTGAACGCGGGATGCGCCAGGTCCGACGCCGGCGGCGCGATCACCACCTCCGCGTAACTGGTCAGTTCGATGACGCGCGTCGCCGCGGATCGATTCGTGAGCGTGAGGCGCCGCAGCTCCACGTCGTCTTCCGGCGAGACGCAGATCTCGGTGTGGACTTCCAGGCCGGCGTGGCGGTGTCGGAATTCCGCGCGCGCCTGGCTGAAGACCGCTTCATAACCTTCCGTCGCGAGGCGGGTGGGTTGAAACGCGGTGGACCAGAACTCCCCCGTCAGCGCATCGCGCAGGTAAATGAACGTGCCCCAGCAATCGCACGTGGCGTCCTCGTGCCAGCGGGTCACGGCCAGTTCGCGCCAGCGGCTGTAGCCGCCGCCCGCGCTGGTGACGGCGACATGGTAGCGGCCGTTCGACAACAGATGGACCTCGGGCGCCGGTTCGGTCGGATGGGTAAAGACCCGCATCACACTTGCGCCTTCGCCGGAAAGGGTGCGCGAGTTCTCGAGGGCGAGATCTTCCGTGTACACGCCCGCGGCGGCCCGGGGCACGCGCTCCTGCAGCAGCAAGTCCGCCGCCTTGAGCAGCGGACACGCCATGAACCGTCGCTGCATGGTGTCGCGGTGCAGGACGTTGTCCAAGGCCACCAAGCTCATGCCCTGATGGTGCGCCATGAACGAGCGAATGCCGGCACTCAACTCGCCGGGCGGCAGCCGCGACGGCGTGTAATCCACCGCTTCGATGAACCCGTAGGCCCCGCTGCGTCCCTCGGCCGTCAGCCGCTGTAGATTTTCGCACGCGGCCCGCGGCGCCACCATCAGCGCGAGGACGCTGGCGTAAGGCGCGATGACCAGATCCTCCGCCAGGCCCCGTTTCAAACCCAGGCCGGGCACGCCGAAGGCGCGGTATTGGTAATTCAGGTCAACGTCGGTCCGGTTGTAGCCCGACTCGGAAGTGCCCCACGGCACGCCGCGCAACCCGCCATACTCGATCTGGCGTTGCACCGCTGCCCGGCAGGTATGGTCGAGCAGCGTGTTTTCGAAATTCGGCATCACCAGCAGCGGCATCAGGTACTCGAACATCGACCCGCTCCACGAGACCAGGATCGACTCGCCCGTCCCAGCGACCAGCAACCGGCCCAGCGAGAACCAATGGTCCTGCGGCACCTGCCCGAGGGCGATGGCGACGTAGCTGCACAAACGCGACTCCGAGGCCAGCAGGTCATAAAAACCCGTCTCACACCGGCGTTCGGCGACATCGAACCCGATGGTGAACAAGTCCCGCGCCGGATCGAAGAGGAACGTGAAGTCCATCGTGGCCAGTTCGTCGCACTGGCGGGCCAGGGTCTCCAGGGCGCTCAGCCGGTGACGCGCGTGTTCCCCCGCCGTCCGGACAGCGCGCGACCGCCCGGCAAGATGTTTTTGGGTTTCGGTCGGGAGATCCGGGAGCGCGGCCGCCAGCGCCTGGCGGAGCGACGGCTCGAGCTTCGCGATCCCGCGCAGGCTGAGGTTCCGGTCGAGTTGCTCGAATTGCTCATGCAAGGGACCGCCATGACCCGGGGGGGGGGGGGGCAGCGCCAGCCACGGCGCGAGATAAAGCAGATCCGCCCGATGCTCCTCGCAGTTTCGCTGCAGGGTCTGGGCCCAGCCGTGGCCCGCGTCGCCGGGGTTCGGCAGGGAAGAGGCGATCTGGGTCGCCAGTTCCGTGGCCCGGTTCAACCAGGCAAACGCCGCGCGCAAGGTGGCGGGAGCCAACTCCAGTTCGGCGTCAAGCGCGGCCAGCGCCGCCTGGTCGGGGGCGAGACTCCGGAGAATTCCCACGGTGTCGCGCAGGCCGGAAAATACCTGCTCCGGGAGGATTTTCTGGTCGGCGAGTTCCCGCAAGCCGGAGCCAAGGGTCAGCAAATGCCCGGCCAGGTTGCCGCTGTCGACGCTCGAGACATAGAGGGGGAGGAGGGGTCGGAGCGTCCGGGTTTCGTACCAGTTGAAAAAGTGCCCGCGATAACGCTCGAGCTTTTGCATCGTCGCCAGCGTGTCCTGGGTGCGTTGCAGCAAGCCGCCGACCGACAGATACCCGAAATCCCGCGCCGCCAGATTGGCCAGCAGGGCGAGGCCGATGTTGGTGGGCGAAGTGCGGGTGGCGATCACCGCCACGGGCGCCTCTTGAAAATTATCCGGGGGCAGCCAGTTCTCCTGCGCGGTCACAAAGGTCTCGAAATAATGCCACGTCTGGCGGGCGGTGCGCCGCAGGAAGGCGAGTTGCTCCGCCGTTAATTTGGGCGTCGCGGGGGCGATCGGCTGGCTGATCCACCAGGCGATCCACGGGGCGGCCAGCCAGAGGCCGAGGAACGGCAGGGCCACATCCAGTTGCGCCGGTTGCAGCCCCACGAGCGAAAATCCCCCCACCAGGGCGACCGCCGGCGCGATCCACATCGTCGCATAAAACCCGGTGAGTCCAGTGTGCGTGGTCCGTTCGGAATCGCTGGAGGTCTGCCATTCGAGGAGCCGGCGGTGGGTGATCAGCAGGCGCAGCAGCGTCCGGCCGATGGCATCCAGGCTGACGAAAGCGTCGTAGGGCAGGAACGTCAGGGTGAGGAAAATCTGGCCAAGTTGCCGCCCGCCCGCGCGACCGACGCCGGACAGATGCAGCCGCCAGGGCAAATCGGCGGGCTTCCTCACCGCGTTGACCAGCGCCGCCAGCAGGCCGGGGAGCACGATGATCGTCAGGATCAGCAGCGTGCCGACGCCGGCGAATTCAGGCACGAACAGCCAGGTGCCCAGCAGGAAGAGCAGCAGGGCCGCGGGGACCAGGCTGCGCCGGAGATTGTCGAAGATCTTCCACTGCGACAGCGCGGTGAGCGGATTTGCGATGCGGCGCGCGTCGCCCCCGGGCACGCGCGGCAGGAGCCAGGGCGAGATCTGCCAGTCACCCCGAATCCAGCGATGCCGCCGGTCCACGTCCACCTTGTAGCGGGACGGGTGTTCCTCGTAGAATTCCACATCGCTGACGAGCGCCGAGCGCGCGTGACATGCCTCCAGCAAATCGTGGCTGAGCACGGCATTTTCCGGGAAGCGTCCGGTCAGGGCGCGGGCAAAGGCGTCCACCTCGTAGATGCCTTTGCCGATGAACGAGCCTTCCTGAAAGAGGTCCTGATAGACGTCGGAAACGGCGCGCGTGTAGGGATCGATCCCCACCTCGCCGGAAAAGAGCCGGACGAACCAGGAACGCCGGGCGCCGGGCAGGCTCACGCCGACGCGCGGCTGCAGGATGCCGTAGCCCGCGGTGACGATCCCGGACTCACCGGCAAACACCGGGCGATTCAACCGGTGGGCCATGGTGCCGACGAGCCGCCGCGCGGCGCCGCGCGGCAACTGGGTGTCCGTGTCCAGCGTGATGACATACTTGATCGCCGGCAGGATGCTCACATCCCCGACGATCGTGGAAAAGCATTCGCGCGCACCCCCGCGGAGCAGGGCGTTGAATTCCGCGAGTTTGCCCCGCTTGCGTTCGTAACCCATCCACCGGCCTTCGCCGGGGTTCCAACGGCGGGGACGGTGCAGGAGGAGAAACGGGCCCGGACCGCCGGCCGGATATTTCTCGTTGAGCCGTTCGACCCCGGCTCTGGCTCGCTGCAGCAACGCCTGATCGCCGGGCAAAGTCTCCACTGCTGCGTCGCGAAAATCCGTCAGCAGGGCGAAATACAGGTGCGGATCGCGGTTCGCGAGATAATGAATCTCGATCGTCTCAATGAGATGATCGATGCCCGCCGGGCTCGTGAGCATCGTCGGCACGACCGCCATCGTGCGGTGATCGGCCGGGATGCCGGTGGCATAGTCCAGACGCGGGAGCAGATGCGGTCGGACCAGCAGCGTGGACAGCCAGTTCATCAGCGCGACGGCGAGCTGGCTGGCACAAACCAGAAAAAGCGCCGAAAAGACGATGAGCTTCCAGCCGGGCACCCCGGGCGCCCGGAACTCCGAAAAAAATCCGCCGCCGGCCAGAAGCGTGAGCACCCCGATGCCGCCCGCATAGAAGGCCAGCGGAAAACGTTGGAGGCTGCGTTCGAAGCTCGACCGCCACGGCCAGCGCACCTGCACCAGCCGGCCCAATTGGGACCGGCCTTGGTCGATCAGGTAAAAGCCCACGTGGGCGGTCCGGTCGTCGCGTCCCTTGGTCGCGGCGCCGTCGGCGGCCAGTTGGATGGCGCGCTGCGCGACGTCCGGCTCCGCGATCCCGCTGTGCCGGGCGAAAAACTCGACCGCGTGGCGATACCGGTCCCGGGTCGCAAAATCCATCCCGGCATATACGCCGCCGGGATCGGCGCGCAACGTCGTCTCGACCCGACTCAGGCTCTCCACAAATTCCTTCCAATCCATCGCGCTCAGGAAGCGCAGACTGGCAATGCTGTGGCTGACGGAAACCTGGTCCGCCGCCTGGACCTGGGTCTCAAGGTGCAGGAGCTGTTCGGCGGCCAGCCCCTGCTCACCGAGCCGCTGCTCCAGCCAACTGCGCGCGAGCTGCAACACCGGACTGTGACGCGACAAGCGCTGACAAAACTCCGCCACGAAGGAACTGGACGACGGCAGATTCGACTCCGCCATTTCCGCGACCACCACCACGAGGCGGGAGGGATTCTCTTCCGCCATGGCCTGCAGGCGGTCCACCCACTGGTCCGCCAGATCGCGGTGCGTCCGCGCGAGGACGAGGCGCGAGGTGATGCGGTGGAGGTTCTCGATCAAACCGAGTCGCAGCATGATGGGAATGGCCCACAGCTCGCCGAGCTGCAAGGGACGCACCTCTTGATAGGCGGCGACGAAGGCGCCGAGCGGTTTCGCATCCAGCTGGGCATCCACGTGGGCGATCAGCCCGAGCACGAGGTCGTAAACGCATGGCAGTCCGGCGGACGGACCGTGCTGGAGGCGGGGCAGCTCCCGGCTGTAGCCCCGGGGCAGATGCCGCCGCGCCAACTGGATCTGCTCTTCAATGAGATAAAAATTATCGAGCAGCCACTCGGCGGCGGGCGTGACGCGCCGGGTGGAATTCACCGCCAGCGTCGCGCGATTGAAGTCGCGCAGGCTCTGTTCGTTGACGGCCAGCCGATCCAGCAGGCGGTTGGCGTGGTGCGGGGTGACGATCGGGTGCTCCGTCGCCAGGGTCCGGGCATGGCGGGCGAGTTGTTCGATGCTGAACAGCTCGGCGCGGAGCGGAGCCTCGCTCACGCGGGGCGGCGAGAGCGTGTGCCGGGCCATCCAGTGCTGCCAGCGTAGCCAGGATTTCTGCATGCTTTTTAACCTGCGGGACGGGAGGTCCCTGGGATCACCGCAGGTTGTGGGGATCGGAAGTCATCGGGCGGGTCGCCTGCCGCCACCGTGGCTCCAGCCCGTGGGATCGAGCAGCCGGGAACCCGGATCGAATGCGATCAGGACGCCCCACCGGACTTTGCGTTGGTCGGCGTGAGTGAATGTTCCTCAAACGACTCCGTGGAGGTGCGGCTGACGATCCCCCGGGCCTGGGCCATTTCGTCGATCGTGCCATGGGCGATGAGGACAAACTTGTCGGACTTGAGCGCCGTCTCGTACTGCAGGATGCTGTCATTGGGGATGCCCAGGCTGAAAAGACCCGCGCCCAGGGCGCTCAAGCCTCCGACGACCACGGCGCCCTCCAAGCCGCCGACGATCCAGGCCACGAGCGGCCCGGCCACGGCGAGCGGTCCGATCCCAGGAATGAAAAAGAAGGCGGAGCCAAAGAGCATGCCCCAGATGCCGCCCCAGAATGCGCCGGATTTCCCCCAGGACTTCATCCGATCGCCGGCGTTGTAATAGCCGACGACGTTTTCGTCCGTATGGTAGTCGCGGCCGACAATCGAGAGTTTCTTCAGATCAAAGCCGGATTTTTGCAGCTCTTTGATGGCGGCTTCGGCATCGGCGTGCGACTTGTAGACCGCGAGGATGGCGTTGTTGTTAATCATGATATTCTTTCCTGTTATCGCCGTCGGTTGGTGGTGGGGGGTGGGACGAAGGAATTTTCTAGTCACCGATTCTTGTGGTCAGATGGGTGACGGCGCGGTTCTGGCCCCGGCCGTTTTGTGGCGTTACCAGCGGCGGGAGGCGCCGGACATTGGCCAGCCCCGGACGTGTGACCGGCTGGGACAATGTCGCCAGAATGGCCGCCGTGACATCGGGCGCCCGCCGGGCGGAGCGCAACCGGTATTCGGCCTCCAGCCAGAACTCTTCATCGCGACCTTCCGGTTGGCCGGCCTCCGCCCAGAGATCGCGCGCGCAGGGGGCGATTTCATCGCGACTGGGCGCGACGGAAGATTGCGAGGCAGAGGAGAAGGCAGTGGACATGGTGATGCGTTAAGGGAGTTGAGGGCCGCGCCGAGAGGGGCGCTGCCCGAGGAATCTGCCACTATGGGTCCTTCCTCCGAGGGGAACTATGGGGTGATGTGCTACCCGAGCAGTCGCTCGGCCTCGGGAATGGAATTTTTCCGCAGGCGAGGCCCTTGGCGGCAGTCGAGATTGGCCCCGCCGCCAGGTGGATCAACCAAGAGGCCGAAGGCAATTCCGCGGAGAGCGGAACTTGGTCGGTATCGCGCGATGCCGACGGCGGGTCTTCGCGGACTTCGCTGCTTCGCGTGAGGCAGGATTGGGATTGGGCCGAAAAGAACGGAAGGAGGCGAAAAAGAGGAGCCGCTGGGGCCTTACTGCGCGCGAGCCAGGTTTTGATCGAGAGGTCCAGGCCGGGTTCCCGAGAAGGCGCGAAGCCGCGAAGATTCCAGATAGCTTTGGGCTTCAGTGATCCGAATGCTGGGTTACGGGGCCAGCCGCTGGCGGATCAAACGCAGCTCCCGTTTGCGTTTCGCATCGGATTTCGGGTAGGCCATTTTCAATTCCCTGAAAACATCGAGGATGATCTCGGAGATGATCAGGCGGGCGTTCTTCTTGTCGTCGGCGGGGACGACATGCCAGGGAGCGTCCTTCGTGCTGGTGGCGCCGAGGCACGCGGCGTATGCCTCCATGTACTGCGGCCACAGCTTGCGCTCCGCGAGGTCGGCCGCGCTGAATTTCCAGTTTTTCTCCGGGTCATCGATACGTTTGAGGAAGCGTTGGCGCTGTTCCTCCTTCGACAGGTGGAGGAAAAACTTGATGATGCGCGTACCGTTGCGGTGGAGGTGCGCCTCGAGATCGACGATGGAGCGATACCGCTCTTTCCAGAGGGTCTTGGAGGCCAGCACCGGGTCCGGCAGGTTTTGGTTGCGCAGGATTTCCGGATGCACCCGGACGATCAGCACTTCCTCGTAATAGGAGCGATTGAAGATGCCGATGCGTCCGCGTTCCGGGAGGGACCGCGTGGTGCGCCAGAGGAAGTCGTGCTCCAGTTCCGTGGCGCTCGGGTGCTTGAAGCTGAAGACCTGGCAGCCCTGGGGATTGACGCCGGACATGACGTGGCGGATGGCGCCATCCTTGCCCGCGGCATCCATGGCCTGAAAAATCAGCAGGACGGCATGGCGGTTCGACGCGTAGTGCAGGCGTTGCAGCCTGCTCAGCTCCTTCACCTGCTTCCGCAGCCGGTGGTGATAGTGTTTCTTCGAGGAGTAAACGGGTTTCACGCGCGTCGGCCATTTCTTGAGCTCGACCTTTTTCCCGGCCGGCACGCGGAAGTCTTTGGTTCTTATCTTCGTTTTCATACAGCGGAAAGTCAGCAATTCCAGCCCGTAAGGCAACCGCGCCAGTAGACAAAATCACCCGTGTCCAGCACCCAAGCAACTTCACCTTGCAGCGGCATGAACCGGCCGCCGATGTGCTGGTAATCCCAGAATCGACCATGCCAGGGACGAGCCGTTGCTCCGCCCTTTGCCGAATAGATTCGCGAGGGAGCACTGGCTCGCACCACCAGGCCGCGCTCGTCCAGGTCGAAAGTCACTTCGCCGCGATCGGCGCCGACGCCGGTCGCCACCGCGATTCTGTTCGCTCCGACTATCCTCCAATCCAGCGAACGGTTCGCAAGAATCGCATCGGAATTCCAAGGCAATTCTGCGAGATAGCGCAGGGCCTCACCTTGGTTGACAGCAGCGCCACCAACCATTCGCGCGAGCGAGTATGCACCCAGCAGTCTCACGTCCAAACCGCCGACTCCCGTGACGAAATAGTCGGCTACAACCACTGAAACCGGAGACCCCATGCGGGCTCGCCACAGGAAGCCCGTGGCACCGACGCACATGGTCTGTCGCGCCGTGAAATCCATCGGTTTGCCGCCGGGAGTCCGCCACATCTGCCCGCTCTGCGTGAAGGCGGCGAAGCGCGAAGCGCCGTCCGGTCGGGCGCCCAAGCGGGACGCAAGTGCGACCACCTCCGGGGGCAGGTCGGTTCGGGTTTCTTGCCTTGAGTTGGATTCCCGGACTTCAGTTTCGATCGCATCGAGGTGGGCGCTGAAGCGGCGGCGCAGCGCGAGCACGAGGACGCACCCAAAACCGGCGGCTAACAGCATCCCTGCAATTGTGTAGGAGAGTATCATTCGACGGCAAAGAGGAGGTCGGATTATGCCCGCTGGCGGACTTGGTCCTTGGCCAGCGCCTTCATCGTGCGGACGACCGATTGGAGATCTCCGGCGTTGCTGATCTTCCGGCGCAGACTGGCGGTGGTGTCGCTCATGGTCGGATTTTGGCCGGACCGGCGTTCAGGGCGTGGCCCCAAACAGGGTTCCGACACCGGCGGTCAGCGCCATCGCCAGTGCGCCCCAAAAGGTGACGCGCGCCACGGACCTGCCGACCGGCGCGCCCCCGGCGCGAGCCCAGAAGCGCGAGAAACAAGAGCGAACTGCCGGATACGACCCAGACCAGGGCGGATGGCGGGACCACGAACACGAGCGCCAGCGGCAACGCGGCCCCGACCGCAAACGAACCGGCGGGGGCAAATGCCGCCTGCACCGGTCGCGCGCTCAAAGAATCGGAAATTCCGAGTTCATCGCGGGCGTGGGCGCCCAATGCGTCGTGGGTCAACAATTGCGTGGCGACCTGGCTGGCGAGTCCGGCATCGAGTCCGCGCGTCCCATGGATCGCGGCAAGTTCGGCGTGTTTCATCGTGAAGCCGTGGTGACAACGTGGCAACAGATCGGAAACACTAATCCCGGTTCTTTCGGTAAATTGCTCCGTGGGAGAATTGCCGGGGTCTCGCTCATGACGAATCGGCGGGGTTCATCCCGGGGGGAGCGGATCGGTGCGGTGGCTCCTTTCCTCGCGCCGCCGCCCGAGGGTGTGCTCGATCAAGTGGGCCAGCTTGTCGGCCGCGCCAGCGATCGCCTGATGCATGGTTGCCGCTTCGGAAGTGACGGCGAGTGGCTGATGACGTTCCAATCGTGCTTCCATGGCGCAACGTATGATGTTGGGCCCGGTCTTCGGACCGTTCTCATCGGCCAGATGAACTTCCACCCGGGTGATGCGTCCCCTGAAACGGCTCAAGGCGTTTTCGACGACACTGCGGACATGGGTGGACAAGGCCTCGCGGCCTTCGATGGTGTGGTCAGTGCGAATTTGGATCTGCATCACAGGGATAGTCGTCGACCCGCAACCTGCCGTCTATGGGGCGAAGACCCAATTTGGCGTGCCCCGGGCTTCGCGCAGAAGCATCAAGACGCAGAGTCCCTCCCGCCGGTGTCTGTCGGCGTATGACCTGTCGAACCTGCATGACCGCCCCGCGCATGGTGACCACGAGGCGCAATCATGCCTGATTGCGCCTACGGACGGGCCGCCGGCGGGAGATTGAGCTTTGCCAGGGGCAGCTTCTTGAAGGTCATGAACCAGTCGAGGGCATAGGCATCGGTGTCGGGTTGCTCCATCCGCTCCTTGGCGCTGCCGCAGGAACCGGGCGGCGGCACGATAACGTCGTCGCCGGGTTGCCAGTCTGCAGGAGTGGCACAGCCGTGTGCGTCGGTGGTTTGCAGGGCGATCAGGAGCCGCTTGAGTTCGGGGAAGTTGCGCCCGTTCGAAAGCGGGTAATAAAGCAAGGCACGGATGATGGCCTTCGGGTCAATGAGGAAGACTGCCCGCACGGCCTGCGTGTCGCTGGCCCCGGGCTGCACCATGCCATAGGCTTTGGCCACTTCCATTTTCACGTCGGCGATAAGCGGGAAGGTCACTTCCACCTGCTCCATGTTCTTAAATTTGATCTTTTCCTTGATGGTCCGCAGCCAGGCGATGTGGGAGTAGTGGCTGTCAATCGAGAGGCCGACCAACTGGCAGTTCAGCGCATTGAATTCCGGCATCATGGTGGCAAAGGTCATGAATTCGGTGGTGCAAACCGGCGTGAAGTCAGCCGGATGGCTGAAGAGGATGACCCATTTGCCCCGGTAGTCATCCGGGAATTTGATGGGACCCTGGGTGGTCTGCGCCGCAAAAGCGGGAGCAGTCTCGCCGATCAAAGGAATACGAGGAGTGGCGGTTTCAGGTAATGTGGCTGGTGATGTCATGGTATTGTTCAGGTTGTTACGTTTGATTTGCGAATGCAAAATGTGCCCGGCGGCGGTCAGGTGGACGCCCGGAAAGGGAAGGTGCGCCAGGGAAAGTCGTGCTCCAGTTCCGTGGCGCTCGGGGGCTTGAAACTGAACAGCTGACAGCCCTGGGGGTTGACTGTTTTCCCGGCCGGCACGCGGAAGTTCTTAGCGTTGATTTTCATATTCATTCCCAGGTTGGTTCGGAACCGTGGAGCCTGCCGTTTCAAGTGCGGCCCGCACCTGGGCGAGACGATGTTCAAACCGGGCCCGGTCTCGCGGATTCTCAAGGGTGCGCACGGCTGTCTCGGCGAGATCGTCCGCGTGCTCGCGCAGCACCCGTCGGCGCCCCGGGCTGGCCGTCAAACTGGCGATGGTTTGCAGCGCACCCAGCATCCGCCGCAGGATGGCGACATTGCCGGAGCCGCTGGCTCGGATCTGATCGAACGATTCGGCCACCAGACTGGCAAAGGTCGGCCCGATGGCGATTACCCTCAGTTTGCCTTCCTCATAACGGTGCAAGGCGGGAATGTCCCGCGAGGCCAGCCGCGCCAGAATCGCCGTCAAGTAATCCACGCAAACGATGGCCGTCGTGGTGTCGTTGGTGCTGGGGGAAAGGGCGCGCAATGCCATGTCCACAATCTGCCGGATGCCGAAAGCGGAGTCTTGTTTCAACGTGCGGTAGCGGCTGAGGCTGAAAGCCGCCTGCAGCGAAGCGACGAGCTCCTTTGCTGGCGGTGCCTCGAGGGCGACCGACGCCAGCGCGGTTCCATCGACCGCAAACTCGCCGACGCCACGTTCCATCCGCACCATGGTTTCCTGCTCCCGGGCCAGACGCAGGAGCGCCGCGTCATCAACGCGCTGAATGTAACCAACACCCTTGACCGGTATGGTCTGCCATTTTCGCTCCGGCAGGGCGCGCGAAGGCAAATTCTCGTCGTCTGCCTCCGGTCCCAGGCCCAGGGATCCGGGGAACAGCCGGTCAATGGCCTCGATCGTTTCATGGGCCACCGACGCGATGATGTTCGAGGCCTGAATCGAAGAGGCGATATGATGGATGAAGAAGATGAGCGCGCCAATGCCGCCAATGGCGAGCACCACGCCAAATGACACCGCCAGGCTCGGAATGAATGTGCTCTCGCCGCCGCGAATCGTGCGCAGCACGATCAGGCAATAGGTGAAAATGCCCGCGAAGATACCCAGCACGACCTGCGTGACGCGGTCCCGCATGAAGTTCCGCAGGATGCGCGAGGTATACTGGCTCGAAGCCAGCGCCAGCGTCACCAGGGTCATCGAAAACGTGACCCCCACCACGGTCATCATCGAACCGGCGATCGTGGATAACATCCCGCGCGCACCCGCCGCTTCCGCCCCAAACAGGCGGGGCCAGCGGGCCAGCCAGGCTCGGCTGCCGGCGGAGTCCGCGTCAATCAGCACCACGGCGAGCACGATGCTGCCCGCCACAATCAGCGAAGGGATAAACCAAAAGCTTCCCCGCAGGTTGCGCAGGAGTCGTTTCAGTCTGCTCATGGTTTGCCCCCTGCGGAATGCCGGCTGCCTTGTCGCGGCGGATTTCCGGTGCCGGATGCAGGCCCGGTGGCCAGCGCTTCGTACCCGGAGATGACGTCGAAAAGCTCTTCGTCGATGCTGCTCTGGCGCAGCTGGTGGAAGGAGCCGTGGAGCGTCTCCAGCAGGTCGTCGATGTTCTTGTCGGCCCGCTGCATCGCGGCGAGGCGGCTGGCGTTCTCGCTCGCCAGGGATTCGGCGCAGGCCCGGAAGAGCGAGATGAAAAGATATTCGCGAATGAGCGCGCGCAGCGCCGTCGTCCCGCCCTCCATGACCTCGGGCGGCATTTGGGTCGGCCAGGGTTTCTGGGCCAGACCCCCGGCCCAGGTCGCGTCGAGCGGCAGCAGCCGCTGGCAGATCGGCTCGTAGAGCGAGCCGGCCTGCGGGCGGTGGTGGAAGACGTAGAGCTGCCCGTATTCGCCCTTCGCCCGGTGCGCTTCGCTTTCAATTTGAATCTGCCCAACCAGCGGTGTGATGGCTTGAACGGAATTCGGCACGGCGAAAAGGCCGATCGGAGTCACGCCCGCGTCCGCGAGCCGCGCATGGACGCGCTCGCCGACCGCCCAGACGTGCGGTGGGCCGGGCAGCGCGGCGAGGGTCTTGATCGCGAAGTCGGCGACGAGGTCGTTGAACTGGCCGACGAGTCCCTGATCCGACCCGAACACGACGGCACCGATCGCGGTCGCTTCCGTGGGCTTTTGCCTATTCACGCTGGGCGCCGCCGGGGGGCGTTCGCGAAAACAGGCGCCCAACCCCAGCTCCACGGTGCGAGTGTAGTCGCCCAGGGCCTGGACCGATTTCTCATATTGTCCGACGCTTGAGGCGGCCAGGGCTTTCATGGTGCGGACGACCGATTGGAGATCGCCGGCGCTGCTGATCTTCCGGCGCAGACTCGCGGTGGTGTCGCTCATGGTCAATTTTCGGCCCGACCGGCGTTCAGGGCGTGGCCCCAAACAGGGCTCCAACCCCGGCGGTCAAGGCCATGGCCAGTGCGCCCCAAAAGGTGACACGGGCGACCGACCTCCCGACCGGCGAGCCCCCGGCGCGAGCCGCGAGCGAACCCAGGAGCGCGAGAAAAAAGAGCGAACTGCCGGATACGACCCAGACCAGGGCGGATGGTGGGACCACGAACACGAGCGCGAGCGGCAACGCAGCCCCGACCGCGAACGAACCGGCGGAGGCAAATGCCGCCTGGACCGGCCGCGCGCTCAAGGAATCGGAAATTCCGAGTTCATCGCGGGCGTGGGCACCGAGTGCGTCCTTGGCCATCAATTGCGTGGCGACCAGGCTGGCGAGTGCAGCATCGAGTCCGCGCGTCACATAGATGGCGGCAAGTTCGGCGTGTTCGCCCTTTTCATCGGCGGCCAATTCCGTGCGCTCCCGCTCCAGGTCGGCGCCCTCAGTATCCGCTTGGGAGCTGACGGAAACATATTCGCCCGCCGCCATCGACATGGCACCCGCGACCAGCCCGGCGACGCCGACGACCAACATCGTGCTCCGGGTTGATTCCGCGGCGGCCACGCCGACGATCAAACTGGCGGTGGAGACGATGCCGTCGTTGGCGCCAAGCACCGCGGCGCGCAGCCAGCCGATGCGATGGGTGCGGTGGATTTCGGAGGGTCTCTTCATGGGCGATGGGGCGAATACCCCGGAGCTTGCTCCGGATTGGATGGGTGTAGGAGCGGCTTTACGCCGCGATTCGTGGGATCTTCGCGGCGTGAAGCCGCTCCTACAGGGGGGGATGCGCGCATGTTGGTTTAGTCAAAAAGCTCCAGGGTTCTTTACTGGTTGCTCACGGTTTCTCCGTGGCCACCGGGGTCACGGCGGGCTTGGGCAGGGTTGCAGCCGCGGGCTTGGGCTTGGGCTCGGCTTCCTTCACCGGCTCCGGTTTGGCTTCCGCTTTCGGCTGGAAAGGCGCGAGCGCCTGGCGGGCGATGGCGAGGATCGCCGCGCGATCCTCGTCGCTCAACTTGTCGGCGGTTTCAAAACGCGCGTTCACTTCCGGCGGAAGGTTCGCCGCCGCGGCCCGCACGGCGCCCCGGGCCGCCGTCATCTTGTCCAACGGCACCGCGTCGAACAGGTCCGCCGTCAAGGCCAGCAGGATGGCGATTTGCGCGGGGACGGTCACCGGCGCGAACTCCGGCTGCTTGAGGCAGGCGCGGATGCGCCGGCCATGCTCAATGATCCTGCGGGTGTCGTCATCCAGGAGGGCGCCAAACCGGGCGAAGGTCTCGAGTTCCTCGAACTGGGCGTAAGCGAGCTTGAGATCGCCGGCCACCGCGCGGTAGGCGGCGTGTTGCGCCTTGCCGCCGACGCGGGAGACGGATTTGCCCACATCGATCGCGGGCAGCACGCCCAATTCAAACAGCCGCGGCGAGAGGTAGATCTGGCCGTCGGTGATGGAGATCAGATTGGTGGGAATGTAGGCGGAAATATTCTGGGCCTCGGTCTCGATGATGGGGAGGGCGGTGAGCGAACCGCCGCCGCGTTCCTGGCGCAGGCGGGTGGAGCGTTCGAGCATCCGCGAATGGATGTAGAAGATGTCGCCGGGAAAAGCCTCGCGCCCCGGGGGCCGGCGAAGCAGGAGGGAGAGCTCGCGGTAAGCCCGGGCATGGTGCGTGAGATCGTCGTACACGATCAGCACATCGCGTCCCGCTTCCATGAAATGTTCGGCAATGCTGGTCGCGGCGTAGGGGGCGACGAAGGCCACGCCGGGCGCGTCGTTGCCTTCAGCGACCACGACCACGGTGTAGTCCATCGCCCCTTTTTCCCGGAGGGTGGCCACGACCTTGGCCACCGCAGAAGCACGCTGGCCGATGGCGCAATAGACACAGACGACGTTCCGATCCCGCTGGTTCAGGATCGTGTCGATGGCGATCGCCGTTTTGCCCGTCCGCCGATCGCCGAGGATTAACTCGCGCTGGCCGCGTCCGATGGGAATGAGCGCGTCGACGACGGTGAGGCCGGTCTGGAGCGGCACGGTCACGGGTGCGCGGTCCATGATGGGGGCGGCGGGCCGTTCGACCGGCAGACGCCGGCCCGGCGCCACCGGCCCGCCGGCGTCGAGGGGCCGGCCGAGCGGGTCGATCACGCGGCCCAGGAGTTCATCGCCCACGCCGACATCCATGACCCGGCCGGTGCGCTCGACTTGGTCGCCCGCATGCAGGTTCGAATACTCGCCGAGCAGCACGACGCCGATTTCGTCCTCGTCCAGGTTGAACGCGATGCCGTAGACACCGCCGGGAAACTCCAGCAGTTCCTCAAAGCCCACGCTGGGCAGGCCGGAGACGCGGGCAATGCCCGTGGAAACATTGATGATCGTGCCGACTTCGTGCGGCGTGAACGGCGGGGTGAAAGTTTTCCGACCCTGATCGATCCCGGCGAACGTACGGTCGAAGACCTGCTGCAGGGACTCGAGGGGTGCGCTCATGAGCTGGCAGGTGCGGGTGCTTCAGTTTTCGCCTTGGCCGTCGCAGCGGGCTGAGGGGAGGGCTTAGCTGCCGGCTTGGTCTTCGCATCCGCTTCGGGTTTGGACGTGGCTGCAGCTGCCGGCTTGGGCTCGGCCTTAACTTCTGGTGCGGACTGGACTGGAGCCGCGGCTTCCGACTTGGATTCGGGTTTCGGCCCGGCTTTCTCGGCAGGCTTGGGCGCGGCTTTTGGTGGGGGAGGTTCCTGCTGTTTGATGATTTCGCCCACCCCTTTTTCCAGCGACTTCAGATATTCCCCGATGCTCCAGGCCACTTTTTGTCCGTTCGCGATGAGTTCGATCCCGCCGACCAAGTCCGGCGCCGTCTCAAACCGCAGATGAGCGTCGGCCGAAAACGTTTCGTTGACCGCGTTTTGAACTTTGGCGCGTTCCTCCGCGGGTAATTCGAAGGCGCTGCGCACGACCGCCGGCTCGGTCGCCGCCTTGAGCGCCGATCCCAGCGTCTCCTTCGCCGTGCCGTCCATCTCGCCCAGCCGACGGGTGAACACGGCCACGAGGCGTTCTTCCAGACTCGCGGTGGCAAGATCGGCCAGCACCTGGCGGGCGATGGAAAAAACCTCCTGCTGCGTGCGCCGGGTAAGGGCCTGGTTCAGGTTGTGGGCGTCGTGGCGCAGCGTTTCCTGCCGCTTCGCGCTCAACGCGTCGGCGGCCTGGCGGGCGTCGTCGAGGAGGCGCTGACGTTCGGCCTTCGCCTCGTCGGTCGCCTTGCTCAGCAGGGCGGCGCGCTCCTGATCGAACGCGGCATTCTTTTTCTGGAAGTCGTCGCGGTCCTGGGCGGCTTCCGCTTGCTTCGCGGCGGCATCGGCGAGCGCGGCGGCGATCTTCTTCTCCCGGGCGTCGATCGCGTGCCGGATCGGCTGATAAAGGAAGCGCTTCATCAGCCACACCAGCACGAGGAAGTTGAGCGCCTGCGCCCCGACGGTGAACCAATCGATGAGCATGGAATTACTTTCCGGCGGCTTGCGCCGCCCCGGCGATGACGTGATTCCAGAACGGATTCGCGAAGATGAGGATCATCGACACCACGAAGCAGTAGATCGCGGTGGACTCGATCATCGCCAGGCCGACGAAGAGCGTGCGCGTGATGGTGGCGGCGGCGTCGGGCTGCTGGGCGAGGGAGGTCAGGGCGGTGGCGACCGCCCGGCCTTCGCCGAGGGCCGGGCACATGCAACCCACGCCGGTGGTGAGGCCGGCTGTGGCAATCGAGGCGACGGCGATGAGGGTGCTGCTATCCATGATATGTCCTTTGTTTGATCTGAGGTTGACTTAAGCCGCGGGTGCCGGCCCGGGGGCGGGCCTGGCTTTACGCACGTGGGTGGCGGCCGCGATGTAAACGGCGGCGAGAACGCTGAAGATGTAGGCCTGCACCATGCCGGTCAGCAGGCCGAGCAGGGTCATGACAATGGGAAAAACGAACGGCGTGATCGTGAGCAGGATGGCGATGATCATCGCCCCGCTCATCATGTTGCCGAACAGGCGGACGGCCAACGCCAGCGTGCGCGACAGTTCGCTGATGATATTAAACGGCAGCATGATCACCGTTGGTTCCACGTACGACTCGAGGTAGCCACCCCAGCCCTGCTCCTCGATGCCGAACAGCGGCACGGCCACAAACACGCACAGCGCCAGTGCCGCCGTGGTCGAGAGCGAGCCGGTGGGCGGTTCGTAACCGGGAATGATGGTGCCGAGCGCGGCGAGGGCGACGAACAGGAAAAGCGTCCCCAGAAATCCGAGATACTTTTCCGGATGGGGCAGGCCTACTTCTTCGATTTGTTGCTCGATCGCGGTGACGATGATTTCGAGCAGGTTCTGCCAGCGGGAGCGTTTGTGCTCCGTGGTAAGATTCCGCGTGATCACGATGGAGCCGACGACGAGCACGGCCATCAGTCCCCAGGTGAACACAATCGTCCCGTTGAGTTTGATCCAGCCGTGTTCCCAGAAAATCATCTGGTCGGGTGTAAGGCGCATGGCGGGTCTCCGGTTTCAGACGCACTAACTCTGGCGCTGCTCGAGCCGTCCCAAGGTGTGATCGAGGGTCGACTTCAATTTTAGCGCCGCGCCGTCCACGGCTGCGCCCAACTCATCCGCGTGATGGGTGACCGCGACCGGTGGAAGTCCGGCCGGCCGGGCTTCCATCACACAGCGGATGTCGCGGCCACCGCCCTTGCCGCCGTTCTCGTCGCTGAGGTGGACCTCGACCCGCGAGAGCCGGCTTTGGTGGTGGCTCAACGCACTGCGCACGGCCGCTTCGACTTCGGCGGTCAAGGGGGCGCGACTTTGGATCGTGTGATCGGTATTGAATTGGATGATCATATTGTTCTTCGGAGGGAGGGAAAGAGTTCGGAGTTATTTGTTCGAGATGACGGGACCGGGTGCAGCTGCCGGCGGCCGCGCCAGCCGCGTCACGAGCAGTCGCGCGGCGATAAATCCGACGAGCGCTGCCACCAGTCGCTGCCACTGACCGCCGGAGATAAAATAGAATCCCGTCAGGGTGAGGGCGAGGCGCAGCAGCGCACTGCCCAAAAACCAAAGTGCCGGTTGCGGCGAAGAGACACCCCGGCGCACCGTCCACCACAGGCCGCCGAAAAAGATCGCACCGAGCCCCACACCCGCCGCGCCGGCCAGCATCAGGATCAGGGTTTCATTCATCGTCGTCCTCCGGTTCTTCGCGCATCGCCTTGTCCTGCTGGGCCACCCAATACCACGCATTGGCGCAGCCGATCACGAGGCCGGCGACCAGCAGCGCCAGGGTCCAGGCATGTTTGCCCGGATGATGTTTGTCCAACCACAGACCGAGCGCGGCGCCGAGGAGCGTCGGCACGACGACCGACCAGCCGATCAGCCCCATCATGCCGAGGCCAAACCAGACGCCCGCCGGGGCCTGGCGCGCCCGGATTTTGCGCACCGCCTTCGCGCCGATCTGCCCGGCGAGGGTCGACCTGTCGTCGGGAAGTTTCTTGGGGTCGTCACTCATGTTGGAGCGTCGCGAAACGACGCAAGAATCCCGTTTCCAATTTCGCCATGACCGTGCGCACGCTTTGCTCGTGCTCGTCCAGGGTCAGAAACTCCTTGGTCACCGCGTCGCGCAATTGGCTGAGATCTCTTCCGCCGAGCGCGCGCCGCACCGACACGAGCACATCGGGCCCAGTCTTGACCAGCACGCCCTCGTCCACGGCCACGAAGACCTCGCCGTCCGCTTCGGTTTCGTAGGTGAGAATCCCGGGCGAGAGCGCGGCGACGCAGTCGAGTCGGTGGGGTAGGAGTCCAAACGAGCCTTCGCGGGTTTCCGCGACGATGCGCGACACCCCGGTTTTGGCGGCGAAGACTTGGAAGGGCAGAAGCACTTTAAGCGTCATGGGCGGCGCCGCCGGGTCCGGCCTCCGGTTGAGGTTGGCCGGCGGGCTTCGGCGGCGACTCGGACGTGGTCTTGGCGGGCGATTCGGCGACCGGCTTCACGCCGGCCTCGTCGGTTGGGGTCGCGGCGGGTGGAGCAGCCGCAGGCGGCTTTGGTTCCGGCGGCGCCGTCGGTTTTGCCGCGGGCGCATTTTTGTCGGCCGGCTTCGGATCGGCTTGCGCGGCCGGCTTCGCCTCCGCTTTGACCGGAGCGGCGGGCCCGGCCGGTTTCTTCGCCTCACCGATGGCGCCGATCATGTAGAGCGCCCGCTCCGGGTAGTCCTTGAATTCGTCGCGCAGGATCCGCTCACAGCCGTCGAGCGAATCCTCGAGGCTGACGAGTTTCCCCTTGAGGCCGGTGAATTGTTCGGTCGTGAAGAAGGGCTGGGTGAGAAATCGTTCGAGCCGGCGGGCGCGACCGACCACCTTCCGATCATCCGGCGAAAGCTGCTCCAGGCCGAGCATGGCGATGATATCCTTGAGCTCGGCGTATTGCGCGAGCGTGCTCCGGATTTCCTGCGCCAGCGCGTAGTGGCGTTCGCCGACGATGCCGGGCGTCGCCAGCTTGGAACTGGATTGGAGCGGATCGATGGCCGGGAAAAGCCCTTCGCTCGCGCGCTGGCGCGAAAGCACGATCGACGCGGAGAGATGCGAGAACGTGTGCACCGCCGCCGGATCGGTGAAGTCGTCCGCCGGCACATACACCGCCTGAATCGACGTGATGGCGCCGCGGTCGGTGTTGGCGATGCGCTCCTCCAGTCCCGCCAGCTCCGTGCCCATCGTGGGCTGATAGCCGAGGCGCGAAGGCATCTGGCCCATCAGGCCGGACACTTCCATGCCCGCCTGGATGAAGCGGAAAATGTTGTCGACGAGCAGCAGCACGTCGCGGTGCTCGTCGTCCCGGAAATACTCGGCCATCGTCAGCGCGGCGAAGCCCACGCGGAACCGGCTGCCCGGCGGCTCGTTCATCTGGCCGAAGACCATCACCATGTTCGGCAGCACTCCGGC
>JBBRWR010000118.1:0-25073 GCA_038249085.1 Opitutales bacterium
CTACCCCCCCCCACGACAGAATTTTGCCACACGTGTGACAAAATTCTGTCGTTGGGGGGAAGGGCCCCCGGGGGGCGCCGCCAGGGCCACGACCGATCAGCCCGCCGCAGCCCGGGCGTCGCCCATCGCCGAACGCGCGCCGGAACAGATGGGTTGAAAACCCGCCGGGCCTGAACTTGGCTCCCTCCCTTTCCCCTCCGCCCTCGCCATGCCCACCCACCTCCGCCCTTCCCCGCTGTCCCTCCTCGCCTGCGCCGCGATCGTCTTGACCGGCTGCGCCCCCCGGGAGGACACGGTGCGCATCGGCGAATTCGCTTCCCTCACCGGCAAGGAGGCCGCCTTCGGCCAGGCCTCCCACAAGGGCACCCTGCTCGCCATCGAGGAGCTCAACGCCGCCGGCGGGGTCCTGGGGAAAAAGATCGAACTCATCACCGAGGACAACCAGTCCAAGGCCGGTGAGTCGGCCACCATCGTGAAGAAGCTGATCTCGCGCGACAAGGTCGTGGCCATCCTCGGCGAGGTTGCCTCCAGCCGCTCCCTCGAAGCCGCCCCGGTCTGCCAGACCGCCCACATCCCGCAGGTCTCGCCCTCCTCGACCAACCCGGCCGTCACCGAAACCGGCGACTACATCTTCCGCGTCTGCTTCATCGATCCCTTCCAAGGCGTCGTCATGTCGAAATTCGCCCGCCAGACGCTCAAGGTCGGCAAGGTCGCCCTGCTCACCTCCGTCTCCTCGGCCTACAGCGTGGGCCTCGCCAAGTACTTCAAGGAGCAGTTCACCCGCGACGGCGGCACCATCGCCATCGAGCAGAAATATTCGGAAGGCGACAAAGACTTCAAAGCCCAGCTCACCGCGATCAAAGCCGCCGGCATCGAGGGAATCTTTGTCCCCGGCTACTACACGGAGGCCGCTCTGATCTGCAAACAGGCGAAGGATCTCGGCCTGACCGTGCCCATCTTCGGCGGCGACGGCTGGGAGGCCCCGCAATTGGTGACCATCGGCGGCGCGGCCGTCGAGGGCGCGTACTACTCGACCCACTACTCACCCGAGAACAAGTCACCCACGGTCGTGACCTTTCTGGAAAAGTACCGGCAACGCTGGAACCACGAGACCCCCGACGCCATGGCGGCGCTCGGTTACGACTCCGCGCGGGTGCTCGTCGACGCCCTCCAGCGCGCCGGCACCACCGCCGGACCGAAGTTGCGCGACGCCCTGGCCGCCACCCAGGGGTTCCCCGGGGTCACGGGCACCACGACCCTCGACGCGAACCGCAACGCCACCAAGGCCGCGGTGGTGCTCACCGTGAAGGACGGCCAGTTCCGGTTCGTCGAGACGATCTCGCCGTAGGAATCCGGCCGGGGCGGGCTCGAACCCTACCGCGCGAGTTCCACCACCACCACGCTCAGGCAATCGAAGGCGGGCAGATCAAGGCGGAAGCCGCCGGCTTGCCGGACCGGCTGCAACGACTGGCCCGTGACCTGATCCCTGACGTCGATCACCCTGCCCGGCGTGCGCACGAACAATTGCACCCCCTGGCACGGCGGGGGCGCGACGCGGGCGGCCGGACCGATGGTCCCTTCGTTTTCACCTTCCCCGCTGACGGACTTTTTCGTTTTGCGCCCCGGGCTTCCTTTCGCCGCCTGCTGCTTGGACGCCGGCTTCTTCGCGGTGCCCGTCTGGACCCAGCAAAAATCATTCACGAGCGAAATCGTCAGGCGTTTCCCGTCGGGGCTCTGAAAGGGAACGACGTGCATCTTGTCCGGACCGCCGACCGCCTGCACCGGAGCCAGCCGGACCGCAGCGCCGATCGCGGCCAGGAAGGACGCGGAACCCTCCTTCATCCCGCCCTCGCGACGATGCCATTCCCAGCCGGCCTGCTGTTCCACCACCAGGCCGCCACGGCGCTTGAAGGCTTCCACCGCCTGGCGCATGCGATCGGTCAGCTGGCGGGGCGCCGGCAGAAACAACACCCGATAATCGTCCAGGCGGCCCTGTTCCAATTGGCTGTCCGTGACTATGCCCACCGGCAGGTGCGCCCGCAACAGCGTCGTGAAGGCTCCATAGACCGGATACAAAACCTGCTTCCAGGCCTGGGCCTCATCCGGCAGGTAATAATCGCGGGCGACCTCGCTGAAGTGCACCGCCGCCCAACGCCGGGGCCGCGTACCCGCAAAGGCCGGCGCCACGCGATTGCCCAACTCGACCGCCGGACCGAACAGCGCGGGGTCCGGGATGCCGGCCTCCGGGTTGTCCAGGTTGGCGATCTGGCCGTGGGCGATCATGCCGGCGGTGGCAAACATCATCTGGGTGGCATCCGGAATCCCGTGCGCCCACACATGCGGCGGCCGGCCGTCGCAGGCATCGCGGTTGAGCGTATAGCCGAGCGCCACCCGCGCGTCCGTCTCCGGCAGGGCCAGCGACGGGTCGGTCGTGAAAATCCGGTTGTTGCCGGTCCGCGCCGGCAGGTTGAACTCGCTCTTCATCGCGTCGGCGACGCGCCACAGCCGCTGCGTGGTGTGCCGATCGTTCATCGCCGGGTAGGTGTTGGAGCCGATCAGCATCACGCACTCCGGGTTGACCCGGTGCAGGGCCGCGCGCCAGGTGAGGAAGACGCGCTCGATGATCGTGTTGCGGTACTCGATGGCCTTTTGGAAGAGCGGATCGGAGGGGTCGTTGCCGGCGGGATATTTCAGACCGGTGACTTTTTCAAAACCCTCGCGGCAACGCGGGCAGTAGCAGATCGGCTTGGCCAGGTGCACCTCGTCAAAATAGAGGCCGTCAGCGCCCATCCGCGCGAGTTCCAGGAGACGCGTCTGCATGAAATCAGCGAACGGGCTGTTGAGGCAGAGCATGGGACCCCGTTTGACGATCGGCTTCCCCCGGGCGTCCAGCGCCGCCCAATCCGGATGCTGGCGCGCCATGAATTCATCCTCCATGTGGCGGGAATACACCATGATCCGGCAGCCGCTGGCGTGAGCCTCATCGATCAACTGCTGCGCGAGATTCACGCCCTGGGCCTCCGGCTCGACCGCCCCCACCGCACTGGGCCACCAGGCCGGTTCGCCTCCGCCGCGAATGTGCCGCGCGATTTCCTTGAAGCCGATCGCGGCGAGCATTTGGCCGGCGTGCGCAAACGTCTCGGGCAGGCGCGGGCGCATGGGCCAGGAAAGCCGGGTGTGGGCGCAGACCCGAATCGAGTCGTACCAGCCGGGCAGGCGGTAGTCGTCCGCCCCGGCCAGCCAGTCGGGCGTAACCGGCTCGATGGGATTGATCAAGTGCTGCCGGGTGACCGCGAGCGAACGCCCTTCATGCTTCACCACCGGAGGCGGCTGGTCGCCGGTGCCCAGCCAGAAACAGTCCAGGCGGAGGGGCGCCGAATGCACCGTGAGGGTGTGCGCCCCGGCGCTGAGGCGGGCCTGCACCACGCGCGCCCACTGCCAGACATCCGGACCTTCGAGCCCCCCCGTGGACTGCAGTGGAGCGATCGTCGCTTTCGCGCGTTCGCCCTCACCGGGACCATCCAGGTTGTACCGCAGTGATTGATTCTGGTTCGACACATAGCGGACCCACAGATCGTACGTGCCAGCGGTGCGCACCGCGAAGACATAGGTCACGTAGCCCGGCAGAAAAAACCGGGTCAACCCGGCCCCGCCGTGCGCGGATTCGCTCTTCAAGGGCGCGGCAAAACTCCCGTCGTTGGGCGAGCGACGGGTGAACTGTTCCGCCTCGATGAAGATCCCCGCCGGGTCGGCCGCCCGAAGCTGCGGCAGCAGCAGCCCCGCTGCCAGCACCCATAATCCGCACCTCCTGAGGCCATGTCTTGGTTTCATCGCGTTCGCGGCGCCCACTCTGAAAAATCACCTTCCGCTTTGGAACTGCTATTTAATCATTCGCGAGGACGGCGGGAACCTACGCTCGGATAACGGCGGGCAGGCGAAAATCCCCCCCACAAAAAAGCGGAGGCCTTCGCCTCCGCTGGGTGAGTGTCGCTGCGAAGCGCCGGGGCGCGTTACTTCTTCTTGTTCGCCGCGAGCTTCGCCTTGGTCGCTTGCTGCGCGTTGATGAGCGCCTGCTTCTGCTTGCTCGAGTCGTTGGCTTTCGACTGCTTTTGCGAGGCCTGTTTCTGCACGGATTTCGGAGACCGATCGCCCATGGTGGGTTTTCCTTTCGTTGAGTTACCTCACCTTCGGAATGTTTGTTTCCCCGATGGCGTGACCCTTTATCCTCGATGGCACCCGCATAAGCAAGGTTCGTCCGCTGGCGGGGCCGGAGGGAGGAACCCGGGGGCCGGGAGAAGCCACGCCTCCGCGCCCGGCGCCGTCCGACCGCGCCCTCTTTACGCCGGCTTAACAAGAAAACCCCGAATCGAAGCTGAACGCTAACAAACGCCGCGTCTCCTCCAATGTCCCCTGTCGGGTTCGATTCCACCGCCACCGCTACGGTCGGCGGCGAACCCGGCGAAGGACGCCCTGCCCATGAATATCAACTCCGTACGACTTGTTTCACTCTTCCTCGGCCTCGGACCCGTCTTCGGCGCGGACGCGGTGACGGATGCCACGACCGCGGGAAGCCCGGCCTCCCGGATCGCCTGGGTGCGCCACGCCGCCCACCCCACCTCCGGGTTAAGACTCACCGTCCTCGACCTGAATCGTGACGGGGTGATCTCGGCCGCAGAACTGGCCAACGCCCCCATCGTGCTGAGTGTCCTCGCCAGCGAGAGCGACGGCTCCGTGTCGATCACCGCCATGCTCCGCCCCCGGGAGCGGCGATCCGGCGTCGCGACCGCCACCGGCTTCTTCTGGCCCGGCGCGGAGAAACATCGGGCGGTGGGGCGGGGCCTGCTCTCGGCCCTGGATGCGAACCGCGATGGCTCCCTGCAGCCGATGGAGATCGCCAATGCCGTCCTGAGCCTGCGGGCGTTGGATCGCAACGGTGACGGCCAAATCACCGCCGACGAATTGGCCGATGAGACTTTCGCGGAGCGCGAGGTCTGACGCGGCGCGGGATGCAGGGTGAGCCACCGGCGGGGTCGGAGAAGACAAACGTCCTTCCCCCGCCAAGCCGGCGCCCCTAGCTTCCCCGCCATGAACCTCGCCTCCGCCCTTCGCCTCGCGAGCCTGCCCCTGCTGGCCCTCGCGAGCCTGAGCATCGTCCGGGCCGACCCGGAGCCGGCGGGGCAGCCGGGCTTCGACGCCGCCGCCATCCTCGCATCCCGGGCGAAGAAGGATGCGTCCCTGCGCGACGATGCCCAATCGCCCTTCAAGCATCCCCCGGCGGTCACGTTTGCCCCGCTGAAGTATTTTCCGCCGGATGCCGCCTGGGTTCTCCACAGCAAGTTGACCCCGTATGCGAATCCGGAACCCGTCACGATTCTCGACACCAAGGGCCGCAAGCGCGAGGGCGTGATCTTCGGCCAATTGCAGGTAATGAAGGAGGGAGTTGCGCACCCGCTGCGCGTCTACCGGATGAACGTGACCGGCGGTGGTTTCTACTACGCGGTGTGGTTTACCGATCGCACGACCGGCGACACCACCTATCACGTGGGCCGTTACCTTGACTTCGAGCCATCGGACAACCCCGAGCACGTCTACACCCTGGACTTCAACCGGGCCTACAATCCCTACTGCGCCTACACCTCCGCGTACGGCTGCGCCATCCCGCGCCAGGAGGACCGGCTCGATCTCGCCATCACCGCCGGGGAAATGAAGTGGCACGACTGAGGGGCCCCGCGGCCATCCGCCCTCCACCCCGCGATTGACCCGCCGCCCGCGGGGCGCAACCTCGGCGGCTTCACTCCCCTCCCTTGTCCGAATTTCTCCAGCAACTGCTCAACGGTCTCTCCCTCGGCGCCATCTATGCCCTCATCGCGCTCGGTTACACCATGGTGTACGGCGTGCTGCGCTTCATCAATTTCGCGCATTCGGATGTGTTCATGGTGGGCGCCTTTATCGGCTACTACCTGGGCAAACTCGTGCCGGAAGGCACGCTTTGGGGCGGCCTCCTGGTCCTGCTGGCCGCCATGCTGGGCTGCGCCATCCTCGGCATCATCATCGAGCGGCTCGCCTACCGCCCCCTGCGCGGCGGACCGACCCTCAACGTCCTGATCACCGCGATCGGCGTGTCCCTGCTACTTGAATACTCGGGGCAGGTCTTCTTCGGGGCCGCGCCGCGCACCTTTCCCGCCGTTTTCCCCGCCCGGAATTTTGCCGTGGGCGGACTGGTGCTCTCATCCAACCAGATTGCCGTCATCGTCGTCGCCGTGCTGTTGATGCTCGGCCTGCAATTCATCGTCCACCGCACCAAGATGGGCACCGCCATGCGGGCGGTCGCGCTCAACCCCCAGGCCGCGCAGCTGGTCGGGGTAAACATCGACATCGTGATCTCCTTCACGTTCGGGCTCGGCTCGGCGCTCGCCGCCGCCGGCGGCATCCTCTACGCCCTCAACTACCCGTCGATCGATCCGCTCATGGGTGTGATGCCGGGGCTCAAGGCGTTTGTCGCCGCGATTCTCGGCGGCATCGGCAACATCCCTGGCGCCGCCCTCGGCGGCCTGCTGCTCGGCACCGTGGAGACCTTTGTCAGCGGGAGCCAGTGGTCGACCTACAAGGACGCCATCGCCTTCGCGATCCTGATCATCATCCTGCTGTTCCGGCCCGCCGGGCTCCTCGGCCGGATGACGGTGGAGAAGGTCTGAACCATGCCGAAGCCGCACCTCGCCCTCCTCGCCGCGCTGCTCGCCGCGCTGGGCCTCTCGTATCTGTCGCCCCGGCTCGACCCGTACTACCTCGACGTCCTGATCGGCATCGGCATCAACGTCATTCTCGCCGTCTCACTGAATCTGGTCAATGGATACACGGGGCAGTTTTCCCTCGGCCACGCCGGGTTCATGTCCGTCGGGGCCTATGGATCCGCCGCAGTCTCGCTGTTCATCGCCCCCCGCCTCTTCGGCTCGCTGTCCGCCCACAGTGCTCTGCCGCAGGGCGGAGTGTTTCTGTTCGCCCTGCTGGCGGGCGGCTTCAGCGCGGCCCTCGCCGGCCTCGTCGTCGGGGTGCCCTCGCTCCGGCTGCGCGGCGACTACCTGGCGCTCGTCACGCTGGGTTTCGGCGAAATCATCCGCGTGATCTTCCAGAATTTCGAACTTCTCGGCGGTGCCCTCGGCCTCAACGGCATCCCGGCCTACACTACGCCGTTCTGGGTGCTGGCGTTCGTCGCGATCACGATCTTCGTCGTCACGTGCCTGGTGCACTCCACCTATGGCCGCGGCTTTCTCGCCACCCACGACGACGAGGTGGCGGCCACTGCGGTGGGCCTGAACACCACCCGTTACAAGATCGTCGCCTTCGTCATCGGCGCGTTCTTCGCCGGGATCGCGGGTGGGCTCTACGGCCACTTCAAGCTCACCATCACCCCGACGGGTTTTGATTTCACCAAGAGTATTGAAATCGTGGTGATGGTCATCCTCGGCGGCATGGGCAACACGATCGGTGTCATCCTCGCCGCCATCCTGCTCACCCTCCTGCCCGAGCTCCTCCGCCCCATCGCCGAATACCGCATGATCATCTACTCCCTCCTGCTCGTCCTGCTCATGCTCTGGCGGCCGCAAGGTTTGTTTAACTTCAACTTTGGCCGGTTGGCGAAATCAGCCAGGTAGATTCCCAACCACCGAACTGGTTTCTTCTTTTTGCCGTTTACCAAGTTTCTGCTTTGTCCATGCCCGCCCTTCTTCAACTCGACCAGGCCACGATCCGCTTCGGCGGCCTCACCGCCGTCAACGCGGTCGACTTCGTGGTCAACGAGGGCGAACTCTGCGGGCTCATCGGCCCCAACGGCGCGGGCAAGACCACGGTCTTCAACCTGATCACCGGCGTCTATCCGCCGACCGACGGCGTCATCGCCTTCGCCGGGCGCAACGTGCACGGACTGCGCGTTGACCAAATCGTCGCCCTCGGGATCGCGCGCACCTTCCAGAACATCCGGCTTTTCGGCTCGCTGTCGGTCTTCGACAATGTCCGCGTCGCCTGCAACCTCCACCGCGCCACCAGTCCGGTGCAGGCGCTGGTGCGCCTGGGCGCCTTTCGCCGGGAGGAAGCTGCCATCACGCGCCGCGTCGAGGAGTTGCTCGAGATCTTCAACCTGCGCCGCTTCCGCGACGCGCCCGCCAAGAGCCTTCCCTACGGCGAACAGCGCCGGCTTGAGATTGTCCGCTGCCTCGCCACCAAACCCAAACTGCTGCTGCTCGACGAGCCGGCCGCCGGCATGAACCCGACGGAAAAGATCGAACTCGTGCGCCTCATCCAGCAGATCCAAAAACAATTTCACCTCTCCGTCCTGCTCGTCGAACATTCGATGCGGGTGGTCATGAGCTGCTGTGAACGGATCGCAGTGCTTGATTACGGCGTGAAAATCGCCGAGGGCGGCCCGGCCGCGATTCAATCCGACCCCAAGGTGATCGAGGCCTACCTCGGCGAGGATCACCAGCACTCCCTCGCCCACCACTGATGCTCCAGGTCTCCGATCTCCATGTCTCCTACGGCGCCATCACGGCGCTGACCGGCGTCTCGTTCCGGATCGAGGCGGGCGCGATCGTGACCCTCATCGGCGGCAACGGCGCCGGCAAGACGACGACCTTGCGCACCATCTCCGGGCTGTTGCGGGCGCACACCGGAAAGATCGCCTTCGCCGGAGCAGACATCACGACGCTGCCCCCGCACCAGATTGTGGCCCGCGGCCTCTGCCACGTGCCCGAAGGGCGCATGATTTTCTCCAACCTCACGGTCGACGAGAATCTCGCGATGGGCGCCTACCTGCAGACCGACGCCGCGCTGAACGCGCAGAACCGCGACTACGTCTTCTCGATCTTCCCCCGGCTCCAGGAGCGACTGCGACAGACCGCCGGCACACTCTCGGGCGGAGAGCAACAGATGCTCGCGATCGGTCGCGCGCTCATGGGCCACCCGAAATTCCTGATGCTCGACGAACCGTCGCTCGGCATCGCCCCCCGGCTCATCAGCACGATCTTCGAGAAGATCGTGGAGATCAACCGGAGTCACGGCATCACCATCCTGCTGGTGGAACAGAACGCCAACCTCGCGCTGGAGATTTCCTCGTACGCGTACGTCCTCGAAACCGGCCGCGTCGTCATGCAGGGCGCGAGTCAGCAACTCCGCGCCGACCCCCAACTGAAGGCGACGTATCTCGGGGGGTAGCCCCGCCACCTCCGCCGCCGTGGTTGCGCCCGCGCCCGCCCTTGCGTCACCCCATGACGCGGCCGGACTGCACCATTATTTCTTTCTTTTCTTCCTGCGGGTCTCCCCGGGATTGGAAGCGCCTTCGTTTTCAAGGGCAGCCCTGACCAGCTTCTCCACCTGATTCAGGTATCCGGCATAATAGTCACTGATGCCGGGCGAGCGACGTTGCTGCCCGATTACCGCCAGGGTCTCCTCCAATTGCGCGCGCGTGGACTTGTTGAGGGTATCCCGAAAGATCTCCAATCCCACCGCGGGATCCTCGAGCTGCTGGCCCTGATCCTGGCTTTCGACGATCCATTGATCAAGGCGCGCCCGGAGGCGCTTCAGCGCATGCTGGTGGGCGGGATCCGCCGCCGAGGCGAGATTCCTGATCTCGTAGGGATCGTCAGCGATGAAATAGAGTTCCTCCGCCGGCCGGGTCATCTCGAAGAACCGATCCTGCACCGGGGTGAGTTTCCCTTGCTCATGCAGGCCGCGCATCAACGCGATCATGGGATAGCTCCGCTCCTTGTAGAGGTTGAGATTGAAGAAGGGCCGGTCGGGCATGAAATTCCGGATGTAGCGGTAGTGGGTGTCGCGGACCGTGCGGATGTGAAACGTGGTCATGTCACATCGGTCCCGGATGCCGAAAACATATTCCGGCTCCGGCTCCGCCTGGGCCCCGAACAGGACGCGTCCCTGCATCTTCGCGGGTTTCTCGAGCCCGGCCAGCGCCAGCGTCGTCGCGGTCAGGTCGAGGGATTCCACCAACCGGTCGCTGACCGTTCCGGGACGAAATCCTTCCAGCTTCTGCAGGGCGGGAGGAACATAGATGATCAGCGGGATCGAGAGTCCCGAGTCATAGGGCCACTGCTTGCCGCGGAAATGGGCCCGCCCATGGTCCCCGAACATGAAGATGATCGTGTTGTCGGCCATGCCTTCCTGCTTCAACCGCTCCAGCACCCCGCCAATCAAACCGTCCACCTCGGTGATCTCGTCGAGATACTGCGCCCAGTCTTTGCGGGCCAACGGATGATCCGCGTAATACGGCGGCATCCGGACCTTGTTGGGATCGGCATGCTCCGGCGCTCCCCAACCCCGGTGCGACTGGGAATGGTTGATCTGGGCGTAAAAGGGCTGATGACCTTTCAGTTCGCTCCAGTCACTGCCCACGAAGGGCTTCCCTTCGAATTTGAAATTCCAGTCGACCTTGCCCGGCTGGTTGAGGGTCGTGCCGCCGCGCATGTTGGCGGTGTAATATCCCGCATCGCGCAGCCAGTGGCTGACCGGCTTGACCCCGGCGGGCAGCGGCTGCTTGTTTTCGTCCGGCGTCCGGTGTTGGTGCGCGCCGATGGTCGAGGCATACATCCCCGTGCAGAACGAGGACCGGCTCGTCGAGCAGACCGGAGTGACCGTGAAGGCCCGGGTGAAACGCATGCCTCGCGCCGCCAGGTCATCCAGCACCGGGGTAGCCACCTCGGGGGTACCATAGCAGCCCAATTCCGGCCCCATATCCTCGGTGATGAGCCACAAGATATTCGGACGGGCGGGAGCCGCCGCCGCCAGCGTGACACCCGTCGCCGGGGACAAAACGAGCGCGAGCGCCCACCGGGAAACAGCAGATCGGAGCTTCATCCCGTCTGGTTACCGCCGTGTCACCCGCGCCTCAATGCCTATCCTCCGCCGCCGACGAAAAACAGAAGGTCCACCTCTGGGATCAATCTCAGGGGTCCGATCGGAAATCTGGAAACATCGGTTTCCCACCAATAATTCATGGCAACTCCCATAATTCGACGAGCGCGACGCCAACACAGAAACTGGCGGTGGTCGCGCGGTTGAACGCCACCTTGATCGGACTCAAAGAGGCGGACCTTCGCGCCCGACATCCCGGCATCCCACCCTGCGAACAACGAACCCTGTTGCGCCGTTGGTGGCTGACGGCGCGCGATTAAGCCGATGTGGGAATGGCTCTTTCAGTTCGTCGATCCGCTCGAACGGCCTCAACCAGGAGTGGACCAAGGTGCTGGCCCATCCTGGCTGAGGCCAGAGGTGGGGCCGGCAGCGGTCGTTCTCGCGCCGGAGCGATTTTGAAGCTGTCGGCAAGTGAAGACTTGCCCTTCGCTTGGCCACCCTGAGGCAAGTTTACCCGCCGGAGGCGGCGCCAAAGGCGACCAGGGCCTCGGGGCATCATGGCCAGGCGACCGCTGCGCGGACCGGGCTCGTGGAAATCGCAAGAAGGAACGTGGCAAGCCACGGGGAATGGACCCGCCAGCGATTCACCGCCGAGGCGCGCGGTGTGTCCGCACCCGAGTCCCGACTGTCCGACCCTCACCTCCCTTGTCGCATCCGTGACGGGCTCCTGTTTTAGTCCTCATCATGCGCCCCTCTCATCTGCTCCTCGCGCTCACTGCTTTCGCGGTCAACGTTCCCGCCCAGACGCCGGAGCTCGGCTGGCCCGCGATCACCCGCGAGAACAAACCCTGGACGCGTTGGTGGTGGCCCGGCAGCGCGGTCGACCCCTCGAGCCTGACGTACCAACTCGAAAAGTTCGCCGCCGCCGGCCTGGGCGGCATGGAGATCACGCCCATCTACGGCGCCAAGGGCTATGAATCGCGCTACCTCGATTTCCTTTCGCCGCAGTGGATGGCGATGCTGGAGCACACCGGCCGCGAGGCGCAGCGTCTCGGCCTGGGCCTCGACATGGCCACCGGCACGGGCTGGCCCTTTGGCGGCCCATGGATCGACGAGGCCCACGCGCTCCAGCGGATCGCGCTCAAGGACGGCCAACTCATCGGCGAGCCCACGAGGATGAAGGTGAAGCGCGCCGCCCCGGGCGACGAGGGGCTGGTCGTCAATCCGTTCTCGCCCGACGCCCTCCGCCGCTACCTCGCCCCGTTCGATCGGGCCTTCGCCACCTTCCCGCGCGGGCTCGTCCGCAGTCAGTTTCACGACTCGTTCGAGTACTTCAACGCGAGCTGGACGGCGAAGCTGCCCGAGGTCTTTCGCACGATGCACGGCTACGACCTCCAGCAATTCGCCGCTGAACTCACGACGCGCAAAGCCGCCGACGTGAAAACAATTGATCAGGACACCCTCGCCCGGGTGAAGAGCGACTACCGCGACACTCTGGCCAAGCTGCACCTCGATTACCTGCGCACCTGGGTGGCCTGGTCCCATGAGAAAGGCTGGCTCGTCCGCAACCAGTCCCACGGCGCACCGGCCAACCTGCTCGATCTTTACGCCAATGCCGACATCGCCGAGACCGAGATCTTCGGCTCCACGCCCTTCCCCATCCCGGGGCTGCGCCGCCTGGAAGACGAAGTCCGCCATGACCAGGATCTGCCGGAGTCGCTGGTCGTGCGCATGGCGTCGTCGGCGGGTCACGTCGTCGGGCACAACCTCTCGTCGAGCGAGAGTGCCACCTGGCTGCGGGATCATTGGAAGGTGTCGCTCGCGTATGTGAAGCCGGAGCTCGACCGCATTTTGGCCGACGGCATCAACCACATCTTCTACCACGGCACGGTGTTTTCGCCGCAGGACGCCCCGTGGCCGGGCTGGCTGTTCTACGCCGCAACCCAATTCCAACCCAACAACCCGTGGTGGGATGACTTTGGCGCGCTCAACCGCTACGTCGCCCGGGTGCAATCAATCCTCCAGCGCGGCCAACCCGACAACGACATCCTGCTCTACTGGCCCCTCGCCGACGTCTGGGACAACGCCGACGGTCTCGCGAAGATGCTGGCGGTGCACAACGTGAGCTGGCTCACCGAACAGCCCGTCGGAAAGATCGCCCGCACCTTGATGGCCCAGGGCTACAGCTTCGACTACGTCTCGGATGCCCAACTGCAACAAACGCGCGTCGACGGTCGCGACCTCGCGACCCCCGGCTCCCGTTACAAGGTGCTCGTGGTGCCCGCGGCCCGCCGGATGCCCGTCGATACGCTCACGAAACTCGCCGAGTTTGCCCAGCAGGGCGCCACCGTGATCTTTGAAGCGCTGCCCGAGGATGTCCCCGGCTATGGCCGACTGGAGGCGCGGCGCGCCGGATTCAAGCAGGCCCTGTCCCGGCTGGGGGATCGGGCAACCGTGGGTCGCGACATCCCCGCCGCCCTCGCCGCGCGGCACGTCCCGCGTGAAGCCATCGCGGAGGCGGGCATCAATTTCATCCGCCGTGCCACCGACGCCGGCTCCGACTATTTCTTCACCAATCTCACCGGAACGAAGTATGACGGCTGGGCTCCCCTGGGGGTGGCGGCCCGCGGTGCGAGTCTCCTCGATCCGCTGACCGGCCGGGCCGGGACCGCCGCCCTGCGGGCAGGCGAAGCGGGCAAGGCGCAGGTGTACCTGCAACTCGCCCCGGGCGAGTCACTGCTGCTCCGCACCACCCGACAGGCGGCAACCTTGCCGCAAGCCTGGCCGTATCGCGAGGAAGCCGGCCCGCCCGCCCCCCTCGAAGGCAAGTGGACGATCACATTTACCCACGGCGGCCCAGAACTCCCTCCTCCGCTGACGACCGCCGCCCTGAAATCTTGGACAGAACTCGGGGGCGAAGCGACAAAACGCTTCGGCGGCACCGCCCGCTATCGCTTGGAATTCGACGCACCCACGACTCCGGCGGACGACTGGCTGCTCGCACTGGGCGACGTGCGCGAAAGCGCCCGCGTGCGGCTCAACGACCGCGCGGTCGGCACGGTGTGGAGCCTGCCGATGCAGGTGCGCGTCGGTGACTTTCTCCAACCCGGCCGCAACGTGATCGAGGTCGACGTCACGAACCTCGCCGCCAACCGCATCCGCTATCTGGACCAGCAGAAAGTGCCGTGGAAGATCATGCGCGAGATCAACTTCGTGAACATCAATTACCAGCCGTTCGACGCCTCCGGCTGGGCCTTGAAGCCCTCGGGATTGCTGGGGCCCGTGACCCTCATCCCACTGCGAGCGCGGCAACCCTAGCGCCAACAGGGCGGCTGCGAGTTGGCGGTGACTTCCCTGTGGGCGCGGTGCCCTCACCGCGCGGCCCGGCGGGGACGACATCGCGGGGTGTGGGCGCCCCGCCTACATCCGCCAACTCGGAGATGCGACCGCGTCAACGCTCCAAACAAAAATCGGTTGTGCATCTGACCAATCCGGGGCAGGATTAGGCCGATGCCCAATTTCATGTCCGGGGAGGTCCGATCCCGATGATGGAGACCTTCAAAGTCCTACTTGAAATCCTGCTGGTGCTGGGCTTGGTCGCAGCGAACGGGTTCTTCGTCGCGGCGGAATTTGCCCTCGTCAAGGTGCGCGCCAGCCAATTGCGACCGCTGGCCAAGGCCGGCGGCTGGAAGGTGAAGTTCGCCCTCAAGGCGACCGAACAGCTCGACTCGGCGCTCTCGGCCACGCAGCTCGGCATCACCTTGGCGAGCCTTGGCCTCGGCTGGGTCGGAGAGCCGTTCGTCGCCCACCGGATGACACCCTGGCTTGCCACCTGGGGGATCACCGATCCCACCGTGGTTCACTCCATCTCATTCGTGATCGCGTTTGTGCTCATCACGTCGCTGCACATCGTCCTGGGCGAGCAGGCGCCGAAGATGTTTGCCATCCGGCACCCCCGAGCCGTCACGCTTTGGCTGTCGCCGACCCTGATGGTGTTCCACGCGGTGTTCTTCCCGTTCATCTGGGTGCTCAACGGCGCCGCCAACCGCCTGCTGCGGTGGGTGGGGATCGAGCCGACCCACGAAGGGGAGCACAACTTCAGCTCCGAGGAGCTCGAATATGTGTTCAGCCAGGCCCGCCACGCCCACCCGGGCGACGCCCTCATCAACCGCATCATGGTGCGCTCGCTCCGCCTGCGCACCGTCACCGCCCAACAGGTGATGCGGCCCCGCGATCAGATCGTCGCGCTCTGGCTCAAGATCCCGCCAGGGGAGAGCATGCGCGCCGCCCAGACCGCGGGTTTCAGCCGCTTTCCGGTCTGCGCCGATTCCCTCGACGAGGTGAAGGGGATTCTCCTGGTGCGCGAATGGCTGTGGCAGACTCAATTGCTGGGCCCGGAGACGTCGTTTGAACCGTTGCTGCGTCCCGTGCTCACCTTCACCCTGAAGACGCCCATCCACACGATGATCGAGCTGTTCCGGACGTCCCGGGTCCATCTCGCCATCGTGCTCGACGACAAGCAGAAGACGGCGGGCATCGTGAGTTTTGAAGACGTGCTGGAGGAGATCGTCGGCGACATTCGCGACGAGCTCGACCTCGGCCATGGGCCCGTTTTTGAGCACACCGACACCTCCATTGTCATCAGCGGCCTGTTCACGATGCGCGAACTGCAGGCCGAGACCGGCTGGGCCTTTGAATGGCAGCCACGGGAAACGGTGGCGGCCTGGGCGGAGCGTCATCGCGTTCAACCCCTGAAGCGGGGCGAAGTCTTTTTTGTGGGCGACTACCGGGTCACCGCCACCGAGGTCACGGCCGAGCATCCGCGGCGGATCAAGGTGGAGCGTACACCCGTGCCGGCGTGATAGTGGGCCGGCGGCGCGCTCGATCCCGCTTGCTTGATTTTTGGCGGAACCTGTTAAAGTAGCGGGCTCGAAGCTCCCATTCTCCTCCGCCCGCAACCCTTCAGCTCCACTTTTCCACCATGTCATCCTCCACACCGCAAAAGTTCGAATTCCAAGCCGAGATCCAGCAGTTGCTCGATATCGTCATTCACTCGCTCTACACCGAGAAGGAGATCTTCGTACGCGAGCTGATTTCGAACGCCTCCGACGCGCTGGAGAAGCTCCGGCACCTCCAACTCACGGAAAAGGAGATCTTCGACGACAAGCTCGACCTCGAAATCAACGTCACCACCGACGACCAGGCCAAGCGCATCACGCTGCAGGACTTCGGCGTCGGGATGTCGCACGCGGAACTGATCGAAAACCTCGGCACCATCGCCCACTCCGGCTCCAAGGCGTTCCTGAAGGCCCTGGGCGAAGGCGCCGCCAAGAATTCCAACCTCATCGGCCAGTTTGGCGTGGGCTTCTATTCCGCCTTCATGGTGGCCAAGTCCGTGAAGGTCTACTCGCACTCGTGGCGGGCCGGTGAACCGGGCCAGGTCTGGTCCAGCGATGGCTCCGGCAGCTATGAGATCGAGGCGAGCGAAGGCGAGCGGCGCGGCACCAAGGTCGTCATCGAGCTCAAGGACGAATGCGGCGACTTCGCCCAGGACTGGAAGGTCAAGGAGATCCTCGAGCGTTACAGCGCGTTCGTGTCGTTTCCCATCAACCTCAACGGCAAACGCATCAACACGGTCCAGGCACTGTGGCTCCGCAGCAAGAACGAGATCAAGGAAGAGGAGTACACCGAATTCTACAAGTTTCAGGCCCACGCCTTCGAAGAACCGCGCCTCCGCCTGCACTTCAGTGCCGACGCCCCGCTGGCGATCAACGCCCTGCTCTTCGTGCCGAAGGAAAACACCGAGAAGCTCGGATTCTCGCGGCTGGAGCCGAGCGTGGCGCTTTATTGCCGCAAGGTCCTGATTGATGCCAAACCGAAGGACCTCCTGCCGGAATGGCTGCGTTTCCTCAAGGGCGTGGTGGATAGCGAGGATCTCCCGCTCAACATCTCGCGCGAGACCATGCAGGACAAGGCGCTCGTGGAGAAGCTGAACAAGGTCATCACGAAGCGCTTCCTCAAACTCCTCGAGGAAGAGGCGCGCAACCGCCCCGACGCCTACGCGGAATTCTACCAGGAGTTCGGCCACTTCATCAAGGAGGGCGCCGCCCTGGATTTCACCCACAAGGACCATCTCACCAAGTTGCTGCGCTTTGAGTCGTCGCTCACCGAGAAGGGCAAGACCACCTCCCTCGCCGATTACGTCACCCGCATGGGCGGCGAGCAAAAGGACATCTATTACCTGGTCGGCCCCAACCGCGCCGCCATCGAAAACGGCCCGTACCTCGAGGGGTTCAAGGCGCGCACGCTCGAGGTGGTCTTCTGTTACGAGTCGGTCGACGAGTACGTGATGAACAACGTGCGCGAATTCGACGGCAAAAAGCTCACCGCCGCCGATCACGCCGATGTGCAACTTTCCGATCTGCCCAAGCCCGAAGGCGCGCTGAGCGAGGACGCCACCAGCCAGCTCATCACCTGGCTCAAGAAGACGCTCGGCGAACGCGTCGCCGACGTGAAGGCGAGCGACCGTCTGGTGGACTCGCCCGTGCTCGCCCTCAACGCCGACAAGTTCATGTCCCCCCACATGCGGCGCATGATGAAGGCGATGAACCGCGAGGGCGCCGATAGTCCGCTGCGCGTCAACCTGGAGATCAATCCCCGCCACGCGGTCATCAAGCGCCTCTTCGAGACCCACACCGCAAATCCCGAACGCGCCCAACTTGTCGCCGAGCAATTGCTCGACAACGCCTTGATCAGCGCCGGTCTGCTCGACGATCCGACCACGATGATCACCCGGCTTAACAAGTTGCTGGAAAGTGTCTAATATTGATTTTCTATCTGGTATGGCTCGATAGCCGTACTTCTGGCTTGCGGTATGGCTCGGCAGCCATACCACTGGGTGCATCATGAAAATGACGATGCACATCGACGAGGAGGTCTTGGAACGCGTGATGAAGGTCACCGGAGCAAAGACCAAAAGGGCGGCCGTGGAGATCGCCCTGAACGAGATGGCGCGCCGCCACAAGATGAAGGAGTTGTTTTCCGCGGGGCTGGGTATGACTCCCGACGAGTTGCGCAATGCGCTCGACCCGGCGTCGTACCCGGATTGGGACCACCCTGCCGCCCTCGTGGCCGAGCCCAAGGCCCCTCCCTATGGCACAACTAATCCTGCCGGATAGTAACATCTTCATCGGTGCGCTGCGGGCGGGCATCGATCCGTTCCAGCCCTTCGACCCGACTATCGACGACCGCGAGTTTGCCACCTGCGGGATGGTGATGATGGAGGTCTGCCGCGGCGTCCGCGATCCCGTCCTATTGCGGCGGCTCCGGGAACGCTTCGCTGTGATGATCTACCTGCCCACCCCGAACCCTGTCTGGGAGCGGGCGGCCCACCTGGCCTGGTCGCTCGACCGCCAGGGCCGCGTCCTCCCGGCGCCGGATCTCATCATCGCGGCCTGCGCCCTGCAGGCCGGGGCGGCCGTGCTGACGGCGGACGCCCATTTCCACGAGATCCCCGGGCTGACCGTCTTGGATTCGCTGGAATGAAGAACCCCGGAGCAAGCTCCGGAGCATGGCCGAAAATCCATGTGCCACCGTCTCCGGTTCCGGTCCGGGGAGCGCACCCGTCTCGGGTGCTGGCTGCGGCGTCTCGCCGAAGCCTCCGATGCCCTCGGCGGGACGCCAACGGCTGCCTGCCAGACGCAAGCGCGGAGCGCGGACGGGGAAATCGATCGGAGGTACGCGTCAGGGTGCGCCCGGATCCGTGCCGCCCGCCGGAAACGGCGGTCGCGTGCGCCGCGGCGGAGGCTTGCGCCAGGTGTGGTACAGGACGGCGTAGCCAATGACTCCGCCCAATAGGCCAATCACGACTCCCCCGAGGTAAAGCGACGTGACGGCATCGCCGGTGAGCAGGTGTCGTTTGTTTACCGCCACTTCATGCCAGGCGTGGCTGGGACTGCGGCCGCGCACCAATTCACCGACGAAATAGCAGGCCGGCAACTGCACCGGCGCGGTCAGCGGGGTCGAAAGAAACTGGAGGCCGATGCAGAGCAGCAGGTTGCCCCGCACCAGAAGGGCCGCAATGCACGCGAAGACCGACTGCGCCGGCAGGAAGGGCGTGACGGTGATGGGAAACCCCACCAGCCAGGCCCGCGCCAGCGAACTGTGCGTGGGCAGCCAGAGTTCCTTGACGAGAATCCGGTCGCCAAACCAGGCATGCAGCCGGCCCCCGCGCAGACGCTTCCGGGACAATTTCTGCTTGTGCAGCCACCGAATGACCGAGAGCGGCAGGCGCATGGCTATGAACGCTCCGCCGCGGCCGCCCGCCGGGCCTCAGGCCGTCGCCCCAAGTCGGGGCGGACTCCCAGAGAACAGGAGGGTGCCGAGGTAGGGAGGAAAAGGATCTGCACGGTTCGTCGACTCTCCCCATCTGCGTTGTTCGCACAATTCGCCAGAAAATTCGTGAGCCCGGGAACCGGAATCGCCCAGCGGGCGGGCCGCGTCAACTCCACCCGCGACCGGCGGCAGATTCGGGTTGCGATGTCGCGGCAACCAAGTAGTTCCTCACGAATCCCTGCGGCTCCACCGCACGCTCTTCATCCCCCGCTGTTTCCATGGCTCGCCTGACCGCCCTCATCTGCCCCGGACTTGCCGCGCTGACCCTGACCGTCACCGCGTTCGCCGCCCAGCCGCCCCCCGGCTTCACGACGCTTTTCAACGGCAAGGATCTCAGTGGCTGGCGCGGCGGGACGACCTACGATCACCGCCAATTGCTCGAACTCCCGGCCGCGGAACGCGACGCCCTGATCGCGAAATGGACCGCCAGCCTCACCGAACTGAAGGACGGCCAGCCGCATTGGCGCGCCGAAGGGGACGTCCTCGTCAACGACGGCTTCGGCGGCTATGCCACCACCGAACGCGACTACGGCGACTTCGAGTTTCGCGTCGATTTCAAGCTCGCTCCGAACGCCGACTCCGGCGTCTACCTCCGCGGCGTGCCCCAGGTTCAGATCTGGGACTCGACCATGCCGGACCCCAAGGGCCACGGCTATATCAAGGGTTCCGGCGGACTATGGAACAACCCCACCGGCACGCCCGGCCGCGATCCGCTCGTGAAGGCCGACCGACCCATCGGCGAGTGGAACGTCCTCCGGGTGGTGATGGTGGGCAGCCGCGTGAGCGTGTGGCTCAACCAGCAACTGGTGGTCGATCACGTGGTCCTCGAAAACTACTACGACAAGAACAACAAAAAGCTCACCCCCGCGCAGCGCCGACCGGTGCCACCCCGGGGTCCGATTGAGTTGCAGACCCACGGCGGAGCCACCCATTGGCGCAACATTTTCATCCGCGAGATCGGACCCGCCGAGGCAAATCAGCTCCTGGCCAGCCGGGGCGGCGAGGCGTATCAGAAAATATTCGACGGCCGGAGCCTCGCGGGCTGGGCCGGGGCGGTTGACGCGATCGAGGTGCAGGGGGGCGCGATGGTCTGGCGCGAGAAGAAGGGCGGGGTCGCCTACTGGAACGAGGAAGTCTCCGACTTCCAGGCCCGCCTGATGTTCAAGCTCCCCAAGGCGGGCAACAACGGCCTGGCGATCCGCTATCCCGGGACCGGCGATACCGCCTACCACGGCATGTGCGAGCTGCAGATCCTCGACGAAAACTACGAGATCAACAAACCCGCCAAGATCGATGCCCGGCAGGCCCATGGCTCCGCCTACGGCATGGTCGCCGCCGCCCGCGGCTACCAGCACCCGCTCGGCGAATGGAACTTCGAGGAGGTCACGGTCAAGGGCTCCACGATCAAGGTGGAACTCAACGGCACGGTCATTCTCGACACCGACCTCGCCCGGGTAGACATGGCGACGGTCATGGCCAACAAGGCCCATCCCGGCAAGGACCGGACCAGGGGATTCTTCGGTTTCGCCGGCCACAACGATCCGGTCTCCTTCAAGGATATCTACGTCAGGAAACTCTGAACCATGAAGCGCCGCCATTTTCTGCAATCATCCGCCGCCCTGGGCACGCTGGGGTCACTCGGCCTCCGCGCCGCCGCCGCGGCCGCCAGCGCCAAACCTGCCCGCAGCTATCGGAAGGGTTTCATGTTCGGCACACTGCGGGTCGACCCCAAGCAGCGGACGACCGTGCAGGAACGGTTTCAGCTCCTGCGCGACGCGGGATTCGCCGGGGTCGAAGTGGCCAGCGCCATGGATCAGGCCGAAGTGCTGGCGGCCCGCGACGCCACCGGCCTGCAAATCCCCAGCGTCGTCGTCAGCACCCATTGGGCCAAACCCCTCACCCACCCCAGTGCGGAGGTCCGCGCCGTCGGCCTCGAGGGCCTGCGGCAAGGACTCCGCGACGCCAAGGCCTATGGCGCCAAGTCCGTCCTGCTCGTCCCGGGCATCGTCAACCGCGACGTCTCCTATGCCGACGCCTACACGCGCTCCATCGAAGAGATCAAAAAGGTCGTCCCCCTGGCTGAGTCGCTCGGTGTCGCCATCGCCATCGAGAACGTGTGGAACGCTTTCCTGCTGAGTCCGCTCGAGGCCGCCGCCTATGTCGACTCCTTCAAGTCGCCGATGGTGCGGTGGCATTTCGATGTGGGCAACGTCGTCAACATCGGCTGGCCGCAGCAGTGGATTCAGATTCTCGGCCCGCGCATCGCCACCGTCCACGTCAAGGAATACAGCCGCAAGCTCCGCGACGAGCAGGGACCGCGCGCCGGCTTTCAGGCCGAACTCCTGACCGGCGACAGCGACTGGCCCGCCGTGATGGCGGCCCTGGAAGCCATCGGCTATGGCGGCTGGCTCATTTCAGAACAATCCCGCACCCCCAACCTCACCGACGCCGCGTGGCTGTCCCGGCTCTCCGCCCAAATGGATCAAGTCATCGCCTCGTAATTTCCTCGCAACGTATCCTCATCATGAAGACCCCCGCCTCTGGCTCGACCCTGCCCCGCCGCAGTTTCCTTAAATCCTCCGCCACCCTGGCCGCCGGCACGGCGATCGCGGCGTCGACCCCGCGCTTTCTCACCGCCGCCGAGCGCGCGCGCTCCATCGGGGCCAACTCCCGCATCCGCATCGCGCAGCTGGGCTGCGGCAACCGCGGCCGCACCGCCCACATGGAGGGGATCCACAAGCACGTTGACGCGACCAACTTTGAGATCGTCGCCGTGGCCGACACGTGGAGCGTGCACCGCGAACAGGCCGCCGCGATGGCAAAGAAGTGGTTTGGCCGGGACGCGAAACAGTTTTCCAACTACCGCGATCTGCTCGCGATGGATGGCATCGATGCCGTGATGGTGGCGTCGCCCGACCTGCACCACACCACGCACCTCGAGGCCGCCGCCAAGGCCGGCAAACACATCTACATCGAGAAGCCGCTCGCCACGGAGTTGGACAAACTCGTCCGGGCCTACGACGCCGCCAAGGCGGCGCAGGCCAGGGGCAGCATCATCCAGGTCGGCACCCAGCTCCGGAGTCTCCCGGGTATCGTCGGCGCGCGGCAGGTCGTGCAGGAGGGCACGATCGGCAGGCTTTCCCGCATCGACGAGACCCGCAACAGCGCGAAGCCCTACTGGTACGGGTATCTCGATCGCGAGGTGAAGGAGTCCGAGGTCGAGTGGAAGGAGTTTCTCGGCGACCGGAAGATGCGCCCGTTCGATCGGCGCCAATACGCCGCGTGGTATGGCTATTACGAGTTCTGCCAGGGCCCGGTGCCGCAATGGGGCGCCCACTTCCTCGACATGATGCACTACATCACCGGCTGCGGTTTCCCCGAGTCGTGCGTGTGCCTGGGCGGCGTCACGTATTGGAAGGATGAGAACAACTTCACCACGCCCGACAACGTGATGGCGACCTGGATGTACCCCGAGGGCCTGATGGTCACCAGCTCGAACAACTTTGGCAACAGCGCCGGCAGTTCGCGGAAATTCTACGGCGACAAGGGCACCCTGGCGGTCGACAATTGGAACGCCCCGACCTACAGTGCCGACGGCGGCCCGAAGCGCGACGGCAAGATTCGCGGCAAACAGGACGTGCCGCAGATCGAACGGCCGGATCACTTCCTCAACTGGCTCCAGTGCATGCGCAGCGGCGAGACGCCCCACGCCTCGATCGACGCCGGCTATCAGCACGCCATCGCCGTGCTCATGGCCGTGACGTCGTATGATACGGGCAAGCGCACGACGTACGACCACGCCACGCGCCGCATCAAGACGGCGTAGCGTATCTGGGTTGCCGGAGAAATCAGCTTCGAACCTCCCTGTAGGCGGGGTGCCCCCACCCCGCAAAGATCGGGCGGCCGACCGAAAGGTGCGGGGTGCCCCCACCCCGCAAAGATCGGGCGACCGACCGAAAGGTGCGGGGCGCGGGCGCCCCGCCTCCAACAACGTAACAGAGTAATACCAGCCGGTGGCACCGGGGCTTCGCCCCCGCCCATCGCTCGCTCGCCCCGAATCACTTCGCCACCCGCTTCTTCTTGTTCTGCTTGGTGGTCTTCTTGGTCTTTCCGCCCGGCGAGTCGGGCGCGCTGGGCTCCGCTTGCTCGGCGCTCCACGTGTTCCACAGGGCCTGCAATTCCTGAACCTTCTTCGGATTGGTTCCCGCCAGGTTGTTCGACTCCCCGATGTCCACGGCCAGGTTGTACAACTCCGGCTGCGGCCCGCCGCCCCGCGAAACCACCAGCTTCATGTCACCTTTCCGGATACCCCATTGCGGACCGTAGCGCCAGTACAGGGTCTCGTGCGGTCGCGCCTTGTTCACCCCCGTGACGTAGGGGGTCAGGTCAACGCCATCGAGCTTCCAGTCCGCCTCCACCTTGGCCCCGACGGCCGCGATCATCGTCGGCAGGACATCGAGATTCATCACGGGAAATTCATAGACCTTGCCCGCCGGCCACGTCCCCTTCCATTGCGCCATGTAGGGGATGCGCGGCCCCCCTTCGTAGGTCGTCATCTTGTAGCCCCGCAGCGCCCCGTTTTTTGAAGTGGTGCTCTGCGTCGGTCCCCCGTTGTCGGAGATGAAGAACACCAGAGTCTTTTCCTCCTGCCCCAGCGCGCGGAGCTTGGCCATCACGCGACCCACCCCGTCGTCCATCGCCGAGAGCATGGCCGCAAACGTCTTCCGCCGGTCGTCCTTGATCCGGGGGAAACGCTCGAGGTACTTGTCCGGCGACTGGAGCGGCGCATGCTGGGCGTTGAACGGCAAATACAGGAACCAGCGCTTCGCCTGGTTCTGCTCGAGCCACTCCAGCGACCGTTCCGTATAGGCATCCGTGGTATAGAATGCCGGGTCCGTCACCGCCCGGACATCGTTCGAGAGACGCGAATCGACGAAATTGGTCGGATGAAAAAACGGCGTGTTCGCGAGCGTGCCGTAAAACTCGTCGAACCCGCGCCGGGTCGGCCGATATTCCAGGCCCGCGCCCAGATGCCATTTGCCAATGCAGGCGCTGGTGTAGCCCAGCGTCTTCAAGCGATCGGCGATCGTAGTCTGGTCCAACCGCAACCCGCTCCGAATCGCGACCGTGTTGAACTCATGGCCGAAACGCGTCGGATAGCGGCCGGTCATCAGGCCGGCGCGCGACGGGCTGCAATACGTCGCCGCCACATAACCGTTCGTAAACCGCACCCCTTGACGGGCAATCGCGTCGATGTGGGGCGTCGGGATCTCCGGGTTGCCCTGGCAACCCAGTTCGCCCCAACCCAGGTCGTCCGCGTAGAAGATCAGCAGATTCGGCGGTTCGGCCGCCACCAGACGCCCGGCCAGGGCGATGACCGCCACGAGGCCGATCACCCCTCCCACTTGGCCAGCGGTTCGGCCATCCCACCACACAGAGTTCAGCGTGCCATTGATGCTCATAGGAGAATACGGGTTGATCTGGAACGGGTCGGGCAGGACCACTCCTGCACCGGCCGGGCAAACGGGAGACGACTCGCCGCCTCCCGAGTTTCAATCAACAAGGCCGCGGCGGCGCAATCTCGTCTTCAGCGGCGAAGGGACTCGCCGCCCCACCCGTGAAACCTGCGGATGAGGCTTGGGACTCCCGGGCCCGGCTTATTCCGACGGCTCGAAATGATCCTAAAAGGAGCAGTTGGAACCACGGAGGCACAGAGGGCACAGAGAGAAATCAGGTCGCCGATCCGATTCACCCACGGGGTGAAGCAGCCTTTGAGGCGGAGTTTCCCCAACTGCCTTTCTTTGTGATCTCTGTGTCTC
>JBBRWR010000119.1:0-24955 GCA_038249085.1 Opitutales bacterium
AGCTGACGTACATCCGCAAGGACGGGACCCGCTTTCCGGCGGTGGTGTCCGTCACGGCGCTGCGGGACGCGCAGGAGGCGATCATCGGGTATCTGCTGATCGGCACCGACAACACCGCGCGCAAGCAGGTGGAGGCCGAGCAGAAGAAACTCGATCAGCGTCTGCGCGACCAGCAGTTCTACACGCGTTCGCTCATTGAATCCAACATCGACGCGCTGATGACCACCGATCCGCAGGGATTCATCACCGACGTCAACAAACAGATGGAGGCGCTCACGGGCTGCACGCGGGACGAATTGATTGGCGCGCCTTTCAAGAATTATTTCACCAATCCGGAGCGGGCCGAGGCGGCCATCAAGCAGGTGCTCAGCGAAAAAAAGGTGGCCAACTACGAGCTGACCGCGCGCGCGCGGGACGGCAAGGAGACCGTGGTGTCCTACAACGCCGCGACGTTCTACGATCGCGACCGGAGTCTGCAGGGGGTGTTCGCGGCCGCGCGCGACGTGACCGAGAGCAAGCGCTTGGATGAAGTGCTGCAGGAGCGCAACGTCGAGTTGCAGAGCGCCAAGGCGGTCGCGGAAAGGGCCAACCGCTCGAAATCGGATTTCCTCTCGAGCATGAGCCATGAGCTGCGCTCCCCCCTCAACGCGATCATCGGTTTTGCCCAGGTGATGGCGACCGACGCCGAGGCGCCGACGCCCGCGCAAAAGGAGCGGATCGGGGAGATTCTCGACGCCGGATGGCATCTGTTGAAACTGATCAACGAAATCCTCGATCTCGCGAAGATTGAGTCCGGGAAACTGTCCCTGTCGCCGGAATCGGTGTCGCTGGCTCCGGTCATGGTCGAATGCCAGCGCCTGTTCGAAGGGCAGGCGCAGAAGCGCGGCATCCACCTGACCTTTCCCCGGTTCGACGTCCCTTGTTTTGTCCATGCCGACCGGATGCGGTTGAAACAGGTTCTGATCAATTTTCTGTCCAACGCGGTCAAATACAACCGCGAGCAGGGGACGGTCGACGTGACGTGCAGCTCCGGTGGTCCGGGACGCGTGCGGGTGAGCATCAAGGATACGGGGGCGGGCCTGCCGCCGGAACGGGTGGCGCAGTTGTTCCAGCCGTTCAACCGGCTCGGCCGGGAGGACGGTGGCGAGGAGGGCACCGGCATTGGCCTCGTGGTGGCCAGGCAATTGATCGGACTGATGGCCGGCGACATCGGCGTGGAAAGCACGGTGGGAGTGGGCAGCGTGTTCTGGTTTGAACTGATAGCGGGGGCCGAGCCCCATTTCGCGGTGGAGAGCGGCGAGACCGCGTTGGTGGTCCCGCCCCCGGTCGCGATCGGCGCGCCGGTGCGCCTCCTGCTCTATGTGGAAGACAATCCGGCCAATCTGAAATTGATCGAACAACTGATCGCGCGTCGTCCCGATCTGCGGTTGCTGACGGCGGTGACCGGAATTCGCGGGGTCGAGATGGCGCGGGAGCACCTCCCGGAAGTGATCCTGATGGACATCAATCTGCCTGATATCAGCGGCATCGAGGCCTTGAGAATCCTGCGCCAGGATCGGACCACGTTGCACATCCCGGTCGTGGCCTCAGCGCCAACGCCATGCCCCACGACATCGCCAAGGGTCTGCAGGCCGGGTTCTTTCGGTACCTGACCAAACCGATCAAGATCAACGAATTCATGGACACGCTGAACACCGCCCTGGAGTTTGCCGAATGGGGAAAGCAGCAACGCAAAGCGGTCGTCCCGGCGGCGTGAGCCCTTTGCCGACCGCCGCCGATGACCGCAGGCCCGGGCCAACATGAAAAGAACCCCTCCACTCTGCCACGAGCGCATCTCCGAGTTGGCGGTTGTACGCGGGGTGCCCCCACCCCGCGATATGTCGTTCCCGCCGGGCCGCGCGGTGAGGGCACCGCGCCCACCTGGAGGTCACCGCCAACCCGCAGATGCACCCCCTTGCAACCCGCGCACGTTCGGCCTTGATGCCCCATGGCCAAGAAGAAGCCCCCCTCCGTCGTGATTAAGCCCGAAGCCCGCCCACGGGATGGCGAGGCCGAAGGCCGACGCGACCAGGCGCGACTTACGGCGGGACCTCGGCTGCTCACGAGCGAGAAACACCTGAACTTCTTTCTGAATAAGTGCCTCGCAGGGGGCTGGGAGCTCAACCTGGCGGATCACACCCTGGCTCGGACGCGGGAGCACGACCGAATCTTCGGCTACGACTCTTCCCCGCCGCAGTGGACCTACGAAATATTCCTCGAGCACGTACTCCCGGAGGATCGGGCCGAGGTGGATCGGCTCTTTCGCGCGGCCACGACGGCGCAGACCGACTGGAATTGTGCGTGTCGGATTCGCCGCCACGATGGGGAAGTGCGTTGGATTGAGGTGTCCGGCGAACATCAAAGCGAAGGGGTGGGAACGCTCGTACGCCTGGCCGGAATCGTGCAGGACATCACCGAGCGCAAAGAAACGGACGCCGCCCTGCGGCGGGCCGGGGAACTGCAAGAAGCGACCTCCTCGCGGAGCGGGCTGGAAATCAAAGCCGCGCATGACTACGCTGAAGCCACGCTGGTCACGGCGCGAGACTCGCTCGTCATCCTCCACGCGGATCTGCGCGTGAAGACGGCGAACCGGGCGTTTTACCGCACCTTCCAGACCTCGCCGGCCGAGACGGAGGGCCGGCTGATCTACGAGTTGGGCAACGGCCAGTGGCGGATTCCGCGCCTCCGCCAGTTGCTGGAGGAAATTCTGCCCCGCGACAATTTCTTCGACGACTTTGAGATCGTGCATGACTTTCCGGTGATCGGTCTGCGCGTGATGCTGCTCAATTCCCGGCGCCTGGACGCCGAGAACGCGAGTCAGCTCATTCTCCTCTCCATCGAAGACGTGACCGAGCGGCTCGAGTCGCGCACGGCGATGAAGTGCTCGGAGATGCGATACCGCCGCCTGTTCGAAACGGCCCAGGATGGGATCCTCAGCCTCGACCCGGTCACGCGCAAAATCACCGACGCCAATCCGTACATGACGCAATTGCTCGGTTACACGCGCGAGGAGTTTTTGGGCCGGGAGCTGTGGCAAATCGGCCTGCTCAAGGACGAAGCAGCCAGCCAGGCCGCGTTTCGCGAACTGCAGCACCGGAGGTTCATCCGCTACGAGTATCTGCCGCTCGAAAGCAAATCGGGCCAACGCCGCGAGGTGGAGTTTGTGAGCAATCTTTACGATGAGGACGGCCAGGAGGTCATCCAGTGCAACATCCGTGACATCACCGAGCGCAAGTTCACGGAGAACGCGCTCCGCGACGCCATCGACGAGCTGCGGCGCGCCCAACAGGTCGCCGAGCGCGCGAGCAAGGCCAAGGACGGGATTCTCGCGGCGCTTTCGCATGAGTTGCGGACGCCGCTCACGCCGGTGCTCATGGCCGCCGCCGCCCTCCGCGAGGATGAGCGGCTTCCCGCCGATGCCCGGGAGCAGCTTGGCATGATCGAGCGGAACATCGCGCTCGAGGCGCGCCTGATCGACGAGCTGCTCGATGTCACGAAGATCGAGCATGGCAAGCTGGAGCTCCGGGCGCAACTGTGCGACGCGCATCTCCTCATCGATCGCGCCATCGAGATCGTGGAGGACGACGCCCGGGCCAAGGCCATCAACTTTGAACGCGCCTTTGGCGCGGCGCGCAGCCGGCTCATGGTCGATCCCGCGCGCTTCCAGCAGGTGATCTGGAATCTGCTGCGCAACGCCGTCAAATTTACGCCCCCGGGCGGCCGGGTATTCGTCCGCACCCGGGAAGAAAAGGGCGCCGAGGATGAGACCTGGCTGCGGATCGAAGTCGCCGACACGGGGATCGGCATCGACCCGGCGCGACTCGAACAGATTTTTCAGCCTTTTGATCAGGGCGGCCTCACGGGGGACCATCGCTTCGGCGGAGTCGGCCTCGGCCTCGCCATCGCGCGGGCGGTGGTCGAATTGCATGGCGGGCGCGTGACCGCTAGCAGCGCCGGCGTGAATCGCGGCGCCACGTTTGTCGTCGAGCTGCCAGGTGCGGTCGGTGCGCCGTCGGCGGGCAGCGAGAACAAACTGCCTTCCTCCGATGCCGGATTGCCCGCGGGGGTGGTCGCCCCGGCCGTCGTTCCGCTGCGCCTGCTCCTGGTGGAGGATCACGAAAGCACCCTCCAGACTCTCTCCCGCCTGCTCCAACGCGACGGTCACCGCATCATCACGGCCCGCACCGTCGCCGATGGGCTCGCCGCGGCCACGACCGACACCTTCGATCTCGTCATCTCCGATCTCGGTCTGCCCGACGGATCGGGTACCGCGTTGATGGAGCGGTTGCGGGACGATTACGGTCTGCGCGGGATTGCGTTGAGCGGCTACGGCACGGAACAGGATATCGCGCGTTCGCGCGACGCCGGGTTTGCCCTGCACCTGGTCAAGCCCGTCTCGATTGCCGAACTGCGCCGCGCCATCGCCTCACTCCCGGCCTGCCCGGCGCCGGTCTGACCGGAGGCGGCCGGCCTGGCGTTTGGGCCGGCGCCGGAGTCGGTGCAAATTACGGCGTGTCGTAAACCTCGACGAGCGCGACGCCCGTCGTGTTCGCGGCGCCAGTGAGCTGCACCGTGTAGGCGCCGGGTTGCAGCGTGAGGAGCAGCGCGGCGTCTTTGCTGCCGGCCGGCAGGGCAAACGCGCCGACTTCCCCAAACGCGGCGCTCAGTTGCGCAACGGTCGTGGTGCTGGCGCCCCAGTCGTCGTTGTTCGCCACCCGCGTGCTGCCGGAGAAGACGGCGATCATCGGGTCGATCAGCGTGCCGGTGACCCCAAAGGCCGCCAGGCCCGGGCCGATGCCGCGGATGACAACCGCCTTCGGGGCGTTGCCCGCAATGACGAATCCGGCGATGAGCGTGCCTTCGCCGGTCGTGACGTTCATCCGGGCCGAAACATTGACCAGGCGTGAAGCGGCGGTGCTATCGGTGTCGTAGATTTCCGTCAGCGCGACGCCGGTCGTGCTGTTCGGACGGGCGAGGCTCGCCGTGTGGGCGCCGTTGTTGAGGGTGACGAGCACGGCGGAGTCCCGACTGCCGTCCGCGAGAACAAACGCGCCCACGCGGGCAGCCGTCGCCGTGATGACGGCACTTTGATCCTGCCCGTTGCTGGCGGTCTGCCAGTTGTCGTTGGCGATGATCGCGACACCGTTGGAGCCGTAGAGGGTGAGCATGGGATCGGCGAGCGCGTTGGTGATGCCATAGTTCGTCAACGTCGGGCCGACGGCGCGCACGAGGAGGTTCTTGCTATTGCCGGCCACCACGAAGCCGACGATCATCGTCGGGTCACCGGGCCCGGAGATGGCGCGGGCGGAGAAGTTGGTGATCCGACTGGAGGCGGCCGCGGAGATCCTGATCGTCAACGTCGCCGTGCCCGTGCCCCCGCTGTTGGTGGCGCTGATCGTAACGAGGGAGGTGCCGGTGGCCGCAGGAGTGCCGGCGATGGTGCCGGTCGTGGCATTCAGCGTCAAGCCGGCGGGCAGTCCGACGGCGCCGTAGCCGGTCGGAGAACCCGTCGCGGTGATCAGGTAGGCGGGAAAGGCGTTGCCCGACGTTCCGGCGGCGCTGGCCGCACTGGTGATGGTCGGCGCAGCGACTAGGGGGCCCGCGGCGGAAATCACGATCAACAGGGTCGCCGTGCCGGCGCCGCGGGCATTCGTGGCCGTGAGCGCGACAAACCAGGCGCCGACCTCGGTGGGCGTGCCATTGATGGCGCCGGTTACCCGGTTAACACTCAAGCCGGGAGGCAGATTGGTCGCGTTGTAGTCGGTCGGGACGCCGGTGGCCTGGATCAAATACGGGACGAAAGGAACACCGATCTTGCCCGACGTATTCGTCGTGCTGGGACTGGTGATCGTGGGAATGAGACCGGCCGCCTTAACCGTGAGCGTGAGGAACGCCGTGTCCGTGCCGACACTGTTCGTCGCCAAAATCGTCACGACCGTCGTGCCGTCCGTAGTGGGCGTGCCGGTGATCTCACCGCTGACGGGGTTGAGACTCAGACCGACCGGAAGTCCGACGGTGCCATAGCTCGTGGGCGCACCCGTGGCCGTGGCGAGATACGAGAACGGCGCTCCGACCGTGGCGGCCGCATTTGTCTGGCTCGTGATGATCGGCGCGAGGATCGCCGGATTGATGGTGATCGTCAGCAAGCCCGTGCTCGTGCCCACGCCATTGGTGGCACGGAGCGTGGCAACCGACGTGCCCGCCACGGTGGGCGTGCCGGTGACCGCGCCGGTGGTGGGGTTAAGGGACAGGCCGGCCGGGAGTCCGGTGGCGCTGTAGCTCGACGGTGCACCGGTGGCGGCGACGGCGAACGTGCCAAACGGCGTGCCGACCGTGCCGGTCCGGGCCGTCAAACTGGAAAACACCGGTGCCGCACCCGCCGCCGCGACCGTGATCGTCAACGTCGCGTTACCCGTGCCGAGTTCGTTGGTGGCGGAGAGCGCGACATTCGTGATGCCGGTCGTGGTCGGCGTGCCCGTGATGGTGGCATTGCCCGCGTTAAAGCTCAGACCGGCCGGAAGCCCGGTCGCGGTGAAGCTCGCCGGCAGCCCCGTGGCCGCGAGGGTATAGGTGGTGAACGCGCTGCCGACAGTGCCCGGCGCGGTCGCCGCGCTCGTAAACACCGGAGCGGAGTCCGCGGGAGAGATGACAATCATCAGCGTGGCCGTGCCCGGTCCGACGGAGTTGGTGGCGGTGAGAGCCACAAACCAAACGTCCGACTTGGTCGGCATGCCGGTGATGATATGGGTCGTGGCATCGAAAAGCAGGCCCGGCGGAAGATTACGCACCGTCAAAGTCGTGGGCAGTCCCGTCGACGCGATCCGATACGGCGGGAAAGGCGAGCCCACGGTGCCGCTGATAAAGACCGCGATGGGGCTCGAGATGATCGGCGCGAGGTTCGGGGCCGCGACTGTGATCGTAAATTTGGAACGACCGGTGCCCGTGCTGTTCGTCGCATTGAGAGTCGCGATGGAGACACCCGACGCGACGGGCGTGCCCGTGATGACACCGGTCGAGGCATTGATCGCCAACCCGACCGGCAGACCGGTCGCCGCGTAACTCGTGGGTGAATCCGAAGTTATCACTTGAAAACTGAACGACGCGCCCACCGTGGCCGCGGCCGACAACGGAAAATTGGTGATCGCGGGCGTGGCAGCGCGGAGATTCGCCCCGGCGAGGGCGGCGACGGCCATGAGAGCCGACGTAAGGAAGGTGCGGTAGTTCATAGGATTATTTTGGGAGCAAACGGCCCGACCGGGTTTCGGCTGCGGAGAATGGGGCCGGAGTGGTCGTAGTCTCGTGAGACTACCTTGATCGCATCCGCGCCGCTATGGGGTGAAGCAAGTAGGTGCGGCGTATCCGAATTTCCGAAATACCGGGCCGCCGCGGCGGGAAGGGGCGGCCCGCCGCATGGCGCCGCGCGGTGTCGGACCAACACCGACAGCGCGCATTCCGGTTCGCGCCACGGTGAAACGCTACCGTAGGCCACGGTAATAAGGCTGGCGTCACTATCGGGGAATCCCCTATTCCTGGAGAATGGGTGCCTAATGAGAAACCTCATCTCAACCAACCTGGCCGTATGGTGCGTCACCTGCAGTTGGTTCTCCCTTTCCAACCGGAGTTCCGCCGCAGATACAATTTGGTCCGACGATGCCGTGCCGGTGGGCGCGCTGCCCGCCGCCGGCCGCTGGGTGCAGCTCGAAATCCCGGCCAGGGCCGTCGACCTCGAGGGTCGCACCCTCACCGGCATGGGCTTTTCGCTCTTCGACGGCCGCGCGACCTGGGACACGGCGGATAAATTCACGGTCACGACGGCCTCCGTCTTCGCCAGTGAATCGGCGGTCGCGACTGACATCATCGCCCCCGCGGAGGCGCCGGTGACGCCGCCGCCGGTGGTGGTCACAGCGCCAGTCGCGGCGCCGGTTTCGACCGCGGTCGCGGTTGTGTCGGTGCCGGCATCGACACTTCCCGCGGACGAATTTGCGGCGGCCATTCGCAGCTACAACATCGACGGCGCTTCGCTGCAGCTCGCCCAGGTGGGCGACAGCCTCCTGCACGTGCTCTCGCCGACGCTGCTCGAGCTCAAGCTGATCAACACCAAGGAAGCCTCCGCCGCGCAGGTCAGCGTGTGGGACTTCGTCGACGCCAGCGGCAAATTCATCGCTCCCGCCACCTCGCAACTCTCCGTCGTCGTCGGCGGCAGGGAGGTTGCGGTCACGGCGGTGGGCTTCAAGCGCCGCGTCGCCTACGCGCCGCTCGTGAACTACGACTTGCGCATCGAGAACAGTCTCTACCTGCAACTGTCTTCGGCGATCGCCGACGACGAGTTCGTGCAGGTGACGAATCCCGACGGCTCGCTCTGGGCGGCCGCGCAGAAGTTTTCGGCGCTGACCGAGGCGCGGCGTTACAGTCCCGCGATTCACGTGAATCAGGAAGGCTACGTGCCCGCGCTGCCGAAGCAGGCGATGATCGGCTATTTCCTGGGCGACATGGGCGAGATGAACGTCCCCGCCACCTCGGGCTTCACGATCATCGACGCGCGCACCGGCGCCGCGGTCTACAGTGGTGCGCTCACCCTGCGTCCGGACGTCGGCTACAACACCTCGCCCGCCCCGTATCAGAAGGTCCTGGTCGCCGATTTCAGCGACTTCAATCGGCCCGGTGAATACCAGCTCCATGTGGCCGGCCTGGTCGCGTCGCTGCCGTTTGTGATCGACGACGGTGTGGCGATGGGTTTCGCGCGCACCTACGCGCTCGGCCTCTATCACCAGCGCTCGGGCGTGAACAAGGGCCTGCCCTTCACCCGCTTCGCGCACGGCGCCGATCACACGGCTCCGGCGCTCGTGCCCGTGCAGAATGATGCGCAGTTCGCGTTCACCTGGAAAACCATCGCGAGCTACGGCCAGGAACAGGGGGCGGACAATCCCACCCAAATCGCGCCGCGCCTCGTGAGCGAAGCCACGCAGCTCTATCCGTTCATCAACCACGGCAGCGTCGATGTCAGCGGCGGTCATTGGGACGCGGGCGACTACAGCAAGTACACCAGCAACAGCGCCGCGTTGGTCCACTACCTGATGTTCACCGCGGACGCCGTGCCGGGCGCGAACCAACTCGACAATCTCGGGCTGCCGGAGAGCGGCGACGGCATCAGCGACCTCCTGCAGGAGGCCAAGGTCGAAGCCGACTACCTCGCCAAACTGCAGGACGCCGACGGCGGTTTCTATTTCATCGTTTATCCGCAGCACCACGAATACGAGTCCGGCGCGACGCCCGAGCAGGGCGAGCAACAGGTGGTCTGGCCGAAGAACACCTCCGCCACCGCCGCCGCGGTCGCCGCGCTGGCGCAAACCGCCTCGTCGCCCCAGTTCAAGGCCGCCTATCCCGCCGCCGCCGCCGCGTATCTCCAACAGGCCCAGCTCGGCTGGCAGTTCCTGAGCGCCGCCCTCGCAAAGTTCGGCCAGGCCGGCGCGTATCAGAAAATCACCTTCTACTCCGATCATTGGACGCACGACGACGAACTCGCCTGGGCGGCGTGCGAGCTGTTTCTCGCCACCGGCGAGGCGCAATTCTCCGCCAAGCTCGCCGAGTTTTTCCCGAATCCGGGCGATCCGAACACCTTTCGCTGGGGCTGGTGGCGGATGTCCGAGTGCTGGGGCAACGCGATCCGCAGCTATGCTTTCGCCGCCCGCACGGGCCGGCTGCCGGCCAGCGCGCTGAATCCCGCCTACCTCGCCGCCTGCGAAGCGCAGATCGTCGCTGCCGGCGATGACGTCGTCGAGTGGTCCGGCCGGAACGCCTACGCCACGCCGTTCCCCCTCGCGACGAAGAATGTGCGCGGGGCCGGCTGGTATTTCTCCCTCGATCAGGCGTCCGATGTCGCCGCCGCCTATCAGATTGCGGCGAAACCCGCCTACATTGACGCGATCGTCGGGGCGATGAACTACGAGGCCGGCACGAATCCGGTCAACGTCACCTACCTGACCGGCATCGGCGTGAAGCGGCAGCGCGAGATCGTGAGCCAGTTTGCGCAGTCCGATCGCCGCGTGCTGCCGCCCAGCGGCATCCCGCTCGGCAACATCCAGGCGAGCTTCGACTATCTGCAGCATTACGGCGCGACCCTGAGCAGCCTGAGCTACCCGGGCGACAACGCCGCGACCGGCTCGTATCCGTTTTACGATCGCTGGAGCGACACGTTCAACGTCACGACCGAATACATCGCCGTGAATCAGGCGCGCAGCATGCTTTCGACCACATTTTTAGCGACCAGGACCGCGAGCGCATCGCGGGCGTGGAGTTCAGCTCCCGCCCAGATCGTCGTCCCGGCCCTGGTCGCCCAGCTTGACGTTCCGGTTACGCTCAGCGTCAGCGTGCCCGGATGGGATCTCGCCGGCGCGCGCATCGTCTGGGAGGCGCGCGATCAGGAGCCCGCGTTCGGCTCCACCTACACGATCGCACCCAAAAACAACGGGGCGCAGTGGGTGGAAGTCGAAGTGACGTGGACCGACGGCCGGCGCTCGTTCGGCAGCGCCACGTTTGCGGCCAACAGCCCCGTGGTCACCTGGGTGGACGACGCCATTCCGGCGGGTGGAAAAGGTGACGGGGGCGGCGGCGATGGTTGGAACTGGACCTCCGGCCTGGCGCCGGTTTCGGGCCGGCTGGCCCACGAGTCGAATGTCGCCGCCGGCCTGCATGAACATTGGTTCTCGGGCGCCGCGGCGACCTTGGAGGTGGCCCCGGGTGACACGCTCTTTGCCTGGGTCTACCTGGACCCGGAGAATCTGCCCGCCGAAGTCATGTTGATGTGGAATGACGGCAGCGGCTGGGAGCATCGCGCATTTTGGGGCGCGGATCGGATCACGTACGGCGCGGCCGGCACCGCCGGTCGTTACCGGGCCGGCGACTTGCCGGCGGCGGGACAATGGGTGAAACTCACGGTGCCCGCCAGCGCGGTCGGATTGGAAGGGAAAATTCTCACCGGCATGGGCTTTTCCACGTTCGATGGTCGCGCCACGTGGGACGCCGCCGGCATGGCGCAATAAAACCAAAACCGTGAGCCCGTCCCGGCTCGTTCTAGATACGAGGGTCTTTTCCCCGCTGCTGCTGGGTCGACATTCCGCACCGCGCCGGCGGCGGCTCGCCGATCCGGCCTGCGCCTTTCATTGAGGAGGGCGAAGATTGGCGGTTGAGTGGCTTGTCTGTCTTCACGGCCCCGGCGCGTAGCCGTCTTCCGTGCCGGCTTGCGGGTGGTAGGCGCCGGTGCGGTTCGTGCCGCTGCGGGTGTTGTAAAGTTCGATGACGCGCGTCAGCTCGAGCAGACCCAACTTGCCGTTCCGATCCGAGTCCGCGCCATGGTAGAGCGCGAGCGTGACGGTCGCGGTGCTTGACCGCGTGGGTTCGGGCGCAAACCCGTCTTCAGTCGTGGTCGTGGCAACAGCGTAGCAGCCGGTGCGGTTGGTGCCGTTGCGCGTGTTGTAGAGTTCGATGACGCGGGTCAGTTCAAACAGACCGATACGGAGGTTGCGATCCGTGTCGGCCGAGTGCGGCGTGACCTGCGACAAGGTGAGCGGATCGGGTGTGACGAGGATATCGGCGGCCCCGGCGGTCACGCGGAAGTTTGCGAGTGAAGCGATTGTCTTGTCGCCGGTTTGGGCGGGAGGCACGCTGAGCGTAACCGTGAACGTGACCGAGCCGGTGGGGAGGGTCGTCCAGGTCCATGCGAGCAGCGAGATCGTGCCGGCGATGGGCTTCGTGTCGCCTTCCGCGCCGCCACCGGACACGTAGGCCCAGCCGGCTGGCAGCAGCATCTGCCAGCCGAGGCCGGTGCCGGGGCCGGCATGAGTGAGAGTCTGGGTGACCGTGACGGAGCCGCCGGCGGCGTAGCCCGCTCCGATCACGGCGTGAGTGGCGTGCGCATCGATCACGGTAAGCAACGCGGCGCTGGAGGTGACGGCGTCGGCGGCGTTGGTCACGACGACGGTGTAACTGCCGGCATCAGCCAGCGCGAGGCCGGCAAGCGAAAGCGTCGCGGTGGTGGCGCCGCTGATGCGTCCGCCATCGGTGAGTGCGCCGCCGTCTTTTCGCCACTGGTAACCGAGGGTGCCCGTGCCCGTGGCGGCGACGGTAAAGGTCGTGCCAGTGCCGATGGCGACGAGTTTGCCTGCGGGCGGGGTCGTGATCGTGGGCGGACTGATCGGCGTGAATACGAGCGCAGCGAACGGCACGTCGACCGGGCCGGGAAGATAGTTGACGGAGCCGTTGACACTTTTGTCGCCAGATTGCCCCGCCGGAAAATTGGCGGTGAAGGTGAACGTGAGTTCGCCGGCCGGAAAGGTGGCGAACGTCCACTGCAGCGAGCTTGCTCCCGGCGACGGTTGCGCGGTGGCACTGGCGCCGGAGTGGCTGCCGAAAGTCCAGCCGGCCGGCAGTGCGAGCGACACGCCGATGTTGGCCGGCGTCTGGCCGGTGTAGGTTATCCGCACGCGGAGAGTCGCGGTGCCGCCGGCGGTCGAATACTGGGAGCCGCTCTCACCCGTCAGCGTCACGGTCGGTACGAAGGCGGCGATCGCGATCGTAGCGGTCGTGCTGTCGGCGCTGCCAGCGGGGTTGGTGACGCGCACCCAATACGAAGTCGTCGCGGTCAGCGCGGGCGTGGTGAAGGTCGCCAGCGTCGCGCCGCCGAGCGGAGTCGCGGTGCCCGGGCTCGTGCCCTGATACCATTGGTAGGCGAGAGGCGCGGTTCCGGTCGCCGTCACGCCCAGCGCCGCCGTTTCGCCGGAGGCAATCGGGCGGCCCAGCGGCTGCGCGGTGATCGCGGGCGATTGGTAGAGCGTGAGCGAAGCGGCGTTGCTCGTTGTCGTGCCGATGGAGTTGGTGAGTACGACATCGTAGTTGCCCGGGTCTGCATTCGTCACGGCGGCGATCGAAAAGGTCGTGCCAGTCGCACCGGCGATGGCCGCGACATTCTTGCGCCATTGGAAGGTCGGAGTCGGGAAGCCGGTGGCTGCGACGGTGAAGCTGGCGGGTTGGCCCAGGTTGACGGCCCGCGCCGACGGCTGCGTGGTGATGATGGGCGCGAAATTGACGGTGAGCGTAGCGGCGGACGACGTGATCGAGCTCACGGAATTTGAAACGACGACGACGTAAGTGCCGGCGTCGGACGATTGAGCAGCGGCGAAGGAGAGCGTCGACGCCGTCGCGCCGGCGAGGGCGACCCCGGCCTTGCGCCACTGATACGTTGGCGCGGGTGTGCCGGCGGCCACAACGGAGAACGTCGCGGGCTGGCCGGCCGCCGCGGTCAGATTCGCGGGCGGCGTGGTGATGGTGGGCATCGTACCGGCGGCGGCATTACGCAACACCAACGAGTGGCCGGCGCCGGCGGCGAGGCCGACGCCCAGGCTGAGTCCGACGGGCGGCGTGGTCTGGCCGGCGCTGTTTTCACCCCAGGCGACGACGGTGCCGTCGGCTTTCAACGCGAGACTGTGGGCGTCGCCGGCGGCGACGGCGACGACCGCGTTGAGCCCGGCTGGGACGATGATCTGGCCATGGCCATTCCAACCCCAGGCGACGACGGTGCCGTCGGCTTTCAACGCCAGCGTGTGGTTGTAGCCTGCCGCCAGGTGCGTGACGGAGCCCAGGCCCGCGGGCACGGAAATTTGCCCGGACCCGTTGTAGCCCCACGCGGCGACGGTGCCGTCGGCTTTCAATGCTACGCTGTGGGCGCCGCCGCCGGCGACATCCACCACGTTGAGCAGTCCGGCGGGCACGGCCGTTTGCCCGGAACTGTTGTCACCCCAGGCGACGACGGTGCCGTCGGCCTTGAGTGCGATCGAATGATAGTTGCCCGCGGCAACCCGCACGACATTCGCGAGGCCGGGGGGCACCTGGCATTGCCCGTAGGTGTCGTCGCCCCACGCCGCGACGGTGCCGTTGGCTTTCAAGGCCACGGTGTGATTGATCCCCGCGCCGATGCCGACGACGGCGGTCAAGGCCCCTTGCGGACTGCTCTGGCCGAAACCATTCGCACCCCAGGCGGCGACGGTGCCGTCGCTCTTCAAGGCCACCGAATGGGCGCCACCGCCGGCGAGGGCGACGACGGCGGTCAGGGCGGCAGGCACGGTGAGCTGGCCGGAAGCGTTGGCGCCCCAGGCGATGATTTGCCCCGGCGAGGTGGCGACCGAGACAAACGCCACCGCGCTGGTGGCGGAACCCGCGCCATTGGTGACGACGGCCTGATACCACCCGCGGTCGCGCAGCGGCGCGGCTCCGACGATCGCGTAGGCGGCGCTCGTCGCCCCGGCGAGGGGCCGGCCGTTGCGTTTCCATTGGTAACTCAACGGCGGGGTGCCGTCGGCGGCGACAATGAGGGTGACGTTGGCCCCGGCGTTGACGGATTGGGTCAACGGCGGGGTCGTGACCGCGGGCGAAACCGACAGGACCGCGACCGCCGAAATGGCCGTGCCAGCCGGGTTGGTCGCGACGCAGTCGTAGTTGCCGGCCGAACTGGTTTGCACGCTGGCGATCGTGAAAGTGGGGCTGGTGGCGCCGGACAGCGCGGTGCCGCTTTTCCGCCATTGCAACGTGGGTGTCGGAGTTCCGGATACGGTCACCGTGAAGCCGGCCGGCTGGCCCACGGCGATGGCCTGGCTCTGCGGTTGCAGCAGGAAGATCGGCAGCGGGGCGGCGGCGGTGACCGTGAGCAGGGCGGCATCGGAGGTCGCGCTGCCGACACTGTTGGTCACCCGCACCGTGTAGCTGCCTGCGTTCGCCGCCTGCACGTTGGTGAGTGTGAGGGCCGCATTCGTCGCGCCGGCCAGCGGGGCGCCGGTCTGGCTCCATTGATAACTCAACGGAAGGGTGCCCGAGGCCACGACGGTAAACGTCACGCTGGCACCGGCGGTGACAGTCTGCGGCTGCGGCTGGGTCGTGACAATCGGCGCGGTGGTCGGGGCGGCCAGCAGGCCGGCGGTGTCCCACGACGCGCGACCGCCGACGAGCGTAAAGCCCATCCCCTTCACCGTGCTGCCCACGAGCCCCACCGCACTGGCGCTGACGGTCAGGCGCGTCCACTGGCCGGGGGTCGGCAGTGCCCCCTGAAACTGGCGACCGGGGGTGCCGTCGAAACCCCAGAGGATGGTGTTAGCGCCCCAGTAGGCGCGGTGTTCCTCGGAGCCGTCGTTCCAAGACAGCATCACCTCGGTGGGCGGGTTGACGGGATCGAGATAGATCCAGGCAAAGAGCCGGTCACCGACGGCGACGTCCATCGTCGCCGTGGCGTGGTCGAACCAGTGGAGATGGATGCCCGTCGTGAGATTGGTTTGGTGGGCGGGCAGACCGGACGGGGTTGGCGGCACGAGTGGCACCCAGGTCCATGCATCACCGCCGTCGGCGTACGACGTGGCGCCGGCGGGCACCGCGCCGTTGACCCAGTTCACGACGGTGCTGTTGGCCGCAAAGGCGGCGGTCGTGAAAATGCGGCGGCCGTCGGGCCATTGGATTTCCGCCTCCACCCACTGCGTGCCGTTGTTCTTGGGCGAAAACGTATAGGCGGTGTCGACGCCGGGTTCCTGGTCGCGGGCTTCCCAGGTGACGCGGGCGCCCGTGAGATTGAAACCCGGGGCCTGCACGGTGAGCGTGACGGGCAGGTCGAGCGGGGAGACACCCGCCGGCGTGATGATCTGCGCGGTGCCGGAGGTCCACGCCGCGGCCTGCGCGGTCGTGCGCGTGGCGAGCACCGCGACGGACAGAAGACTCCGGGCCTGATTGACGGTGATGAACTCGGTCGTGACGTTGAACGTGTCCGCCCAGCGGTCATACATCGGATACGCGCCGGTCGTGGCGCCGTCCGGCGGGTACACCAGGGCGCTGAGTTCGTTGCCGAAGATCAGACTGCCGTAGGGGGAGAGATAGTCGAAGTTGGAGTGGATGTTGCCGAGCGGGATGCCGTCAGGCGGGAGGACACGGCGATCGTTCTGGGCATATTGGTTGACGGTTTCGCGCACGCGTTTCTGGCCGAGGCCGGTGACGTAGGTCGCGTTCACCGGATTGGTGCCGCCCTCGTAGTTCATATTGCCGACGAGCGCGGCGAGGTACGCCGCCTTCGGCACGATTTGGTAGGCGACGGCCATGTCGGAGGCCTGATCGAGGGAGAAATACCAACCGGCGGAGGCGACATGCTTCGTCTCCTCGGGGAAGCTGCTCGCGTAGGCGTTTTGGTTCGACCAGCGCAGGGCGTCATCGCCGGCGGCCACGATCTGGGCCTCACAGGCGGCGAGGTAGGCGGGATTCAACGCGTTGGCGGGCAGGCGGCCGGTGCGGGCGGCGAAGGCGTAGCTGCGGATCGCGTTGCCCCAACCCTCGGACATCCGCCACCAGCCCCAACGAAAGGTGTTGGAATCGGAGGGGTCGGGGAAGAACTCGGCGAGCTTGGCGGCATATTGCGCCTCGCCGGTGGCGAGAAACAGCTCGCAGGCGGCCCAGGCGAGCTCGTCGTCGTGCATGTAGTTGTCGCCGTAGAAGGTGATTTTCTGATACGCGCCGTCCTTGCCGTGCTGGGCAATGGCGTTGAGGAGGAACTGCCAGCCGAGCACCGCCTTTTGCAGGTAGAGCGCGGCGACCGCCGGATAGGTCTGCTTGAAGCGCGGCGACGAGGCGCACTGCGCGAGCGCGGCGACGGCGGCGGCGGTGGCGGCGGTGTTCTTCGGCCACACGACCTGCGCGTCGCCGGGGGCGGGCAGGGTGTTGGACTCGTATTCGCGCGTCTTGGGGTAGACGATGAAATAGAAGCCGCCGTCGGCGTCCTGCAGCCGCGCGAGATAGTCGGCCTCGCGTTTGGCCTCCTGCATGATGTCGCTGAGGGCGTCGCCGCTTTCGGGGAGGCCGAGATTGTCCAACGCGGCCGCCCCGGGAATCGCGTCCGCGGTGAACATCAGCAGGTGCGCCAGCATCGCGCTGTTGATGGTGTATTTGCTGTAGTCGCCCGCGTCATGATGGCCGCCGGAGACGTCGACCAGGCCCAGGTTGACGAACGGATAGAGTTGCGCCGCTTCGCTCGCGAGCCGCGGCGCGGTGTGGCGCGGGTTGGTGGCGTAGTCGGCGTTTTTGGAGGCAATGGTGGACCAGGTGAAGCCGAAGGACGACTGCGGGGAGGGCACCGCGGCGGGGGCGACGTGGCAGACGTCGTGCACAAAGCGCGTGAACGGCAGGACGTTGTCGGTGCCGCAGCGTTGGTGGTAGAGCCCGAGCGCATACGTGCGCAACCAACCCATGGCGAGGCCTTCGTCGATCGCGAAGGGCAGCGAGGCCCCGAGGCCCGGCACGGCGAGGCGATAGGTGCCGGCCGTGGTGAAGGCGCTGAAGTCCGCCGCCAACACGTTCTGATACGGCGTCGGCAGCGACACATAACCGACGTCGGGCCGGGCGGTGAGCGGGCCGGTGAACACCGTCGCGCCGGTGGCGGTGTCGACGAGCGTGAAGCCCGACACGGAGGCCACCGCCAGTTCGCCCAGGCTCCCGAGATAGTAGCCGATCATGGCCTGCTTGGGCAGGCCCGGGACGTAACCTTCCTGGTTGACGTGAATCGCCGGGCTGTAGCGCAGCGGGTCCGCGGTGGCGGCATAATCCTCGGAGGACGACCAGAGGAGACCGTCGGGGTTGGTCACGACCACCGTTTGACCCGGGGCGACGGGCGCGGCGAGTTGCAGATAGAGACTGTTGTCGATCCGCAGATCGCGGGCGCGGAGCGGGGCGTAGAACGGGCGGCGGCGGAAACCGACCGCGGTCACGCCCACGGGTACGCCGGCGATCTTGACGACAAACTTGGAGGCGGCCGGGGCGACCAGGGCGCCACCCGCGTTGACGAAGTCCCAGCTGTCGACCGGCGCGGGTGCGGGGGGCTTCGAGTTGAGCCGTTTCACTTCGAGCAGGGTGGGCGAGACAATGCGCAGGGCGTGATCGCCGAGGGACGGGACGATGGCCCGCAGGTAGTCAACCTCGCTGGCCACGAGGGGGGACGCGCGCGCGACGGCGAGCAAAAGGAGTAGCGGAAGACGGAGGTTGATCAAGGGAGGCGCGCAGGGGGCCGGCATGGAATGGACCGGGATTACCCGGTTGCCTCCCTGGGGTGATCACCGTAGCAAACCAGCGTTTTTCGGCCGGGGCGCGATTTCGACGCGGTGGGAGAAGGCGGCCCGCCCGGGCATTTGGGGAAATCACCTACTGCCGGGGGCCCCGCCGCGCGTGACTAACGGGCGCTTCACAAACCATTCGCAACCCCATGAACCTCCCCATGCCTTCATTTCCGCCCCGGTTTCGCGCCGGCGATCTCGCATGACGCCCGCGACGAAGACCGAAGGCGCCGCGCCGGAAACGACGGACCTCGCCGCGCTCCTGCGCCGGGAGCATGAAATCAAGGCGGCGCACGAAGATGCGGAAGCGACGCTGCGCACGGCGCGGGACCCGCTCCTGATCCTGTATGCCGACCTGCGGGTGAAGACGGCCAACCGGGCGTTCTATAAGATCTTTCACACCGTGCCCGCAGAAACCGAAGGGCGCTTGATCTACGAGCTCGGCAACGGCCAGTGGCGGATTCCCCGTCTGCGCCAACTGCTGGAGGAGATTCTGCCCCACAACAGCTTCTTTGAAGATTTTGAAATCGTGCACGACTTCCCCGCCATCGGCTCCCGCACGATGCTGCTCAATTCCCGCCGGCTGGAGACCGAAAACACCAGTCAGCTGATCCTGCTCTCGATCGAGGATGTCACCGATCGGCTCGTATCCCGCGCCGCGATGAAGCGGTCGGAGGCCCGCTATCGCGGGCTGTTCGAGGCGGCCCAGGACGGCATCGTGATGCTGGATCCGATCAGCCGGAAAATCACGGACGCCAACCCGTTCATGACGCGGCTGCTCGGCTACACGCGCGAGGAACTGCTGGGCAAGGAACTGTGGGAGATCGGGCTGCTCAAGGACGAGCGGGCCAGCCAGGACGCCTTTCGCGAGTTGCAGGAGAAAAATTTCATCCGCTACGAGGATCTGCCGCTGCAAACCAAGACGGGCGAACGCCGCGAAGTGGAGTTTGTCAGCAATCTCTATGACGAGGACGGACTGAAGGTCATCCAGTGCAACATCCGCGACATCACCGCGCGCAAACGGGTGGATGACGCCCTGCGGGAATCGCGCCTGGTCATGAAGCGCTCGGAGATTCGTTACCGCCGGCTGTTTGAGGCGACGCAGGATGGCATCATCAGTCTCGATCCGGTGACCCGCAAGATCACCGACGCCAATCCGTTTGTGACGCAGTTGCTCGGCTACGAGCGCGGGGAACTGCTGGGCAAGGAGCTGTGGCAAATCGACCTGTTCAAGGACGAACAGGCCAGCCAGGCGGCCTTCCGCGAACTGCAAAACCGGGGCTTCGTCCGCTACGAATACCTGCCGCTGGAAACGAAGTCGGGCCAGCGCCGCGAGGTCGAGTTTCTCAGCAACCTCTACGACGAGGACGGCCAGAAGGTCATCCAGTGCAACCTCCGCGACATCACCGAACGCAAGCGCACGGACACCGCGTTGCGCCAGGCCATCGCGGACCTCAAGGTCGCCCAGGGCGCCGCCGAACGGGCCAGCCGGGCCAAGGACAATTTTCTCGCCGCGCTTTCGCACGAACTCCGCACCCCGCTCACCCCGGTGCTGATGTCCGCCGCCGCGCTCCGGGAAGACGAGCGCCTGCCCTCCGACGCCCGCGAGCAACTGGCCATGATGGAGCTCAACATCGCGCTCGAGGCCCGGCTCATCGACGACCTGCTCGACCTCACCAAGATCGCGCATGGGAAACTCCAGCTGCGCGCCCAGCCGTGCGACGCGCATCACCTCATCCGACGGTCCGTCGAGATCGTCCGGGAGGAAGCCCGGCTGAAGGAAATCGCGATCGAATGCACCTTTGGCGCGAAACACAGCCGGCTCATGGCGGATCCCGCGCGCTTCCAGCAGGTCATCTGGAACCTCCTGCGCAATGCGGTGAAATTCACGCCGCGGGGTGGCTGGATTTCCATCCACACGCACGACGAGCGGCAGGCCGGCGGCGAAATGTGGCTGCGCATCGAGGTCAGCGACTCGGGCATCGGCATCGATCCCGCCCGGTTGGAGCAGATCTTTCTGCACTTTGACCAGGGCGGACTGGCGGGCGATCACCGCTTCGGCGGCGTCGGACTCGGCCTGGCGATTGCCCGCGCGGTGGTCGACCTGCACGGGGGCCGGATCAACGCGCACAGCGCCGGCGTCAATCGCGGCGCCAGGTTTGTCGTCGACCTGCCTGGCGCGATCGAAGCCTCATCCGGAGTCAGCGATTCCACCCCGCCGTCGGTCGGAGGATCGCCGGTGCCGTTCGCTCCGGCGGTCTTCGCCCCGCTTCGCCTCCTCCTCGTGGAGGATCATCCGAACACCCTCCAGACCCTCTTCCGTTTGCTCCAACGCAACGGCCACCGCATTGTCACTGCTTCCACCGTCGCGGAGGCGCTCGCGGCCGCCGCCCTCGATACCTTCGATCTGGTCGTCTCCGACCTCGGGCTGCCCGACGGCACCGGCTGCGAGCTGATGGAAAAACTGCGGGACACCTACGGTCTGCGCGGCGTCGCGCTCAGCGGTTATGGCACGGAGGAGGACATCGCCCGCTCGCGGGATGCCGGCTTCGTGACGCACCTGGTCAAGCCGGTGCCCATTGCCGAACTGCGTCGGGTGATCGCGGAGTTCCCGGCGGCGCGGAATGACTCGGTGGCGATCGCCTAGCCCGCACTTTTCATACCTTTTCTGTTCATGTCGCTTCCTTCTCCCCCTCAAATTTTTCCGCTGCGGCGAAAATCTCGAGTTCATGCGGGCTAAAAGCAAAACCGCTTGGCGGTTTGCCTTAGCCGGGAAATGATTGCTGGCTCCGCGTACACGGTAGGTGTCCGCCCACGCTGTGGGCTGCCAGCAGGGGAGAGTGTGAAATTTCCCGGCTAGCCGGTATCTTCAGCGGCTGACGCCACCCAACGACGGATCGTCGGTCCAACGGGGACTCATGCCGCTGCGATCTGCCCTGTGCCTCTGCCTGACTCTCGCCGCCCCGATCCCGCTGTGCGCCCAGACGCGGGCGGCGGGCGATGACCAGGCCCTCGCCCTGCCGGTGCCGGGCGAGCGCACCTTGCGCATCCTCTCGCCGACCTGGCTGGAGATCACCGTCATCACCGGGCAGGAACCCGCCTCGACGCTGAAGAAAATCCAGGCGGCGCTGGGGGCCGGTCCGGTGGCGCCCGAGCGGGGGCGGCAGGCCCTCGAGGTGACCGTCGACGGCCGGGCCGCGATCGTCTCCGCCACCGGCTGGAAGCGGCGGGCCGTCTACGCGCCGATTGCGCGGCGCGACTTGCGCGTCGCCACCTGGCTGTATTTGCAGCTCGCGACGCCGCTCGATTTTTCCGGCGAACCCAAGGTCATCACCGTGCTCGATCCGTCCGGTGCGCTGGGTGGCGGTTCGGACCGCGCACCGCTCGTGGCGCGGGCCGACCCGCGCCGGGTCAGTCCGGTGATCCACGTGAACCAGGAGGGTTACGTGCCGGCCTTGCCCAAACGGGCGATGATCGGCTACTACCTCGGCGATCGGGGGGAAATGCCCGTGGCCGCGACCGGCTTCACGTTGATCGACGCGCGGACGGGAGCGGAGGTGTTTCGCGGTCCGCTCACCCCGCGGCCCGATGTCGGTCAGGCCTTTTCGCCGGCGCCGTACCAGGCGGTGCTGGTCGCCGACTTCAGCGCCTTTGCGACCGTCGGTGAATACCGGCTCGCCGTCGCGGGCCTCGGGGCCTCGCTCCCGTTTCTCGTCGACGACGGCATCGCGATGGGCTTCGCGCGCACCTATGCGCTTGGGCTCTACCACCAGCGTTGCGGGGGAGCGAACGAGCTGCCGTTCACCCGGTTTGTCCACGCCGCGTGCCACCTCGCCCGCGCGCAGATTCCCTCGCCGCAGTCCGACGCGCAGTACGCCTTCACCTGGTCCCGGATCAAGAACTACGCGGGGCAGCCGAGTCCCGACAATCCGCCCCAACGGGCGCCGCTGCTCACGAGCGAGGCCGCGCAACTCTATCCGTTCGTCCGGCACGGCACGGTCGACGTCGCCGGTGGCCACCACGATGCCGGCGATTACAGCAAATACACCATGAACAGCGCGGAGTTGGTGCATTACCTGATGTTTGCGGTCGACGCTGTGCCGGGTCTCGCCGCGCTCGACAATCTCGGCCTGCCCGAGAGCGGCGACGGCGTTCCCGACGTCCTGCAGGAGGCGAAGTGGGAGGCGGATTTCCTGGCCAAAATGCAGGACACGGACGGGGGATTTTATTTTTTGGTTTATCCGAAGACCCGCGAGTACGAATCCGGCGTGCTGCCCGAGCACGGCGATGCCCAGGTCGTCTGGCCGAAGAACACCTCGGTCACGGGCGCGGCCGTCGCGGCGCTCGCCCAGTGTGCCTCGTCGCCGTCGTTCCGGAAACATTTCCCCGCGGTCGCCGCGCAGTATCTCCAGCAGGCGCGGCTGGGCTGGAGCTTTCTCACCGCGGCCCTGGCGCAGCACGGCAAAGACGGTGCGTATCAGAAGATCACGTTCTACAGCGATCACTATGGCCACAACGACGAACTGGTCTGGGCCGCGTGTGAACTCTATCTGGCGACGGGCGAGGCGACCTACCACGAACAGCTGTTGCGGTGGTTTCCGAATCCCGCCGATCCCGCGAGTTTCCGTTGGGGCTGGTGGCGCATGTCGGAGTCGTGGGGCAACGCGATTCGCAGCTACGCCTTTGCCGCCCGCAGCGGCCGGCGGCTGAAGGAGGAACTCAACGCCCGCTTCCTCGACCTCTGCGAAGGCCAGGTGGTCGCCGCCGCCGAAGATGCGCTCCGCTGGTCGCGGCAAAGCGCCTATGCGACGCCGTTGCCGCTTCCCACCAAGAAGACCCGCGGCGGCGGCTGGTATTTTTCGCTCGACCAGGCGTCCGATTTGGCGGTCGCGTGGCTCATCGAGCCGAAGCCCGCGTATCTCGATGCGCTCGTGGGCGCCATGAACTACGAGGGCGGCACCAATCCCGTCAACGTCACCTATCTCACCGGCCTCGGCGTGAAGCGGCCGCGCGAGATCGTCAGCCAATATGCCCAGAACGACCGGCGCGCGCTGCCACCGTCGGGCATTCCCATCGGCAACCTTCAGGCCGGATACTCCCATTCCCCGGTCTATGGCACCGAGCTGCGCGACCTCACCTATCCGGGCGACGGTGCCGAGTCCGCCGCCTTCGCCCTCTATGATCGGTGGAGCGATGCCTTCAACGTCACGACCGAATTCATCACGGTGAACCAGGCGCGCGGTTTCCTGGCGAGCATCGTGCTGGCGCGGCGGACCGCGGCGGTCGATCGCCCCTGGCGCCCGGTGCCCGCGAACATCGTGGGCGCGCCCGGCACGCCGCTCCACGTCGAGGTCGCGGGCGAGACGCTCGCCCGGGCGCGGATCGTCTGGGAATCGGGAGAGCGCGAACCGGCCTTCGGGACCACCTATACGATGGCCCCGCGCCGCAATGGCGACGCGTGGGTCGAAGCGGAAGTCGCATGGCCCGACGGACGGCGCGCGTTTGCCCGCGCCGCGTTCAAATCCGACGACCCCGAGGTGACGTGGTTCGACGACGCCCTGCCCGAGGGCGCGACGCCCATGGCCTCCGGCGGCGAGTGGGAATGGACCCGGGCAAGTTCCGCCGCACCGACGGGAAAGCGGACCCATCGCTTTCAGCGCGCCGGCGGTGGACTCAGCGAGCATTGGTTCACGGACGCCAGGGCCGTGTTGGCGGTCGAGGGTGGCGACACGCTTTTCGCCTGGGTCCTCCTGGACCCGGCCCAGCCGCCGCGGGAAATCATGCTCATGTGGCACGACCGTCTGGGCTGGGAGCACCGGGCCTACTGGGGCGCGAACACGATCACCTACGGCCGGGACAATTCCACCGGGCGTTTTCATGCGGGCGGTCTTCCGCCGGTGGGGAGCTGGGTGAAGCTCGTGGTGCCCGCCGCCGCGGTCGGATTGGAGGGGGTCGAGGTCGACGGCATGGGGTTCGCCCACGTAGACGGCCGGGCGACGTGGAGTTCGGCCGGACGCAGGGCGGAACAAAAGTGAACCGGTGCGCGCGGAGTGGGGAATCTTTTCGATCTAATTCACGCGCCGGCCGTGACCACGAGCCCGGAAGCGGGTCCAGGTCGGGTCACGTCACGCCAAACCACGCCAAACCACGGCGCCGATTTCGCTCCACCTTTGTTCAACCCAAACCAGTCCAAGATGAAAAAATATCATATCACCCTGTCCTCTCTCCTGCTGCTCGCGACCGGCGCCGCCTTCTCGGGCTGCAGCAAAAGTGATCGCCACGAAGCCACGGCCGCCGTCAAGGAATCGTACGAAGACTCCAAGGACGCGGTCGCGCGGGCGTGGACCGACCTGAAGGGCCATACTTACGAGAAGCGCAACGATTTCACTGCGGGAGCCAAGGCGGCGTCGGCGCGCCTGGACGTGGAAATCAGCAAGATACGCACCAACTATTCCGAAGCCAAGGCCAGCGGAAGCCGCAAAGAGGCCATGGCAGAACTCAAGGATTCCGAGGCCAATTACCGCGAGAAGCTCGGGGCGGTGGGCACCGCGACCGCCGATACGTGGGACAGTGCGAAAAAGAACGTCGCGCTCGCGTGGGATCGGCTGGAGGCGTCGTACTACAAGGCCCGCGCGGATTGAGGGGCGCCACGGATTCCCTGCGCGCGCCTCTCCGAGTTGGCAGATGTAGGCGGGGTGCCCCCACCCCGCGATAGGTGGCCGGGCGCGCGGTGAGGGCACCGCGCCCACATGGAGGTGATCGCCGGGCGCGCGGTGAGGGCACCGCGCCCACAT
>JBBRWR010000120.1:0-24858 GCA_038249085.1 Opitutales bacterium
GGCTGTGCCCTGCGTGTTGGGCTGGGGCGACGGCGCTCCACCTCCGGCGGACCGGCCTGGGGCCGGCCGGCACACTCAGACCACAAAGATTCGGATCAGGTGGGCCAGGCCGACGAGGCCGCAGAGCACGCTGGCAACGCGCAAACCTAGAGTGGGAGTATTTATCGCAGTCGTTTTCATGATGCGGATTACGGCGACGGCACGGTGAGCACCGTGTTCCGGGAGCCAAACGGATTTTCGACGACTGCGTGCAGCCCGGGCGCGTTGATCCACTGGCCATCGGCCACCAGGCGATATTCATAGCGACCGGGAGGGAGCAGCACGGTCGCCTTCCAGCTGCCATTGCCGTCATGTTGCAGGGGGGTGGCAGTCGGATTCCAGTCGTTGAACGTGCCCGCGATGTACGCGCTCGCCACGTCGGGCAGGTTGAAGCCGAGCCCCATCGCGATCGGCTGGGATTTCTTGGTGGTCTTTTTCTTGATCATGATGTCGGAAGAGAAAGTGCGACCTGTTGTGACGGATTGTCGGCGGAGTCCCCGTCGCCCTGGCCGAGGACGTGTTGCACCGTCGCCCGCAACTCCGTGGAACTGAACGGTCGCTCGATAAACGCGTTGAGCCACGGCATGGGTTCGGCCGCCGGGGTGATGATTTCGAGGAGCGCGAGGCCCGACGTCACGATGACCGGCAGCGACAATCCCGCGTCCCGCATCCGCCCCACCAGCGCCGCGCCGGACCGCCGCACCATTTCCTGATCGGTGATCAACAGGTCATAGTGCGTCGTGGATAACGCGCTCCAGTCAGCGCCGCCATCGGCCGCGATGTCGACCGCATAGCCCTCCTGCCGCAGCAGCGACGCCTCGATCCGGCGGATGGTCGGGTCGCCGTCGACCACGAGAATGCGGGGCACCTGGCTCACGTCTGGTCTGGTTCCGCCGGAAAGGTCATCGGTAGTTTTCATCGAGTGGAAGCAGCGGTGAGGTTATCCGCCGGGGTGCCGTCGTACCGGACGGCGGCGAGGGGCGCCAGGAACGTGAGGCCGCCGTCGGTCGCGACGCGACGGAAGAAATCCAGCAAGGGCTGGTGGGGTTTGGGATTGTCGCCGGGCGCGCCGAGCAGCGCTACGAGCAAAGCCGAGGAATTGCGCTTGGCCGCACAACAGGCCTGGAGCCAGGTGCGGACACTGGCGGGCATCGTGTCGACATGGCTCGCCGACACGATCATGATCCGGGCCAGAGCGGCGTCGATGGAGGCGCGTGCGCGCCAGTCCGGCGCGTCGAGATTGTCAAAACGCCAGGGCACCGGACGCACCTCACGGCGGTCTTTGCGCTCCCAGAATCCCCGGACCAACAGCTGCACGGCGCGCTGATAGGCCGCAAGGTCATCGTAGGCGATGAGGACTTTCAGCAGGCCGCGCGACACCGGGTCGTCCGCCACGGCCGCGCCAGACCGATTGTCATCTTCCGTCATGACTTCACCCGGCGAGTTCCGCCAGCGTGGCGGGACGGATGAACGTGCTGCGACTCCGGCAGCCGGGATAGCTGCATTGGGCGGACCGGCGGGCCACCTTGGCTGACGGCAGTTCGTGGCGATCGGAAGAAGCTCAAGGGGCCGGTGCGTTGGTTCACCCGAGGGTCAGTGGGCCACGCTGAGTTCGCGCTCCAGGAGATGGCGGGTGGCCTGGAGTTGGAGGCGCACTTCGCGCTGCAGGTCCGGTTGCAGACCGGAGACGCGTCCTTCCTTCTCCCAGACGACACGGGCGAGCCAGGCTTCTTCGACGGGGTCCGGAGTCTCAAGCGGGCGATCCCGGTTCTCGTTGCAACGGGTGCGGAGCGGGGCCGTGTGGCGCCGCCCGTGGGGGTTTTGTGCGACGGTTGTCATGGTAGAAACTCCATGTGGACTGGACGGATGCTACACCACCGCCGCGGGACTGGGAATCGTGACCAGCCCTAACGGAGCATCGTGGAATCCACGATGCCTCGTTCCGGCCCGCCCGGGTTCTCGATGCCGCCCGCTTCATCCCCGCCCTCGCGCGGCCCCGTGGATGCGAACTTTCGCGGGGTGTGGGCACCCCGCCAACAACCGCCAAGTCGGAGATGCGCCCTTCAGCGCTTGCCGCGGCCGAACCACTCCGTCGCCGCATGGACCAGCTCCGTGGCCGTGCGCAGGCCGAGCTTCTCCTTGATATGGGCGCGGTGCGTTTCGACTGTGCTCGTGCTGACGTGCAGCCGCCGGGCGATCTCCCGCGTCCCGACCGCCTGGCCGATCAATTCGAAGACTTCCAACTCGCGATCGCTGAGCGCGCCGGTGTTGTCGCCCTGCGCCGCCGCCGGACCGCGCGCAAAGCGGTGGACCGCGCGGTCGCGCATGACTTCGCTCAAGTACACCTTCCCGTCCAGCACCTCGCGGATGGCCTCGACGAGCCGGGCCGCGCCCGCGCTTTTCATGAGGTAGCCGCGGGCGCCGGCCCGCAACGCTCGCTCCGCGTAAATGCTCTCGTAGTGCATCGAGAACACGAGCACCGGCACGTCGGGATGGAGCACGTGCAGATCCTTGATCAGCTCCAGGCCGCTGCGTTCGGCCAGCGACAGGTCGGCCAGCACGAGGTCCGGCGGATCCGCCTCCACCGCGGCCAGCGCCTCCTGCGCCGTGGCCACCTCTTCGCACACCGCGGGACCGGCTTCGCGCCGGAGATAATCGGCCACGCCATGGCGGGTCATCGGATGGTCGTCGACGACGAGAATGCGTCTGGGGTGCGGGGGCTTGGGCTGCCTGCGTTGGGTTTTCATGGTGCGGTGGGGAAAGGGGAGCGGGAAAGCGCATGCTTGACGGTGCACACCACGGACGTGCCCCCGCCGGCGTCCCTCTGCACCACCAGCGATCCGGCGATGGTGCCGGCCCGATATTGCATGATGCGCAGGCCCATGCCTTTCCCTTCCGGGAAAGGATCGGGCAGGCCGACGCCATTGTCCCGGATGCCGAGCAACAGGTCCGTGCCGCGGGTAGTCATCTGAATGTCGATGCGGCTCGCCTTGCCGTGTTTGATCGCGTTGCTCACGGCCTCCTGGGCAATGCGGTAGAGATGAACGGCGACGACCGGATCGGTGACCTCCACGGGCTCCTTACACTCGAATTCACATTCGCGACGGAAAAGGGTGCGCGTCCGCTCGGCCAGTTGCCGCAACGCGACCAGCAATTCGCCGTTCTTGGCGCCGATCGGCGCCACCAGACCGCGGGCGAGTTCGCGGGCGAGATCGGTGACCTGGCGGATCGCGGCGGAGATTTCATGGATGGCCGCCGCAAGTTGCGGCGCCCCGGCCCCCCACTCGTTCGCCACCGTTTCGCTCATGAACTCGATCGCCACCAGGCGCTGGCCAAAATCGTCATGTAATTCATGGCCAATCCGCAGCTGTTCCCGCTCTGCGATGGCCAGAATCTCACGTTCCAATTCGAGCCGTTGCGTGATGTCGCGGACGTACCACCGGGAATTGGCCTGCTGATCGCCGCGCCAGAAGGCGTTGGCGTCGACCAGCACGTGCCGCATCGACCCGTCGCCGCACCGCCACCGCAGCCGGTGGTCCCGCACGGTTTTCCGTTGCTCCATCTGCGCGAGGATCCAGGCCACGACCTCCGCATCGGCGGCAAAGTCTGCCAGGGGGTGACCGACGACTTCCGCGCTGGGGCGGCCCATGATGGCCAACTGGGCCAGGTTGGTTCGCTCCACGATTCCGTCGGGCTGCACCCACATCAGCCCGATCGGGGCGGCGGTGAAGAAGTCCGTCAGCGCCGCCTCGTTGGCGAGCAGGTTCTCAACGGCGCGCACGCGGCGGCTGATGTCGCGCAGGATGATGGTAAACCCTTTTCGTCCGGGGCCCGGCGTGCGGGAGAGGGAGGCTTCCATGGGGAACTCCGTGCCATCGGCGCGCCGGGCCGTCACCGGCTGCGCCCCGCCCAGTTGCAGATTGCGCTCGCGGCTCCGCGCGAGCCGGCGCAGATCCGCGTCCATCCCTTTCCGCCAGCGTTCCGGGATCAGCATGTCCAGCGGCTGGCCCCGCGCCTGGGTGGCGGTCCAGCCAAACATGTGCTCGGCGGCAGGGTTGAAAAGGATGATGTGTTGCCGGGCATCCACGCTGATGATCGCATCCATCGCCGAGTCGACGATGCCGGCCAACTGGTGCTGGCTGGCCCGCGCGGCGGCCCCGCTGCGGTTCAAGGCGCTCGTGCGCTCAGCCACGCGTTGCTCCAGCTTCGCGTTGAGCCGCTTCAGCTCGAGTTCGGCCTGCTTGCGCCGGGTGATGTCGATCAGGACCGCGTGCCATCGGGTCCGGCTCGCGGGGGATTCGGTGCGCAGTACACTCTGTATTTCGACGGTACGCCCGGCCCCCTCCGGCGTCTTGCGCAGCGTGACTTCGACCTCCTGGCGCTCGGCGCTGGCGAGCGCCCGGCGCGCATGCAAAAAGAAGGCATCCTGGGACGCACGTGCGAGAAAACGGGAGAACCGCGCCCCGACCAGGTCGCCGCGGGCGCAACCGAGCATCGCGGCCGCCGTCAGGTTGGCCTGTTCGATGACGCCCTCGTGATCGAGGGTGAGGTATCCCACGGGGGCAAACTCGTAGAGATCGGAATAACGGTCGCGGGCGTGCGCCAGCTCGACCTGGGCGCGCCGGACTTCCTCATTCTGCAGCTCCAGTTCCGTCTGGTGGATCTGAAGTTCATGGACGAGCGGGGCGAGTTCGCTCGCCGGCCGACCGGTCAGAGAGGCCGCGCCGGCCCGCAGTTCCGTCTCTGCGCGGTCGCGCAGGGCCGGCGCCGACGGGGCGGCCGGGGACCTCTGCGCAGGGGATTTTCGGGTCATGGGGGGGGAAGGCAGGTGGACGCTGTTACGCCTCAGCCTGGCGGCCGGTGGCGTCTTCGAAGGCCAGCAGAATCATGCCGGGCAGATCGGCGGCCTGTTCCAGCCGGCGGGCGTTGAGGAAAAAGATGCGGTGACCGATCTTCGGAAATCGGCGCGCGATGCGGAATCCTTCGATCGTCGTCTGCTGCGGGAGGATCTGCTCGAGGAGGAGGCGCAAATCCGGGCTTTCCCACTCGCCGCCGCCCAGGTCGAAGATCAATTCGCCCTCGACCTGCCGCGGGCGCAGCCGGAACGTCTCGTAGAAGGCCTTGTTGGCCAGAACTAGGTGCAGGCTCTCGTCGAGCACCACCAGCGGCTGGCGCACCGTGCCGATGATGCTCTCGAAAAAGACGCGCAGTTCCCGGCCCTTCCTTTCCGCCAGGGTCACCCGGGTGATGTCGATGAACGTGATCACGAGGCCATCGATCACGTTTTCGATCGTGCGATACGGCAGGATGCGCATCAGGTGCCAGGAGCCATCCTGGGTCTCCACTTCCGCCTCCCGGGGTTGCAGGGTCGCAATGACCGTGCGACAGTCCGCGGCCACCCGGTCGTACTTGAGGGTGGACGCCTGATCGACGATCGACCGCCCCAGGTCGGACGGAATGAGGCGGATCAACCGGGTCGCACTCTCGGTGTAGCGGCGGATGCGGAGGTCGTTGTCGAGAAAGAGCGTGGCGACCTCGGTGGCGTTGAGCAGGTTCTGCATGTCGTCGCGGGCCCGCGCGAGCGCGTCGACCCTGGCCTGCTGTTCGGCGTTGACGGTGGTCAGCTCCTCGTTGAGCGATTGCATCTCCTCCCGCGAGGTCTCCAGTTCCTCGTTGGTGCTCTGCATCTCCTCGTTGGTGCTTTGCAGCTCCTCATTGGCGGAGCGCAGTTCCTCGTTGGCGGTCGCGAGATCCGCGATGGTCGCGCGCAGGGATTCCTGGGAAGTCTTCAGCTCGCGGGTGAGCTGCGCCACCCGGCGCGAGGCGGGCTTCCCGGGGCCGGGCGACCGCGCCGCCGGCACCGGCCGGATCGGGTGGAACGTCACGAGGAGGAGGTCGCGCAGCGTTTCAGGCTCGCGGAGGCGGCGGACGGTGACGTCCACGTGCGAGAAGCTCCCGTTGGACTTGACCCGCACTTGTTCGCGGATGACTTCGCCCTCGCCGGTCGCGGCCTGGTGCAGCGCCGTCCGGAGTTCCGCCTCCAATCCCTCGCGCGCCATCTCCAGGATGTTCGAGCGCGGCTGCCCACCCGCCGCGGGTTCGAGATACCGGCCGGTGCGGCCGTGCACATAAAGCACGTCGCCCCGGATGTCCACGAGCACGCTGGGGGGCGTGACCTCGGTGAGCAGCACCTTCTCGACCAGCTTCGGCACCGGCTGCTCCTTTTCCGCCGCGCGCACCGGCACCGGCGGGACGGACTGTGCGGCGGGAGCCCACGCCTTGGTGGGGAACCGCAGTCCCTCCGGCCCGGCGGCGGGTCGGCGGGAAAAGATCTTCCACTTGCGGTCGATGATCCTGAACGAATCGGTTTGCGCTCCGATCGTCTCGGAGGAACCGAGCAGCAGGAGTCCGCCGGCCTTGAGCGCGTGGTGGAAAAGCTGCAGCAATTGCTGCTGCAGCCCGGCGTTCAGGTAGATGAGGAGGTTGCGGCACGAGAGCAGGTCGAGCCGGGTGAACGGCGGATCGCGGGTCACGTTTTGCGGGGCGAAAACCACCAGCTCGCGGATTTCCTTGTTGATGCAATAATCGTGATCGCCGCGCGTAAAATACCGGTCCAGCCACTCGGGCGGCACGTCGGCCGCGATGCCCTCCGGGTAGCGGCCGGCCCGGGCGGTCTCGATGGCCTGCGCATCGAGGTCGGTGCCGAACACCTGCACGTCGAAATTCCGGCGCAGCCGGTCCGCGCACTCGCGCAGCAGGATCGCCAATGAATAGGCCTCCTCCCCGGTGGCGCAGCCGGGCACCCACGCGCGCAGGGCGTAATGGTCGGGCAGCGAGCGGAGCCGTTCGGGCAAAATCACCCCCGCCAGCGCCTCCCACGCCTCCCGGTCCCGAAAGAAACGGGTCACGCTGATCAGGAGTTCCTTGAAGAGGAGGTCGAGTTCGGCCGGGTTCTCCCGCAGGTAGCGGACGTAGTCGCCCGGCTCCTTGATTTGCTGCACATTCATCCGCCGCTCGATGCGCCGCTGGATCGTGGCCGCCTTGTAGGATGAAAAATCGTGACGGGTGCGCGTCTGGAGCAGGGCAAAGATCTCCTGCAGCGGTGCGTCGGGGATACCGGCGGTCAGCGGCCGCGCCGCGGGCCGGTTCAGGTACGGACCCCGGACGTAGGCGAGCAATTGCGCCGGCATCGCGGCCGGCGCCAGGACGTAGTCGGCCAAACCGGTCGCCATGGCACTGCTCGGCATGCCGGCGAAGCCCGCCGAGCCCACGTCCTGCACCATCACCATGCCGGACCCGGCCTTGATCGCCTTCACCCCCAGCGTGCCGTCCGTCCCTGTGCCCGACAATATGATACCAATGGCGCGCTCCTGCAAATCCTCCGCGAGCGTGCGCAGGAAAAAATCGATCGGCAGGCGGCGGGCCTGCGCGTCGACGGCCTCGCTCAGCCGCAAACGGCCCCCGGCAATCGCGACCTGCACGCCCGGCGGCCCGATGTAGGCGCGGTCCGGCTCCAGCCGGGCGCCCTCCTTCGCCGTGAGCACCGGGATCCGGGCCTTCTTGCCGAGGATCTCGGGCAGCAGGCTGACGTATCCGGGATGCTGATGGGTCACCACCACGAACGCCATGCCCGTGTCGGCCGGCAGCTGCGTGAAGAACTCCGTCAGCGCCTCGAGCCCGCCCGCCGAGGCCCCGAGGCCGACGACCGCGCAGCCACCGGCCTCGGGCGCCGTCGGGTGAGGATCCACCGGGAGCAACGCCGCCGCGGTCCTGGGGTCGGCCGGGCGGTCGCGGCGATCTGCCGTGCGCCGGCGCAGCGCCGTCCCGGCGGCGGCGTGTACCTTGGATCGGCGTGGTTTCTTTTGCATGGCGGCCTCGGTGGCCATCGTAGGGAGTGGGGATCCCGGAGCAAGCTCCGCGGCCCACCCGCTGGCATTTGTTAAGAACAATGACCCACCCGGCCGAAACGCAATTGACGATTCGCGACGCGCATCTGCGAGTTGGCCGTGTCTTCCCTGCGGGCGCGGTGCCCTCACCGCGCGGCCCGGTGGGGACGACCTATCGCGGGGTGTGGGCACCCCGCCCACAACCGCCAACTCGGAGATGTGGCGCTCGCAGCGATGATCCGAGAGTGAACAGCATTGCGCCGGGCGGCGCCGGCCGCCAGCCTGCGACCATGTCACCGATGAAACGCCGCGACTTCATCGCCGCCGTAGCCGGCGGCACCACCGCCGTGATGATCCAGGGAGCAGGGGCCGGGGAAGAGCGCGATGCTCTGGGCGCCGTCTTGCCCCGCCGCCGGCTCGGCCGGACCGGCGTGGCCGTGACGATGCTCGGCGTGGGCGGCTACCATGTCGGCTGGACCACGGAGCGCGATGCCGAGGAGGTGATCGAGGCGGCCCTGGCGGGCGGCGTGCGGTTCTTCGACACCGCGGAGAGCTACAACAAGGGCGAGAGCGAACGGCGCTACGGCAGGTTTCTCGTGCCCAAGTACCGGTCGCACATCTTTCTGATGACGAAGAGCACCGCCAAGACGGCGGCGGAGTTGCGGCGTCATCTCGACGAATCAAGGCAGCGGCTGAACACCGACGTGCTCGATCTCTTCCAGGTCCACAGCCTGAGCAATCCCCAGGATGTCGACGACCGGCTGGCCAACGGCATCCTCGATGTGCTGCAGGAGGCGAAGGCGGCCGGGAAGGTGCGCCATGTCGGCTTCACCGGGCATGCCAACCCGGAGGCGCACCGGCGCATGCTGGAACGGACCAGGGGCAGCGAGTTGTTCGAGACCTGCCAGATGCCGGTCAACGTCGTCGACCCCAGCTACCACAGTTTCATCCGCCAGGTCCTGCCCGAATTACAGCAACGGGGGATGGCGCTGCTGGCGATGAAGACCCTGGCGGACGGGAGGTTTTTCAGCGAAAAACGGATGGCAACGCGAACCGTGTGGAAGACGGCGGCGCCGATCGTGCCGAACCGGCTGAGCGTGGCCGAGGCGCTGAACTTTGCCTGGTCGCTGCCCATCAGCGTCCTCATCACCGGCGCCGAGAACGCGGGCCTGATCCGGGAAAAGATTGCGTTGGCAAAGTCTTTTTCAGCGTTGGACGAAGCCACCCGCGCGCGCCTCATTGCGCGCGTGGCCGATCTCGCGGACGGGAAGGTCGAGTACTTCAAGCGCCCGGTCACGGCCTGACGGCAGGAGCCGGGCGGCTGGCCGCCACGCCCGGAGAGAGGCCGGGCGGCGTCAAAGTCGATCGGCCATTCCTTCTCTTCCCCCTTTATCTTTCTCTTTCGTCAGGGCTTGTCCGCGGGAGAGAAAGATTACAGGGGAGAGAACGACTTTGACCCTGCCCCGGGAGTGGCGCGCCTCCTGCACACGCGGGTTGCGTCGGCCCGGGAAATGCCCCAACGGTGAGGATTCCCATGTTCGAATCCCTCACCGAAAAACTCGGCAGCGCCCTCCGCAACCTGCGCGGCGTCGGCAAACTCTCCGAAGAAAACATGGCGGACGCCCTCAAGGAGGTGCGCACCGCCCTGCTGGCCGCCGACGTCCATTTCAAGGTGGCCCGCGAGTTCGTGGAGCGCGTCCAGCTCAAGTGTGTCGGCCAGGAGGTCCTCAAGGGCGTCGCCCCGGGTCAGCAGCTGGTCAAGATCATCCATGACGAGCTGGTGCAATTGCTCGGCGAGGGCACGACCCAGCTCTCCGGCGCGCGACCGCTCAAGATTCTCATGGTCGGCCTGCATGGTTCCGGCAAGACGACCTCGACGGCCAAGCTGGGCAAGCTGCTCAAGAAGCGCGGCTACCGCCCGTTCGTCGTGGGCGCCGACATCTACCGCCCCGCCGCCATCGACCAATTGGAAATCCTCGCGCAGCAGGAGGAGCTGGGTTTCTACTCCGATCGCGTCTCCCGCGACGTGCCTGGCATCGCCGCCGCCGGCCTCGGCGCCGCGCAGTCCGCCACCGCCGACTGCATCATCTTCGACACCGCGGGCCGCCTGCAAATCGACGCCGAACTGATCGAGGAGGTGAAGCAGCTCCGCGCCCGCGTGCAGCCCGACGAGGTGCTGCTCGTCGCCGACGGTGCGCTCGGCCAGGAGGCGGTCAACGTGGCGAAGACGTTTCACGACGAGCTCCAGCTCACCGGCCTGATCCTGACCAAGCTCGACGGCGACACCCGCGGCGGCGCGGCGCTCTCGATTAAGAGCGTGACCGGAGTGCCGATCAAGTTCATCGGCACCGGCGAGAAGTCGGCGGACTTCGACACGTTTTACCCCGAGCGCCTGGCCTCGCGCATTCTCGGCATGGGCGATGTGGTTTCGCTGGTCGAAAAAGCCCAGGAGAACATCGACGAGAAGGAAGCCGAGAAGATGGCGGAGAAGATGCGCAAGGCGGAGTTCGACCTCGAGGACTTCCTGGCGCAGATGCAGCAGGTGAAGAAAATGGGCTCGATGCAGAGCATCATGGGGATGTTGCCCGGCATGAGTGGCGTGCAATTGCCGGCCGGGGCCGATCGCCAGATGGTCCGCACCGAGGCGATCATCAAGTCGATGACGAAGCAGGAGCGCCGCCGTCCCGAGATCCTCAACGGCAACCGGCGCAAACGCATCGCCGATGGCGCTGGCGTGAAGATCGTCGAGGTCAACCAACTGCTGAAACAATTCCAGCAAATGCAGTCGATGATGAAGATGATGAAAGGCGGGGGCGGGAAGAAGATGATGCGGCAGATGGAGGCGATGCGGGGCCGCGGCGTTTTTCCGGGCATGTGAAGTCGGGGCGCGGGGAGGCCTCACCAGGCGCAAACCTGTCGCGAGGCGGCGTCAAAATCGCTTCGCCAGTCCACCGTAATTCCTGCTTGCCTGCCCTCCCCATTCTTCCGGAGTTGCATCGTTTGGGTGGGCGACCGTACTGGCACCTCAACGGCACGGCGGCGGCGATCCGATCCGTTTTCCCGCTTTCCTTCGCATAGGACATCGAGCCTGAAGCCCCCATTCCCCTCCCATGGCGTCGCCCTCCAATCTCGCCCACCTGTTCACGACCCGCCGCTTCGTCCCGCTCTTCGTCGTCCAGGTGCTCGGCGCCATCAATGACAACGTCTTCAAGGGCGCCTTCACCGCGCTCGCGGCGTTGTATTTCATCAAGGTCGTCCCGGGCTGGCGGGCCGACCTCGCCACCCAGGCCATCGCCGGCGTCTTCATTCTGCCCTTCTTCCTCTTCTCCGCGTTCGCCGGACAATTGGCCGACAAGTACGAGAAGTCCCGCATCGTGCGGCTGACCAAGCTCTGGGAAATCGGGGCGATGTTGCTCGGCGCGTTGTCCCTGTGGTTGCAGAACCCCTGGCTGCTCTTCTTCACGCTGTTTGTGATGGGGGCGCAGTCGGCCTTCTTCGGTCCGCTGAAGTACAGCCTGCTCCCCGTGCACCTCCGCGACGACGAGTTGGTGGGCGGCAACGCCGTCTTCGAAGCGGCCACCTACGTGGCCATCATCGGCGGCACCGCGCTCGGCACCCTCACCATCCTCGTCAATGGCACCCCACGCCCGAGCTATATCATCGCAACGGTGCTGGTCATCGCCGTCCTCGGCTGGCTCGCGAGCTTCGGCGTCCCGCGGGCCGAGCCCTCCGCGCCCGACCTGAAGATCAACTTCAATCTCTTCACCGCCACCACCTCCCTGGTCCGCGACGCGTCGAAACAGCTCGGGGTGTTTCGCTCCATCCTCGGCATTTCCTGGTTCTGGCTGATCGGCGCCTTCTGGCTGACCCTGGTCCCCGACTACACGCGCCAATACCTGCACCAGGGCGAAAAGACCTTCACGCTGATCTTCATCGCGTTCTCCCTCGGCATCGCGGCCGGCTCGATGGCCTGCAACCGCATGATTCACGGGGAAATCACGGCCAAGTTCGTCCCGCTGGCCGGCCTGGCGATGTCCCTGTTCATGGCCGATTTCGCCTGGTTGACCTGGAGCATCGGCGACCGCTTCGCCACCGAGGTCTTCACACCCTGGTCGTGGTTCGGCGCGCGCCTGATTGGCGATCTGGTGGGCATCGCCGCCGCCGGCGGCATCTTCAGCGTCCCCCTCTACGCGATGATGCAGTCGTGGGCCCTGCCCGCGTCGCGCTCGCGCGTGATCGCGGCCAACAACGTGATGAACGCGCTCTTCATGACCGCGATCTCCCTCGCCACCGCAGCGATGTTCGCCGCCGGACTCTCGAAACCCACGGTCATCCTCATCCTCGCGGGGCTCAACGTCGGTGTATCCATCTACATCGTGCGGCTCGTGCCGGAGACGGTGATCCACACGGTCGTCCGCTGGCTGCTGCGGCTGCTCTTCGCGGTCGAAGTACGCGGTGAAGAAAACTACGCCCGGGCCGGCCGCAACCGCGTCATCATCGCCAACCACACGTCATTCCTCGACGCCGCGCTGCTCACCGCCTTCCTCCCGGAGCGGCCAACCTTTGCCATCGCCACCGACATCTTTCGCCGTTGGTGGGTGCGTCCGTTCCTCTGGGCCGCCAAGGTGCACCCGCTCGATCCGACCAAGCCGATGGCAATCAAGATTCTCACCGAACTGGCGCGGGACGGCGTGCCCATCGTGATTTTCCCGGAGGGGCGGCTCACCGTGACCGGAGCGCTGATGAAGGTTTACGAGGGGCCCGGCCTCATCGCGGACAAGGCCGACGCCGACCTCATCCCGGTGCAAATCGACGGAGCCCAGTTTTCGATCTTCTCCCGCCTGCGCGGCAAGGTGCGCCAACGCTGGTTTCCCAAAATCACGCTCACGATCCTGCCGCCCCGGAAATTCCACCCGCCCGAGGGCCTGCGCGGTCGCGCCGCCCGTCAATACATGGCCCGCGAACTCTACGAGTTGCTCGCCGGCATCGGCGTGGCCACGGCAGACACGAACCGCACGCTCTTCCGCAGCCTGCTCGACGCCGCGCAAACGCACGGGCGCGGCACCGCGATTCTCGATGATGTCCAGCTGCGGCCCGTGAGCTACCGGAAGCTGATCGCGGGCAGCCTGTTTCTCGGGAAGAAACTCTGCGCCGGCACCGCGCCCGGCGAGGCGGTGGGCCTGCTCATCGCGAACAGCTCGGCGGCCGTGGTGTCGTTCTTTGGCGTGCAATCCTGCGGCCGGGCCTGCGCGATGCTCAACTACTCCACCGGCCCCGCCAACCTCGTCTCCGCCTGTCGCACCGCCCAGTTGCGGGTCGTCTGGACGTCGCGCCGGTTTGTCGCGCTCGCGCGGCTCGAGGCCGCGGTGGAAGCGATGCGCGCGGCCGGTGTTCGCATTGGCTATCTCGAAGATGCCGCGAAGCGCACGCTGGGCGATTACCTGCTGCTGCCCCTGTACCTGTTCGCGAGCGCGATGGTTTACCGGCATCGCCTGCGCCGGGCCGCGACGACCTCCACCCTGACCGCGGCCCCGGCCGATCAACCCGCGGTGATCCTCTTCACCTCCGGCTCGTCCGGCACGCCCAAGGGGGTCGTGCTCTCACATCGCAACCTGCACACCAACCGCGCCCAACTCGGAGTGCGGATCGACTTCACCCAGCGCGACCGCTTCTTCAATTGCCTGCCGGTCTTTCACGCCTTCGGGCTCACCGGCGGCACCCTCGTGCCCCTCCTCGCCGGCGTCCCGGTCTTCATGTATCCGTCGCCGCTGCACTACGGCATCGTCCCCGAGATGATCTATCAGACCAACTCCACCATCATCTTTGGCACGAACACCTTTCTCGCCGGCTATATGCGCCGCGCGCACCCGTATGATTTCTTTTCCGTGCGCTATGTCTTCGCCGGGGCCGAGAAGCTGCGGGACAACGTGCGCCAGACCTGGGCGCAAAAATTCGGCGTGCGCGTCTTTGAAGGGTACGGCGCCACTGAGACCGCGCCCGGCATCACCATCAACACGCCGATGTTCAACAAACCCGGCACGGTGGGCCGCTTCCTCCCCGGCATGAGCTGGCGCCTCGAGCCGGTGCCCGGCATCGAACGCGGCGGCCGCCTCTGGGTCAGCGGGGGCAACATCATGCTCGGCTACCTCCTCGCGGAAAACCCCGGGGTTCTCCAGCCGCCCCCCGACGGTTGGTACGACACCGGCGACGTGGTCGACGTCGACGAGGAGGGGTTTGTGTCCATTCTCGGCCGCGCGAAGCGGTTCGCCAAGATCGCGGGCGAGATGGTCTCGCTCACCGCGGTCGAGGAATTGGCCGCGGCCGTCTGGCCCAAGGCCTTGCACGCCGCGATCGCGCGACCCCATCCGCAGAAGGGCGAGGAAATTGTGCTCGTGACCGAACAACCCGACGCCACTCGCGCCGCCCTCGTCGCCGGCGCCCGCGAGCGGGGCCTGCCGGAGTTATCCGTGCCCCGCCTCGTGGTCCATTGGCCGCGCCTGCCGGTGCTCGGGTCCGGCAAACAGGACTACGTCACCCTCGAGGCGGAATTGCGGAAGGATCCGGCGGAGTCGGCGCCCCCAGGCTAATTCTCGCCCTCCCTGCGGCACCCCCCGCAGCCTTCTCCGTCTATTTCCACCCACTCGACCCGGCCCGGCTCCCGCCGACGGCTTTGTTTCAAGCCGTGATCCGGTTCGGCCGGAATCCTCGCATTACCCAGCGTGAGCAATAACCCAACGACACCTGACCCACCTCGTACTGCGTTCGTGACCGCCGTCACCGGCTTCGTCGGCTCCTTCCTCGTCGATCGGCTGCTCCAGGATGGATGGAACGTGGTGGCCAACAAGGAGCGGGTGCGGGATCTTTACGTGTCGTGGCAGCGGGAGCGGCAGGAGGCCCGCCGGCAGCAACCCGATTACCTCGGCGCCACGTAGGCGCTGCGTGCGCCGGTTCGAACTCAAACCCATTGCACAAGAGCTCAAACCGAGGAGAAGCCGAGAAAAGAGCCCGTTCCCCTCTGCGCTCAATTGATCCGGCGATTTCCAATTGATCTCCGGAGACGCGATGAAACGGGGGCGGAGGGGTTGGGATCTTCTCGGCTCGACCTCGGTTTGACCTCCTGTGCACCTCCGGGGTCGGGAACTGGCTGGACAAGAATAGGCGCACGCGCCGACGCACTTCGCTTCCGCCAGCGATGCAACGCTGCTCCGGGTGAGGCTGGCGGCAACGAGGGATTGCCCTCGCCGCGCCGGTCCCCAGATGTTCTTTTTCCGCCATGTCTCCACCCCGTTTGGTTTTCCTCTTCGCCCTCGCTCTGGTCGCGTCGTTCGCCGGCGCCGCCGAGGCCCGACGCCCCAACGTCCTGCTCATCTGCGTCGACGACCTGAAGCCCCTGCTCGGCTGTTACGGCGACCCCCTCGTGCAATCGCCGTCCATCGATCGTCTGGCTGCGCGCGGCATGCTCTTCGAGCGCGCGTACTGCAACCAGGCCGTCTGTTCCCCGTCGCGCAACGCCCTCATGACCGGCCTGCGCTCCACCACCCTCGGCATCTACGATCTTCCGACCAACTTCCGCGTGGCCGCACCCGACGCGGTCACCGTCGCCCAGTATTTTCGCGGGCAGGGCTGGCGCACCGAGGCCCTCGGCAAGATCTTCCACACCGGTCACGGCAACCACGAAGATCCCGCCTCCTGGACCGTGCCGCACTGGCGGCCCAAGGCTTCCAACTACGCCCACGCCAAAAACAACAATGCTCCGACGGAATACGCCGATGTCCCCGACACGACCTACGCCGACGGCCAGATCGCCGACGAAGCCATCAACCGCCTGCGCCAGGCGAAGGCGAAACCCGCCGAGCCGTTCTTCCTCGCCGTCGGTTTTCTCAAACCTCACCTGCCTTTCTGCGCCCCGAAAAAATACTGGGACCTCTACAATCGGAGCTCGTTCAAGCTGGCGCCAATCACCGTCCCACCCGAGGGCGCGCCCGCCTATGCCCCGACGACGTGGGGTGAATTGCGCAAGTACAGCGACATGCCCCGGATCGGCCCGCTCAACGAAGCCCAGCAACGCGAATTGATCCACGGCTACCACGCGGCCGTGAGCTACATGGATGCGCAACTCGGGCGCGTGACCGGAGAGTTGGAGCGGCTCGGCCTCGCCGCCAACACCATCGTTGTGCTCTGGGGCGATCACGGCTGGCACCTCGGCGACCACGGCCAATGGTGCAAACACACAAACTATGAAGAGGCCGCGCACATTCCCTTCGTGGTCGTCGCCCCGGGCGTGACCCAGCCCGGCACCCGCACCCGGGCCCTGGTCGAAAGCGTCGACCTCTACCCCACCCTCGCGGAATTGGCCGGCTTGCCGACCCCAAGCGGAGCGCAGCGCCTCGATGGACGCAGCTTCGTCGCCACGCTGCGCAATCCCCAGGCGCCCACCAAGGAGGCGGTCTTTCACTCCTACCCGCGCACCCGGCCCGGCGACGGTCCCGTCATCGGCCGCGCCGTGCGGACGGCCCGGTATCGCCTCGTCGAATGGAAACGTCCGGGGCAGCCCGCCGCCAGTGCCGACGTCGAACTCTACGACTATGTCGCGGATCCCTTGGAGACGAAAAACCTCGCCGCGGCCGAACCCGCCGTCGTGACCGACCTGCGCCGGCTGCTGGCCGCCGAACCCGAGGCGATCCCCCAGGTCAAGGCCTCCGCATCTGCCAGCCCGCCCGCCAAGGCCGCGAAGAAAAAGAAGAAGAAAGCGTGATGTCTCTTCGCTTGATTCCGGCCGGCGCCACCGGCCGCGGCGCCACCCTGGGGGCGGCCCCGCCCCGGAAAACGAGGAGTCGGGCCGTTTCGTGCATGGGGCCTTCGTCGCCCCGCCACGCCCCACTCTCCCGCCGACGCCGGCCGAGGCGGCCGTGTTTCTCGACGATCCCCGACCCGACGCCTACAAGCGCCTCGTCAATCGCCTGCTCGCCTCGCCCCATTACAGCGAACGCTGGGTCCGACCGTGGCTCGACGTCGCCCGCTATGCCGACTCGAACGGCTACAGCAACGACGCACCCCGCCAGATTTGGAAATACCGCGATTGGGTCGTGGCCGCGCTCAACCGCGACCTGCCCTTCGATCAATTCGTCGTCGAGCAACTCGCCGGCGATTTGCCCCCGCACCCGACCCACGCACCGCGGATCGCCACCGGCTTCAATCGCCACCCCCACGCCACCCTCCTGCACGCCCTCGGCCTCGACCACACCCAACTCACCTTCCGCTTCCAGGGCCGCGACTTCCGGCTCACGGACGTCCACGGCAAGGTGATCTCCAAACTCAAACTGTTCGCCTGACCCCTCCACCATGAAACGTCTCCTCGCCTGGCTGCTCCTCTCCCTGTCATCACTCGCCGGGTACGCCGCTGATCGGCCCAACGTCGTCATTCTCCTCGCCGACGATCAGGGCTGGGGTGATCTCAGTCTCAACGGCAACACCAACCTCGCCACGCCCAACCTCGACGCGCTCGGCCGGAGCGGCGCGCGCTTTGATCGCTTCTTCGTCTGCCCCGTCTGCGCCCCCACCCGCGCCGAACTGCTCACCGGCCGCTATCATCTGCGCGGCGGCGTCCGTGGGGTCTCCAGCGGCGACGAGCGGCTCAACCTCGACGAACGCACCCTCGCCGAGGCCTTCCGGGCCGCGGGCTACGCCACCGGCGCCTTCGGCAAATGGCACAACGGCAGCCAGTGGCCGTACCATCCCAACGCCCGCGGTTTCGATGAATACTACGGCTTCACCTCCGGCCATTGGGCCGAGTACTTCGACGCCCATCTCGAGCACAACGGCGAGCCCGTGCGCGGCCAGGGCTACATCACCGACGATCTCACCACCCACGCCCTCGCGTTCATCGCGCAGAACCGCGCGCGTCCGTTTTTCTGTTACGTGCCCTACAACGTCCCGCACTCCCCCTTCACCGTGCCGGAGGAGGACTGGCGCCATTTCAAAGATCAGCCAATGCCCCAACGTGGCCAGGACGGCGCCGACGAGGATCTGCCCGTCACCCGCTGCGTCGCGGCCATGAACGTGAACCTCGATCGCAACGTCGGTCGGGTACTCCGCCGCCTCGACGAACTCCACCTCGCCGCCAACACCATCGTCGTCTACTTCACCGACAACGGCCCGAACAGCTATCGGTGGAACGGCGGCATGAAGGGCCGGAAGGGCTCGACCGACGAGGGCGGCGTGCGCTCCCCGCTGTTCGTGCGCTGGCCCGGCCGGATCGCCCCCGGCACCACGCTCGCCCCCATCGCCGGCGCGATCGACCTGCTGCCCACCCTCACGAGCCTCGCCGGGGTGCCCCTCCCCGGCTCGAAGCCGCTCGACGGCCGGGACCTCTCCCCTCTCTTGCTGGGCCAGACGACCGAGTGGCCCGACCGCCGGATCTTCTCGCATTGGGCCGGGCGCGCGAGCGTGCGCACCCAGCGCTACCGCCTCGACACCACGGGCGGCCTGTTTGATCTGCAGGCTGATCCGAGCCAATCGCGCAACATCGCCGCCGACCAACCCGCGGTCGCCGCCGAACTCCGTCAGGCCCTCGCGACCTGGCGCACCGAGACGGGGGTTGGAACCAAAGCCGCCGTGCGCCCGTTCACCGTCGGCTATCCCGCCTTCCCCCGTTCGCCCCTGCCGGCGCGCGATGGCGTGGCCCACGGCGGCGCCAAGCGCAGCTCGGGCGCCCCCAACTCGTCGTTCTTCACCCGGTGGCAATCGACCGACGACTCCCTTACCTGGGACATCGCCGTCGCCACCGCGGGCACCTATGGCGTGGCGATCGACTATACCTGCCCCGTCGCCGATGCCGGCTCGACCATCGAGGTGAGTTTCAACGGTAACAAGATCACGGGTACGGTCGCCCCCGGCTGGGATCCGCCGTTCTACACGAACCAGGACACCCTGCCCCGGCCGGCCCAGGAGTCGCCGGCCAAGGAGTTTCACTCCCTCGATCTCGGCTCGATCCGCCTCGAAAAAGGGGCCGGCCCGCTCACCTTGCGCGCTTTGAAAATCCCTGGCGCCAGCGTCATGGACGTCCGCCGCGTCACCCTCACCCTCCTTCCCCCCACGCCGTAAAGAACCCCGGAGCAAGCGCCGGGGTATCGGACCCATTGCGAATGCAGCGTCGCCTCGCCGCGTTTCTCTGGCCGGCGGCATTCGCCTCAGCGATTGTCGGCCACCGCAACGGTGGTCTCCATGGTCGCGGCCAGGTTGGCCGCCCGCTGCGCATAGTGATGCGCGGCCCGCGGCGACCGGCGCTTCACCGCCGCCGAGAGTCCGCCATTCCACGCGAGCCCGATATTGTACGGTGAGACCGGCATGCCGGCGGCCAGCAGACCGCGCCGGAGCCATTCGTAATGCTGCTCCGCCACGCGATCGGAGGTCTCCCGATCGATCGCCTGCGCAAACGGCAGGCTCGTGTGCATCCGCCACGTCGCCGCGCGAAACTGATACGGCCCCAATTCACCCCGCGGACCCGGCCGCGTGAGATTGCGGGGGTTCTCGAGGTTGCGGATCGCCTCGAGGATGGCCGCGCGTTCGGTGGCGCCGACCGCCACCACTCCAAGACACAGCATCAGGCCGGCGGCGCGCAGGAACCGCGTGGTTCGTTTTTGTAGTCCAATGGTAGTTTTCACAGGCCCCTCCGGACCCCGGCGAAGCAGCCTGGGTCCGCCCGGACCCGATGTTTTCCCAAACTTTCCGGGGAACCTAACCGCAACCTACCGTCACCAAGTGGTTAATACGAAAACCGGCGCCGGCACTTCCGGCCGGCATTTCAGCCCTGCCAACGGAACCCAGGGTGCGGCGCCTCCGCCTCAGAGCAGTTTGCGCACGTCCGGCAGGGTCGCATCGCTCACCAGCACATAGTGGTTGCGGGTGTCGGACCAGGCGGCCGCCACCAGGCGATTGGCCCCGCGCAGGCGCGGCGCGACCTCCAGCGGACGGTCCGGGAAATCCTCCCGCCGCGCCACGAACACATGGAACTCCCTGCCCTCGCGTTCGAAGCAGACGAGCGAAATGTCCTTCCCCTGGTATTGCAGGGTGCGGCAGCCGAGCCCGCGCAACTCGGCAAAGCGCGCCGGCAGGCTGATGGGCACCGGTCCACCCTGCTCCTGCAGCCACGACTTGAGCGCCGCCACATCCGCGCCGCGCTTCTCGAGCATGAAGCCCCGCGCCACGTAGTTCACCGCGAATTCATCCAAGGTTGTCCCCTTCGCCGGCCGCAACTTCCAGGCCCCCACGCTCAGCAACAGCGCCAGCGCGGCCGCCGCGGCCAGCCAGACCGGTTGCCGCCACCACGCCCGCCGCCGGGGCGCCTGCGTCCGGCTGCCAAGGCGCGCCCCGGCGAGGATCGCGTCGCGCAATCCCGGGGGCGGCGTAATCTCGCCCAACTTGCCTGCCACCACCGCATCATGGGCCTGCGCCCGGGTCAGCCATTCCTGCAACGCCGGGTCCTGGCGGGCTTGGGCCAACGCCTCGGTCATCGCCGGGTCGTTCGCATCCCGCCCGCCCGGCCGATAGGCCGTCAGCAGAAACTTTGCCTCGTCGTTGTTCATGATTTGACTCCTTTGGCCGCCGAAAATGGCACCACCTTGGTCGCCGCCCCCCGATCCTCGCGCTCCAGCGCCGCGCGCAACTGGGCTTTGCCCCGCGAGAGGCGCGACATCACCGTCCCCATCGGCACCTCCAGGGCGTCAGCGATTTCCAAATACGACATGTCCTCCAGGTAGAAGAGCGTCAGCGGCGCCCGAAACACCTCGTCCACCGACTGCAGCGCTGTCATCACCGTCGCCGCATCCAGGCGCGCCACCCGGTCGACCTCCTCTGCGGCGATGTCCTGCTGCCCGGGGGGCAGGTCCTCGATCGACGTGGCGCGCGCGTCCCGCCGTCGTCCGCGCAGGAACTCCCGGTAGAGCGTGGTGAACAACCAGGACTTCGCCTTGGCCGTGTCGCGCAGGCTCTCGCCCTTGGTCGCCCAAATGAAGAAGGTCTGCTGCACCAGATCGCCCGCATCCGGGCTGTTACGCGCCAGGCTCAACGCAAAACGGTACAGGGGCGCGTACTGCGCTTCCACCAATTGCGTGAAGGCTGGGTTGGACATGGATGAAGTACGAGTCGCGCCGAGTGGGATTATTCCACGCTTGCATGCGATTTTGTCGTTGCGCGGACCGCAAGCGCGGAAGCAATCCATCCCGTTCCTCATGCTGCGCCTTCATCTCCCCCCCAATCTGGTCGCCGCCGCCGCCCGCGATGCGGTGCCCTTGCGGCTGGAGTGGGACCTCGCCGCCACGCCGGCCGCCGACCTGCTGCCCGCCCTCGCCCTGCTCCAGCGCTGGTGCGGAACCGGGCAACCGCCCAGTTTCATCCAACTCTCCCGGGCGCAATTGCGGGAACTGACAGCCGCGATCGGCGATCTTCCCCTTTTCATCGAAAACGGCCAGCCGGGTCCCTGGCGCCACCCCAAACTGCTCATGGAGCCCCTCTCCGGCGCCATTCCTCCAGCGATCGAAAATCAAAAATCAAAAATCAAAAATCCGGCGGTCGCCCCCCTCCAGGTCGATGGCAGCGAGCACTATCTCGCCCTCACCCTGCCCTCGCGGGAGGACTCCCGCTATGCGGAGATCCTCGGCCTCGTGAAGGAACATGGCTTCATCCTCGAACCTTCGAATCGCAAGTGGTGGCTCCGCGACCGGCACAAGACGCTCAACTTTCTCGCCCATCACCGCCAGCGCCTCACCCAGGCCTTCTCGGCGGAGTTCAGCCCCAACTTCACCCGCAACACCGCCCACCTCCAGGCGGCGGAGCTCGCCGCCGAGGTCAGCGAAACCGGCGACAGCTTCAGCGTCACTCTCGGGCTCCGTGCTGGCGCGGCCGACGAATCGGCCCTGCGATCCGCGCTCGCCTCCAACTGCGGCTACCTGGAGTCGGGCGGAAAAATCTTCCTGCTCGACCGCACCCAACTCCAGCAACTCGCCACCGCCCAGCGCGCCCTCGCGGGCGACCCGGCGGCGGGTCTTTCGCCGCGACGCACCCACCGCATCTCCGCCGCGCGCGTCGCCGAAGCGGAAGCGATCGTTGAGGCGCTGTCTCCCGGTTTCCAACCGCCGGAGACCTGGCGGACCCGCGGTGGCGCCCTCCGCCATCTCACGGCCCTCGCACCGGCGCCCCTGCCCGTGACCCTCGATCGCCAATTACGCCCCTATCAGCGCCTGGGCGCCGCCTGGCTCTGGCACCTGCAGCGCCACGGTCTCGGGGGTATCCTGGCCGACGAAATGGGCCTCGGCAAAACCCTCCAGGCGCTCGCCCTGCTCTCCGCCCTGCCCGGTGCCCCACCGGCGCCCGGTGCGGCCGCCTCCGGCCAATTTCACGTATTACGTGAAAATCAAAAAACATCTCCCCGCCCGTCGCTTGTCGTCTGCCCCGCCTCACTGCTGGAAAACTGGCGCCGCGAAACCGCGCGCTTTGCCCCGCAACTCCGCGTCTTCGTCCATCACGGCGGGCAGCGGCTCACCACCGCCGCCGCGTTTTCCGGCTGCGATCTGGTCATCACCAGCTACGGCACGCTCACGCGCGATCAGGCGCTGTTTGTCGCCGTCGAATTCGCCACCCTCATCGCCGACGAGGCGCAGCACATCAAAAACCGGCGCTCGCAAAACGCCGCCGCCCTGCGCGCGCTCCACGCCCCGGCCCGCTTCCTCCTCACTGGCACCCCGCTGGAGAACTCCCTCGACGACCTGCGCTCCCTCTTCGAATTCCTCCTGCCGGGTTACCTCCAAAAAGTGCCCGCCGGACTGCGCAGCGACGAACGCACGTGGTTCGACGATCGCCTGCGCGCCCAGACCGCCCCTTACATCCTGCGTCGCACCAAGCGGGCCGTCGCCCCCGAATTGCCGGAGAAGCTCGAGCAGGTGCTCTGGTGCGAAATGACCCCGACCCAGGCCGCGCTCTACCGCGCCACCCAGGAACGCTCGGAGCGGGAGCTCTTCGATCTCGCCGCCGACGGGGCCAGCGAGGCGAAACTCAAATTCGCCGCTCTCACCCAAATCCTGCGCCTCCGCCAAATCTGCTGCGATCCGCGGTTGGTGACCGATGGCACCCCGGTAGGAGCGGCTTCACGCCGCGACTCGAATCCCCCCGCAGCTCAGCGTGACGAGAATCCGCCCCCCGCGCCGCCATACGCCGACTCCGCCAAGCTCGACAGCTTCAACGAACTCCTCGCCGAGGCGGTCGACGACGGCCACCGCGTCCTCGTCTTTTCGCAATTCACGTCGCTGCTCGCCCTGCTCCGACCGGAGCTCGAGACGCAGGGCCTCGCCCACTGCTACCTCGACGGATCGATGACCACCCGTGCCCGCCAGGCCGAGGTCGACCGGTTCCAGGCCTCGGCCGACATCCCGGTTTTTCTCCTCTCCCTCAAGGCCGGCGGGACCGGACTCAACCTCACCGGCGCCGACACCGTCGTGCATTTCGACCCCTGGTGGAACCCGGCCGCCGAGGCCCAGGCCACCGACCGCGCCCACCGCATCGGCCAGCATCGGGTCGTCACCAGCTACAAGTTGATCACCACCGGCACAGTGGAGGAAAAGGTGCTGGCCCTCCAGGCGGAGAAACGCGCCTTGCTCGCCGACGTGTTCGAGGCCAGCGATGCGGTCGCCGCGAAACTCTCCCTCGCCGATCTGCAATCCCTGCTCACTCCCTCGATCCCATGATCCGCCTCTACGCCACTGCCACCGGCCTGATCCTCGAACACGCCGGCGTCTGCGTCACGCCGGCCGCCCCACTCACAATCGACGCGCTCTTCCAGGCCGCCGATCCCGGGGCCCTCGCGCGCGGTCTGGTCGCGACCGGTCGATCGGTCCCCGCCCCGACCGCCTTGCTCGCGCCCCTGCAATCCCAGGAAGTCTGGGCCGCCGGCGTCACCTACCTCCGCAGCAAGTCCGCCCGCATGGCCGAATCGAAGGACGCCGGCGGCGGCACTTTCTACGACAAGGTCTACGACGCCGACCGTCCGGAACTCTTCTTCAAAGCCACCCCCCACCGGGTCGCGGCCCCCGGCGCCGCCGTGCGCATCCGCGCCGACTCCCGCTGGAACGTACCCGAACCCGAGCTCACGCTCGCCATCAATTCCGGAGGCCGCATCTTCGGCTACACCATCGGCAACGACATGAGTTCGCGCGACATCGAGGGGGAAAACCCGCTCTACCTCCCGCAGGCCAAGGTCTACGATCGCAGCGCCGCGCTGGGCCCATGTCTCGTGATCACGGATACCCTGCCCGCGCCCACCGCGGTGATCGCCATCGAAATTCGCCGCGCCGGGATCCCGGTCTTCCAGGGCGACACCACGGTGGGCCGCATCAAGCGCCCCCTGCCCTCGCTCGCCGACTGGCTGTTCCGCGAAAACTCCTTCCCCGCCGGGGCCTATCTCATGACCGGCACTGGGGTGGTCCCACCCGACACCTTCACTCTGCAGAGTGGCGACGAAATTCGCATCACCCTCGATCCCGTCGGCACGCTGATTAACTCCGTGGCCTGAGTCGCACCCACCCCGGCGAACGCCCGCGCGGCGGCGCCTCAATAGTTCGGCCAGATCCCGGGCGTGATCAATTCCACGAGGTGGTTGTCGGGATCGTGAAAGAACAAGCTGCGCCCGCCCCGTTCCCATTGGGTCTCGCTTTCGATCGCGGTGCCGCAGGTGAGCAGTCGTGTTTGCCACGTGGCATAGTCGTCCGCGGCAATCGCGAAGCCGATGTGATTGGGTCCGGTGCGAATGGCGCTTAAGTAATACCGAGGACTTTCTTACTGAGACGCTTGCGGCGTTGCGTGTCCGGCAGGGTCGTGAAGAGCACGCTGCGGCTTAACTGCTGCATCGCTTTGAGCGTGGTCTGCACCGTGCGCCAGTTGGCGA
>JBBRWR010000121.1:0-23636 GCA_038249085.1 Opitutales bacterium
AACGCCGACTCCGCAGCTGCGGACAGTTTTGGAGCCGTCCAGGCCTCACTCACCTGCTTCGCTTGACCGTTCTGGTAAAAAACAACGATGACCGTCACTTATGGAACTGACGCTGGCGTCAACTTGTGAATGCACCGCGCGAGCCCCGTCGGGCGGATTGGGGGTTGAGCAGAGCGCCATATCTTTCGATCCTCGCCGCCCCAGACTGCCCGATCTCCGCATGACCACCGACTCCCGCGTCTCCCTCTTTCGCACCGTCCCCGCCGAACTCGGCGAGGGCGCCGTCTGGCATCCGCAACGCCAGTCCCTCTTCTGGATCGACATCCTCGGCCGGCAAATCCACGAGACGACACTCGCTTCCGCGGCCACCGTCAGTCGCTCCGTTCCGCAACTCATCGGCGCCCTCGCCCCCACGACTCGCGGCGATCTACTGGTGGCGCTGCAGGATGGCATTCACCGCTTCGATCTCGCCACCGGGCACTCCCAACCCTTCGCGCGCCCGGCTGAACACGACGCCGCCACCCTTCGCTTCAACGATGCCAAGTGCGACCCGCGCGGCCGTCTCTGGGCGGGCACCATGGCGCTCGACGAAGCCCCGCACCAGGGAGCGCTGTATCGCTTCGCGCCCGACGGCAACTGCCAGCGGATGCGCGAGCAGGTTTCGGTCTCCAACGGCCTCGCGTGGTCGCCCGACCACCAGACCCTGTACTACATCGATTCGCCCACGCGCACGGTGCAGGCCTTCGACACCGATCCCGCAACGGGTGACCTAACGCGACCCCGCGTCGCCCTCGACACCTCGGCTGTCGCCGGCTTTCCCGACGGCTGCACGATCGACACCGAGGGTCACCTCTGGATTGCCCACTGGGATGGTTGGTGCGTGAGCCGCTGGGACCCCGTGCGGGCGCGGCTGCTGGAAACGATCCGCCTCCCCGTCGCCCGGGTGACCACGTGTACCTTTGGCGGCCCGCAACTCGCCACCCTCTTTATCACCACCGCGGCCTGCAAACTCAGCGAGGCCGACCGCCGCGCCCAACCCGAAGCCGGCTTCGTCTTCGCTGCCGAGGTCGGCGCGCAGGGATTTCCGACCGACCTGTTTGCCGGGTAGACGCGTCGCCCTCCGTTCGCCACTGGCAGGTGCCTGGCCAGAGATCCGGCGGATTTCCCCTGTAGGAGCGGGTTTATCCCGCGAGTCGTCCATGCGGAATTTCATCGCGGCGCAAAGCCGCTCCTCCGCCCCGCGACGGGCGCCTCTCCCGGTTGACGGTGGCGTCAAGTTCGGTCCTTCCCGTAGCGCCAGTCTTCGACTGGCGCCCGCCGGTCAGAGACGCGGCGCTACTCCCAGCGGCATCACCGCCAAACGACAGCTGCGCCCCCCGCGACCCCGCCCCGGATTCGGGCTTTCCGTTTGGTGAAACCCCGCCACCATCGCGACCGCCATGAACCCCCGCACCCTCATCTTTTTCCTCACCTTGCTGCTGGCCGCCGCGGCTTCCGCCGCCGACCAACCCAATGTCATCATCTTCCTCGTCGACGACATGGGGGTGATGGACACCTCCCTCCCCTTCCTCACCGACGCGGCGGGCCAGCCCAAGCGGTATCCCCTGAACGACTACTACCGCACCCCGAACATGGAGCGACTGGCGGCCCGCGGCATCCGGTTGAATAATTTTTGCGCCATGAGCGTGTGCTCGCCCACCCGCATCTCGATCATGACCGGCCAGAACGCCGCACGCCATCACACGACCAACTGGATCAACCCCGACAAGGACAACGCCGGACCCCAGGGGCCGCCGGACTGGAACTGGCGCGGCTTGAAGCCCGGCGATGTCACGCTCGCCGGGCTGATGCGGGCCGGCGGCTACCGCACCATTCATGTCGGCAAGGCGCATTTCTCCCCCCGGGCCTTCCCCGGGGCGGACCCCGCCAATCTCGGCTTCGACCTCAACGTCGCCGGCGCCTCCATCGGTGCGCCGGGCAGTTATTATGGGAAGGAGAGTTTTGGCCTCGGCACCAAGCGCGCCGCCTCCGCGCCCCCCGGCCTGGAGAAGTACCACGGCCAGGATATCTTTCTCACCGAGGCGCTCACCCTCGAGGCCAACGCCCGCGTGACCGACGCCGTACAGGCCGGCAAACCGTTCTTCCTCTACTTCGCGCACTACGCGGTGCACGCGCCGTTCAACTCCGACCCCCGCTTTGCCGCCCACTACAAGAATTCCGGCAAACCCGCGCCCGCGCAGGCCTTCGCCACGCTGATCGAGGGCATGGACAAGTCGCTGGGCGACGTCCTCGACCGCCTCGACGCCCTCGGCGTCGCCGAGAACACCCTCATCTTCTTCCTCGGCGACAACGGCTCCGACGCCCCGCTGGGCGACCAGCACGCGGTCGCGTGTGCCGCCCCCCTGCGCGGCAAGAAGGGTTCACATTACGAAGGCGGCACCCGGGTGCCGTTCATCGCCGCCTGGGCGCGGGCCAATCCCCGCAACCCCCACCAGCAACGCCTCCCCATCGCCATCGGTGCCCTCCAGAGCCAGCAGGCCGCGGTCTACGATCTGTTCCCCACCGTCCTCGCGGTCGCCGGCCAGAAACTCCCGGCGAATCACGTGGTCGATGGGCACCGCCTCGACACCCTGCTCACGGGCAAACCCGACCCGAGCCGGGACGAAACCTTCCTGATGCACTACCCGCATTCGCCGCATCGCACCGACTACTTCACGGTCTATCGCGACGGCGAGTGGAAGGTCATCTACCACTACTTTCCTACCAAGGTGTCCGAGAATTCCCATTACCAGCTCTACCACCTCGCCCGGGATCCGTTCGAACAGCAGAACCTCGCCCCCACCGAACCCGCCCAGCTCCGGCGGCTGATGCAGGGCTTGATCGCCGCGATGGAACGTCAGCACGCCCTTTACCCGGTGGACAAGGAGGGGAAGACGCGGCTGCGACCCCAACTGCCGTAGGGGCCCGCGCCCCCGCGCGACGGTATCCCCATCGTGATCCCATTCCGTAAAGCAGCCCCGGGGCAGTAAACACTCGCCCTTCGCCTGGCCACCCCGAGGCAAGTTTACCCGCCGGAGGCGGCGCCAAAGGCGACCAAGGCCTCGGGGCCTCATGGCCACGCGACCGCTGCGCGGACCGGGCTCGTGGCATCGCAGGAAGGAACGTGGCAGGCCAAGGGGAATGGACCCGCCTGCGATTCAAACCAAACCCACATGCGCGTTATCTCCCCCCCCCATGGTAGGAGCGGCTTTACGCCGATATGATCCCGCGAATCGCGGCGTAAAGCCGCTCCTACCTCCATCCCAGCCGGAGCAGGCTCCCGGGGGATCGGAACCGTTGCGAATGAAACCCTTCCCCGCTTGGATCCTCGCCGCGCTTCTTGCCCTGCCGTGGGCGTCCGCCCTGGCCGCCGACGCGGGCCCGACGGCCAACCACCAGGCCTTGGCGCCGACCCTGCAGCGTTACGTCGCCGAAAAACTGCTCGCCGGAGGCGTCGTCCAGGGTCGCCGGATTCTTTCCGCCGCCAGCATCCGGCAAATGACCAGCCGCCAGACACCGGCCGCGTTGAAACCAAGCTACGGTTTCGGATTCAAGGTGGCCAGGGAGGGCTTCGGCCACGGCGGAGCCGACAGCACGAATCTCAACGTCGACCCGGCGCACGGCCTCGTCACCGTGTTGATGGTGCAGAACGCCGGCTGGCGCACCGCGGCCGATGGGAAGAAGATCGAACCCGCCTTCCAAGCCGCGGCGGTCGCCCGGTTCGGCCGCTAGCCGGAATCGCCGGGCCGGCCTGACGTTTGCGACGAACCTCCATGATGCCGCCCCGGCCACGCCCCATCTCCCGCCGGCGCCCCCGGGCGACCCGCGCTGGCGATCACCCAGGGCGGGCGCACCGATCACATCGCCCTGCGCGACGACGGCGCGGAGATCCGCTTGGGTGGCCGCACCCCGCTGCAGTTGCGCCGTGGATCGCTGGAGCCACCGCGACTTCAATGACGTGACGCGTGCCGAGGTCGGGGCGCTCCGGGGCGGCGGCGCCGGCGCCGGCGCCGGCGGGTTCGCAGTAACGCCTCCCGGGCGCGGGTTATTGCCGCCCGGCGGCGTCAGAAACTGAACGTGTTGGTCAGGATGAACTGCCGCGGGTCCTGATAGCGGTAGGTGAGCGGGGCGAGGGTGGTGGGGTGGACGTTGTTCACGATCAGTTCCCGCTGATCGAGGAGATTCTTGACGTTGAGCTGGAGGTTCCAACGCACCTTCCGCGGGAGGACCGCGAGCGAGTAGGTCAGTTGCAGATCGTAGACGGCCTGGTCCTTGGCATCGACGGTGGCGACGCGGTCGATGACCCGGCTGTTCCACGCGGCGGTGTAGTCGGCCCCCGCGGGGAGGGTGTAGTCGGTGCGTGCACCGGCGACGCGACCGAGGCGGAGGCGCATCCCGCCGCCGACGGAGAGGCCCTTGAGCCGACCGGCGCGGAAATCGTAGCGGGTGCGGAGATTGAGGTTGTGCAACGGATCGCCGACGAAGCGCCGGCCCTCGAAGACGTGCGGGTTGTTGAAGAACAACTGCTCCGCATCGGCGAGGGCCTCGTTGACGCTGTCGGTATTGACGGTGAAGTCGCCCGTGGCGGCGATCTCCGCGGGGGTCCGCCAGTTGACGGCGCTGGGGGCGCGCTCCACGCCCGCGACGGCGGGGTTTTGCGTGAGCGAGTAGTCGGCGAACTGCTTCCAGTACGCCTTGTGGTGGTCGAGGTAGGCGCGATATTCCGAGGCGATGTTGGAGCGAACCGTCTGGTTCTTCGAGTAGTTCAGCGCGACGGACCAGCCGGGGAGCAACTGGCCCACCACCTCCAGTTCGAGTCCGCGGCTCTCGGAGTCCTGGGTGTAGCCCTGCACCATGCCGATGACCTCGGCCTGGCGACGCGCGAAGGCGGCCTCGTCGGCCGGCAGTCCGCCGGAGTCGGCGAGGGCGGTCCAGATGTTAACGAGGTTGGTCTTGTTGAAGCCGGAGAAGGCGAACTCGTTCTCGGAGCGGGTGTGAAACTTCGTGGCGGTGACGAAGACGCGATTCTGGAGCAGGCTGAGCTTGAGGCCGTAGTCGGTGGTACGGCCGGAGGGGGAGGGCTCGAGATCCGCGAGCGTGGTCTGCCGCGGATCCCGGGGTGTGACGTAACTGACGCCCGGCGTGTTGACGCTGCTGGAGGTGTTGTAGAACGCGGACAGCCACGGGGTGAGGTGCCCGACGCCGCCCAGCGTGCGGGTCTGGCCGGTGAAGACCGAGGGCGGGAAGCGGCGCGGGTCCGCGGGGGTCCAGACGCCGGTGTTGGGGGCGAGGGCCTCGCCGGCGGGATCACGGAACGGCACGCCGACCCAGTTCTTCAGGCGGTCCTGGCGGTAACCGAAGGTGGCCACGAGCCGTTGCCGGAGCAGGTAGGCCTGGGCGACGCCCATGGTGGCGCTGGTCTCGCGATCGACGTAATTGATGTTGCCCTGCTGCCGGTTGAACTCGCGCATGTAGATGTTGGATACGGTGCCGGTCGCCGGATCCTGATAGGGGGTGGCGCGGGAGAGGGCGAGCGGGCCGGGGATGCGGAAGTTGCGGTCATCGAGGACCGCGAGATTCGGGAGGTAGTAGCGGTAGCGGGTCAGGTTCGCGGCGTTCTCCGGCGTCGCGACGAAGGCGCCGCCGCTCGTGAGTTCGGGCCCCTTCAGCCAGTATTGCTGCAGGTAATCGGCGCGGGCTTTGGTGGAGGCGATTTCGCCGAGGCCGGCGAGGCGCAGGGTGACGAGGTCGCGCAGGCTGCGTTCGTAGGACAGCGTGACGCGGCCCTGGTTGGCCTGGGCGCTCGAAGGGCGCCGGTTGGAGGCGACATCGAAGTAGTAGAGCTGGTCGGCGGGCCGGAGCTGGCCGTTGGGCAGATAGCGGTTGGTGTCGGCAGCGACCCCGTATTCGTTCCAGGTTTGGAGATTGTGGCTGACGCCGCGGCTCGTCTGGCGGTTGAAGCCGAGTTCGAGATTCAGATCGGGGGCGAGTTCGCGCTGCAAAAACGCGGAGGCGTTGTTCACCTTTGAGGCGCCGCGCACCCAGTTGGCCTCGAGGGTGGCCTCGGGGTTGCGCCGGCCCATCACGAAATCGTTGGACATGAGTCCGCCGGTCGGCGCCTCGGAGTAGGTGAAGCGGCGGTAGTTTTGCGCGGCGGCGAAACGGTCGCTGACGACAACCCAGTCGTTGCCCGAACGCTCCTGCACGCCGACGACGTTGGTGTTGCCGGTGTCGCGAATCGGGTTGCCCGGGGTGCCGCTGGCGCCGGTGCCAGGGCGGCCGGGGACGTAGGTGGCGGCGAAGTTGCTGAAGATCGGTTGTCCGTTCTCGTCCCAGACGGACTTGAGATCGTTGCCGAAAAACGGGCGCGGCACGAAACGCTTGATGTCGCCGTGTTCGAACTCGACCCGGACACTCGTCCGGCGATCGAGCTGCCATTTGCCGGTGAGAAAGACGCGATCCTGATCGTTGTGCCCGGAGGCGCGCCAGGAGTCCTCGCGGCTGCGGAGCAGCACGGTGCGGAGGGCGATCTCGTTCTTCCGGGCCACGACGTTGGCGTCGGCGATCCAGCGCTCGCCGCCCCAGGAGTCGGCGCGATACGTGAGGCTGTACGCCTGCCGGTCGGTGCGGGCCTGTTTGCTGGAGACGTTGATGGCGCCGGCCGGCGAGCCGAAGCCGTAGAGGATGGAATTCGGACCGCGCGAGACCTCGAGGCGCTCGGTCATGTAGAGGTCGACCTCGCCCGGCGCCCCGAAGAAATTGATGCTGCGGCCCCCGCCGGGCAGGCCGCGGATGCGGATGGAGCGGATGGTGTCGTTGTAGCCATCGGCGACCGGTCCGGCGGAGCGGGCGTCGTCCGTTTCCATGCGCGTGCCCACCCCGTAGTCGACGGCGTCCTCGATGCTCGTGGCGGCGATGTCCTGGAGGAATTCCGCCGTCATCGGACTGATCGCGGCCGCGACGTCCTTGAGGTTGGTGCGCAGGCGCGAGCCGGAGAGGGTGTCCTGGCCGACATAGCCGGTGTCCTGGGTGGCGGAGACCTCAAACGGCGACAGCGTCACCGGCTCTTCCTTACTGACGGGAGCCCCGGGGATGGTCGGGGCGGTTTGCGCGAGCCCGGCCAGCGGCAGCGCCAGCAGGGCAACAAAGGCACGCCGACCGGGGCGAACGCGGCTGGGAGTCGAGGGGCGGAGAGAGGGCATGGTGGATTTAGCGGATGGAGAGTTAAGCAGAGGATCGAACAGGATGTGGCCGGGGGTGGCGCCTGGCCAAGGCGATTCGCGGAAAATTCCAGGCTGCAGCGGGGTGCGACCACCCGGTTTTTCCCCCGGCCTCATTGGCTCGCGCCGTCCACTGTGGCGGCCGCGGCGAGCGCCGCCCGTGCCGCCTGTTCCATGAAGACGTTGTCCAGGCCCAGGGCCAGCATCGTGTATCCGTCGGCGAGCGCCTGGCGGATGTTGGCCGCATCGGGCCGGACCACGTGCAGTCCCGCGGCCTTCTGGTGGGTCGAGCAGGTGTCGCGGTATTCCGCGAGCGCCGCCACCATCCGGGGGTGCGCCATCTGTCCGGTGATGCCCATCGAACCGCTCAGGTCGAGCGGACCAATGAACACGCCGTCCACGCCGTCCACGCGGAGAATGGCGTCCAGATTCGCCAGGGCGTCGCGGTGTTCGATCTGCATGATGAGCGCGATTTCGTCGTTGGCCGTCGCGATCGAGGCAGCGAAATCCGCCCCATGGCTATTCGCCCGCGAGTAGCCAAAGCCGCGTGTGCCCCGGGGCGGATACTTGGCCTCGCGCACGGCGGCCTCGGCTTCGGCTGCGGTCCTGACCATCGGGATGATCAGCCCGCGGGCGCCGGCATCCAGCACGCGGTGAATCCAAATCGGATCGTTCAGGGGGAGGCGCGCGACGGGGACGCAGTCGAAACCTCCGAGGGCCCGGAAGAGGTTCGTGGTCGTTTCAAGATCGATCGCCCCATGCTCCAGATCCACGCAGATCCAGTCGAAGCCGGCGCGGGCGAGCACCTCGGCCGACGCGGGATGGCCGATTTGAATCCAACTGCCGAGAGTCACCTCCCGTTGCAGCAACGCCTGACGCAGCTTGTTCTTCATGGTTTGCTTTTTGGTCCCCGCTTCAGGCTGTCCAGTACCTCGCGGTTCAACAAATCCATTTCCTCCCACTGGCCGCACTGAGCCCACCGGAGATTCTGCAGCGCGCGTTGGGCCATGCGTTCGGCCGCTTCCCGCGTGCTGCTGCCGACGTGCGGGGTCAGGATGACGTTCGGCAGCCGGCGCAAGTCCCGCTCCGGCTCCGCCGGCTCGTAAGGCTCACGCGCGAAGACATCCAGCGCCGCGCCGGCCAGGCGGCCCGTCGCGAGGGCATCGTAGAGGGCCGCCTCGTCCACCACCGATCCGCGCGCGGTGTTCACCACCCAACACCGCGGCGGCAGCAGTTCCAGCCGGGCGCGGTCCATGAAGTGGTGGGTCTCCGGTCCGCCGGGCACGTGGAGGCTGAGAAAGTCTGCGGAACCCACCGCTTGCCGGAAGTCGGTCGTCACGGTCGCAAATCCCCAGTCGCGCTGCAGGTGCTCGATGTTGGCGGTCGATTGTTTCACCCCGATCACGTGCATGCCGAAACCCCGGGCGGCGATGCCGGCGACCCGTTGACCAATCGGCCCGCAACCGGCGACCACCAGGGTCTTCCCCTTCAACTCGACGCCCAGTCGCGGCTGCCAGCTTCCCGCAGACAGGGCGGCCGCGACGGTCACCGTATGGCGCGCCGCGGCCAGCAGCAGGTTGATGGTGTGTTCGGTCACGGAGTCGTGCAGCGCGCCGGGGGTGTTGGTGCAGAGCAGGCCGCGCGACGTCGCGAACGCCTTGTCGATGTTGTCGTGGCCGACGCCGAAGCGGGCGATGACACCGCCCGCGGAAAGCGCCTCGTAAAGGGGGCCGTGATAAATCTCGACTCCAACGACGACGTGGCGGGCGCCCGACGCTCGGACCGCCGCCGCCAGCTCCGCCTCCCCGCCCGGGACGCGGAAGCACGCGAGCCCGGCCGCGGCAGCCTCCTGAAAAGTGGCGATGGCTTTGCCGTATTCGAGTTCGGTGACGGCGACGTCAATGGCAGTGCGCGCGGAGGGGAGCAGGGGCGACGACATGGGGATCAGGAGAAATCGCGTCGGCGCCGGGAGGAGCTTGCCATGGTGGAATTGGGTGGAAATGACATCCGGTGCACAGATACCGCAGGATCGAAACACGAGCAGAACCAGCTGGCGCCACCCCGCGCGACCCTCGGGGCGTTTTCCAGTAAACCCTGCAGGCGACCGGGGGTTGGGCCGGCGGGTTCGAACGTCACACTCGTCGCACCGTGCTGCCCGCGACCCAGTGTCCGCGCACGGCGACGATCTTCTCATGCTTGGGGATGCCGTATTCATTGGCCTGCAACTGGCCGACCAGGAGATGGGTCGCGGCCTCGCCCACGGTTTCTGGATCGGAATCCAACCCGGCCAGCGGCGCCACGTCCTTTGACCAGTCCAGATGCACCAGACCGAGGTCACGGGGCACCTGCAAACCCTGGGCTTGCACCCACGCTGCAATCGGCTGGTCCGAGAACAGAATCGCGTCGGGCCGGTAGGCGTGGAGCCAGCGGACGAAGCCGGCCTCCTCCTGCGCGGTGCGGGTGATGAGGGCGGGGATGCGTTGATCGGCCGGCGTGTCGTTTTGGTGCAACAGATACGCCGCCAGCCAGGCCCGGTCCACGCGTACGCTCAGGGCGTCGCTGAGCACGAGCCCGATTCGCCGGTACCGCCGCGACGCCAGTTCCCGCAGCACCAATTGCATGTCCTCGTAGTGCGACGACACGACCCGATGGACGGAAGGATGCGATACCGTGAGCCCCTTGGTGACGCAGGCGAAGCTCTTCCAATCGAGGTCCAGCCGCCCGCCCGCGGCCGGCAGGGATTGCAGAATCAGCCCGTGGATGCCGCGTGACCGCAGAATGCGCGTCATGCGCGCGCCAGTCATGCCCGGCTCCCGCAGCCAGAGCTCATCGACGCCGTAACCGAGTTCGCCGGCTCGCCGGCAAACTCCGGCGAAGAACCGCTGGTGGTTCGACGCCTTCCGCCAGCCGTTGCGGGTGGGCCACGCGGTGATTAACCCGAGCGTCGCCTGCACGGGCTTGGCGCGCAACGTCCGCAAACGGGACATCAGCGTCGAAAGCGTGGGATCGACCTGATAGCTGCAAGCCCGCGCCGCCGTCTCCACCCGCCGGCGGGTGGATGCCGGGATGCGGGGATCGCGGCGCAGCGCCAGGGACACCGTGGTGTGCGAGAGACCCAATTGGGCGGCGAGGTCGCGGAGCGACGGGCGGAGTTTTTCGGTTCCCACCACCGCAGCGAAACAGGGTTCACGGAACGGTCAAGCGGGCGACCGGCTCGAGCACCACGCCAGGCCGGGCCGCGCTTTGTCCCGGCATTCGCCGGGAGGCCGCCGGGCCGGCAGTTTACTGGAAACTTAAGACACGGTTTACCCCGTGCCGCCGCGGCCGGAGGGTGCGACAGTTCCTCCCGCCCATGGACCGATCCGTTTCTCCGCGTGAGTCCAGTCCTCCGGAAGCCTCCCGTATCCCCCAACCAATGACGCCCATGAAACCCTGCTGCTCAATTCTGTCTGGAACGTCCCTGCCTGGCCTGGCCGGAATGATCCGCGGCACCGTTCTGGCCGTGTCGCTCGCTCTGGCGTCGGCGGCGTTGCCCGCCAGCCAGCCCGCCGCAGGGGGCGTGATCAGCGGTTCGATCAGCAATGCCGCCACGGGTGATCTGCTCCAGGGCGCAAGGATCGAGGTGTCGGGCACGAATCTGGCGGCCCTCTCGGATGTCACCGGCCGCTTTGAACTCACGGGTGTACCGGCCGGCTCCCAGGAACTGGTGGCCTCCTACACGGGCTTGGATCCCCTGCACGCCACCGTCGCCGTGGCGGCCGGCGGTCGCAGCCGCCACGATTTCAACCTCACCAGCGGGGTCTACCGGATGGAGGCATTCCAGGTCGCCGGTGAACGGGAGGGTGCCTCCCTGGCCATCACCGCGCAGCGCAATGCCGAAAGCGTGAAGAACGTCGTGGCCATGGACTCGTACGGAACGTTGTCGAACATGAGCGCCAGCGAAATGGTCATCCGCCTGCCCGGAGTGGCCGGCAATCTGAGTGGCAGCGGGGCCGGGTTGGTCGACGGATTCACGGTCCGCGGCATGGGCCCGGGGCTCAACAACGTGACCGTGGACGGCGGCTTGCTCACGAGCCAGAACGCGATGAACCGATCCGCCAACATCAACAACATCACGGGCGGTATGTTCGAGGAGATCGAACTCACGAAGGGACAAACCCCGGACAAGCCCGTCGATTCCCTCGGAGGCACCGTCAATCTGAAGACCCGCTCGCCGTTGCGGATGCGCGAAAAGCGCCGCGTGATCTACAACACCTCCGTCCGCTACGCGCCCCCGTTCACCGAGCAGATTCCCCTGCGCGAGCAGCACCGCGCCCACCCGCTCTTCAGCGTCACCTATCAGGAGGTGTTCAGCGTGCTCGGGGGCGAACGCAATCTCGGGGTCGCCGTGAGCGGATTCTACAGCGAAAATGTGCAGGGGTTTTTCAAGACCATCCGGGACTTCCAAAGCACCGTCAACTCGCCCGCCTACCTCTGGGACTATCGGACCGAGGACAACTACAACAACCGGATGCATGCCAGCGTGAACACCAAGGTGCATTACCGGCATTCTCCGCAGTCGCTGTTCACGTTCACGGCCATGCTGAACAACACCCGCGAAAACCGCCGCATCGTGAATGACACCCGCGCCTTCACCAGCAATTCGACCGGCACCACGGGCACCGCCGGCGTCCTGCCCGGCTATACGGATTTGATCACGCAGGTGCGGGCGTCGACGGCTTCCCGGCTCGAGATCGGCAGCACCGGCCAAAACTATCTCAATCGCCTCCGCGCGCTCAATCTGACGGGCGAGCATGAGTTTGGTCCGCTGAAGTTCGACTACGGCGCCCGCCACAATCAGACCCACCTCAACAGCGGCAGCGGCAAGGCCGGCGACCTGACGATGAGTATCGCCAACATTGGGTGGATCCTCGACCGCACCGCCTCGGATATCCACCCGAGCTTCATGCAAACCCAGGGACTGGATTTCACCAACCCTGACAATTATCGTCCCACCTCCAACGGGCTCACCACCCGGAATTATCATCAATACCAGGACGTCGACGAGCTGAGCGGGAATGTCCGTTACGAGTTGCCGGTGGCGGTCCCCACGGCTCTCAAGGCCGGCGTCCACTGGCGGGACCAGACGGTCAGCCAGAACCGGGAACGGCATCGCTGGAGTTATATTGGCACCGGCCCGCTGGCGCCGGATCCGTCCTATACCTCGTTCGACTCCGTCAAGACCGGACGTCTCCTGCCGTTCTGGGAGGCCAAACAATTTCTGGACGGGGGCGTCACGCCCACCACGCCCGCGCTCTGGCGGGAAGACCGCTACTACTACGAGGCGCAGAATTACATCAACCACAAGTCGGTCACCGAAACCGTCTCCGCCGCGTATGGGATGGCGCAGGGCAAATTCGGCACCCAGGGGGTGGGGGCGCGCACGAGCTACCTCACCGGGGTGCGGGTCGAGCAGACCGAGACGTCGAGCCGGGGTTGGGTGCGGGCGCGTACGCCCAGCACCAGCGCGCAGCAAGTGGTCGATCCGGTCGGTGCGGCGGAGCGCGATTACGCCAACACGAAGCGGGAGCTCGCGGGGAGCTACACGAAGTCGTTTCCGAGCGTCCATCTCACCCACGATGTCACGCCCAACCTCAAGGCCCGCCTCAGTTGGTCCACGAGCTTTGGTCGGCCGGCCTTGACCAATCTTCTCCCCAACGAATCGATCAGCGAGACCAACCGGACGCTGACGGTGAACAATCCGGCCTTGCTGCCGCAGACGGCGAAGAACTGGGACGCCATGCTCGACTATTACTTCGAGCCGGTGGGCTACATCTCGGTGGGCTGGTTCCACAAGACGATTCGCGATTATATCGCGAGCGGCATCAATGTCGGCACGATTGGGACCGGCGCCGACAACGGCTATGATGGCGAGTATTCCGGCTTCACGAAGCTGACGAGCCTGAACGCCGGCACGGCCTTCGTGCAGGGCTGGGAGTTCAGTTATCAGCAGCAGTTCACGTTTCTGCCCGGGTTCCTCAAAGGGCTCGGCGCCTCGGCCAACTATACGATGCTCGATACGCACGGCGATTTTGGCGGGACCGATACGCTCCGTTCCGGGGAGGTGGCGGGGTTTATTCCCGATTCGGGCAACGCCAGCCTCTTTTGGCGGTATCGGGACTTCAGCACGCGCGTGCTCTACAATTACACCAGCGACTATACCTCGAGCTACACCCGCACCAACCTCGCGCTGAATCTCTTCCGCCGGGCGCGTTCCGTCATCAACACCAGTTTTGCCTATCAGGTGCGGCCGGCCGTGAGTCTCACCTTGGACATCGACAATATCACCAATGAACCGCAGGTCTTCTACCGGGGTTTTCAGAACCGCATTCAGAGTTACGTCCGCAATGGCGTGACGATGAACTTCGGGGTGAGCGGACGGTTCTAACTACGCTGCGACCGTGACCAAAGGACCAGAGACCAAAGGACCAAGGGCCGAAAGGGAACACTTGACCTGTGCGCCAGGAGTTTCAGCGCCCAAGTGCTCCCAGCCCCGGTCTTTCCCCGCCACCCGTTCCCCCTGCACTCCATGACACCTTGCTTCCGCAGAATCGCCGCCTGCTCGGCGTGGCTGGCGTGGTGCGCGGTGACGGCCGCGGCGGCCGCCGCGCCGCGGCCCAACATCGTGATCATCCTGACCGACGACCAGGGTTACGGCGACCTCGGTTGCCAGGGCTCGACCACGCTCCGCACGCCCCGCCTGGACCGGCTCGCGGCCGAGGGCACCCGCTTCACCAGCTTCTATGCCCAGAACGTATGCGGGCCGTCGCGCTCCGCCCTCCTGACCGGCCGTCTACCCGTGCGCAGTGGCGGTTGGTCGATGCCCGCCAGCGAAGTGACCATCGCCGAGCTGCTCAAGTCGCGGGGATACGTTACCGCCTGCATCGGGAAATGGGACGTCTCCAATCGCGCTCCGATCCCGGAGCGGATGCCCAACGCCCAGGGCTTCGACACCTACTTCGGGACCCTGGGCGGCAACGACAACGGCCGGGCGGAGTTTTTTGCCAACAACGCCCCCGCCGGCGCGACCGACGACATGGGCAGTTTGACGCGGACCTACACGGAAAAGGCCGAGGAGTTCCTGCGGACCAACCGGGAGCGGCCGTTCTTTCTCTATCTCGCGCACAACATGTTTCACTCGATCGTCGGCACCGCGCCGGAGTTTCGCGGCAAGTCGGCCGGCGGCCTGTACGGCGACGCGGTCGAGGAGATGGATTTCTACACCGGCCGCCTGCTCGATCTGCTCGACACGCTGCACTTGCGGGAAAATACCCTCGTGATCTTCACGAGTGATAACGGCCCATGGAGCAACCATCAGGATCGCCTCGGTCCCCGCCATGGCGGCCAGATCGCGTGGGGCTCGGCGGGGCCGCTGCGCGAGGCGAAAGGCTCCAGCTACGAAGGGGGTTCCCGCGTGCCGTGCCTCGTGCGCTGGCCCGGCCAGGTGCCCGCCGGGCGCACGAGCGACGCGCTTTTCACCACCCTCGATTTCCTGCCCACCTTGGGCCGACTGGCTGGATTCGAGCCGCCGCGTGACCGCCTCATCGACGGCTTTGACCAGTCTGATCTCCTGCTCGGTCGCAGCGAGGCTGGCGCGCGCGATCTCATGTACTACTTTTCCAAGAACGAACTCCACGCGGTCCGGCAGGGGCCGTGGAAACTCTTCCTGCCTGATCGCCAGGTCTTCTATGACTATGTGAAGGATTGCGGTACCAAAGGGCTGGAACTTTACCACCTCGATTCCGACCTCGGCGAACGCAACAACGTCGCGGGGGAAAACCCGGCGGTGGTGCAGCGACTGGCAAAACTTGCCCATTCATTCCAATGGCCCGAGAAACTCTTTGAAACTTACAGCAGCTTCCCGCGGGCTTCCAAATAATCGCCAACTCCACCCAACCCCAACCCATCGTCATGTCTTTCCTGATTCATTGCGCCGCGATCCTGGCGGCAGGTTTGGTGACCACAACCGCCCTCGCCGCCCCGACGGGTCCGTTCAACCTCGACCTGCCCGCGAACCCCGTCTCCGACCACGTCGCCCTCACCCGCAGCCTCGCCGCCGGCAAGACCGCGACCTACGCGTCGCTCGACGGCCCCGGTTGCATCAAGCGGATCTGGATCACGCTCAGCCGGCCCGTTGGATCCGGCCGCTCCCTCGCGCCCGACAGCAAGCCGACCCGGTTGATGCAGACCCGGAAGATCATCCTGCGGATCTATTTCGACGGCGCCCAAACCCCCAACGTCGAGGCCCCGATCGGCGACTTCTTTGGCGTCATGCACGGCCTCGACTATTTTCCCGTGAACACGCCGTTCATCTCCGTGAAGGAGCACAACGGCTACGAGTGCTTCTTCGAAATGCCGTTCGCCAAGTCGGCCCGCCTCGAACTTGTCAACGCGCCGGACGCCAGCAACTCGGTTTACCTGCAGGTGGCCTGGCATCGTTACCCGGATCAGGAGATGAAGGAGAAACGCCGCTTCTCCGCGCAGTGGCGGCGCGAGATGCCGACGGTTCGCTACGGCGACGACTACCTGATCCTCGATGCCGACGGCCCGGGTCAGTTGATCGGTTTTTTCTATGGGGTGCGGCTAATCGATAGCGTGGATCGCTGGAGCCATGGCGGCGCGGAAAACATCTATCTCGACGGCCTCGGCGCCCAGCCGGCCTACCTCCGCGGCATCGGCGGCGAAGATACGTTTGCCACCTCCTACGGCGGCGTGCTGCACCGGCCGGAAACCCACCTCTACGACGGCATCCCGTATTATACTTCCGAGGACACCGGTGAGGCGCGCAGCGCGCAACGCCTGGTGGGTTATCGTTTCTATGTGGCCGATGCCATTCACTTCAAGGAATCGATTCGCTTCCAGTTCGGGTCGATGGAAAACGACATCTGTTCGATGGTGTATTGGTACCAGGAGGGCGCACCCCGGCGTTACGTGAAGATGCCGGGCTGGGATCAGCTGCTCCCCGGGGCCGAACTCCGGCGCGGCAAGATGGATCTACCCCTGCCGGACCACGGCGCATGGAGCTTGGGTCCCGTCCTCGAGAACGCGAACGAAGCGGCGATCCTCCAGGCCCTGGCGCCATCGTCAGGGGCTCGCGCCGCCCCGGACGGCGAGTGGAAAACCCAGCCGACGATTCACGGCTTCGTCGATTTCAACCACCTGCACCGGCCCGGCACCCGGGGCGTGGGCACCCACTACAAACAAAAGGCCGCCGAGGCGGTCGCGTTCCTGGACGCCCCCGCGGCGATGGTGGCCCACGTGCGTCTCGCCTGGGACGATCGCCTGGTGCTGCGCGTCAACGGCGTCGCGACCGACTTCGGCACCCACGCGCATTTCCGGCCGCGCACCGTCGACATCCCGCTCCAGGCGGGCCGCAACCGCGTGTCGGTGCTCCTGGCCAACGAGACGAGCGCCAGTCACGGCGGGTGGGCCTTCGCCTTCCGGGCCACGGCGCCCGATGGAACGATTTTGGTTCCGCACGCGGCGGGAAAATAGGAAACCGTCACCATGGCCTTGCTCACATGGATGTTGGGCGGCCGCCCTGGTCTCGCAACGGAGAGGCGCCTCTGCGAGCTGGCGGCGACTTCCAGGTGGGCGCGGTGCCCTCACCGCGCGGCCCGGCGGAGGCGACCTGTCGCGGGGTGGGGGCACCCCGCCTACAACCGCCGATTTGGAGGGGCACCCTCATCGGACGGAGTCTCGCGATTCGCCCCATGACTGGACGCGACAAGTTTTCGGCCGCGGTCGTCGTCGCGTTGCTCGCGCTGCTGGGCTGGATGCGCCTGACCCGCGCGGGCGAGGGGGCGTTTCCCCAGCACGGGCTCACGCTCATCTGTCCCTACTCCCCGGGCGGCGGCACCGACCTTTTCTGCCGCGGGTTGGCCCGCGCCTTGGAGCCGCGGCTTGGGCGCAGCGTCACCGTGACGAACCAGACCGGCGGTGGCGGGGCGGTTGGTTTTTCGGCCGGCCTCCTGGCCCCGCCGGACGGGCACACGCTCACCGCGGTTACGTTTGAACTCGTCTCGCTGCCACCGCAGCGGCTCGTGCCTTTCACGCACGAGGATTTCGATTTGCTGCTGCGCGTGAACATGGATCCCTCCGCCGTCACCGTCCGCGCGGACTTTCCGGCCAACACCCTGGCGGAGTTCATCGCCGTGGCCAAGGCCCGCGCCGGCCAGCTCAGCATCGGGACCTCGGGACCGGCGAGCCCCTGGCACCTGGCAGCGGCGCGCCTGGGTGAAATCGCCGGATTCGAAGCGCGCCTCGTACCGTATGGCGGCGCGGCGCCCGCCGTGACGGCGCTCGTCGGCGGGCACATCGACGCGGTGACGGTCGGCCCGGGTGAGGTCATGTCCCAGGTGAAGTCCGGCCAGTTGAAAATCCTGGCGATCATGAGCGAGGCGCGGCTGCCCGCCTGGGCGGCGGTACCGACGTGCCGCGAAGCGGGAGTGGATGTCGTCTTCGGCACGTGGCGCGGCATCGCGATGCCCAAGGGCGTGCCGGCGGCGGCACGGACGAAGCTGTGCGCGGCCCTTGGCCACGCGGTGCGTTCGCCGGAGTTCACGGCGTTTGCGGAAAGCGCAGGCTTGAATCTGGCGCTGGCGGAGGCACCGGAGTTTCGTGCGGCAGTCGCGGCGCAGGCACGCGAAGTCAGCGTGCTGATGAAACGACTGGGGGTGGCGCCGTGAAAGCGACCTGGTCCACGGGGTTCATGGGAGCAAGGGATCGAGCCATCTTGGAATCGGTCATCGGGCATCTGTCATCGGGGAATTTCCAGTCGGCCCAAATGTACCACCATCTCCCATTCTGGTCCGGGGAGCGCCTGCCTGTGCCGCCACGGCAGACAGGCACCCGTCCCGGGTGCTGGCTGCGGTGTCTCGCCGCAGCCTCCGATACCCGAGGCGGGACGCCGGGGGCGACCCGCGCGACGCAGGCGCTCCCCGGAAGATTGCTCCGCGCCAACGGCGTCCCCAAGCCGGAGCAAGCTCCCGGGTATCCGACCCATCGAGAATGAAAAGGCACCTGAACATCGACCCAATCGCCGGGGCCGGCGTGATGGTGGTGTCGGTCGCCGCGGCGATCGGCGCCCTGCGGTTCCCGACCCCCAGCGGCGCGGTGCCGGGGCCGGCCCTGTTTCCGTTGGTCATCTCCGCGATCCTGGCGGCGTTCGGCGTGGTCTTGCTGGTATCCGGGCTGCGATCCGCATCTCCAACCACCCGCGACGCGCCCACCATGCGCCGCATGGCCGGGCTCCTGGGGCTGACGGTGATCTATGCGGCGTTGATGCCTCTGCTGGGCTTCGTGGCGGCCAGCGCCCTGTTCCTGACCCTCGCGATCCGGTTTCTCGGCTATGTCCACGGGTGGCGGACGGGCGCGGTGGCGTTGGCCACGGCCTTCGTGGTCTTCTGGCTGTTTGCCGTGGTGATGAAGGTGCCGCTGCCGGAAGGCTGGATCGGCTGAACCGTATGACCGCGACGCTGCCCCAAATTCTGGCTACCTTCGGCTCGGGGGCCGTGTGGCTCGCCCTGCTTGCCGGGGTAATCGGCGGCCTGTTTGTGGGGGCGATGCCGGGACTCTCGGCGACGATGGGGGTGGCGCTGCTCGTGCCCTTCACGTTTGGGATGCCGATCATGCCGGCGCTGGCGCTGCTCATCGGCGTGTACTGCGGGGCGATTTACGGCGGCACCATCACCGCGATTTTGATCCGCACGCCGGGCACGCCCGCCTCGGCGGCCACGATCTTCGATGGCTTTCCCCTGGCGCAACGCGGCGAGGGTGGCCGCGCCCTGGCCGTGGCGGCGGCGGCGGCGGTGAGCGGCGGCTTGATTGGCACGTTGCTGCTCATCCTGCTCGCGCCCCAGATCTCAGGTTTCGCCCTGCGGTTCGGCGCCCCGGAGTACTGCGCCCTCGCCGTCTGCGGACTCACCATGATCGTGGCGGTCGCGGCCGACCATCCGGTCAAGGGCGCGGTGGCGGCCCTGGGCGGGCTGCTCCTCGCCACCGTGGGCATCGATCCCATCAGCGGTTATCCGCGGTATATCTTCGGGGCCGTGAGCCTGATGGAAGGCGTCTCGTTCATCCCCGCCCTGATCGGGTTGTTCGCCGTGGCGGAAGCGCTGCGGGTGGCCGACGCCGGTCCCACCCCCGTGACGCGGGCCGCCGCGCCGCACGGATGGATCGTGGGGCGGTGGGATGCGCTGCGCTGTGCGTGGACCACGGTGAAATCGGCGGTGATTGGCACGCTGGTCGGGGCGATGCCCGGCGCGGGCTGTGATATCGCGGCGTTTCTGGGCTATAGCGAGGCCCGGCGGGCGGCGCGGCCGGACGAGCCTTTCGGCGCGGGTGAAGTCAAGGGCATCGCCGCGCCGGAGGCGGCGAAGACGGGCGCCACGTCCGGGGCGATGATTCCGCTGCTCGCCTTGGGGATTCCCGGCGACTCGGTCACGGCGGTGATGATCGGGGCGTTCGTCATCCACGGCCTGCAGCCGGGCCCGCTGATGTTCAAGGAGCAGCACGGTCTGGTGTACTCCGTGTTCGCCCTCATGCTGGTCGCGCATCTGGCCGTCTACGTGTTCGGCACCATCGGCGCGCGAATGTTTCTGCGGCTGGTTGATGTCGATCGCCGGTTTCTGGCGCCGGTGATCCTCCTGCTGTCGGTGGTGGGGGCCTACGCGATGCGCGGCAACATGGTCGATGTGTGGTTGATGCTCGGCTTCGGCGCGCTCGGCTACGGGATGCACCGGGGCAATTTTCCGGTGGCGCCACTGATCCTCGCCCTGATCCTCGGGCCCATGGCGGAGGAAAACTATCGCCGGGCGTTGGTGATGTCGGACGGCAGCCTGGCGATCTTCTGGCAACGGCCGATCGCCGTGGCGTTGCTGCTGCTGGCGGCGGCCTCGATCGCGCTGGCGGTGCGGCGCCGACGGTCATCCCGCGTCGCTTCGAAATCAGCCGCCGGCCCGTAACGTTACGCGCGGAGCCGGATCCTTCTCTGACCGCCGCGGCAACGCGCGCGCCGGGTTCGTCCGCGCGCCCCAAACGGCCGCCGGCTGGGCCGGCCGGGAACAAAAACCCAAAAAAGCACACAATGTCTGGCCACCCCCGGACGAAGGCGTCTACGTTTGACCCTTGACGAAACCCATGTCGTTCACCCCGAAAATTTGTCGTGCTCCCGTGCCGCCGTGCCGCCATTCCGCGGTCGCGTCGCGCCCGCGCGTGGCCCGCCCGCCTGCCCGCCGGCTGGGCATCTCTCTGCTGGCGCTCGTTCCCCTCACCTTCTCCGCCCGGGCCCAAGTCGCTCCCGCGGAGGCCGAGGCCCTCTTCGCCCGGCGCGTGTGGCCCATGATCCAGGACAAATGCCTGCCGTGCCATGGGAAGGACGAGGAAAAGATCAAGGGCGGTCTCGACCTGCGGACGCTCGCCGGCGCCCGCGAGGGCGGCGACAGCTTCAAGCCCGCCTTCAAGGCCGGCGATCCCGCCACCAGCCCGCTCCACCTCGCCATCACCCGCGCCAGCGAGGATTTCGAGCCGATGCCGCCCAAGGAGAATGACGCGCTTTCGGCCGCGCAGATCGACTACGTGCGCGACTGGATCGCCGCCGGCGCCCCCTGGCCCGACGAGGCCCGCCGGCGCGAACTTCTGCAGCAGAAGGATCGCTGGTCCGAAGATGACGGCATTCCGGTGGCGACCAGCGGCGGGTTGTCCGACGACTGGACCCAACGCCATTACAAACCCGAAAACCTCTGGGCCTACCAGCCGCTGCGGAAGCCGCCCGTGCCGGGGGCGGAAGACGGAGAGACGAGGAGACAGAGAGACGGGGAGAAATCGCCGGCTTCGTCTCCCTCTCTCTCCCTCTCCCCCGCTCCCTTTCTTCCTGTCTCCCCCTCTCCCTCACTTCCGACCCACCCCATCGACGCCTTTCTCGCCGCCCATCGCACCGCGCCCGGCGTTGCGCCGGCTCCCGCGGCTGATCGCCGCACCCTGCTGCGCCGCGCGACCTACGACCTCACCGGACTGCCGCCGACCCCCGCCGAGTTCGCCGCGTTCCTGGCCGACCCGGCTCCCACCGCGGTCGCCTTCGCCCGCGTCGTCGACCGGCTCCTGGCCTCGCCCCATTACGGCGAGCAATGGGGCCGCCACTGGCTCGACGTCGCCCGCTACGCCGATTCGAGCGGCTTTGCCAACGACTTCGTCCGCGGCAACACCTGGCGCTACCGCGACTACGTCATCCGCGCCTTCAACGCCGACAAACCCTACGATCAGTTCGTCCGCGAACAGATCGCCGGCGACGAAATCGATCCCACCAACCCCGAGCTGCTCGTCGCCACCGGTTTTCTCCGCATGGGCCCCTGGGAACTCACCGGCATGGAGGTCGCGAAGATCGCCCGGCAGCGCTTTCTCGACGACGTCACCGACACCGTCGGCCAGGCCTTCCTCGGCCACCTGCTGCAATGCGCCCGCTGTCACGATCACAAATTTGATCCGATCCCCACGCGCGATTATTACTCGCTGCAGGCGGTGTTTGCGACCACCCAGCTCGTCGAGCGCAAGGCCGCGTTCCTCCCTGTCGAAAACCAGGACGGGTTCGAGGAGAAGACCTTTCTCGAGGCCCGGCGAGAGGAGCACCTCGCCACCCTGCGCCGGCTTGACGCCAAGTCGGTTGCAGCCGCCGAGACGTTTTTCACCGACAAGAAGATTGATCCGGCCGCCTGGCACGCCGCGGTGGCCGCCGCCGGCCAGGCCGAACGCAAGGGGGGCAAGCGGGATTTCCAGGGCGTCTTTGCCGCGGCTCGCACGCGCATGGCCGCCAAGGGCGTGCCCGAGGACCAGTATCCGACCAAGCTTTACGGGTTCACGCCCGACGACTACGGCAATGAGCGCGTCGCCCGCAAGGGCCTCGAACGCATCAAGTGGGAGGTCGACCGCTACCAGCCGATCGCCTTCTCCGTCTATGACGGCCGCACCCCGGACGTAAAGTCGGTGACCGCGCCCACGCGCCTGCCTGCGGAACCCCTGACGAAGGGCGAACTCGAGGCCTCGACGATTCTCACGGGCGGCGATCCCTTCTCCCCCGGCGCGCCGGTCACGCCCGGGTTGATGAGCGTGATCACCGGTTTCAATCCCGAGACCGCCACCACGCTGCCCACCGCCATCGAAGGCCGGCGCCGCGCCCTGGCTGAGTGGATCACCCACCCGGGCAATCCCCTGCCCGCCCGCGTGATGGTGAACCGCATCTGGCAGCATCACTTCAACCAGCCCCTGGCCGGCAACCCCAACAACTTTGGCGCCACCGGCAGGAAACCCACCCACCCCGAGTTGCTCGACTGGCTGGCCGCCACGTTCATCGAGGGCGGTTGGTCGGTGAAGGCCATGCACCGCCTCATCATGGGCAGCGCCGCGTACCAGCGCGCCGGGGTCGGCAGTGAGCCGCCCAGAGCGGCCAGTGATCAGTCTGCGGCGGGCAGTAACCCGTCCGGCCAGGAACTCGGAACCTCGGCCCTGAATACTGATTCACTGCTTACCGATTACCTGCTTTTCAAACCGCGCCGGCTCACGGCCGAGGAATTGCGCGACTCGATGCTGGCCGTGTCGGGCGAACTCAACCCCGCGCTGGGCGGCATCCCCAGCCGGCCCGAGATCAACCTCGAGGCCGCCCTCCAGCCCCGCCAGGTCATGGGCACGTTTGCCGAGGCCTGGCAGCCCAACCCCCTTCCGGCCGAGCGCCATCGCCGCTCGATCTACACCCTGAAGATTCGCGGGCAGCGCGACCCGTTCATGGAGGTGTTCAACGAGCCCGGCCCCGACCTCTCGTGCGAGGCGCGCGACGCCTCCACCGTCACGCCGCAGGTGTTCAGCCTGTTCAACAGCGAGGCCAGCTTGGATCGCGCGCTCGCCTTCGCCACCCGCCTCACGCGGGAAAAATTGCCACCCGCCGCCACGATCGAACGCGCCTTCCTCCTCGCCTGCGGGCGTCCGCCCGGCGCCGCCGAGCGTGCGGCCACGCTCGCCCACTGGACCGCCATGACCGCCCGCCACCGCACCCTCACCTTTGCCCGGCCCACGCCGCCGCGCGAGGTCGTGCGCGAAGCCGTGGAAGAAAATACCGGCGAAAAATTCATCTTCCGCGAAAAACTGCACCTCTACGATCAGTTCACGCCCGATCTGAAACTCGCCGACGCCGACGCCACCACGCGCGCCCTCGCCGATGTCTGCCTCGTGCTCTTCAACAGCAATGAATTCGCGTACTTGTATTGAGCGGTTGCAGAGCTGCTTGGTTGTGGGCGGGGTGCCCTCACCCCGCAGCCCTATCGCCCTCGAAGCCGCCCACGCGGGGTGAGG
>JBBRWR010000122.1:0-23606 GCA_038249085.1 Opitutales bacterium
AACGCATACGGTGGTCGGGCGGGGTTATGTGCCGGGTGACACCGTGACGATTACGAATACCCTGGCCTACAGCGGGGTGGCCACGGCCGTCGACTGGCAGGTGGTCCTCCCGGTCGGCTGGAGTTTTGCCACCGCCAGCGGAGCGGAGGGCGGAAGCGGACCCAGCGCCGGCGCCGCCAGCCTGCTGGAGTGGCATTGGACCACGGTGCCGGCGAGTCCGTTCAGTTTCGCCTACACGCTTAATGTGCCGGCGGGACAGACGGGGACCCGGCCGGTGAGCGCGCTCGTCGCCGTCACCCAGAGCGAAACCCCGACCCCCTACACGGCCAAACCGGATCCCCTCCCGGTGCGGATGGGAACGGCGCACAGCGCGGACACGGACGGTGATCTGCACATCAGCCTGCTCGAACTCACGCGGGTCATTGAGCTCTACAACACGCTGACCGGCACGGTGCGCACCGGCCGTTACCGCCTGCGCGCGGACACGGAGGATGGTTTCGACGCGGATCCCGCCGGCACCACCGCGGTGCCGCTGGATTATTACCACAGCGCGGACTCCGACCATGACGGCAGGATCGGCCTGTTCGAGCTCACCCGCGCCATTGAACTTTTCAACTTCCGCACCGGGACGACCCGCACGGGTGAATATCACCTCCAGGCGGGATCCGAGGATGGCTTTGCGCCGGGTCCGGATCTGCGCTGAACGCGGTGGGAAAGTCTGGCCATCGTGCGTGGGTTTCATGCGATGAATTCCGTGCTTACTACAAGTGCAAGGTTTAGCCGGTGCCGGCTCCTCGGTTGGGTGCTCGCGGGGCTTTGCGGGGCGGGTTCCCTCCGGGCGGAGTTGCAGTGGCGGGAGCAGCACATCCTGCTGGAGCCGCCGGCCGGTGCGGTGGAGGTGGCGGGGGCGTTCGAATGCGGCAACCCGGGCGCCGTGCCCATCCGGGTGATCGATGTGCGTTCGGGCTGCGGTTGCACGGTAACCGGACTGGATGCCGATGTGATTCCGCCCGGCGGGAAGGCAACGTTGCACGCGATCTTTCATGTCGGCGAGCGGCGGGGGCGGCAAACGGTGACGATCACCGTCACGACGGCGGAGCCCGCCCTCGTGCAGCACGATCTCACCCTGGAGGTCCGGATCAAGGATTTCGCCACCGTGAGCCCGCGGGCGCTGGTCTGGCGCCTGGGGGAGGACGCCGGGCCGAAGATTTTCCAGGTTCAACTTGCGGCCGGTTTCGACTTCGTCGGGGCTGCGAGCACGGTGCCGGAGTTCAGCGTGGAGGTGCTCGGGGAGCAGGGCGGTGCGGTCCAGTTGCGGGTGAGACCGCGCGACACTTGGTCCCGGCGCACGGCCGCGATCCGGGTTGAGGTGGCTCGCCCGCAGTCGCCACCCGTGGCCCTGCTGGCCGGGGTGCACGTGCAGTAGCGGGCCCGCGGCGTCGAGCCCGGGCGGAACCCAAAGGCGATAGATATCAGAACGCCCAAAGCAACGACCCGCCCTCCAAGGGGCGGGCCGTCGCAGGCAAAGACTGAACGGGGGATCAGAAGTCCACGCGGAGCGTGAAGGCCAGCACGCGCGGATTCTCGCGGAAGGCGCGCCGGGCGAAGATCACGCCGGTCACGGTATCCTGGTCGAGCTTGCTGGCGTTGATCGTGCGGTCGTTCAGGAAGTTCGTGACGTTGAGCTGGTAGGTGACCGTGGCCTTCTCGGGCCACATCCCGGCCAGTCCCTTGGTCCGGTACTGGAAGAACAAGTCGCCGACGGAGCGCGGATTGCCCAGAAGCGTCGTGCGGCTCGAGAGGACCACGCCGGCCACGTTCGCGCTTTGGTAGCGCCAGCCGCCGCCGATGGCGAAGCCCTTGAGGGGGCCGGAGGTGAAGGAGTAGCGCGTCCAGACATTGGCCTTGTGGGGGCGGTTGCCGTAGGCCTGTTCTTCCTCGAGCTGCGTGGTGGCCAGCTCGGTGTCCGATTGGGCGATACGCTGGGCGACGGTGTTGGTCAGGAAGGCCTGGTTGGTATCGTAGACCGGTTGGTTGTAGATCGACGGCTTCTTCGTGCGCGAGGTGTAGAGGGCGTCGAGGCTCTTCCAGAGGGCAACGCGATCGGCCCACCACGGAATGCCTTCGTAGCCGACATTGCTGCGAGTGCGATCCGTGTACGAATAGGCCGCGCGAATCGACCAGTTGCGGGTGGGATTGGCGACCAACTGAAACTCGGTGCCCGTGGCCTTCAGGTCGCTGAGGAAGGAGTCGGCCGAGCTCTGGTAGGACGTGGTCAATTCGTCGAGGCTCTTGATCGGGTCGCTCCCGCCGAAGGTGGTCACCCCGCCCTGGCGCATATAGTACTCGAAGGACGACATCACGTCGTTGTTGGGGTTCACGAAGATGGCGGCGCCGCCCTGGATGCGATCGCCATCCACCTTGGACTCGTACATCTTGATCGATCCGCTGACGCGGTTGTCGAGGAGGGTGAAGGCGATGCCGTAGTCGTAGCCGGTGCTCTCAAGAGGGGGCGGAGTCAGGTCGTCCGGCAGGGCGGAGCGGTTGCGCTCGCCGAGGCCGACACTGGTGGAGTAATTCGCCGTGAGCGAAAGATTCTTCGTGAGATGGTAGACCGCGCCCAGCGAGCGGCGGATTCCACTGCTCTTGTCGGTGGAATACCATTGCTGCTTCAACGGGGTGAAGGCCGACTGTTCCGCCGGGGTGGCGTCGCGCCAGTAGCCGGTCGTCCCGTCGCGAATCATGCGCGGTCCGGTGGCCGTGATGCTGTCATCACGCAGGCCGACCGTCGTCACGAGCCGACGGTTGAAGAAGAAGTTCTGCATGACGGCCATGTACGAGTCGGTCGTAATTTCATCATTGAAGTCGCGATCATTGGCCGGGGCCCAGTCGGTCGTGAGCGTGCCGAGACCCGCGATGCCGGAGTTGAACGACTCGAGGTTGAAGGGGTTGACCGGCTGGAAGCCGGTGGTGTAGTCGGCCATGGGGCCGCCGATCTTGAAGTAGCGGCGGCGGAAGACGCGATTGTTGCCATTTTCCGGCGTATTGTTGAAGGGACTGCCCAGCCAGATCTCGCGGGACCGCCGGCGCGACTCCTGGTTGACGTTGCGCTCGCCCATCACCGCGAAGCGGTGCGTGCCCCAGCGCCCGAGATCCTTCTCGTAGGAGAACGACGCGCGCATCGTGTCGTTGTCGTTGTTGCGCTTGAGGCGAAGGGCGTTGTTTTCGCTGAAGTAGTAGCCGTTGCCGTAGAAGTACGGGTTGAGCGTGTTGTCGGGCAGACGGTAGTTCAGGTCGGCGCGAATGTCGGGATTGCCGCCCAGGGTGGTATCGCTGTGCCGCTCGTTGCGGTTGTAGGCGAGTTCCATGTACAGATTGTCCGACCAGCGGTGGTTGAACAGCGCGGTGAAGTTGTTCGTGGTCACTCCAGCGAATTCACCCGTGCCCGACGAGGTGACGGAACCATATCGTTCGTAGTCTTCGTGCAGGATGGAGTTGGCCGAACTGTTGAAAATGCTCGAGTTGCTCGAGAAGGTGGTGAAGTTGGCGTTGGAGCGGGCGCCCTCCCAAAAGAGAGGTGCGACGGTAAGGTCGGGACCGTAAACCACCACGTTGCGGTGGTTGACGTTGCCGGTGCCGGCGGTCCCATTGGAGAGCGAGCTGCCGTTGGCGTTCTCGTAACGCTCCTGCACGGGATCCCAGACAATCTGACCGGACTTCAGCTGGGAATCGAACTGCGTAATCGAGTCGAGGTGGTTCCAATTGCGGCCCGTGACGCCCTCGGTGTGGCTGTGTTCAAGTGAGAGCGACAGGTCGGTGTTGCGGCTCATCTGATACTTCACCGCCAGGGTGATGGCCTGGAGGTCGGTGTATTGATGGGGGCGGGAGTTGCCCTTGCGGTCCCAGACGGTCATCAGGCGCATTCCGAGTTTGTTCTTCATCAGCACGCGATTGGCGTCGAAGGCGGCGCGCTTGGTGCTCTCGCCCGCAACCTTGAAATCGAAGCTCGTGAGCGTGCGGGAGGTGAGGGCCTGGCGGGAGCGGAAATTGAGATTGCCGCCCGCGCTGCCGGTGCCGAAGAGAATGGCGTTGGGCCCGCGGGTGGAGCCGATGCGCTGGACATTGTAGGTGTTGGACTGGCCGGCGTTCTGGAATCCATCGACCGAGGAGGTGCCCGCCAGGCCGCGGACGTTGAAATTGATGCCCTGATCGCCAAACATATTGTCCTGGTTGCCATTGCCGACGGGATCATTGCCGCCGAAGCTCTGGTCGGCGTTCACGTCATAGGCGATGATCTCGTCGATGGAGGTGACGGCGAGGTCATCGAGCAGGTCCTTCGTGAAGATGCTGATGGCACCTGGCGTATCGCGCAGGGAGGTGTTGAGGCGGCTGCCTTCGAGGGAGCTGGTGGCGGCGTAGCCGATATCGGCCTCCTCGCTGACCACAAACGGAGAGAGTTCGACTACTTTTTCGCCCGCAGGCGCCGGGGCGCTGGCGGCAAGCAGAACGGACGGCAGGCCAAAGAAGAGGGCGGCACGCCAGACGGATTCAAAGGGAGTTTTCATAGTTGTTTGGGGTTGTTTCTTTCCGGGCGGTCAAGGTTCCGCGGTGGGCAGAAGGGAATGCTTCTGGCGGGATTATTGGAAAATTTCCCGGGTCGCCGAAGATCGAAAGACTGACAAGTCTGACAGGGAACCTCTTGCCTATGTGCGGCGGCGGGAGGTGGGTCCGCGTGATGCCGATACGGGTTCCAAGGGGGCGCGACGCGGGCGTAGCGTGCGCCGCACAAGGGTAAGGCCCCGAACTCATTCCGCGCGCGCAAGGTGCCGGGCGGTGCGTGGGCGGGGGCGACGTCGTCCCGTCTGCGTCTCCGGCCAACATCCTTTGGCATTCAGACGTTCCATCGGCGGCACATGGGTAGGGCGGCGAGTCCCTTCGCCGCCGCAGGATCGCGATGAAACCCGGTCGGTGACCTCGGCGCGGAGCGGAGTCCGCGCCCTACCCAAAGTCCAAACCCCAAAGGCGATTGGTATCAGACCGGCGAAGGCACCGGGCGCTGGTGCGGGGTAGTCAGCGCGCGCGGGACCCCACAGGGTGGGGGCTGCAGCTTCGCGCCCCTGGAACGGGCGAGGAACGGGACGGCGGGCGATTCCCCGCCGGGCTCAAGGGCTGGCGGGGGCGGAGTTCTTGTTCTTCTTCTTCTTTCCCGCGGGCAATGGACCCCGGTTGAGATCTTCCCACGCGGCGGTCAGGGCTGCGACCCGTGGCGGATCCTTCGTGACCAGGTTGTGCAGTTCGGAGCGATCGGCGGCCAGGTTGTAGAGTTCCCACGGGCGGCCGAGCACCGAGACGAGTTTCCACGGGCCGGTGCGGATCGCGCGATTCCTCGAGTAGGTCCAGAAGAGGGTGCGCTCGGCGAAGGATCCGCCCTGGAACAACGGGAGCAGCGACTGGCCGGCGAGCGGAGGCAGCGCCGCCCCTGCAAACTGCGTGGGTCGGGTGGTACCGGCCAGGGCCGCACAGGTCGGGAGGATGTCGACGAGATGGGCCGGAGTCGTGACGTACTTTCCCCCGGCCGGGATCCCGGCGGGCCAGTTCACAATCATCGGCGAGGCGATGCCGCCTTCGTGGTTGTTCTGCTTGTACCAGCGGAACGGGGTGTTGCTGGCGCCGGCCCACGACGCGTCGTAGGTCCAGTGGCCGCCGCCCTGCCAGGGCGGAATCTCGTTGTTCTTGTTGCGATCAAACGGGCAGCCACCGTTGTCGGAGAAAAACATCAGGATCGTGTTCTGGTCGACCCCGAGTTCCTTCAGGTGGGCCGCGAGCCGCCCGATGTTCTGATCGAGTCGATCCACCATCGCGGCGTAGGTCGCCATCTTCAGATCCTGATCATCTTTTTGCGCCTCGGTCAGCGCCGCCCAGGGTTTCACGTCGTCGGGGCGGGGGCTGAGCGCCCACTCGGACTGGATCAGCCCCATGGCGACCTGGCGGCCATAACGCTGCCGGCGCAATTCGTCCCAGCCGACCCGATACTTGCCGCGGTACTTGTCGATCTCGCTCTTGGGCGCCATGAGCGGGTAGTGGGGGGCGTTGTAGGCGATGTAGAGGAAGAAGGGTTTGTCCTTCTGCTTCACCGCTTCGTCGAGGAAGCGGATCGCGTAGTCGGTGTTGGCATCGGTCGTGTAAAAGCCCTGCTTCGGCACAGTGTACGGCTGGGCGTCGAGGCGGAAGGTGTCGTCGCCGAAGAAGTAATCCGTCGCGCCGCTGAGGTGGCCAAAATAGCGGTCAAAGCCCCGCGAGAGCGGCTCGCCGTCGATGTGCCACTTGCCGGTCATCAGCGTCGTGTAACCGGCGCCGCGCATGACCTCGGCGACGGTGACGAAGTTGCGCCGGGGCTCGCTCTGGTACTGTGGATGCCACAGGCCGCTCATCAGCGAGCGGCGCGAGGTCTCACACTTGGCGGTGTTGTAGAATTGGGTGAAGCGCAGGCCCTGCGCGGCCAGGCGATCGAGGTTGGGGGTGTGGATCTCGCTGCCGTAACACCCGAGGTCGGAGAAGCCCATGTCATCGGCCATGATGACGACCACGTTGGGCCGGGCGGGAGCGGCGGCGTGGATGGCGAGTGGCGCGCTCAGCAACGCGGCGAGAGCGGCGAGAAGGTGCGGGGTGGAACGATGCGGGTGGGGAGATGAATGCACGACGATGGGGGGAGAATTTCCAGAGGAATTCTGGTTGGATTGGGCGTAGGAGCGGCTTTACGCCGCGATGACCTGGTCGAATCGCGGGATCAACCCGCTCCTACAGTTTGGAGGCACGGAATATGGCGGGTAGATTTACTTCCTGGCCTTGCGCTTCTTGGTCTTGGCCGGGGGCGCGGCGGTTTCCTTCTCCCCGAGTTCCTCCCGTAGATGCGCGAGGATGCGGGGAACGTAGGGGGAATAGCGACCGTCCGGGGAGGGGCCGGTGGCGGGCAGCGCGAGGATGGCCGCCTTGACCGGCGCTGTCTTGGGGCCCAGGGCTTCCAGGGCGTGCAGCGCGGCCAGCACGATGAAGACGTCGTGCTTGCTCCAATCGGCCAGCCGGGTGAGCGCGGGCAGGGCCAGCCTCAGATCGGCCTGGCCGCCAAATTGAGCCAGTGATTCCGCGGCGGCGATGCGGACATATGGGGAGGCGTCTTCCAGCGCGGTCGTCAATGCGGCCCGACCGGCGCTGACGCCGGCGGCGCCGCGCATGAGCAGGCCCATCGCGCCCCAATACCGCACGGTGCTGTCGCGGTCGGCGAGCAGGCGCTGCAGCGCGGGAATCGCTTCGGGCTTCAGTGCGGAGGCGAGTTCGGCGGCGGCGAAGACCCGGTCGAAAGGATAGCGGGAATCGTCGTGGCCGAAGTCGTAGGGGGAGGACTTGCCGGCGCGGGTGAGGCGTTCGCCCTCGGGGACGAAGCCGAGATCGCGAATCCGTCGGGCGAGCGCCTGCTCGGCGTTACGCAGCTTGACCAAGGTCGCCTGGTGCGCGGCGGAGCCGGCGAGGTTCTTCACTTCGTCGGGGTCGTCCTGGAGGTCGTAGAGTTCCTCCGGGTCCTTGGGGGTTTTCCAGAAAATGCTCTGGGCCGCGTTGGCCTTGCCCTCGTCGTAGAGCTGGCGCCAGATCGCCGTCGTCGGGGTCTTGAATTGCGTGGAAACGTACTGGCCCTGGGAAAGGTGCGGCAGATAATTGCGCAGGTAGACGAAGCGCCCATCGGTCACGCTGCGCACCAAGTCGTAGCGTTCGTCCATCCGGCCGCGGAAGCCGTAGACAAACGGCTGCGGGGGTGCGATGAATTTGCCGAGAAACGCGTGACCCTGCATCCAGGCCGGCGGCTTCACGCCGGCGAGGCTGCACATCGTCGGGGCGAAATCCACGAAGCTCACGAGCCGGTCCGAGGTGCCCCCGGCCTGGTACTCCGGCGGGCGCAGGTCCCGGTATTTTTCGGGGATGTGCACGATCAGGGGCACGTGCAGGCCGGAGTCGGAGGGCCAGCGCTTGCTGCGCGGCATGCCGCCGCCGTGATCGGCCCAATAAAAGATGATCGTGTCGTCGTTCAGGCCATCGGCTGCGAGTTCCGCGAGGACCTTGCCGGCATCGGCGTCGGCGGCGGTGACACTGTCGTAGAAGAGGGCCCAGTCGCGCCGGACTTCGGGCGTGTCGGGATGATAGGCGGGCACGCGCACCTTGGCGGGGTCGTGCCGGGGTGTCACCCCGGGCTTCACGGTCTGGCTTTCGTGGCTCTTGGTGGAGTTGAAGACGGCGAAGAACGGCTGGCCGGCGGGACGTTTGCGCCAGTGCGCCTCGCGCGACGAGATATCCCAGACTTGGCCGGGTTTCTCGAGGTTGTAGTCCTCCTTGCTGTTGTTGGTGCAAAAATAACCCGCTTCGCGCAGCAGCTGCGGGAACATCTTCTGGCCGGCCGGGTAGGCCACCATGCTGCGCATGTGATCGCCGCCGGACGAGGGGCCGAAGACCCCGGAAATGATCGTGGTGCGGGTGGGGGCGCACACGGGTGCCGCCGCCCAGCAATGGGTGTAGCGGAGAGACGTGGCCGCGAGCTTGTCCACGTTGGGCGTCGTCGCGAGGGGATCGCCATAGCAACCCATCTGCACGCCGTGATCCTCGCTGGAGATCCACAGGACGTTGGGGCGCTGGGCGTTCGTCGCGGTCGCGCAGAGGAGCGCCAGGAGGGCAGGACCGGGAAATGAGGAGAACAGGAGTTTATTCATGGCAGGGGAGCTTTCCAAAGACAGATAGTCGTTCGGGGCACGGCAAAGATTCGCGCGACTTCCGGGCGGGCGGGGCCGGGAACCGGTGGGGGAAATACCGGCGTGCCGCGCGCTACCATTGGATGCCGGCGCGGCGGAAATTGCCGGCGTGAAACAGCATCACGGCATCGCCCAGGTTCTGATAGCAGGCCGTCGCGCTGTGCGGCGCGTCGCCGGCGATGTGCTTTTCAAACGGGATCTTCAGGGAGGCCAGATGCGCCATCCAGTCGAGGTTGGCGTCGTAGTTGAAGTCCTTGCGACCGAACGCCACGAAGATGGCCAGCGGCCATGGGGTCATCCGCTGCGCGGCGTAGGCGCGGGCGAGGTCATAGGTGTTGTTGCCGGGCTCGAACTGCACGCCGCTGGTTTCGCGTCCGCCGTTTTCCGCGGCGTGTTTCTCGTGCTGGTGCCCGCCGCCCATCGGCGCGCAGGAGGAGAAGAGTTCGGGAAACTTGAACATGAGGCGCGCCGTGCCGCGCCCGCCCTGGGAGAACCCCTCGAGGCCGCGCGCCTCCCGCCGCGCGACGGTGCGGTACGTCGCGTCGACGTGCGGGATGAGTTCCTTCACGAACGCGGTTTCGCCGAAGGAATTTTTCGCGGGGAAGTCGTAGTGGCTCATTTCGCCGCCGTTGACGAAGACATAGATCATCGGGGGCACCCGTCCCGCCTCGATGGCGGGCGCGATAAGCTTGATCAAGCCGATGCTCTTCTGCTCCCCGCCGGGACGCCCCCCATGGAGATAATACACCACCGGATACCGTTTCGCGGCGTTTTCCGGTTTCGCATAGCCCGGCGGCAGATAGATGTAGTAACCGACTTCGGTGTGGTTCGCCTGGCTGAAGAACGTGCCATGACGCAGCGGCGCGACCCGGGTGGCGGGCAGCGGGTTGTCCCAGTGAAAGGTTTCCTCCGCTTGCGTGGCCGGCGGCGGGGCCTTCTTCCCGCCGGCGGCGTGCAGCGACGCCAGTGCGGCCAGGGTGAGGGTGCCGGCGAGAGCCGCGGCAGGCAGGATTTTCATCGCGACAGCTTGGGTGGCGGGCGGTGTGGCCGGCGACTATTTCTTTTTCGCGGCCTTCTTTGCCGGAAACTCCGGCGACGACGGCCGGCCGCGCAACCCGCCGTCCCCGATGGTCCGGCGCGTGCCCTGGCGCGGAACCCATCGGGCCTGCTTCAGCGGCGCGCGGTGGGACTCGTGATTGCGCTCGGAGTTACGCGGTCGATGGCCGGATTTCTCCAAGGAGTAAGCCCGTTCGATCCGGTGACCTTCGTGGGGGTGCCGCTGCTGCTGGCGCTGGTGGCCGTGGTCGCGGGTTAGCTGCCCGCCCGGAAGGACGACGCGCCTCGATCCGATCAAGGCGCGGCGCGCGAAGTAGGGGTGGAGCGGGGCTCCGTCGGCGAAGGCGGGTTACACCGTGATTCCGTGCAGGGCCGCGTGGGCGCGGGCGAGCACGTCGGACAAGCCTTCGGTGCGGATCGGCTTGCTGAGAAAATCGTTCATGCCGGCGGCGCGCGTGCGGTCGCGGTCGTCCTGCATGGCACCCGCGGTGAGCGCGATGATCCACGGGCGGGTCGAGCCCGGCCGGGCGGCGCGAATGCGGCGGGTGGCCTCGCAACCGTCGAGTTCCGGCATCTCGACGTCCATCAGGATGGCATCGTAGTCGACGAGGTCGAGGGCGGCGACGGCCTCGAGCCCGTCGGCGACGACCAGCGCATCGTACCCGAGGCGTTTGAGCAGCAGGGAGACAACCTTTTGGTTCACGACGTTATCCTCGGCGACCAGGAGGCGCAATGGGCAGCGGAGGCCGAGAGTGGCGTCGTAGGCGGGCGCGGCCCCCGGGCGGCCCGGGGAGGGAGCTTCCGCCAGGGTTGCGCGTACGGCGGCGAGCAGGGCGTCCACCCGGACCGGCTTGGCCATGGTGCGGGCGAAGTGCGGCGAGGAGGAGCGACGCGTGAGGGAGGAGAGGAGAATCAGCGGCAGCGTCCGGCGCGCCGGGAGAGCGTGAATCGCGGCGGCGAGGTCATCGCCGTCCATGCCGGGCATCTGGTGATCAAGGATGGCGAGATCGCACGGGGCGCTGCTGCGAAGGCGGGCCAGGGCCTCGTCGGCGCCGGTGGCCTGGGTCACGCGGAAGCCCCAGCCGGCGGCGAGATCGTGCACGATGCGGCGGTTGGTCGCGTTGTCGTCGACCACGAGGAGTTCGCGACCGCCAAACGCGGGCGAAGCGGCGGCGACCCCATGGCGCACCAGGTGCGGGGCGGTGCCGACGACGACGTCGAAGCGAAAGGTGGAGCCTTCGCCGGGCGCGCTCTCGGCGCACATCGAGCCGCCCATCAACTCGACGAGCCGCTTGCTGATCGCCAGGCCGAGGCCCGTGCCGCCGTATTGCCGGGTGGTGGAGGCATCGACCTGCGAAAAGGAGCGGAAGAGCCGGTGCATGCGATCGGGCGGGATGCCGATGCCGGTGTCCTTGACGGCAAAGCGCAGGCGATGCCGCTCGCCGACGGCCTCGGTGTCGACCGTGACCACGATTTCGCCGGCCGGCGTAAACTTGACGGCGTTACCGACGAGATTGACGAGCACCTGACGCAGGCGCGTGGCGTCGCCGGCGACGTGCGCGGGCACGCCGGGGCCGAGGAGGCAGGCGAGCTCGATATTCTTCTCGGCGGCCTTGGCGGCAAGGAGATCGAGTGCGTCCTCGAGGCATTGCCGCAGGTCGAAGGGCGCGTGCTCCAGCTCGATATGGCCCGCCTCGATTTTGGAGTAGTCGAGGATGTCGTTGATGATGGTGAGCAGGGATTCGCCGGAGGTGCTGATCGTGCGGACGAACTCGGCCTGGGTCTCGTTGAGCGGAGTGTCGCGCAGGAGCGCGGTCATGCCGATGACGCCGTTCATCGGCGTGCGGATCTCATGACTCATCGTGGCGAGGAAGGTGCTTTTGGCGCGGTTGGCGGCCCCGGCCTCGCGGGCGCTCAATTCGGCGGTGGCGAGCGCCGCCGCCGTGCGCGCTTCGGCCGTCGCGGCCTGCCGGCGGAGCCGGAACACGGCCAGACCGACGAGGCCCGACAACAGGATTACGCCGACTCCACCGGCCAGCGCGGCGCGGCGGATGGTGGCCAGTCGCGCCATGAGATCGTGGACCCAGAGATCCACGCCGACGACGCCGACGAAGCGGCCCGCAGCGTCGCGGAAGGGGGCGAAGGCGCTCATGTAGGTGCGCTCGGTCTCGGTGATGGGAGTGGCGTTGACGGCTTCGCGCTGCTCGACGAGGGCGCGCCGAAAGTCCGGATCGCGGCCGGGGTACTCCTTCATGATGGGGTCGGGCGTCGGGGAAAACGGGTTGGGCCGCAGCACCCCGGAATCGAGGATGAAGTGAATGTGGCCGTCGCGGAGCACGGCGGTGTAGACGTAGATGAGGTCGCGGGTGGCCGCGTGGAAACGGGCGAGCGGAGCCACGGCGCGCAGGTGTTCCGGGCTGTGGTCCTGGGCCGGGGACGTGATCGTGCGGTGCAGATCACCGTCGACCTGCGCGGCGGCGGCCCGGGCAAGTTGCAGGAGTTCGCTCTGCACGGCGGCGACCTGGGCGCGTTGGGAAAAGTGGTAGAGGAAGGCCAGTCCAAGCAGGGACACGATCGCCACCGCGGCACCCGCGACCACGCCATCGCGACGCGGCGAAATGGAGGTCGGTACGGGGGGTGGGGGCATCGCGGAAGGCTGCAAAGCCGGGGAAAACCTGACGAGAGAAAATCAAAGGGCGATCCGCCGGTGGTCGCATCTCCAGGTTGACGGTGGCGTTGAGCCCGGTCCTTCCCGTAGCGTCAGTCTTCGACTGGCGCCCGCCGGTCAGAGACGCGGCGCTACGCCCAGAGGCATCACCGTCAACCGGCAGATACGCCCCCCGCCGATCACGGCGTCGCGTAGACCTCGATCAAGGCGGTGCCCGGGGTGTTGCCCACGCCGTTGATCAAGGCGGTGTAGCTGCCGGGGTTCAAGGAGGGCAGGGCGGCGGCGTCCTTGCTGGCGGGGGCAAAGGCAAACGCACCGACGCGCGCGGCGGTGGCGGCGAGGTCAGGGGCAAGGGCGGAGCCGCCCCAATTATCGTTCCGCGCGATCAACACGCCCGCGCCATTCACGAGGCGGAGTTCGGGATCCGCGAGCGAACCGGTGACCCCAAAGGCGGCCAGGGCCGGACCGGACGCGCGCACGAGAACCTGGCGGGGACCGCCTCCCGCGAGGACGAATCCGACAATCGCGGTCTGGGCGCCGTTGCCGGAATAGACCCGCGACGAAAGGTTGAGGAGCTGCGACTCGGGCGTCGGGGTGGGGTCGTAGACTTCAACCAGAACGATGCCGGAATCTTTCGGGTCGGTCGGGCGCACGACGGCGGAGTAGGCGCCGGGCGGAAGGGTGGCGAGCACGGCCGCATCGCGGCTGCCGGCCGGCAGGGCGAAGGCGCCGACCGCCGCGGAAATCGTCGCGAGTTCGGTGGCGTTTCCGGCGGCGCCCCAGTCGTCGTTCTCGGCCAGGGTCACGCCCGCGCGGTCGACGATGGCGAGCCGGGGGTTGGCGAGGGCCCCGGCGACTCCGAACGACGACAAGGTCGGGCCGACCGCCCGCACCAGCAATTGCTTCGGGCGATCTCCGCCCACGTAGAAACCGGCGATCAAGGCTTCTTCGGGCGCGCCGAGATAGGCCCGGGTGGAGAGGTTGCTGAGCGCCGCGCCGGGCCCGGCTGCCCGCAGGGCCAGGCGGGCGCGCAAGGTCTTACCGCGCGCGCCGCCAACGTGGACGGTGAGGATCACGCCCGGCGCCAAGCGGGAGACCGTGATCCCGGGGTCGGCGCTGACCAGGGTGCGCGCGGTCATGGCCAACTCCACCGCGAGGTCGCCGGGATTGGCCTGGGTCGGGTCGCTGACGGCCACCTCCAGGAAGTGGCCGTCGTCCTGCACCAGGACGCACGCCGGATGGTCGACGGTGATGCCGCCCACCGTGGCGCGGGCATCGTTCCAGAAATTCGCCGCGGTAATCCCCAGGGTCGATTCGCGCACCGCCTGAACGGCGGACGAGTTTTCGAGGACCGTGAATTGGGGCCGGGCGGCGTAGTCCGCCATCTGCGCGGCGGTGCGACCCGGGAGCAGCGCATAGGCGTAGGTGGCGGCGACGGGGTTGGTCCCGTGGTCGAACCAGAGCGTGAGGTAATTCCGGGTGACGGGGGTGGTGGAACCGCCGGTGTTGATGTCGGACCACGCCCCGGTGCGCGCCTCGCGCCGGCCCTGCACCGTGGTGGCCGAGGGAAAATAGTAGCCCGTATCCGCGCCGACGACACGCCCGGCGAGATGGGCCCAGCGCACGCCGCCCAGCGTTGCCGCCCAGCCGGGGGCGGCCGGTTGCGCCGCGCCGTCAACGGTGAAGGCGTTGTTGCCGCTGGAGGTGAGCAGGCGGTTTTCGACCGTGGTCTCAATCGGGCGTTGGTCGGTGCTGGTGATGCCGCTGCCCAGGCAGACGATCTCGTCGTCGAACATGAACCAGGATTTTTTCGCGGTGAGGGTGTTGCTCCAGCCGTCGAGTTGCATGCCCGCGACGCCGCAACTCCCGAGCGAGGCGCCGCCGACCCACTGGGGCGCGGGGCGGGTGCTCTGGCCCGAGCTGTTCGCGCGCGTCTGGGTGGCGTCGACGGTCGTGCCGGGCAGGCGGCGGGGATTCACGGTGGGCCAGAAGCTGTCGGAGAAGTGGGTCAGATCCGCGTTGTAGAGATACATCATGCCGTCGCCGGTGTGCCAGCCGTGGAGGTTCTCGCCGTTGATGCTTTCGTAGGTGTAGATGCGCGTCGACGACAGGCTCAGCCCCAGACCGTATCCGACGCCCAGATGCACCACACGATCCATGCTGGCGAAGACATGGGTGCCGGTGAGTTCCTCGCGCGCCGGCACGGCGGGATCGGTGAGGAGTTGCCGCGCGTCGGCCTTGAGGGCGAGCGGCGCGGTGCCGACGAAGCTGCGCGAGGTGTCGGTTTCCGCCCAGGCCTTCAGCATCGAGCGCAGGCGCCCGCGGTCGGCGGGGGCGGCGAACTGCGAGACGCGGAGGATGCTCTGCATGACGCCGTGACCGGTGCCGTGCTCACTGGAACCGCTGCGCGAGGCTTCACGCCCCTGCGTCATCGCCATCATGGCGCCGCGGTAGATGAGCGGTTCGTACGCGTCGTACACCCAGCGGGTGACATGCGCGAGGTTGGGGTCGGTGACCTGCCAGGTTGAACCGGCGGGGCTCGCGGCATTGGGGCCGTTGAGCAGCGTGAGCACCTGCGAAATGGTGCTGAGGAGCGAGGCCCCATAGCCCCCGGTGTAGGGATGCCGGGTGTGCTGGATGAACGAGCCGTCGAGGTAGAAGCCGTCGCCGCTGGTCACGTAGAGGAAGAGGTTGCTGAAGGCATCGCGGGCGGCGCGGAGCTTGGCGGCGTCCTTGACGATGACACCGCGGAGGGCGATCACCTGGATTTTCCACATGCGGTTGGCGCCGGTAAACGTGCCCGTGGAACCGCCGGCGGCCGGTGTGGTGGCGGACGGGGTGAATTTTTCCACCGTGCGCATGGTGTTCGCGACCTGGGTGGCGCTCAGGTCGGGATACATGAGCGCGACGGTGTCGTTGAGCGCCATGGGGGAGCCGATCTCGAAGTGCCACCAATTGTCGTAGATGCGGGTGTTCTCGTTGTACCGGTTGACATACAGCCAATCGAGGCCGGCGAGGATGTCGTCGCGCAGCGTGGCATTGCCCTGGAGCGAGGAACCGTGGGTGGCGTAGGCCAGCGCCAGGGAGCGGAGGCGGCTGTAGTTGGTGTTGAGGTCAGCGGAGACGGTGGTGCTCGCGGCATCGCTCCAAAGGTGGGGGCGGGTCGCCGTCTTGTTCAGCGCCGACCAGTAGCCATTGGCCGTGTTGGTGACACTGGTGACGGCGGCGGCAAAGACGGGATCGGTGGGATCGTAGGCGCTGCCCCCCGTGAGCATCCCGACCCACGTCTGCCGCAGGACGTCGAATTCATCCGCGGGCGCCGCGGTGGCGGCGCCCCACGCGAACAAGGCGAGCGCAGTCGCGAGACGGTGGAAGGTGGCAGGGAAAGCCATGGCGCGGGACCGCCCGGCGTTCGTCACGGCGGATCCATTACCCGGCCGAGGAACAGGCACGCGCCGCTCGCCCGGTGCTGGATGGCGAAGAGGAAGGGGCGATCGACGTGGACCTCCGGGGGTGGGGGAAGCACGGCGGTGACACTGACCACTACGACCGCGGTCGCCGCGGCGGCTTCGGTGCCCTCCTCATCGAGGGCCACGTAGGTCTGATGATAGACGTTTGAGATGGCGAGGTAGTCGTCGGGCCGGCGCGGGGCGATCCGGTCAAAGTTGGCGCTGCCGGCGGGTTCGTCGAAGGCGCTCTTCATCCCGAGGGCGCGGAGTGCCTGGCCGAGGGGAACGGTCGCGCCCTTGACCTGAAACTTCGGGAGGTAGACGGAGACAGGCCGGCGACTGGTGTTTCCGAGTTGCGCCCAGCGCGCAAAATGGGCGGGCGTGATCCTCGCCGCCGCCGCCTCGATGGACTGACCGGCGTCGGGCAGCGCGATGACGCACTGCAGTCCGCTGCCAAGGTAGTCGAGGGTGACGAGGGTGAATCCATCCTCGACGGCATACCCCATCGACCCGGTCCGCCCCATCGTCGGGACGTCGCGGCTCGCTCCGGTGGCCAGGTGAAACGGCTGCGGTCGGGTGCTGTTCTTTTCAAACGGAGTATCCCAGGGCGCCTTGAGGTACAGCGCGTTCACGAGCACCAGCCGCGTGTCCGTCGTCAGTACGCCCGGGGAGAGCAGGTTGGTGATGCGCCGCCGGGTTTGGTTCTCGACCCAGGTGTTGATGTGGACGCGCGCCGGCTCGGGATCGGGGGTGAAAAGCAGCGCTTCGAACGGCGCCGCGAAACCGTCGCTCATCAGCGTGAGGAACGAGTCGCGGAACGGATAGCCCTGCTGGCCAAAAAGGCGGTTGGCGGCGCTCCACTCGATCGGGTCGGTGGCGAGGCCATTTTGCGTGCGAGCGGTGGCGATGCGCTGGGAATCCGCGGCGACTTTCTCCAGGGCGCCGCGCAGGGCAGCAAAGCCCGCCTGCAGCGGGGCGTCGTCGGCGGGAAACCGCAGCACGCGGGCCATCTCCTCGCGGGTGGCGCCGTCGGCTCCGGCGTAGGCGAGGGCGAGGGCGCTTTCGATGGAGTAAGGCGAGACGATGAAGTTCTGGCCCGGTTGCGACTGGGTGAGCTCGCGAAACAGATCGAGCCCGACCGCGTTGGTGGAGGCGGCCGCGTCGAAATCGGTGTGGCCGACTTCATGGATTTCGGCGAGCGCGATGCCGGTCCCGTTGGCCGCGCCGCGCACCTGCAGCGTATAGGATCCGGCCGGGAGGGTGACCAGCAGGGCGGCGTCGCTCGGGCTGGAGAGCGCGAAGGCGCCTACGCTCTGACGGGCCTCCTCGAGGCGAGCGAGGTCGCTGGCGGTGCCGGTGCGCCAATTGTCGTTGCCGGCGATGACGGTGGCACCCGCATACAATTCGATCACGGGATCCCGCAGGAAGTCGACCACCCCGAATTGCTCGAGCGTGGGGCCCACCCCGCGCAGCAGCAGCGTCGTGTGGCCGGCCCCGGCGACGACAAAGCCGACGACGATGAGGCCGTCGCCGCCTTCGACGTTCGCCCGGGAGGAGAGGTTGACAAAACGCGGGGAGGCTTCGGTCGGAACCGGGGTGACGTCGTAAAATTCGAGCAGGGCGACGCCGGGCAGGCCCGAGGCGGCACTGCAATGCGCGGTGAGGCTTCCCGCCGTGGCCTGCCCGACCAACGCGGTGTCGCCGGCGGCGGTACCACTTCTTTCCAGGGGCGGAAACGCGCCCACATAGGCCGAGGCGGCGGCGATGCCGGGCCCGGTGGTGTTGGTCCGCGCCGACAGCGTTTCGCCCCGATAGACGTCGAGGCGCGGATCGCTCAGGTAGCCCGGCAAGCCGAATTGGCCCAGACCCGGGCCGATCGCGCGCACGAGCACGGGCAAGGTTCCAGCCCCGCGGATGCCGGCGCCGGCGATGAGCGTATCGGCTTCGGCCCCGGCCCGGGCGCGAATCGAGACGTTGGTCAGGCGGGCCGAGGGCCCAGCGGCGCGCGTCCGGGAGAGATCGAGCGCGGTGGCGCTGCTGCTCCAGGCGGGGTCGTTGATCACCGTTTGGGCGCCGGGGACCGTGGGGGCCTGGGCCAGGAGGCCCGTCCCGGCGAGAGTCAATCCCGCGAGCTGCCAGCGAATGCGGTTCATGGTGGCACGATAAGCGCCGGGACCGCGGTCTCAAGGTCGCACTTGCCGTCTTTCCTCCGCTTCAAACTGCGTTTGCTGGAGTCGTTGCAACCCCGCCGCCAGAGATCGGCGCGCAGGAGGCCCCAGTCGAATTCGCGGCGATGGTCGAGGCGGAAACCGTGGGCGCGCAGGAGATCGTCGGGGGGGACAAGCCGCCGGGCGGGCAACGCCACCGCGCGATGGAAAAATTCATACATGACGGCGTGGATCGCGCGGGCCCGCCACCGGGCCGGGCCGCGCTCCGGCAAGGCGAAATCCGCGACGAGCCAGACCGCATCCTCACGGGCGCAGCCGGCGAGTTTTTTCACGACCTGGGCGAGCGACGTGGGCGGAAAGCAGTCGAGGAAGAAACACGTGACCACGGCGTCGTAGGTGCCGTCGGGCGACCACGAGAGCAGGTCGCCCTCGTGCCAGCGCACGCGGGCAGGCAGGCCGCGCAGGCGGCGTTGGGCGCGGCGGATCATGGGGGCGCTGGCCTCGACGCACGTGAGCTCGGCCGCCGGAAAGGAGGTGGCGCAGGCGGCCGCGAAGCGGCCATGGCCCTCGCCGGCGCTGAGAATGCGCGACCGATCGCGCAATTCGGGCAGCCAGGCGGTGCGCACCCGCTGCAGACTCCGGCCCGCGGTGAGCGCCTCCAGCCAGTCGTAGTGGGGCGCCAACCGGTCGAAGTTCATCCGAGCTGCCAGACGAGGCCGGACAGCAGGGCGCCGCCGGCGTAGGCGGCCACGTCCCAGGGATCGCCCGTGGCCCGGGCGACAAAGTGCGGAACGATCCCTTCCGCCGCCACGGACCACACGGCGACATGGAGCCAGATTTCCGACCAGCGGGGCCGCAGTTCAGCCGGACGCAGGCCGAGTTGCTGATGGACCCAGAGGAGGAGTGGCAGCGCGGCGGGAATGAGGAGCAGATCGGCGAAGTAGCCGTGCAGGAAAACCCCTTTCAGGGCGGACGGCACCAGCCAGCGGTTCGCGGCATAGGCGAGGCAGGCGCTCAGGCACAGGGGATCCCGGGCATACCGGAACCCGTTCATAACAGAGTGGCGATGAAGAGCCCGGTCGCGAGGGCGAGCAGGATCTTGACCGCGAGGAGAGTGTAGCCGGCGTTGGATTGGGGCGACATGACGCAACCAATGTGATCGGGTTCCTGCGGCGGGCAAGCAACGGGTGGGGTTCCGCCGGATCGGGCGCGGTTCCCGGCCGGGGAGGCGGACGATGGGTTACGCGTCGGAATCCCGCAGCTCGCGATCCTGGTCCTCGCCGTGGCGGAGGGCATAGGACATGTAGGCGACGATCGCCACGTTGCCCGCGAAGACGGCGAGCTTGAACCACGTCACGTGGTGCACGATTTCGTAAACCTCAATCGGGATGTAGAGCGCGCCGGCCACGAGGGCGAACCACTCCGCCCAGCGGCGCTCGTGCCACAAGCCATAGGCCTCCACCCCGCGGACGACGGTATAGGCCGCCGCCGCTGCGGCGAGCCACCAGAGCCGCTGGTTGGTCACTTGGGACGCCACCTCGATGAAGATCCGGGGATAATGACTGGCGGGATTGAGGTGCAGGAACCGCACGACATGTTCGGCGGATTGTTGGGCGTCGCGGTTGACGAGCGCGAGCAGACCGCAACCGGCGACGAGCACGATCCCTCCCTTGGCCGCCTCGAACAAGGCGACGGTGCGTACCCCGGTGAGCAGTGGTTTCTTGATTTTCAATCGGCGGAAACGGGACCTTGGCACCGCCCGGCCGGGGCGCAACGTTGCGCGAAGTGAAAACGCCTTTGCCCGAGTTCGGGATTGCCTGCCACCCGAAGTCGGCGCAGCGAATGGGTTCAATGAAAACGCGTGTCCTTGTCGGCTGGCTGGGCGTACTTCTCGGGGCGGGGGTGGCGCGTGGGGCGGCGGAGCATCCCAACCTCCTCTGGATCACCATCGAAGATCTCAGCCCCCAGTTGGGGTGTTTTGGGGACACGTTTGCCCGCACCCCGAACCTCGACGCGTTTGCCCGGCAGGCGGTGCGGTATTCCCGGGCGTTTGCCGCGGCCCCGGTGTGTGCGCCCTCCCGCGTGACGTTGGTGACCGGGGTCTGGGCCAATTCACTCGGCAATCCCCATCTGCGCTGCGAAATGACGCTGCCGGCGGGCTTCGAGGGTTATCCGGTCTATCTGCGGCAGGGCGGCTATTTCACGACGAACAACGTCAAGACCGACTACAACCTGCGCGATGAACCGGCGGTGGTGCGCCGGTGGTGGGACCGCAGCAGCACGACGGCGCATTGGCGGCAGCGGGCGCCAGGACAGCCGTTCATGGCCGTGTTCAATCTCATGGAGACGCACCAGTCGCGCCTGAGCGTGTGGCCCGAGTCCCAGTTCGAGGCCGAGATTGGCAGCCAGCTGGCCGCCGGCGAGCGCGCCGATCCGGCCAGGGTGCCGGTGCCGCCTTTTTATCCCGACCTGCCTGCGACGCGGAAGGCGATGGCGCGGCTTTACGACTGCATCACGGTGATGGATCGGAAGGTCGGCGACATCCTGCGGCAACTCGACGCGGACGGCCTGGCGGAGGATACGATCGTGTTTTGTTATCCCGATCACGGCACCGGCATGCCGCGGGGCAAGCGTCTGCTCTACGACTCGGGGATGCGGGTGCCGCTCATGGTGCGTTTTCCCAAGAAATGGGCGCATCTCGCGCCCGCCGCACCCGGTGCGATGGTGGATCGGCTGGTGACGTTTGTGGATTTTGCGCCGACCCTGCTCAGCCTCGCGGGCCGGCCGATCCCGTCGCATTTCCAGGGCACGGCTTTTCTCGGAGCCGCCGCCGGAGCGCCGCGGCGTTACGTCTACGGCACGCGCGATCGCGTCGACGAGGTTTACGACACGGCGCGCAGCGTGCGGGATGAGCGCTGGCTCTACATCCGCAACTATCGGCCGCACCTGTCGTGGGCGCCACCGGAGGGCTATTCCGATCTGAGCCCGTTTCGCCGCGAATTGGTGGCGCTCGCGCGGGCGGGCAAACTCGGCACGGGCCCGACCTCCTGGCTCGCGCCGACGCGGGCGCGGGAGGAACTCTACGATACGCTGGCCGATCCGGATCAACTCAGGAATCTCGCCTCCGATGCGACCCAGGCGGCGACGCTCAACCGGCTGCGGGGGGCCCTGCGCGACTGGTTGGTCGAGATTCGCGATGCCGCCTTCCTCCCCGAGGAACAGACCTTCGCCCGCGCCGGAGAGCGGGCGCCCTACGACATGGCGCGGACCCCGGGGGCCTACCCGTTCGAGCGGGTGCTCGGGGCGGCCGAGTGGGTCGGGGATCCCGCCGCGCTCTCCCTGCAGCGGGCGGCGCTGCGGGACTCCGACGCGGCGGTGCGCTACTGGGCCGCGGTCGGACTCGTGGCCAACCCAGCGGGGGCCCGGGCTGCGGCGGCGGAACTCGAACGCGCGTTGCGCGACCGAGCGCCGTCGGTGCGAATCGAGGCGGCGGCGGCGTTATGGGGGGTCGGGCCGAATCCGGGCGCGTTGAAGGTCCTGAGCGCGGCTCTCGGCTCCGAGGACTTGAATCTCGCCCTGCACGCGGCCCGTTCCCTGCAGTATGCCGGCGAACGGGCGCGCCCCGTCTTGCCGCTGGTGCGGGAGCGGCTCGCCCGCGCGAAGGAGCGGCAGGACAAGTCTCCGCACGATCTCTACCTTGTATTCAGTTTGGGGGCACTGACCGGCGCCCTCGACGGGACGGCGGCGAAATGAGCGGGTGACGATGGGGCGTAAAGGCCGGCCCGCGCGTCAGGCTTTCTTGACGAAGCAGGCCTTGAGCGCCAGGGACGTGCCGTCGATCTTGCAGTCGATCTCGTGATCGCCGTCGACCAGGCGGATGTTCCTGGCCTTGGGACTTTCGATCGGCGACGCATGGGTAGGGCGGCGAGTCCCTTCGCCGCCGCAGGGTCGTGATGAAATTCGGTCGGTGACCTCGGCGCGGAGCGGAGTCCGCGCCCTACCAAAAATTTAGAACGGAGAGGCGATTGGTATCATGATGATGTCAATCGCGGCCGGCCGATCGTGACCGAGCGAAGGATCCGGACTTTTCTGCAGCGGCGGAAAAAGGCTCGTCGGTCGAAGCCCGCCGTCCTATTTCTCCGGAACCCCAGCCCATGAATATTGATCCCACCCCCGTCGCGGCCAAAAGGCCGGTGCCCGCCCCCAAGTCCTTCACCCGCCATATTCCCGCCGTGGCGCGAATCCTGATGGGACTGCCGATGGCCGTCTTCGGGCTCAACGCCTTCCTGAACTTCATCCCACCCCCGCCCAGCCCACTGCCAGCCGGGGCGGCTGCGTTCACGGGTGCGCTCGTTGCCACCGGCTACATGATGCCCTTGATCGGTACCACGCAGTTGATCGTCGGACTGCTGCTCCTGGCCAACCGGTTTGTTCCGCTGGCCCTGTGCCTGTTTGCTCCCTTCATCGTCAACAGCATTGCCTTTCACGCGGTGCTCGAGCCGACGGGACTGGTCATGGCCGGCATCTTCCTGGCGCTGGAGTTGTATCTGGCCTGGCAGTACCGGAAGGCGTACGCGTCGATGCTCAGCGCGCGGGTCACGCCGGGTTGACCGGTATTATTCGGAGCGCCCGCCTATGAGTTCAAATCCCACCGCCAATGAAAACCCCGGCGGTCCGGCTGCGTCGGACCGTGAATTGATGCTGACGCGCATCCTCAACGCGCCGCGGGAAAAGGTCTACCAGGCCTGGACCGACCCGGAGATCCTTAAACAATGGTTCGCGCCGCAGCCCTGGTCGACGTCGGCGGCCCAGCTCGATGTTCGCCCGGGCGGGGCCAGCCTGATCGTCATGCGCAGTCCGGAGGGAAACGAGTTTCCCAACCGGGGCGTGTATCTCGAGGTCGTCCCCAACGAGAGACTGGTGTTCACCGATGCGTACACGACGGCGTGGGAGCCGGCGGAAAAACCGTTCATGACGGCGGTGCTCACCTTCGAGGACGCGGGTGACGGCAAGACCCGGTACACCGCGCGCGTCCGGCACTGGACGGTGGTCGATCGCGAGGCGCACGAGCAGATGGGTTTTCACACGGGTTGGGGCCAATGCGCCGCTCAACTCGACGCCCTCCTCAATCGCGGCCCGGCCTGAACCCGCTGCGCCGCCATGCAACGACTCACGTCGTTTCGGTGATTCGATGACAACGTCGAAGCGGCCGCGAAGTTCGACTTCTCCGTTATCCGGCGGGGAAGAATGCTCCAGGTCTTCCGTTCGTGCGTTTTTTTGGGGGTAGGAGCGGCTTTGGGCCGCGATGGATCGCGAAAATCGCGGCGTAAAGCCGCTCCTAGTGCGTTATCACATGTATGAAATCAGAACGTGAAAGTCGAATCCCGCTGTTGGTATGGGCAGCGGAAGCCAAAGGTAACTGCGTCGCCGCGAGGCGGGGTGGGGAGCAACCGGCGGCGAACCTGTGGGCCGG
>JBBRWR010000123.1:0-23459 GCA_038249085.1 Opitutales bacterium
ACCCCGTGCGCGCAAACGACGACCGAAAAACTACCAGTTTCTCACCCGCCCCCGCCGCCTCATGCGCGTATCCGCTTCCCGGCGACTGCGATGATCCCGGCGCGCCGTCTTCCCTCGGGGCTTATCTTAGCGCCATTCCAGGCAGACCCCGTGGGATCGACCGCAACGCGCTGATCGGTCGAACGGCGGACCGAGTACAGATTTGACGCCCTGAGGTAAGCCGGCATCTTACGCCGCATGACAACCTGCATCTCAAGCAAGGGCCAGTTGGTGCTTCCCGCTGAAATTCGCCGGCAGGATGGGATCGAACCCGGGCAGGAATTTGAGATCGAGCGCCTCGACCGCGGCGAATACCGGCTCGTGCGCCACACGCCACCACCGAACGAAGGGCTCGTCGATTGGCTTCTCGCCTGCCCGGAAAAGGGTTTCTTTGTTCCGGTTGAGTCAGAGTCCACCGACACGTTGTGACCTATTTGGTCGACGCCAACGTTCTCAGCGCGGCGACCAAGCCGGCGCCAGACGCCAAGGTGCTCGCCTGGCTACGGCGCAACGAAGGCGAAGTCGTGGTCGATCCAATTATTCTCGGCGAAATTCAGTTCGGCATCCTGCTTCTGCCAAAAGGCAGGAAACGGCAGCGGTTGGAGCGCTGGTTTGCCGAAGGCATCGGCAAGATTCACTGCCTGCCGTGGGAGACCGCCACGGGCCTGCGCTGGGCCAAACTCCTCGCCGCTCTTCGCGCAACCGGGGATGCGATGCCAATCAAAGACAGCATGATCGCTGCGACCGCCTTGGTTCACGGCCTCACGGTCGCGACCCGCAACGCCCGGGATTTTGCGAAAGCCGGAGTGAGGGTGGTGAATCCGTTTGCGACCGATTCCGGGATTTCATCCCGGAATCGGTAATGGGCACTTGGAAAAATCACCTTTTCAAAAGGAGCCGACAATTTGAAGCGATCGCAAAGCATGCCGCCGGGTCGCGGCGGCTGGCTTGGAAAAAATGGAGGCTGGAGCTCGGGGTCAGGGCGAAACCTGCAACCCGCATTCGCGAACGTCGCCGGACCCCGAACATCGAACGGCCTGAGCCCCGCTCGTGCCCTCGGATCGTCCTCGGCCCGACTCCTGTGCCCCAGCTTGGATCCCAGGGCTCCGGATAGGCACAGGAGTTCAACCCGAGGACAAGCCGAGGAAGGCGGATGGAGCGAGGGGTCTGCCGGTTACTTGTTAGCGACCTCGGCCGAGACGGCAGGACTCAGAATAGGTTAACAAGTAACAGGCAGATCGCGTAGGATCGACCGCCTTCGCCGCGCGGCGCCGGATCTCATTCGCTGCGCGGGGCGGACGACGGCGGTTCGGCCTGCTCGGCTTGGCGCCGGATGGCGTCGATCAATCCGGGAAAGACAAAGCGGTGGAAAGGCAGGGCCGCATACCAATAGAGGAAGCCGGACAGCCCGTGGGGCTCGAAAAAGGCGGTTTGCTCCACCCGCGAGCCTTCGTCGTCGGGTTGGATTTCGAACTGCAGCCACGCCCGGCCCGGCAATTTCATCTCGGCGCGCAGGCGGAGCAGGTGCGGAGGGGAGAGGGCCTCCACCCGCCAGAAGTCGACGGGATCGCCGACCAGCAATTCCCGGGGCCGGCGGCGGCCGCGCCGCATCCCCGTGCCGCCCACCATGCGGTCCATCACGCCGCGCAATTGCCACAGGAAGTTGCCGGCCGGCCAGCCTTCGTCACCGCCGAGTGAACTGATGGCCGTGAAGACCTTCTCCGGTGCGGCCCGCACGCGCCGGCGCCGGCTGTCGAGCAGCATGCCCTCGAAGGAGCGCAATGCGTCATCTTCGGGACGATCCTGCGCCAGACTCGACAGGCTCGAGGCCCACGTGGTCTCGACGTTGTCGGCGGCGAGCCGCGCCAAGGCCCGGCGCACGGCCTCGTCGTAACCAGTCGGGCGCACGCTGAAGGTGCCCCGGGCGCGATCGTTGCGCACGACCACTTCGAAGCGCAGGCTTTCCACCAACGAGTGGGCAATGCTGGACGGGATGGGGGTGAGCAGGTCGACCCAGAGGCTGCTGAGTTGGGGCAGGGGCACCGGCATCGGGAGAATGAGCCGGCGCAGTCCGCGGATACGCGCGTAGCGCAGCATCATCTCGCGATAGGTGAGGATGTCCTGCCCGCCGATCTCGTAGATGCCGCTGGCGTCGGGGTGATCGATCGCCTCGATGAGGTACGCCAGGACGGACCTGATCCCGATCGGCTGGCAGCGGGTGTTCATCCAAGTGGGCGTGATCATCACCGGCAGGCGCTCGGTGATGTGCCGGATGATTTCAAAGCTGGCGCTGCCCGAGCCCACAATCACCGCGGCGCGGAATTCGACCACCGGCACGCCGCCCGCCGCGAGGCAGATTCCGACCTCCTGGCGGGAGAGCAGATGCCGGCTCTGCACCAGTTTCTGGTCGCCGAGGCCGCCGAGATAAATGATGCGCCGCACGCCGGCCTGTTTCGCCGCTTCGCCGAACGTCTGCGCCATGGCGCGATCGCGCTCCCAGAAGGCGTGGCCGGCGGCCATGGAATGGACGAGGTAATACGCGACCTCGATGCCCGCGAGCGCCCGGCGGACCGCGGCCGGATCACTGAGGTTGCCGGGCACGATTTCCACCTCGGGCCAGGGATGGCCGGCGAGGCGACTCGGATTGCGGACCACACAGCGCACGCGGTGACCCTGGGCGATCAGGCGCGGGACAAGGCGCCCGCCGATGTAGCCGGTGGCTCCCGTGACGAGAACGTGCTGAGGTGCGGTGGCGTTCATGCCCGCGCGTGGGCGCCCCGGGCGAGCGCCGCCGCGGCCTCGCCCGCCGGGATCCACATGTCCGGCGGTTGCGACCATCGCGAGCCTGCCCGGCCCGGCGCGCACTGAGAATTCATCCTGCGGCGAGACTGGTGGCCGTGGACCGGGGCGACAAGGACGGATGCAGCGGGACGCGGAGCGGGGCGCATCTCCGAGTTGGCGGTTGTAGGCGGGGTGCCCACACCCCGCGAGATGTCGCCGGGCCGCGCGGTGAGGGCACCGCGCCCACAGGGAAGTCACCGCCAACCCTGCCCTGGGGCGAGAACGGTCATATTAGGTTGAGCCCGCCGGAGGCTGGTGGCTTCCTGATCACGAACCCTCAGTGGAGAACCGTTCCATGCATGCGAAACAACCCCCTGGCCCAGCGCGCACCCGGCGCAGCTTCCTGAAACAATCGGTGGTGGCGGGAGCGACCGCCGTGGCGCCGATGATCGTGCCGGCGCACGTGCTCGGTCGTGGCGGTGGCGTGGCGCCGAGCAACCGCATCGCGCTCGGGGGCATCGGCATCGGCCCGCGGGGTCGGATGGTGCTCACGTCCATGATCGCGGAGAAGGACGTCCAGTATGTCGCGACGTGCGACATCCAAGCGACGATGCGCGAAGCGGTGAAGGCGATGGCCGACGAGCACTACGGCAACCAGGACTGTGTGACGTATCGGGATTTCCGGGAAGTGCTGGCGCGGCCCGATATCGACGCCGTGCTCATTGCCACGGGGGATCGCTGGCACGCGCTGGGTTCGATCCTCGCGGCCAAGGCGGGCAAGGATGTCTACAGTGAGAAACCCTGCGGGATCACGATTGGGCTGTGCCAGGCGGTGGCCGACACCATGCGGCGGACGGGGCGGGTCTTCCAGGCCGGGACGCAGCGGCGCAACGTGCCGAATTTCCAGTTTGCCGTGCACCTGGTACGCAGCGGCAAACTGGGTCGCCTGCACACGATGCATGCCTCGATCTACAAGCTCGAGTGCAACTATGGCTGGCTGCCGGCGGAACCAGAGCCGGCGAAGGAGGTGCTCGATTGGGACATGTGGCTGGGCCCGTGCCCCTGGCGGCCCTTCAACCGCTCCTACGTGGTCGATCGGCGCTGGCGGGGCTACTACGACTTCGACTCCGGCGCCAAGCTGCTCGACTGGGGCGCGCACACCGTCGACATCTGCCAGTGGGCCAACCAGGCCGATGACACGATGCCGGTGGAGTACGAACCCGACGGCGGCACCATCTACGCGCGTTATGCCAATGGCGTGAAACTGGTCCTGCGACCGCAGGGCTGGATCGGGCAGCCGACGATGGCGCCGACCGCGGCCAACTTTGCGGTTGGCTCGACGGGGACGTGCCCGGTGCGATTTGAAGGCGACGAAGGCTGGGTGGAGACGGGGGACAACGGGTCCGTCGAGATGCACCCGGCCTCGCTGCGCAGCGAGTGGCGGGCCTTCACCATGCGCGGCACCGATCCGGCGCAGCACACGCGCGAGTTTCTCGACTGCGTGAAATCGCGCGGGCTGCCGGCGGCGAACTACAACGTGATGCGGCACTCCCACATCTCGTGTCACGCGGCGGCGACGGCCTGGATGCTGGGGCGCAAGCTCCGCTTCGACCCGGTGAAGGAAGCGTTCATCGGCGACGAAGAGGCCAACCGGATGCGGGCGCGGGCGATGCGCGAACCGTGGCACGTCTGACCGCACCGCGCGGTCAGACCGAGGGACTTTTCGGGAACCGGTACGGTAAGGCCCAAGTTTGGTCGGCGGAGGCCGGCGGAGATGATCTGAAACGAATTTTTTCACCAATATGAAACCTCTCACACTCCTTGCGTGGATCGTGGCGACTGGGTGGCCGGTCCTCGCGGTCGCGGCCGGCGCCGACGCGGCGAAAACGCGCCAACTCGTGCGCGTGGTGCAATCCGGCGCCGATCTCGCGGAACGGGCTCGCACCCTCCAGCAACTCGCCCTGGTCGGGACCCCCGAGGCGGTCCCGGTCGTGGCCGCCCTGCTGGCGGATGAGCGGCTCGGCCAGTACGCCCGCGATGTTCTGGAACAGATGCCGGATCCCGCGGCCGCGGATGCGCTGCGCGCCGCGCTCGGAACTCTGCAGGGCCGGGCGCTGATCGGAGTGGTGAACTCCCTCGGCATGCGCCGCGATGTCCGGGCGGTCGCGCCGCTGGGACGGCTCGCGATGGAGGCGAGCGGGAGCGCGGCTCCGGCCGCGCTCGTGGCCCTGGGCCGCATCGGTTCGCCGGAAGCGAGGCAAATCCTGACGGCGGCGCTCACCGGAGGATCCGCCCCGCGGCGCGCGGCGGCGGCTGAAGGCTGCATGCTGGCGGCGGACCAGTTGGCCGCCGGCGGCCAGGTGACGGCGGCGCGGGAACTTTACGAGCAGGTGCGGCGGGCCGAGGTGCCGGGGCCGTGGCAAATGACCGCCACGCGCGGTGCCATGCTGACCGGCGGCGCCGACGGGCTGGCGCTCCTCCTCGAACAGTTGCGCTCCGCTGATCCGGACCGGCGCGACCTGGCGTTGCGCACCGCACGCGACCTGCGCGACGCCAAGGTTACGCCCGTGCTGGTGGCCGAGCTCGATCGGCTGTCGCCGCCGCTGCAAGCCGCCGTAATCGCGGTGCTGGTGGATCGGGGCGAAACCGGGGCGCTGGCGGCGGTGGAGGCGCGGGCCAAGTCGGGTGCGCCAGAGGTGCGGGTGGAGGCGCTGCAGGCCCTGGGGTCGATCGGCCGCTCCTCGAGCCTGCCCCTCCTGCTGGAGGCGGTGGACGCGATGACGGACCCGGCGGTGGTGGTCGCGGCCCGCTCGAGCCTGGCGCGCCTGGCCTTACCCAACACGGACGCCGCCATAATGCGGGCGCTGGCCGCGGCCGGCAGCGAAACCAAGGTGCGCTTGATTGGCGTGCTGGGGGAGCGCAAGGCGGAGGGGGCCACGGATGAATTGATGAAGCTTGCCGCGGCGGCGGACCTTGACGTGGCAAAGGCGGCGTGGCGCGCGCTGGGCCTGGTGGCGAGCCCGGCGGATCTGCCCCGGCTGATCGCGCTGGCCACCGCGGTGAGCGATGACGCGGCGAAGACCCTGGCCGACCGGGCGATCGTGACGACGGCGATGAAGGTGCTTGAACCGGGCCGGCGGTCGGAGGCCGTGTTGCAGGCCTTCCGCGCCGCGACCGATCCCGCGACGAAGGCCGCGCTGCTGCGCCCGCTCGGCGCCATCATGCGCACGATGGGAGGTAATCACGACGTGTTTCAGGCCGTGCGCGCGGCCTTGGCGGATCCGGCCGAGGTCGTGCAGGCGGCGGCGCTCGGCTGCCTGGCGGACTGGCCCGATGCGACGCCGACGACGAGCCTGCTCGCGGTGGCGAACGGGAAGGATGCCACGCCGGCGCAGCGCGAGGTCGCCCTGCGCGGTGCGATTCGTATGATGACGAATGTCGCCGCAGGGAAGGAGCGCTCGCCGCTCAACGTGCTCGAGGCCTTTGGGGAGGCGAACCGCGCGGTGCGCAGCAAAGCGGAAAAGATGATGATGGTCTCCGGGCTCGGCAGCCTGAAACGCCCGGAGGCGGTGGGGATGCTGCGGCCCTACCTCGACGATCCCGACGTGAGGTCCGAGGCGGCGCTGGCGGTCGTGCAGGTGGCGCCGGCGCTGGTGAACGCGAAGAATGCCGGGGAAATCAAGGGCGTGCTCGAGCGCATCGCCGCGACGGAAAAGGACGAGGAGGTGCGGCGCCAGGCGGCGCGCCTGGCCAAGGGTGGGGGCCGGCCCGCGCCCAAGGGCAAGGCAGGGAAAGGCGGCGCGGCGCGGATCCCGTTGGCGGCGGGCCAGCTCTTCAACGGCGAGGACCTCGGCAATTGGGAGGGCGACCCCGGGGTCTGGCGGGTGCGCGACGGCGAGATCGTGGGCGGATCGCTGCTCGGCAACCCGCGCAACGAGTTCCTTGCGGCCCCCAAGCGTTACAAGAATTTTGTGCTGCGCCTCGAGTACAAGCTCGTCGGCACCGAGGGTTTCGTGAACAGCGGGGTGCAGTTTCGCAGTGTGCGGGTCAAGCAGCCTCCCAATGAGATGAGCGGCTACCAGGCCGACATCGGGGCGGGGCATTCGGGCAGCCTCTACGACGAGACGCGGCGCAAAAAATTCCTCCTGCACGCGCCAGAGAATCAAATCAAGCGGCTGGAGCGGCCGGGAGACTGGAACCGCTACGAGATTCGTTGCGAGGGTCCGCGGGTGGAATTGACCCTCAACGGCGAACGGACCGTCAGCTACACGGAATCGGACGCGGCCATCGCGGGCGACGGCCTGATCGCGCTGCAAATCCACGGCAACTGCAAGGCGGAGGTCGCCTTTCGCAACCTCGCGATCGAGGAGCTGCCGTAGGCGGGACGCACCTCAGTATTTGAGCGTGAGCGGGAATTCGATGGAGTGGCGTTTTTCCAACCGCCGAGGATGCTTGGGCAACCGCCTCTCCCCGGGTCGGGCGAATCTCCAGGATGACGGTGGAATTGAGCTTGGTCCTCCCCGTAGCTCCAGGCTTCGACTGGCGTCCGCCGGTCAGAGACGCGGCGCTACTCCCAGAGGCATCACCGCCAGCGGGCAGACGCCCTTCCCCGGGCCAGTTCCACCCGTTCTGACCCGCGCTGGTGCTGAGACCCCCCGCGACGGCTACTTGACGGTGGCGCTGGGCGACACACACTGCGCCCAACAAAACCTTCGGATGGAAAACTTTCTTATCGATGTTACGATGCCCGCCATGGGCGCCACGGTGAACGAACTCACCGTCATTGCGCTCAAGGTACAGCCGGGCGAAGTGGTCAAGAAGGGCCAGAAACTGGCCGAATTGGAAAGTGACAAGTCGGTCTTCGACTTCGAATCGCCCTGCGACGGCACCGTGCGCGCCGTGTTCGCGGCCGGCGGCGACGTCAAACCCTCCGGAGCTCCCTTCCTCCGCATCGAGACCGCCGATGAATCCCTCCGGCACCTGATTGCCAAGGCGGATCCAGGCGCCGCAGCGGTGGCGTCCACCGCCCCCAAGGCGGCCGCGCTGGTGTGGACGCCGCGGGCGACCAAGCTGGCCCAGGAGGCGGGTCTCGACTCGACGACCCTCACGGGTATCGAGGCGACCGGACCGGGCGGGCGGGTCTCGGGTGACGATGTCACGCGGTACCTGGCGGCGCGGAAGTCTTGAGTCGACGTTCGGCCGGGCACCCCTTTCATCCCCTCGATTGAGCATCAACACCGAGACGGTCTGCATTGCAGGGGTGGGCCACGCGGCCCCGGCAACGATTCGCCCCAATAGTGAAATTCTGAAGGCCTTTCCGCATCGCACCGAGGATGAGATGGTGCGCCTGACGGGAATCAAGGAGCGGCGCCATGCCTCGGACGACGAAACCGCCACCGATCTGGCGGTCGTCGCGGTGCAGCATGCGCTGGCGCAGGCCGGGATGGCGGTGGGTCAGATCGACGCGGTCATCATGGCCACGATCATCCCTGACCAGCCGGTGCCCTCGGCGGCGAGTGCGCTCGCCCGGCGGCTGGGCATTCCGCGGGCGCTGGCGTTCGATCTCAATGCGGCCTGCTCCGGCTGGTTGTATGCCCTCGAGGTGGGCCGGTCCTTCATCCTCACGGGCACGGCGAAGAACGTGATCGTCGTCACGGCCGAGTTGTTGTCGCGCATCACCAATCCGCAGGACCATGAGACCGCCTTCCTCTTTGGCGACGGCGCCGGCGCCGCGATCCTGACCCCGGGAGGCGGCGGTCACCGGTTGCACCGCATGGGCCTCGGGGGCGACGCGGACCAATTCGAGTCGATTCAGCGGCCGGGCGGAGGGGCGACGATGCCCTGGCCGGACGCCGGCGGCGGCGACATGGGCCATTTTTACCTGCAGATGAACGGTACCTCGGTGTTCAAGCACGCCGTGGTGGGCTTCGCGGATCAGATTCAGCAGACCCTGGTGCGGGAAAACCTGAAGGCCGAAGACATCGCCTGGGTGGTGCCGCACCAGGCCAACGCGCGCATCCTCACCGCCGTGAGCAAGCGGGTGGGCATTCCCTACGACAAGTTTGTCGTCACGATCTCCAAGTACGGCAACACCAGCGCGGCGAGCGTCTCGATGGCGCTGGGCTGGGCGGCGGAGGAGGGGATCTTCCTCGAGGGCGACAAGATTATCTTTTGCAGCGTCGGCGCCGGGCTGACGTTTGCGGGCGGCCTGCTGGTGTGGTGAGGGTGGGGGCTTTCGTCGGGCGAAAACCTTAGCGGAGCTGCTGGAGCAGAAACGTGTAGGCGAGGGCGTTCATGGTCGCGGCCTGCCGGTTGTTGGCGGCGCCGCCGTGCCCGCCCTCGATGTTTTCGTAATACAGCACGTCGTGCTGCTGCTCGAGCATGCGGGCGACCATCTTGCGGGCGTGGCCCGGGTGCACCCGATCGTCGCGGGTCGAGGTCATGAAGAGCACGCGGGGGTATTTCACCCCGGCCTTCACGTTCTGGTAGGGCGAATAGCGGCGGATATAATCCCACTCCGCGGGCACGTCGGGATTGCCGTATTCGGCCATCCAACTCGCTCCGGCGAGCAGCTGGTTGTAGCGCCGCATGTCGAGCAGCGGCACCTGGCAGACGACCGCGCCGAACAAGTCCGGGCGCTGCACAAACACCGCGCCCACCAGCAGGCCGCCGTTGCTCCCGCCCTGGATGCCCAGGTGCGGGGGCGACGTCACTTTCCGCTGTATCAGGTCCTCCCCCACGGTGATGAAATCATCGTAGGCGCGCTGGCGTTTTTCCTTCAGGGCTGCCTGGTGCCAGGCCGGGCCGAACTCGCCGCCGCCGCGGATGTTGGCGAGCACGAAGACCCCGCCGCGCTCCAGCCAGGCGCTGCCAGTCGTCGCGCGATAACCCGCTGTCTGGGAAACCTGGAAACCACCGTAGCCGTACAGCAAGGTGGGATGGGTCCCGTCGAGTTTGAGGCCCCGCCGCGCCACTTGGAAATACGGCACCGGCGTGCCGTCGGGCGAGGTCGCCTCGTGCTGGGAGACCTCGAGACCGTCGGTGCGGAAGAAGGCCGGCAATTGCTTCAACAGCTCGCGCCCGGGCCGGCCGACGGCACCCAGGTACAGGCTGGGCGGGGTCAGGAAGTCGTCGACGTGCAGCCAGAAGTCATCCGTCTCGTCGTCCACCGCCGAGGCCGACAGGCTGCCGAATTCCGGGGCGGGCAGCGGTGCGCGGCTCCACTTGCCGTCGGGGCCGGGCGTGAGCACGTAGAGCCGGTTGCGCACGTGATCGAGTTCGTTGACCAGCAGGTGGTGGCGGGTCGCGTCCCAGCCCGCGAGCGATTTGCGGGGACCGGGCGCGTAGAGCACGGCGAAGTCGCGTCCGCCGGCCAGGAAGCGTTCCCAGGGCAGCGCCAGCAGCGCTCCGGCGGCAAAGACCTTGCCGCCCGTCTTCCAGTCGGAGCGCAGGGTGACCATGAGGTACTCCCGGTAGGTGCCCTGGCGGGCATCGATGGGCAGATCGAGTTTCGTGAAAGTGTCACCGGTGCGGAGGAAGTGCTCGGCGGTGTAGAACGTGATCGCCCGGCGGGCGAAGTCGCGGCGGAAGCCGGGTTCGACCGTCGTGTAGGCCACCGCGCTGACGTCGGCCTTGGCGCCCTCGAAAACGGGGCGGGCGGCGGAGAGCGGAGTGCCGCGCCGCCATTCCTTGACGATCCGCGGATAGCCGGAGTCGGTCTGCGAGTCCGGCCCGAAGTTGGTGCCGACATAGACGGAGTCGCGGTTGCGCCACGAGACACTGCTCTTGGCCTCGGGGAGGACGAAGCCGTCGGTCACGAAGGTCTTCGCGAGGGGGTCGAACTCACGCACGACGCTGGCATCGGCACCGCCGCGCGAGAGGCTGAGCAGGCAGCGATCCCGATCGGGTTCGAGCCAGTCGGCGCCCTTCCAGACCCAGTTCTCGCCTTCGGCGGCGGCGAGGGCGTCGAGATCGAGCACGGTTTCCCAGGCCGGCTCGGGTCGGCGGTATTCCGTCAGCGTCGTTCGCCGCCAGAGTCCCCGCACGTGCTGTGCGTCGCGCCAGAAATTGTAATAATGCGGCCCGTGCTTGCTGACGTAGGGGATGCGCTCGGTCGAGTCGAAGATGGCGAGCAGGCGGTCGCGGAGCGGTTTGAAATCCGGCGAGGCTTCGAGCTCGCCCTGGCTGCGGGCGTTTTGGGCGCGGGCCCAGGCCAGCGGCTTTTCCCCGCCGACGTCTTCCAGCCAGAGGAACGGATCGACATCGGGCGGCGGGGCGGAGGCGGCGGTCACGGGGAGGGTGGCGGAGGCGAGAAGGAGGAAGGAGGCGGCAAGGATGACGATGCGCATGGGGCGAGGTGATCGCTGGGCGGCGCCTGGTCTGAAAATCAGCCTACTGCAGCCGAGGGTGGCAACCCAAGCGGAACGCAAGGAAACCCGTTCCGGGAGCAGAGCGGCGCATCCCTTCGTCGCCGGTGTCCCGTGCGAGAGCCGTAGGGAAGAGAATGGCGCGGAGCGGAGTCCGCACCCGGCCTTTGGAAATTCGTCGCGAACCTGCGCCTTCCGAAGCGATGGGAGCGACTGCGTACTGTCTGGTGCGGCCACACCCTGTCTGGTCGTTCCTGCGGCCGGCGAATCCGATGCCGATTTCCCGGCTTGGGCCAAACCGCATGGCGGTTTGGTTTTTATTCCGCATGAACTCGCGGCAGGCGCCGGGGCAAGGGAATCATCGCGATGCACCATGGGAGAAAAGCCCTTTGAGGGTAAAAAATGCGGGCTAGGGATTTTGGAGTTCGTAGCTGAGGATGCTCAGCGCGTACGCCGCGGCGGTTTCGCAGCGCAGCACCAGGGGACCGAGGGTGACGGCTGCAAACCCGCAGCTGCGCGCCTGACTCAGCTCGGCGGGGGTGAAATCACCCTCCGGGCCGATCAGCCACAGGACCTTGACGGGCGCCCGGCCCTGGGCGGCGCGGTAGGTGGCGAGGACCGTCTTGAGCGACGTGGCGCCGGGTTGCAGGCTGGCGATCAGCTTCAGGTCGTAGCCGCTCGCGCTCTCAATGAAGGCCGCGGCCCGCTGCACGGGCAGGACCTCGGGCAGGAAGGCGTTGCCGCATTGCTTGGCGGCCTCGAGGGCGGCCGTCTGCCATTTCTCGATCTTGCGGTCCGAGCGATCGCCGTCGAGGTGGACCTGGGTGCGTTCGCTTTCGAGGGGCACGATGTGCGCGACGCCGATCTCGGTCGCCTTACGGACGATCGCGTCCATGAACTGCCCCTTGGGCAGGGCCTGGCCCAGGGTGATGGCGTAGGGCAGGAGCTTGAGTTTTTGCCGGAAGCGCACTGTGAGCACGGCGGCCTGCTTGCGATCGGAGGCCAGGGCACAGATCCACTCGGTGCCGCGGCCGTCGAAGGCGACGACGGTGTCGCCGGGGCGGGCGCGGTTGACGACGATCAGGTGGTGGGATTCCTCGGGCGAGAGTGTCAGTTCGGCGGGTTCGGTGGTCGCGGGGGAGCAGAAGGCGCGGAAGTCGGGCATGGTTTGCATCCAGCGAAAACCAAAACGGGGGTGAAACGCAGCAAAATCCTCAACAGAAAGGGCACCGGGAAACAAATCCCGGTGCCCTTGCCGACTTGAACTACAAACTATGAACTACCTGAAAAGAACGGGTAACCAACGGAGGGAAAGACGCGGGGGAGGGCGGGTCGTTCAAAAAAGGCGCGGTGGAATTTTGCGTGGACACTTGGCCGGGCTCGCCTACGTTTTCGCCTCCCTGTAAGCGCCCGGGTGGCGGAATTGGCAGACGCAGCAGACTCAAAATCTGCCACCGAAAGGTTTGTGGGTTCGACCCCCACCCCGGGCACCACGTTTCTCAGAGGAGAGCAGACGAAAAAGTGCAACCCCTGCCAGTTTTGGTGGCAGGGGTTGGGTTGACACGAAGGCCGTCGCCAATGAAGGCGACGACTTCCGATGAACTGACCATCAAGAAAGCCACGTTCTCCGATCGGCAGCAGGTCGGAGGCGCAGTCAAGGCCTACACCTATCCCGGGTATGCCCTGCGGGGCCGGCTCGCCGGCCAACGCATCCGGAAGCAGTTCAAGACCTACTCCGAGGCCCTGACGGAGAAGAACCGCCTGGAAATCGAGGCCGCCGACCGGGACGGCGCCATCCATGCGGTCGCGACCCGGCTCAGCGACGCGCAAGTCCGTGCCGCCGAACTCGCGTTCGACCGGCTCGGCGCGCACACGCTGGCGGACGTGATCGATTGGTTCCTGACCAACTATCGTCCACCCCTGGTCTCCACTTCGATCGAAACCGCGACCGCGGAGTTCATGCGCGATCGCGAAAACGAGGTGAGCATGCCGGTCATCGTCGACTATCGGAAGGTCGTAAGAGTTCACGTGGCCGCATTCTCTGGCTGCCAGGTGGACACAATCTCAACCGCCGAGTTGGAAACGGTCATGGGAACATGGGGCCAGTCGAATAAATCGTGGAACAACATCCGCACCTACCTTCATGCGTTCTTCGCCTTTTGTGCTCACGCCTCACGCCGCTGGGTGACAGTCAATCCCGTCAAGGCGATCAAGATTTACGAAATCGCCCGCGGTATCCCTGACATCGTAAACGCCGAGACGGTCGCGAAACTATTAACCTTCTTGGAAACGTATTCGGGCCCGCCCCGGAGCAGCCGCAAGGCCGGCTACCTCGTCCCTTATTTCGCGCTCACGACTTTCGCCGGCATCCGCCCGTCCGTGCGGGATGGTGAAATCCGCAAGATGCACCAATTCCGGGACAAGGATCGGCTTCTCGACCTCGCCGTCGGCGTAATCCGCATCACACCCGAAATCGCCAAGACCAACGATCTCCGTCAGATCACGATTCAGCCGAACCTCGCGGCTTGGTCGAAGTGTTACCCGATTTCAGATTTTCCTCTGATCGTGCCGAACATGATGGATCACGTCGGCATCATCCGGAAAAAGTTCGGGCTTACCGACGACGTGCTCCGGCACACGTTCATTTCGATGCACCTTGCGAAGTTCAAGTCGCTCGGCGCTGCGGCGCTGGAGGCGGGCAATTCCGAGGCGGTTATCAAGAAGCACTACTTCAACCTGGTCACCGCAGCGGATGCCGAGAAGTTCTGGGGAATCGTGCCGAAGGCAGCGTTGACTCGACTCAACTGATATGAACCAAGAAAACATCACGGGCATGCGCCGCCTGGTTGGCGCGAGACAATGCAGTGCCGAAATCTTCGGCGAGAGCACGGACGCTCCCTCGGTTCGCTGGTGGCAGTACCAGATGAAACGCGGGATCATCCCGTTCTATCGGATCGGACGGCTCGTGTGGTTCGATCCGAATGAAGTGCGCGAAGCGCTCGCCCAGAACTGCCGGGTTGCGGCCAAGATCAGCACCCGCACTGCTGCGAAGTGCGCGGTGCGGTCCGGGGCATTTCCCTAAATCTCGCCGGCCCGCTGCCGAGAGCGGCAGAGGGCGACCGCGCCCGATGGCGGGCAGGCGCCGGCTCCTTGGTTGGGGCCGGCGCGTTGCTGGTTGCATGGCGACATCGTGTCGCGATGGTGGATTTCGCACGGATGTGCCCGCAGCTCCGCAGTGAACACTTCGTGCTCGGCCCAAGTCGGCGTCACCGCCAGCACGCGGTCGGGTTTTCGACCGTGCTCGGATAGCCGGAGAAAATCGTCGGCGGCCGCCTTCAGGTAACCGGCACCACTTTCCTTTAACCAACCGAGCTGGTCCAGCCGTTCCAGTCCGCCACGGGTCGCCCCGGCAGCCAGCCACCGCACCGCATGACGGTATGCCTTGTTCTGCTGCCGCCGAATCGCAGTCAGCTCGACGCGGTGCAACTGGGAGTGGGATTCGAGCACGCGCAGGAAGTCGCCGGCCTCGACGGACGAGTGTTGCCGGCTGTCGCCGAGAAAGAGCACGCGGGCAGCGTGGCGCTCCGCCACTTCCAGCAGTTCGGCCCCCTGCTGGTTCGAGGTGAGGCCGGCTTCGTCGCAGATGAGCACCGCGCCCGCCAGGCGGCCGGACTCCCGCGGCACGACGTTTTGCAGAAAATCGCTCAAGGTCACCGCAAGGCACCACTACGTCGCGCCGCCCTGCATTGGGGGCCTTGTCTGGCATGACCAAAGCCAGCCCTGCGCTCGCCGCTCCGCTCGTGCCGGCTCCGCGGCTCGCGCAAGGCTGGTGGACGTTGCTGGGCGGCACGGCGCGGCGCTTCTGGCGCTCCCCTCCGGGCTCGCGGCTTGGCCGCCGCCCATCGCTTCGGCCAGACCAGCCGCGCTTCGGCCGCGTTGATGGACACAATCCTTTGGATATCCGAGTCCGGCGGACGCGGAGTTAAACGGCGGGGCACATGGACCCGAGTTGAAGTCGGACTGGCCGGAAATCCGATTTCGGCGTAAGACACGGCAGAATTTGCTGTTCCGCAATCCCCCCCCTCTAACGTGGGAAACACCCAGCTCGTGCAGAGGTGGGCCGCAAAGCTGTCTACAAATGGGTGGGTTTATGAACGCGCCGAAATGGCGCAGGCGGGTCATCAACGAAGGTCGGCACGGTCCGGTGCAGCCGATCTGAATGTCAACCGCCGCGTGAGGTTGACCAATCAGTGCACAGACGCGGGAAGCGAGTATGAGCAAGATGCCTCAGTGATTCGCGGTGCCACCGCTAGATCGTTGCCCACCGACCGGCTCTTCGCGCCGCTGACCGGTCAGGCGGATTTGAGCGTTGGGGGACTACAGGGGTCAGATTCTGCTTTCACCCCTCCCCCTCCCCTGAACCCCTCCCGGATCCGATCCCCCTGAAAATCCAGTTTCCTTTCGGTTAATCATGACGTTGCATGAATCGGTGTCACTTCATTCTCTCCGCTGGCCTCGCGGCGGCGGGAACGACCAGCCGCCCTGCGGCGCAAACGTCACCTGGAACACGGTCATTATCCTCAACCATGACTAAACCGAAAGTCCTCATCATCGTCGGCGATGCCACGGAAACCGTGGACACGCTGTATCCCTATTATCGGCTCATCGAGGGCGGCTATGAGCCGGTGGTCGCCGGCCCGGAAAAACGCCGCTTCCAGATGGTCCTGCATGAAATCAAACCCGGCTGGACGATCACCAAGGAATGGGAAGGCTATAGCATCGACGCCGACATCGCGTTCCAGGACATCAAGCCGGAAGAATATCTCGGCATCTTCTTTAGCGGCGGGCGCGCGCCCGAATACATCCGGGACCATCCCGACCTTATCCGCATCACGCGTTACTACTTCGAAAAGAACGCGCCCATCGGCTGCGTCTGCCACGGCGTGGAAATTCCCGCCCGGGCCGGCTGCGTCAAGGGCCGGCGCATGGCCACGGTGGCCAAGTGCCAGTTCGATCTCGAAGTCTGCGGCGGCATCTACGTCAACGCGCCGTGCGTGGTGGACGGCAATCTCGTCAGCGGCCGGACGTTCCACGATCACGGCCATTATGTGGGCAAGTGGATGGCCCTGCTCGATGCCGCCTGCGCGGCGACAACGAAGTGAACTATGAGTGCTGCACAATTTCCCATGCCTTCCTCCATTTCTCGTCGCCGCTTCCTCGACGTTTCAGCTGCGGCCGCAGCCGCTACCCTCGTCCGCGCCGCCGATCCGGCGCCGTCCCGCCAGCTCGTCGTGGGCGTCATGGGCCTGCGCCGCGGGTCGGCGTTAATCAAAGCAATCCTCGAAATTCCCGGGGTGGAGATCGCCTATGTCGCGGATGTGGACCAGACCGCAGTGGCCAAGGGCCTGGAGTTGGTCGCCAGGACCAAAGGCCCCAGCAAGCCCAAGGGCGTGCAGGATTTCCGGCGAATCCTCGACGACCGCCGGGTGGACGCCTTGTTCGTGGCCGCCCCGAATTTCTGGCACACGCCGGCGACCATGCTGGCGTGCGCGGCGGGAAAGCACGTCTATGTGGAGAAGCCCGGCAGCCACAATGCCCGCGAGAGCCAGTGGATTGTCGCCGCCGCGCGCAGGCACCGGCGCGTGGTGCAGATGGGCAACCAGCGGCGCAGTTGGCCGGTTATCATTGAGGCGATGAACCAGCTGCATCAGGGCGTGATCGGACGTGTGCTGACGGCGCGGTCCTGGTACGCCAATTCCCGTCCATCGATTGGGCGGGGCAAAGCCGGGCCTGTTCCCGCCCAACTGGATTACTCGCTCTGGCAGGGGCCGGTGCCGGAACGTCCTTACTTGGACAACCTGGCGCCTTACAACTGGCACTGGCGCTGGCACTGGGGCAGCGGAGAGATGGGCAACAACGGCGTCCACGCGCTGGACCTGGCGCGCTGGGGCTTGGGCGTGGATGCGCCCAAGCGCGTCACCTTCGCCGGTGGCCGCTACCACTTCGACGACGACCAGGAGACGCCCGACACCGGCGTGGCCACCTTCGACTTCGGCCACTGTCTGGCGACCTGGGAATGCAGCAGTTGCCAGCCGCGGGCCAACGACAATCTCGATATCGTGCGCTTCTACGGCGAGAAGGGCATGATGGCCATCGTCGGCATGGCCGCCAAGGTCATGGAACCGCACTATAAGGTGTTCGATCTGAGAGGCGTTGAATTGGAGTCAAAGGCCGGCGTGGGCACCGACCGGATGCACGTCGAAAATTTCCTGAACTGTATCCGCGATGGCAGAACACCCAACGCGGAGATCGAGGAAGGCCAGAAGACCGCGCTGCTGTGCCACCTGGCGAATATTTCCTATCGCGTGGGGCGAACCGTGCACTACGACGCCGGAGTGCGCCAAATTATCGGTGACGCCGAGGCCACGAAGTTGTGGGGCCGGGAATACCGCCAGGGATGGGAGCCGGTGTTATGACCCGCGGAAACCCAGCCGCCAGCCGGCCGGTCATCATCCACCGCCGTCAATTCCTCCAACACGCGGCCATCGGCGTGGCGTTCGCCGCGATCCCACCGCCACTGCGCGCGGCGGAGTCGTCGATCAGCCTTGGATTCAGTTTGTATGGGATGAAGCCCCTGCCAATTGAGGCCGCGCTCAAAGCCTGCGCCGAGATCGGCTATCGCAATGTCGAGCTGACCCTCATGCCCGGCTACCCGACTGAGCCGAAGTTACTCTCCCCCGAGGACCGCCATGCTTTGCGGGAATCGCTGGCGAGACATCGCCTCTCTGTCTCCGGCCTCATGGACAACCTGAGCCTCGTCGCCGACGATGCCGCCCATGCGCAGAACCTGGATCGTATCAAGGCTGCGGCCGAACTGGCCCACGCGCTCGCGCCCGACCAACCGCCGATCCTGGAATCCGTGCTCGGCGGCAAATCGGCGGACTGGGACTTGCGCAAAGACAAAATGGCTGAGCGGGCTCGTGATTGGGCAAAAATCGCCGCCGAATATCGACTGACCGTTTGCCTGAAACCGCACGTCCACAGCGCGGTTGATTCACCCGACCGTTTGCTCTGGCTGCATCAACAGGTCGCCAGTCCGTATGTGAAACTCTGCTACGACTTCAGCCACTTCGAAGTGCAAGGCATGGCCCTCGAGCCTGCGCTCAAGCCCTTGGTCGCCGAAACCCGGTTCATCCACCTCAAGGACACCGCGGGTGATCCGAAGAAAGTCCAATTCCTGATCCCGGGCGAAGGGCGCACGGACTACGCGCACTACGCTGCGCTGCTGAGGAAATACCGCTGGAGTGGCCCGGTTGTCATGGAAGTCAGCGCGATGGTGTTCAACAAGCCCGGGTATGATCCCGTGGCCGCCGCCAGGAGGTGTTTTGCCGCGCTGGCTCCGAGATTTGCCGCACCCTTCCAGCGTCAACCTTGAAAAACCCCTCCCGGATCCGATCCCCCTGAAAATCCAGTTTCCTATCGGTTATCTGTCGGCAGGGCGGACAGGGTCCAACCCAAACGAATCACGTCTTGACTCTTGACTACCTGGCCCGGCGCTGGCTCTGCATTGCCGTCTGACTGGAGTCCCCGTCCACTGCCTCCGTACCGCCAATCTGCTGCCCAGTAACACGTCCGTAGAGGCGCAGAGCGAGTCGCATCGCCCCAGCGCCTGTCAGCCGCGAAATCTGCCGTTCCGAAAAGGAACGTCATGGGAACAGGTCAAGGACGGCCTCCGCCCTTTGCGACAGGTTCGTTACTCTGCTCGCGTCTCCGGGGGCAGCAGAGCCGGGTTCCTGGCCCCCCGCTGCCTTTGTGTTGACAGTGGCAACACAGTAGCTTCGCTACCCTCATGCCGACCGCCACCGCCCATCTTCACCTCCGCATCGCGCCGAAAAAGAAGCAGCTACTGCAACAGGCCGCCAACGTAGCGCACGCCTCAACGCTGACGGAATACGTCGTCAGCTCCGCCCTGCGTCAAGCCGAGCAGGACTTGCTTGAGCGGCGCACTTTCACGATGAAGGGAAAGGACTGGGACGCGTTCAACGCCCTTTTGGACCGCCCCGCGCGTGTTCTTCCTGCACTGAACAAACTGGCCGCCACTGGCGATGTCTTCCGCCGCGCCTAACCCCCCGGTCCCCATTGCCGCGCAACATCGGGTCTCCGCCTTTGACTGCGGAGAGGAGGCTTTGAATGCGTATCTGCGCAAGTTTGCGTTCGTAAATCACCAGGCAGGGTACGCCCGCACTTTCGTCGTCTGCGACGAGGCGGACACCGTGTCCGGCTACTACACGCTGACCGCAAGTCAGGTGTTGCACGAAAACGCGAGCAAACGACTCGCGAGAGGCGCGGCTCGCCATCCGATTCCCGTCGTGCTGCTTGCCCGATTGGCCGTGGACAAAACCGCCCAAGGGCGCCGCCTCGGGCAAAGCCTCCTGCTCGACGCGATCCGCCGGGTTCTCGACGTTGCCGAATCCCTCGGCGTTCGCGCGCTACTCGTTCACGCCAAACACGAACGAGCGAGCGATTTTTACCGCCGGCTGGCGGGCTTCGAACCGCTCCCGGGCGATCCGCTGGCGCTTTGTCTACTCCTCAAGGACGCTCGGAAAACTCTACGCTCGTAGCGCTCTGGGGCCGTAGTTCCGGGGTCGCGCACAGTCGGGCGGCTGACGAGGACGCGCGCATTGTTCCAGACACCGTATGTTTCTGGAACGCGACCCCGGCCGGAAACTCTGATCAACGAGTTGTAGGGCCAACTGAATAACGCAAAGGCATGAGCTCTGATTTGTGCAGAAACCGGTGGGTAAAGGAACGGGGCAATTCGGCGCATTCTGACATGTCATTCGAATTATTGGGCCCACGCCGCTCGACGGCGCCCATCGCCGCGTGCAAGATGGCTCAATCGTAAAACCCGCCCGCCGCGCCGTCGACTGAACTGATCGCTTTCTCCCCCTCATCCAGATGCACAAATTACTTCTCCGCCATTGCTGCCTGATTGCGGTTCTGACAACGATCACTGCCGGCCAGCAACCGGCCAAACCCGAGTTTTCCGAGCAGACCCCGGTGGTGACTGTCACCCCCGCCGCCGTCGAAGCCGCCGCCCCCGTTGTTGCTCTGCCTTCCACGAAGGCGTTCCGGAAAGAGGCCGGGGAGATCGACGCCAAGATGCAGGCGGACAACGCCGCTGTTGAGTTGACCCCGTTGTCCTTCAAACCGGGCAACGGCCTGCGCATCCTTATGACCGGCCATAGCTGGGTCGCCCCCGGAAAGATCACCCTGCCGGAGATCGCCCGTGCCGCCGGTTACAAAGACCACGTCCAGCGCGACCACACCAGCGGCGGCGCCAACGGTTCGCCTAATGCCATCTGGCGCAATGAGCATGGCCAGGATACGAAAAAGCCCACGCGCGTCATCCTGCTTCCCGCCATCCCGACGGGCCAGTGGGATGTCATGACCTGGGGCATGTATACCGGCGACACGCCCCACGATTACACGCAGTGGATGGACCTGTGCCTGAAATACAATCCTGCGATGGTGTTCTATATCCAGGACGGCTGGCCCACGCCCCGCCTGGGCGCGAAAGGCACGCCACCGGACAAGCAGTTTGCAATGCTGGAAACCCTGCATCGGACCACCATGACGCGGATGTTCCAAGGCAACTTCGACCTCCTCCACGCGAGCTATCCGGGCAAGGTGCATATCATCCCGGCCGGTGCCGCCGTCGTGGAGATGATCCGCCACTATTTCGTGGGCGAGTTGCCCGGCTTCGACTGCCTGGCGGAGATCAACGGGGGCACGCGGGGCATCTACAGTCCTGACAGCTTCCATCTCTCGCGGGTCAGCGGCATCGGCTGGCTCGTGGGCTATTGCTATTACGGCATGCTCTACAAGAAATCCCCGGAGCTGATTCTCGACTTTCACCCCAAGGACGTGGACCCCAAGGTGGATCAACTGATGCGCGCCGCCGCCTGGCACGCCATCACGCAAAGCCCATTCTCCGGCCTGACCGACCGCAATGGCAACGGCCTCGCGGATCAGATTGAAAAATAATTACCACCGCCGCCAATCCTTTCCCATGCTTCCAACCAAGCTCCTCCTGCTTCTGTGCGCGCTCGGCCTGCCGCTGTTTGCGGCCGCCACCAGGGACCAGCGTCCGAACGTTCTTGTCATCTACCTCGATGACATGGGCTGGGCGCAGCCGGGCTGCTACGGCGGCAAACTCGCACCGACGCCCAACCTCGATCGGCTCGCCGCCTCCGGCGTGCGTTTCACGCAGGGCTATGTCAGCGCCGCCGTGTGCAGCCCAAGCCGCGCCGGCCTCATGACGGGCTTTTATCAGGGACGCTTCGCCCACGACTTCCTGAACACGCCGAATCTCGATCTTCAGCAAACCACCATCGCCGATCGCCTGCGCGCGCTCGGCTACGCCACCGGCATCGTGGGCAAGTGGCACCTCGGCGCCCAGCCCGACCACCTGCCCGGATCGCGGGGTTTCGACGCCGCCTTCGGCTCGATAGAAAATCTGGGGCAAGCCGGTTTCTACCGCGGATCGCAACCCTGCGAGCGGCCTGCGGAAGCGCCTGTGACCTCGCCACTCTACGCCCGCGAAGCCGTCCGGTTTATCAACGATCACAGCGGCACGAAACCGTGGTTCCTCTATCTCGCGTTCAATGCCGTACATGTGCCTCATGCCGCCACCCCGGCCGCGCTCGCCCGCTTCGCCAGCATTCCCGACCGCAGCACCCGCAACTATGCCGCCGTCATTGCCGAGGCCGACGACGCCATTGGCCAGGTGATCGCGACGCTGGGCGAGCGTGGCCAGACTGAAAACACGCTCGTCTTTTGCATCAGCGATAACGGCGGCGTGGCCGTCCAGGCCGAGATGGGCGGACTGCGCGGCCACAAATATCTCCTCTGGGAAGGAGGTATCCGCGTGCCGTTCATCGTCGCATGGCCCGGCCGCGTGACGGGCGGCCGCACGCTCGACGACCCCGTGATCCAACTCGATGTGTTGCCCACCGTTCTCGCCGCCGCCGGCACCGGCGGCAAAGCCGCACCCACGCCGCGCCTCGACGGCGTGAACTTGCTGCCGCTGCTCCGCGGCGAAGTCCCGCGTACGGAATCGCGCCCGTTATTCTGGCGCTACGGCGTCCAATTCGCCGTGCGCCACGGCAATTGGAAACTCGTAAAGGCCGCCGCGGAGATGAAGCCCGTGCTTGTAAACCTTCGCGAAGATTTGGGCGAGCAAACGGACCTCACCGCCCAGCATCCGGAAAAGGCGCGGGAGCTGCTCACGCTGTGGGCCAAGTGGAATGCGGAACTCCCGCCGCAAAAAATGACCGTCGCCGACGGCCGCAGCACCGGTCGCGACAAAGCCAGGGGCGGAGCCAGGGAACCCGACGACGACTGAGGCTGAGAGAGCCCACCCTCGTCAGGTCGGGGTACGCCACCGAAATTCCGGTTTTGCCCCCATCCTCAACTTCAGGCGCCACGGAGCCAGAAAATCATGGCACCTCGTAGACCTCGACGAGACCGTCGCCCGTGGTGCTGCCGACGCCGGAAACTTGCGCCGTGTAGGCGCCCGGCGGCAGCGTGAGCAGAAGCGCGGCGTCCTTGCTGCCAGCCTTGAAGCGAAAGGCGCCGACCTGGTCGAACGTGGCCGCGAGCGCTTGGTCCCAGTTGTCATTCTCCCCAATCTTGCTGCCGTCCGCCTGCCGGAAGACTTCGAGTTTGGGATCGGCCAAAACGCCGGAGACTCCAAAAGCATCGAACAGCGCGGGGCCGATGCCGCGGATTAGCACGGTCCTGGCAGCGGAGCCGTCAATGACGAAGCCCGCGATGAGGATGTTGGCTCCCGTCCCGACTTGGTTGCGGGCGGATCAGTTGATCAGGCGGGCAGAGTTGCTGCTCCCGGTGTCGTAGACCTCGACCAACATTATCCCTGGACCCGTTCCGCTGACCTGCGCCGTGTACGGCCCGTCGACCGGAAAGTCGAGGGCGGCGTCGGTGCTGCCGGCCGCGAGCGGGAACGCGCCCGCGCTCACAAATGCAGCTGCGAGGTTGCCGCCCCAGTTGTCATTTTGCGCCACCGTCGCCCCGGTCGTCTGGTTGCGCAGCGCGATTTGCGGATCCGGATCACTGCTGTCCGGTTATTGAAGGATGTGTATTGTGCATGCATCTAATGACCCTTCACTTAGCGGACCTAAATTCTCGCCGCGATTTCAACTCGGCCGAAATTCTGCTTCTGTAGCTATCTATGGATGAGTGTGATATGAA
>JBBRWR010000124.1:0-22587 GCA_038249085.1 Opitutales bacterium
CGCCAGTCTGCGACTGGCGCCCGCCGGTCAGAGACGCGGCGCTACTCCCAGAGGCATCACCGCCAAACGACAGATGCGCCTCGCCCGGGTTGGTTCTGCGGAATCTGATTTGCACCCCCCGCGGGGGATGCGCTCGACATCCGGGCTTTCAAAGTCCTGCAAATTCAACCAACTCTGTGGTCCCCTATGCATCCCCGCTTCCTCGCCCTCGGTGTCGCCCTCTGCTGTTCCGGTGCGTTCGCCGCCGACAACACCCTCACCGCCGCGGAGAAATCCGCCGGTTGGGAATTGCTCTTTGACGGCAGGTCGCTCGCCGGCTGGCGCCCCTATGCGGGCAAGCCGGCGGGAGGCTGGGAAGTGAAGGACGGCACCCTGCATGCCATCGCGAAGGTGAAGGGCTCCGAGCTGGTCACCGAAAGGAAATTCAAGGACTTCGAGTTTTCCTGGGAGTGGAAGGTGCCCGTCGCCGGCAACAACGGCGTGAAGTACTTCGTCTCCGAGGCGCGGACCAAGGCGCCGGGGCACGAATACCAGATGCTCGATGACAACGGCCATCCGGACGGCAAGAAGGGTGCGAACCGCCAGACCGCGGCCTTTTACGACGTCCTGCCTCCCGCCGCCGACAAACCGTCCCGCGCGCCGGGCGAATGGAACGCGTCAAAGATCATCGTGCGCGGCAACACGGTGGAGCACTGGCTTAACGGTCGCAATGTCCTCACCTATGAACTCGGCAGCGCCGTCGTGAAGGCCGGCATTGCGAAGAGCAAATTTGCCGGGCAAGCCGGCTTCGGCGACAAGGTCGAGGGTCCCATCATGCTCACCTATCATCAGGACGACTGTTGGTACCGGAACATCAAGATCCGCGAGCTGAAGTAATCCCAACATCCCTTGGCCTTTGGATTTTCCATCGGCGACGCCCGGGGGTGGGGCGGCGAGTCCCTTCGCCGCCGGAGGATCTGATGAAACTCAGTCGATGCCCGAGGCGCGGAGCGGAGTCCGCGCCCTACCAAGAATTTGGAACACAAAGGCGATTGGTACGAGAGGCGCGGACCAAGGTCCGGCCCTACAAAAGCCGATTTCCACCTGCCGCGGGTTTCAACCGGGCGTTGCGGCCGCGACGGTGCGCAGGTAATGGACGACGTCGGCGGCGGTGTAGGTCTCCGCGCCGGCGGGCACCAGCCGGGCCACGTCGGAGACGTCGTTGCCAGCCGTGATCAGGGGTGGTTCCACCCCGGCAGGCCGGACTTGCCCCGCTCCCACAGTGGCCGCCAGGCCGTTGCAGAGGCAGATCCGGCCGATGGTTTCCTCGGCCTTGCCGCCCTTGCGCACGTAGTCTTCGACCGGTTCGCCGGCGCAGCGATAACCCACGGTGCCGTCGTCCTTGCGATAGGCATGCCGGAGATAACCCAGATCGCAGATCCGATCGCGGGCCGCATAACGGTCGGCCTCGGCCACGCTCCCGGGCAGTCGCATCACCTTGAAGGGAAAACCGGTGGGGGAAGCCACCGGATCCGTGAAGACGTGGGCCTGGCCCGCGCGACTCGCGGCGAGCACCTGCTGCTTGATCGCGGGGTCGACGCCGGACTCCTCGCAGAAGGCGAAGGCGGTGCCCACCTGAATGCCGGCGGCGCCGAGTCGCTGGGCGTCCGCCAGCTTCCCCGGCCGCGCATACGCTCCCGCGAGCCAGAACGGCAGGCCCAGTTCGCGAAATTTCTGCAGATCCGGCAGGTCCCGGGGGCCATACACCGGCTCGCCGCTGGGGCTGAGTTGCATCGGGCCCCGCGGGGGGGCGTTGTGGCCGCCGGCGATGTCGCCTTCGATCACGAAGCCGTCGACGCGGCCGTTGGACTTTTTCGCCAGGGTCAGCGCGAGTGTGGCGGAGGAGACGATCGCGAGGAAATACGGCCGGCGCAGGACGGAGGTCTGGTCGCCGCCCAGCGTGGCCGGGTCAAAACGCGACACGAACTCTTCGCCCGGCAAGGCGCCCTCGACGTCAATCTTCAGCTCAGCCGGCTGGTGGGCCGCCAAGCGGTCGAGCGCCCCGGGGACGGTGCGCGGAATCCCGGCGCCCATCAGGACGTAGTCGACTCCCGCCAGAATCGCCCCGAACAACGACGGCAGGGTGGGAAACTGGATCTTTTCGAGCAGGTTGATGCCGACCTTCCCCTCGTGCCCCTCCTTGGCCAGGAAGACCTCGACGAAATTCGCCGCCACGGTCAGCTCGGTCAAAGCCGGCCCGGGCTGCAGGCTGGGCATGGCAAACGTGCGGAACGGCGCGGTCGGTGCCTTGCCCCCGGGGATGAAGTGGGTCTCCATCACCCGCTCGGCGACGCCGGGAATCGGGAAATGGGACAGGGCCCGCCGCATGTCGCCGTCGAGATCACCCGCCTGCAGCCGGCGGGCGAGAATGATCGCAAGGGCGGTGCCGGACACGACCCCCAGCTCGCCCATGCGCGCCACCGCCCGGGCGAGCCGCCAGTTGGAGACGGCGACCCCCATGCCGCCCTGAATAATGACTGGATGTTGCATCACGAGAAACACGCTTCACCTCCCGTGGTCCGCCCGAATCGCCGTCCCGGCACTGGGGGCGATTCCTGCAGGTGTGGGAGCATCCACGCGCCTTCCAAGATGCTCCCCTGTCGGTGGAGAGGAAGCCTGATGCGCAGGAACAATCCGGGTAGTAGTCCTTCGGTTCCCGTGCGGTATTCGACTAATGCTAATGGCGGCCGCAAGATCTGCATAGGCGGGTTTGCCCTGGGGTGGATGGCCGGGCGGGTCGCGAGTGCATCTCATGGGCGGTCCCGTTCAGGCGGGTTACCCCGTAGCGCCAGTCTCCGACTGGCGCCCGCCGGTCAGAGACGCGGCGCTACCTCCGGAGGCGCTGCCGCCAACTGACCGATGCAGCCGCGCGGCGCATCCGCTGAGGATTCGCATTGCGGCGGGGCCGGTTTCGGGCGTGGGTCGAGAGGCTCCCGATGCGAACGCTTTGCCTTTAGCCAGGCCCTCGCTTCTTTCTGCCGACCGGCTGCCGTTGCCATGCCCTTCCTCCCTCTCCTCCTCCCGTCTGCCGCCGGTCCGTGTCGTCGTCGGGCGATCCTCCTGGCCGTCGCCTGCACCGCGGGGGTTCTGCCGGTTCGGGCGCAACTCGCATGGACCGTGTTTGACGAGAGCACGCTCTCGCCCGTGACCAGTGCAGGTGACCGCGTGTCGATTTCGGTGCCGGCGGGCCAGCGGGTCACCCTCGTCTCGACGAATATCGTGCCCTTCGACCTCACCGCGCCGTCTGCGGCACCGGTGACGCTGGCGCTCACCTTCACCGCCAGCGGCGGCCTGTCGAACCTCGCCGCCGGTCAGCGGGCGATCGGGATCGGCTTGTTTAATCACCAGGGCACGGCCACCAACTTCGCCGACGATGCCGGCTATTTCGCCTGGGTGAACGGCCGCGCCACCGGAGCCCTGCTCGAATTGCGGCGGCGCAACGGCGACGGGTCGTCGTCCAGTCTGCTTTTCCCCAGCGGCACCGCCTTGGCCAACCTGGGTACGGGCAGTGCCACGCAGACGGCGGGCGTGCTTACCGATGGCGTGCCATACACGATCACGTTACGGCTCAACCGCAGCGCCGTCGGGCTCTCCCTCGGTACCGGTCCCAGCCCCGACGTCGCGGGGGTCTGGCTGCGGGGCGATGGCCTCAGCCAGTCGGCCTATTCCAACCCTGACACTCCGCCGGCGGCCACCCAGTTCAACGAGATTGCGTTCATGTTTCAAAACACGACCGGCGCGGCGGTGGCCCTCACCCTCAACGCGATCACCGGCGTGACGCCCCTGGCCGCGCCGGTGATTGTCGCCCAGCCGACTTCGCTCATCCTGAACCCCGGGCAATCCGGCACCCTCGCGGTGACCGCTGCCGGGACCCCGCCGTTCAGCTACGAGTGGCGCCGGGGCAGCGTGCCGATTCCGGGGGCGAATGGCTCCACCTACAGCGCCACCGCCGCCGGCACCTACAGCGTGGTCGTCTCCAACGCCTTTGGCAGCGCGATCAGCAGCAACGCGGAGGTCATCGTGTCGGCCACGCCCATCCCGGTGACGATTGAAACGCATCCGCAATCGCTCTCGGTCAACACGGGCGTGTTGGCCGTCTTCAGTGTCAACGCCTTTGGCTCGGCCCCGCTCACCTTCGAATGGCAGAAGAACAGCACCGCGATTCCCGGCGCCAATGGTCGCACCTTGACGATTGCCAGCGCGACCCCGTCCGATGCGGGCGTCTACTCCGTCGTGGTGCGCAATGCCACCACGAGCGCGATCAGCCAGCCGGCCACGCTCACGGTCAACGCGCCGCCCACCATCCTCACGCCACCCGTGAGCTTGGTGGTCGCCGTGGGCGATCGTGCCCAATTCAGCGTCGTCGCCGCCAGCAGCACCGGGGCGCTTTCGTACCAGTGGCTGCGCAACGGCGCCCCGCTGGCCGGCGCGACGGGAGCGACGCTGGCCTTCGCGTCCGTCGCCCTGGCGGATCTTGGCACCTACGCGGTGCGGGTGGCGAATCCCACCGGTTCCGTCCTGAGCCAGCCCGCCGTGCTCACCGCGCCGTCGACGATGACCATCGTGGGGCGTTTTCCGGCGACCGGGGCCACGGCGGTCAATCCCGACACTCCGCTGCGGCTGACGTTCGACCGCGAGGTGCGGGTGGGCGCCACGGGGAAGATTCAGATCGTGCGCGTCGTGGACAACACGGTCGTCGACACGCTCGACCTCGGCGCGAGCTCCACGCGGCTCGTCGGGAGCAATCCCACCCCGTATGCCTTCCTCCCCGCGTTGGCCACCGGCAACACCGCGGAGATCTTGCCCCGCGCCGGCGTGCTCGCCCACGGCCAGGCCTACCGCGTGACGGTCGAGAGCGGGGTGTTCCTCGATGCCAGTGGGGCGACGTTCATCGGGAGCACCGAGTCGGCGGCCTGGCGGTTCAGCACGAAGAATGCCGGTCCGATCCCGGGCACCACGGCGGTGACCGTGGCGGCGGATGGCAGCGGCGATTTTTCCACGGTGCAGGGTGCCTTCGATTTCGTGCCGGCGGGCAACGCGGCGCGGGTGGTGATCACGGTGCAGCCCGGCACCTACCACGAGCTGGTCTACCTCGGCGCGACGCGGCCATTCGTCACCCTGCGCGGCACCGACCGGGCGCAAACGATCATCGCGTATCCGAACAACAACACCTTCAACAGCGGCAACAACCGCGCGCTGTTCGCGTGCGACGCCAGCGACGTCACCCTCGAATCCATCACGCTGCACAACACCACGCCCGCGGGCGGATCACAGGCCGAGGCGCTGCGGGGCAACGGTCAGCGGGTGGTCCTCGACCGCGTGACCCTCTCCAGTTTTCAGGACACCCTGCTGTGGAACGGCACGCTGTTTGTCACCGACAGCCTGATCGAGGGTGATGTCGATTTCATGTGGGGTGGGGGAGCGGTTTATTTCCAACGGTGCGAGCTGCGGGCTCTGGGCGCGGGCTATTACGCGCAGGTGCGCAACAGTCAGACCGGAAAAGGGCACGTCTACGTCGACTGCCGCCTGACCGCCGCCGCGGGCGTCGGCGCGGGCAGCGTCTATCTCGCGCGCATCGATCCGCGCGATGGTGTGACCGCGGCCTGGCCCTACAGCCAGGTGGTCTTTCTGAACTGCGCCCTGGGACCGCAGATCGCCCGCGCAGGCTGGCGGCTCGACAACGCCGCGAGCGCGCCCCACGTGCAGTTCTGGGAGTATCAGTCGACCGACCTCGACGGCGCGACCCTCGACGTGAACGCCCGCCTCGGCGATTCCCGGCAACTCGATGATGCGACGGCCGCGCAATACCGTGATCCGCAGTTCGTCGTGGGCTTTGTTCCGCAGCTTGGACCCGCCTTCGCGGCGGTGCCGACGCCCCAGCGGGCAATCGTCGGGGCGAATGTGCGGCTGAGGGTGACCGCCACGGGTTCACCCGCTCCGGTCTACCAGTGGCTCCGGGGCGGGGTGATGATCGCGGGTGCGACCGACTCGACCCTCGTGCTGGCCGACGTGCAGCCCGGGGACGCCGGCGATTACGCTGTGCGCGTCAGCAATGCGAACGGCGTCGTGACGAGTGCCACCGCCGCCCTCACCGTCGGGCACGGGCCCTATGCGGGGGTGTACACGGGTACGCTGGCCAGCAGCGGGGCGTTTGCCCTCCACGTGCGTGACGATGGCACGGCGGTCTTCCTCGCGCGCGGCGCAGGCTTTGCCGGCACGCTGGCGGTGCGCACCGCGGCGGTGAGTGAAAAGGGGCGGTTGAGCGCGGTCTCCGGCTGGGCGCAAATCGAAGGAACGATCGACCCCGCCGGGAACCTCAGCGGCTCCGTGGGGCCGGATCCCCGCAGCGGCATCCTGGCCCCCACCCTCCAGCTGATCGGCGCGCGGACGCTGGGCACCGGGGTGGCGCAGGCGTTTGCCGGCTACCATCAATTGCGGCTGGCGGGTGGTTCCCTGGCCATCGACCTGGTGGTTGCGTCCACCGGCCAGGCGTTTGGCGTGGTGCTCGGGGCCGCCCTGGACGCCGGCAGCGGGACGGTCGACGCGACCGGGCGTATCAGTGTTTCGACCACAGGTGGCCAGACATTGACCGGCGTGCTCGGCACCCGTGGGGGTGGTGGCAGCGCGACGCTGATCACGCCGCAAAGCGGGGGCAACCGGGTAAGCGTCGTGGTGGCGGCGAATGATGCCGGGGCGCGGGCGCAGCGGTTGACGGGACTGGCCACGCGGGCGCGGGCGGGGGCCGGTGACAGTGCGGCGATTGTCGGCTTCGTGATCTCGGGCGACGCACCACGTCCGGTCGTGATCCGGGGCATCGGTCCCACCCTCGGGACGTTCGGGGTGGCCACGGCGCTCACGGTTCCGAAACTCGATCTGTACCGCGGAGCGGACCTGGTGGCGACCAACACGGGTTGGGCGGCCGGGGGCAACGCGCCCTCGCTGGCGGCGGCGTTTTCCCGGGTGGGGTTGTTTGCCCTGAATCCAGCGAGCGCCGATTCCGCCCTCGCCCTCACGCTCGCGCCCGGCGCGTACACGGCGCAAATCACGGGCGTCGGCGGCGCCGAGGGCAACGCGCTGGTTGAGATTTACGATCTGGCGCCCGACAACCTGGCGCAGCGGCTCTCCAACCTCTCGACGCGGGCTCTAGCCGGGAGGGGGGACGACACGCTGATCGGTGGCATGATCGTGGCGGGCAACGTGCCCAAGCGGATGTTGGTGCGGGCGGTGGGGCCGGGTCTGACGCAGTTTGGCGTGGGCGGCGCGCTGCGGCGTCCGCTGCTCTCGATCTTTCAGGGTGACGTAGTGATCGTGCAGAACAGCAATTGGAGCACGAGCCCCGAAGCGGCGTCGATCGCGCTGGCGAGCGTGGAGTCGGGGGCGTTTCCGTTGGCGCCGGCGGCAGCCGACGGCGGGGCCGATGCGGCGCTGCTGCTCAATCTCGCACCGGGAAATTACACGGCGCAGGTGACCGGGGCGGATGGATCGACGGGCTTCGCGCTGCTGGAGATCTACGAGTTGCCGTAGCGGGGATAATTCCAGGCGCCTTCCTCGGCTTGTCCTCGGATTGAACTCCTGTGCGTATCCGGAGCGCTGGGATCCAAGCTGGGGCACAGGAGTCGAGCCGAGGACGATCCGAGGGGACGAGCCTGGGGCTCAGGTCGTTCGATGATCTCGGTCTGATGCCGCACCACGCGTCGATCCCACGGGGTCTGCCTGTTACTTGTTAACCTATTCTGAGTTCTGCCGTCTCGGCCGAGGTCGCTAACAAGTAACAGGTAGACCCCCTTCGCTCCATCCGCCTTCCTCGGCTCGTCCTCGGGTTGAACTCCTGTGCCTATCCGGAGCGCTGGGATCCAAGCTGGGGCACAGGAGTCGAGCCGAGGACGATCCGAGGGGACGAGCCTGGGGGGGGCAATTCAGCATTTGTGCGCGAGCAGGATTTTCGGATCGGAAACGCGCGCCGGGAATTCATGTACCCGATAGGCGGCGGATTTCGCGGACGCGTGTTGCAGGTTTCGCCCTGGCCCCGTGCTCAAGCCCCATCTCAAGCGAACAACGAACGGCCCCGTACATCCGGGCCGTGTCAATCGCGGAGAAGGCGCCGAACTCACTGCGGGCGCTGGCGAGTGGGGCTGGGTCGATCCCACGGGGTCTGCCTGTTACTTGTTAACCTATTCTGAGTTCTGCCGTCTCGGCCGAGGTCGCTAACAAGTAACAGGTAGACCCCCTCGCTCCATCCGCCTTCCTCGGCTTGTCCTCGGGTTGAACTCCTGTGCCTATCCGGAGCGCTGGGATCCAAGCTGGGGCACAGGAGTCGAGCTGAGGACGATCCGAGGGCACGAGTGGGGCTCAGGCCGTTCAATGTTCGCGGTCCGGCGACGAACGCGAATGTGAGTTGCAGGTTTCGCCCTGACCCCGTGCTCCAGCCGCCAGGTGGCAAAGGAATGGGGGCAGAGGAATCTGCCACCCCCGACGCATGACCGGACAATTCCTTTGCCTCCATTCCTCTGCCCACGGTTCGTTGCCTTCGTGCTGGAGGCTGCATCCGCTGCAAACAGCAGAAGCCTAAAATCGCCCCCCCCTTGCCGTAACGATTCAGCCCCCGTCACGCAATGGGGTCAGGACGAAACGTTGACCGAACGCATGAGCCGACGACTGCATAGGGAGTCTTGGATGCCCCTTGGCACCGCGTTGGGACGCGCGTTGCAAGTTTCGTCCTGACCCTGTCGCACCGAATTCGGCGACCGGTCGCCGAATTGAGCGGTGTTCAGGTGAGGAGCATCTGAGGTAAACTGGGTCGGGCTGTAACTTGTATCAGAGCGCGTATGACGATGAACCGGATCGATGATCTTCCTCGGTCTGACCTCGGGTTGATCTCCTGTGCCCTTCCGGCGCGCTGGGATCCAAGCTGGGGCACAGGAGTCGAGCCGAGGTCAATCCGAGGGGATGAACCCGCCCCAAGTCGTTCGATGTTCGCGATCCGGCTCTGCTTACTGGGGCGTCCAGGCGACGTCGTCGGCGGTGGCGAACGCGCGATCGGGTCCGGCGCTGTGGATCTCCATGCGTTCCCCGCTGAGCGCGTGAAACCAAAACGGCGTGCCCCAGCGGTCGCAGAGTTCCCCGCGCGCGTTGAGGGCGGGGTGCTTTTTGGGCAGCAGCGCGAGGCCGAGGGCATTGTCACCGAGGAGAGCCGCCGTGATTTCGAAGTTTTCCCCCACCGGGTTGCCCTCGCGCGGAAAGTTGGTCCGCCAGGCGTCGAGGAGCTGCTGCAGGAGGTCGAGGTCGTGGGCGATGGTGGAGTCGGGCGCGTTGAGGCCGGCGACGAGGGGAAACTCGGCGGGGTCGAAGGGCGCGAGGTTCGGAGAACGAGATTCGAGCGTGGCGGGCGGCGGTGGCGTCGATGCGGGTGGCGGGTTTCGGATCGCGGCAGTTGGCTCCGGAGGGTGCGAGCGGAAAACAAAAGCACCGATCACTGCGAGCAGCAGGAAGGCCAGGGCGGCGAGGCGACGCGGAGTCATGGCGGGAAGGGTGGGGCGCGTTTATGCGGAGGCTCTCGTCCAAGACTCGGAATATCTCACGCTCGGGGAGAAAGCGCGGTGGAACCGTAGCGCCGGTCTTCGATCGGCGGACGCCGGGCAGTGGCGCGCCACACCGGGCAGCGGTTCGCCTTAGCCGACCGCATGCAATTGAACCACGGATTTACACGGATAGTCACGGATGCTCAGAGCGGCGGCAGGCGGTTCCGGCCATTTGTTTCCGCTCACCAAATGGTGTCCCGCTGCAAATTTGTCGTTTTACCAGTCGTTCCTCTGAATCCGTGTCCATCCACGTCCATCCGTGGTTTTCCAGTGAATTGTTCCGGCTTCAGATGAAGCCGAGATTCTGGCGGGCGAAGCGGCCGAGGTTTGGCAGCACGATGGGCAGGTTGGTTTGGCTGACGCCGAACCAGGTGGCGAGAGTGGCATTGTATTCGTCGACGCTGGTCGAGGGAATCCAGCGGCCGCGGCCGGTGTCATCGGGACCGTTGATGGTGAGGTCGGGCACGGTGCCGTAGATGTCACCGCCCTTGACCGCGCCGCCCACGATGAAGTGATGCGAGCCCCAGCCGTGATCGGAGCCGCGGCCGTTGGTGTTGAAGGTGCGGCCGAAATCCGAGGCGGAGAAGACGGTGACTTGGTCGGCGGCACCCAACTCGGCCGTGGCGCGGTAGAACGCGGCGACATTGCGACTGACGTCGGCGAAGAGATTGGCGTGGGCGGGGAGTTGGGCGTCGTGCAGATCCCAGCCGCCGATGCGGGCAAAGAAGATCTGGCGCTTGAGGCCAAGCTGCGGTGCGGCGGCGACCAGCCGGGCGATGGTGCGCAATTGCTGGCCGAGACTCGAAGTGGAGAACGCGGTACTGAACGGCGGATTGCCGCCCAAAATGGCGGAAAGCATCGCGCTGTCGGAGATGGCGTTTTGGGTGATGCCGGAGAAAGCCGTTTCGAAGAGGTTGCCGTTTTGCGCGGCCAGGAGGTCGTTTTGGGCCAGGGTGCGGATGCCGGCGGCGGCGTTGGTGCCGGCGGAACTGGTGAGCGTGATCGCCCCGCCGGGGTTGACGGCGAATTGCACCACGTTCTTGCCGACCTGGAAGGAGTTCTGACCGTTCAGACTCATCGACATCGAGACGCTGTTATTGGAGTTGAGCGCGTCCGTCAGGTCGGCGAGACGACCGCCCCACCCGGTGGTAAACGGCTGGTCGGGCACGCTGCTCTGCCACTCGACTTGCTGATCGTTGTGGGAGAAGAGCTGCCGGGGCAGGGGTACGGAGCGGGCGTTGTACTCGGCCTTGGTGGTGGGCACGACGAGCGTGCCGACGTTGGCGAGCAACGCCATCCGGCCCTCGTCGAAGACCGACTTGAGGCCGGTCTGGTTGGTGTTGGCGACGTCGGAGTTGAGGCTGGGATGGAGGGCCCAGCCGCGCCCGTCGCTGGTCTTGGGTTTGATTTCGAGCAGCTGGTTGCGGGGCAGCGCCAGCGCGCCGCGGCCCGCTGCGGAGGCGTAGGCGTTGTAGTCCGCGGTGTCGTAGGGCACGAGCATGTTGTTGGCATCGTTGCCGCCGGCGAGGAAGAGGCACACGAGGGCCTTGTAGTCCGCCGGCAGGGCGGCGCCGGCGCGGGCCGGGCCGATCGGGCCGTTGTCCGGGCTGGCCGCCGCGCCCAGCAGGCGCAGTTGGGCGAGGGTCGAGAGCATGCCGGTGGCGCCGACCGCGGCGCAGCACTGGCCGACGAACTTGCGACGATGCGGATCGAAGGTGGGATTCTTGGGATTCATTTCTGGATGGCGCCTGGCGGGGAGGTGAGCACGAGGTAGATGGCGGAGCGCACCCGCTCGAGGTCGGCGGTGGTGCTCGTGCCGACGCCCGCGGGCAACGCGTTGACCGCGGCGAGGACCCGATCCGAGACGGCCTTGGGCATCGCGCCCCCGGTGAGGAGGAGGTTGACGGCATCGACGAGCGGCGCCGGGGTGCGGGCGAGCGGCAGCCAGCTGGTGAGGTCCAGCCCGACGGTCTGCTGTTCCTGGTTGGTCGTCGAGCGGGTGTTGTAGATATAGGTGTAGAAGAAGTTCGCCGTGGTGAGCGCGGAGGTGTCGTTGAGGATCTGATACTCCGGGGCGTAGAGCCCCGCCTCGGCCACCGGGCCCGGCAGCACGTAGTTCGGCTCGAAGAAATTGAACACGGTCGGGGCGCGGAGGGCGGCCTGCCAGAGCTGGGTGGCCGATTCCGGGTTGGGGATGTAGATCCGGCCGGAGTTGGAATTGCCGCCGAAGGCGCGGAGCAGGGCCGTCGCGCGCAGCAGGGGCTCCTTCAGCTTGCCAAAGGTGGCGGTGCCGGCGACGGCGGGGGAGCGGGCCTCGTAGTCGAGCAGGAGGGCGCGGACGACCGCCCCGAGGTCGCCCCTCACACCGGCGCCGTTGTTGGCGAAGGTCTGCGCCACGCGGTAGATGTAGCCGGGGCTGGGGTTGCTGGTCACGAGGCGTTGAATGAGCTGGCGCGCGATGAACGGGCCGGCGTTGGGATGCTCGAAGAGGGCGTCGAGGGTGTCCGCGAGATCCTTTACGCCGCCCTGGGCGGCCGGCAGGATCCGCCCGCCGACGATGGTCTTGACCGTGTCGTCATGGTACGCCGGCCACAGCATCATGCCGTCGATGTAGTTGGCCGCGCCGCTGCGGAAGAGGCCGGTGTTGGCGGTCGCGTTGGGCGTGGAGTTGGCGTAGCTCCAACCGGTGAAGACCTTGGCGGTCTGGACGATGGTGTCCTGCGTGTAGGTCGGAATGGGCTGGCCACGGGAGTCGAGCCGGAGGGTGCCGTCGGGGTTGAGTTCGTTGAGCCCGATGGTGAACAACTGCATCACTTCGCGGGCGTAATTCTCGTCCGGCGTGGCGCCGCTGGCGGCCTTGGCGTTGCGGAGCGAACTCAGGTAGATGCCCATCATCGGGCTGCGCGTCACCTGATCGAGGACGGTGCGGAAGTTGCCGAACGCCCCGTTGACGAAGATGTCGTAATAATGGGCCGCGCCCTCCTCCCATTGCGCGATCGTGCCATTGGCGTCGGAGGCGACGAGGATCTCGCTGAGGGCAAACGCGACGCGCTGCCGCAACTGGTCCTCGCCCGTCACGGCGATCTTCCACCACGCCGCCTGGCGGTGCGGGCCGCCAGGCCGCGGATAGACCTGCGTGACGGGATCGCGCGTCCCCGTGCCGCCGGACGTCGCATTCTGGCGGAAGTCGTTCATCGTCTCGGTGCGGTGCGACGAGGCCGGCAGGGCCATCTGCTCATTGATCCAGGCCTGATAACCCTTTTGCGGCAGGCTGATGAGATTTCCCTGCCAGGGCCCGAAGGTCGCCTGGGTGAGGAAGCGGGCGGCATCGGTGGCCGAGATGCGGGTGAGGTCGATCGCCGGCGGGGCGGCGGGAGGATTAAACACCGCGGCGCCGCTGCTGCGCACAAATCCGCCGAGGAGTTCGCCCGCGGGATTCAACGCGGTGTCGATGCTCACCGCGACGCGGCCCGCCTTGAGGGCCGCGAGCAATTGCGCCGAGGAGTAATTTCCGACCGGGGTGAAGGTCCACAGGGCGTTTTCCACCTGACCCTCGGGCAGGTTGAGCACGTAATTGCCGTCGATCTCGAGGTGCGCCACGACCTCGGGCGAACTGAGGTTAGAGAACGAGACGTTGACGAAGGCCGACTTCTCGTCCGGCGCCAGTTGCACCGTGGCGGTGCCGTAGGCAGTCGAGGCGGAGGCGGTGGCAACCGTGCGCAGCGACGACACAAAGAGGGAGCCGGAATTGGAGAAGATGGTGATGCCCGCCCGGTCGCTCGCGCCTACGCCGTAGCCCGGCCGCGGCGTGAGGATGAGGGTGGTGGAGCGATTGTTGGTGTTGGCGGGGTTGGCCTTGGGAATCAACGAGACGGTCGCCGACGTGGCGCCCGCAGGAATCGTCAACCGCCCGGGCAGCGGCTCAAAATCGACCCCGGCGGTGGCCGTGCCGCTGACGGTGTACTCCACGGTGATGGCATCGGCCACCGAACCCACCCGGGAAAACGTGAACACCGCGGGAGACCCGCCCACGGTATCGGTGGCCGGCACGGCGGCAGCGACACTGACGGTCGCGAGCGTCTCGGGCGACAGATCGTAAACCTCGACGAGGGCGGTGCCGGTGGTGCCGCCGACGCCGTTGACCTGGATGGTGTAGTTGCCGGGGCTCAGATCGATGACGAGCGCCGAGTCGCGGCTGCCGGCGGCGAAGGGAAAGGCCCCGGCCTGGGCGAAGGCCGCGCGCAGGGTGGTGGCGCCGCCCGACTCCCAGTCGTCGTTGGCGCCATTGGCGATTTGCTTTCCGGCCGCGTCGAGGATCGCGAGGGAAGGATTGGCGAGCACACCGCCGACGCCCAGGGCTCCCAGACCCGGACCGGCCGCCCGGGCCAGGACCCGCCGGGCGCCGCCGCCGGCCGCCACGGACAAGCCGGAGAAAAACGTGGCATTGCCCGTGCCGACGAAGGCGCGGGTCGACAGGTTCATCAGGCGGGCCGAACCGGTGACGTCGTAGACTTCAAGGATGGCGACACCGGAGGTGTTGTTGATTCCGCTGACCTGCGCGGTGTAGGCGCCGGGGGAGAGGGTGGCGACCAGGGCGGCGTCGCGACTACCGGACACGAGGGCAAACGCCCCCACCGAATTCATCGTGGCGAGATCGGAGGAGGACCAATTGTCGTTGGCCAGCACCAGCACGCCCTGACTGTTGTAGAGCTGGATCTCCGGGTCGGCCAGCACCCCGGTCAGGCTGAAAGGGGCCGTGGCCAGTCGCGCCCCGACGGCCCGAATGAGGACGCGTTTCGGGGCCCCGTCCTGCAGGACGAAGCCCGTGATCATGACGTTGGAGCCGGTGCCGACCTGGGCGCGCGTGGACAGGTTGGCGAGGCGCTGGTCGTATTGGGCGGCCCGGGAGGTCAGGGCCAACGCCGTCGTCAGGGAAAGCGCCGCCCATGCGAAGCGAACGAAAGTTTTCATGATGGAAGGAGGCGGCTGCTCGCGGGGGGAATTCCCGTGGGTGGGTCGGGCGGGCAGGAGTCTTGAAACGCAGACGCCAAAGTCCAGCACCCTGTTGCAAATTGGGTGTAAATACCCGGCGGCTGGACGGGGTCCAGGCTCCCACTTTCGGGCACAAAGCGGGCGCCCAGCCGCGGCTGGTCAATGCTCCGGCAGCGGAGCCGCCGCGGAGGCGGGCTGGCCGACGAGTCGCAGCAACTCCGTAAACCACGGAGTGTGAATCGCGAAGGGCTTGCCCCCCTTGATGCGCGGGAACTCGATGGCCCGCAGGACGTCGCCGCGCTCCTCGTCCTGGCCGACGACCCCGCTCTCACGGCGCAGCGCACAGTCAACGGCGTGATCGCTGCATTGACGGATCAGGGCGAGATCGGCGGCGTTGGCCGGCGCGGCGCGGGAGAAATACCCGCTCTTCTGCACCAGCACTTTCTCGGCGCCGATCATCTTGGAAAACTGATCCCCGAACCATTTGCCGGGATTGACGGCATCGAGCTTCACATGGCCAAACGCGTCGCGGGGCACGACCTGGCCGTGGGCGGTCATCTCGGCGACGATGCTCTCCACGCCGGCGCCTTCGCTGACGAAGAGGTTCACGTTGCCCACGCGGTCCATGACCGCCTTCAGGCGGGCGGCCTCGGCGGCAATGTCGAGGGCCAGTTCGGGCAGGTAGACTCCGTGCACCATGAGCGGGTCGCGGGAAAGTCCAAAGCCGGGGGCCAGGGGCGTCTGGTCGAGCCGGCGAACGTAGTCGTGGGCCGTGGCGGCCGTCAGCCAGCCGCAATTGCGCCCCATGACCTCGTGGACGATCAGCATGCGCGGATTGGCCCCGTGCTCGGCCACGATCCGGGCGAAGAAGCGGGCGCCTTCTTCCGCAGCCGTCCAGGCCCCGAGGCTCTGGCGGATCGGCACGACGTCGTTGTCGATCGTCTTGGGCAGGCCGATGACGGTGAGTTGGTAATTGTTCTTCGCGAGGTAGGCGGCGAGATCCGCGGCGGTCGTGTTGGTGTCGTCGCCGCCGATCGTGTGCAGGACGTCGACCTGATCGCGCACCAGCTGCTCGGCGGCCACCTGGAGGGGATCCTGTCCTTCGCGCACGAGCCCGCGCTTCACGCAGTCCTTCACGTTGGTCAGCTTCACGCGACTGTTGCCAATGGGGCTGCCGCCGTGCAGGCGCAGCACCCCCGCGGAAGCCCGGTCGGACGCGGAGACCGTGAAGCTGTCGCCGAGAAGCAGGCCCTTGTAGCCTCCGCGGTAGCAGAGGATCTCGATCTCGGGGGCGACGTTGGAGTAGCGCTCGACGAGGTCGGCGATGGCTGCACTCAGGCAGGGGGCAAGGCCCCCGGCGGTCAGGATGGCGACTTTCTTTGGACGCATAAGAACTCCATTGGAGCAGCATTTGCGCCTGCGAGGCAAGGAAGAGGTGGGGCAGGAGTGGCCGTCGGGTGCATCGGTCGTTTAGGGGTGTCAGGTACGGCGGCGGGGAAGGGACTCCCCGCCCTATCCGTAACGAAGGACCGTCCGGTAGGGCGCGGACTCCGCTCCGCGCCGGGTGGAGAACCGCGAACTCGCCGATGCATCCGAGATGACCTTTGGGCCTGGCCCGCGCGAAACCGGGAATGACTTGCGGAGCGGCCGACTCTGGGGACATTGGGGGGCTCCCACACCGCCCCTTCCGCATGTTCCCACGCCTCCTGCGCTTCGCCCTCCTCTCCTGTTGCGTGGGACGATTGTTGGCCGGGGAACCGCCCCCGCCGCTGCGGGCGGCGACCGCCGCGGAAGTCTCGATGCTCAACGAGGTGCTCCAGGCCGTGGCGGACGACTGGCGCCGCTGGGCCTACACGGAGCATATCGTGCAGCGGGACCCCGCCGGCCGGACCAAGGCGGAGCAAATCGTGCGCTGCGATCCCTCACAACCCTACGCCGAGCAGTGGACGCCGCTCCAGATTGACGGCCGGGAGCCCAACCAGCGGGATCTGGCCAAGTACCGCCGGAAGGGCGAAGAGTCGGACCCGGAACGGCCGGTCACGCGCCGACGCCGGGTGCCAACCCTGGGCGAATCCATCGACGTCAACCGGTCGTCGATGGCGGCCGAGACGGAGACGCACTGGGTATTTGAGATTCCACTGCGCAAGACGGCCAGCGATCGTTTTCCCCCGGAAAAGTTCCGGGTGCAGGCGCGCGTGGCGAAGGAGGGGCGCACGCTGGAGAACATTTCGGTCCTGTTGCGCGAGTCGTTTCGGTCCATGGTGGTGATCAAGGTGAAATCCGGGGAGGCGAGCCTCGATTTCGCCCGGATCAACCCGAAGTATCCGCCCGCGCTGGTCGCCATCAGCGGTGACGCCGACTGGTCGGTTCTGTTTTTCGGCAGCGGTCGCTCGCTCGAGCTGAAACGCACCGAACTGAGGCACGTGAAACCCTACGCCGAACGTTTCGAGGTGAAGATCGGCACCTTGAAGGCCCTCGATTTCTAAGCGGGCGGGACGCGTCGGAAGTACGTTTCGCCTCCGATAGCGCCGCCACGACAAGGTGGGGCGCGTTGTCCCCAACGCGCCTCCGTGCGGTCGCTCTCACGTCGCGCGTCTTGAGGTCCCGGCCTGCGTGCCTCGGTTCGCCCTCGGTTTGCACTCCTGTGAAAATGAATTGGCTGAACCCCCGCAGAAGCACAGGAGGACGATCCGAGGACGAGCCGAGGATGGGTGGAAGTCCCAGCCTCAGAACTCCTGACCCCGGCCGGAGTTCTTTTTTCGGCGTGGAACGTTCCTGAGACAACCGTGCTGGATTCTGAGCGACAGGTGCACAAGTTACACGAGCTACCAGCGCATTGTTGGCGCAGGAACGGTATCAGGTCATTTCCACGGGGTCAGGAGGTCTGAGGCTTCGCCGGGCGCCCTTCAGCGCGGAGCGGCGGCCGGGGCGGGCCGACGCTGGTAGGCATCGCGGGCGAAGACGGCGGTGTTGGCGTTCTTCAATTCGATCGGGCCCAGGTCCGCCACGCGCAGCACGATCGCCTGGTCGGCCGCGCGGCGGGCGAGACGGGAGGCGCCGGTGCGGTCGTCCGCGAGTTCGTGCCCGGGGCCGTATTCCCGATAACGGACGGCGCCATCGGAGCTGATCTCAAGGGTGCGTTCGTCGTCGCCGGCGCCGTTGCCGTAGGTGCCCGCCGCCTGCTGACGAAGGGTGGCGACCTCGGCGGGGGCCTCGATCGCTACATATTCGGCGTCGGGATCAAGATCATCAGGGCGAAACGTCCACCAAGCGGATCCGGCCACGATGAGGGCCGTGAGCGCAAACAGGGTCAACGCGAGGGCGAGTCGGGTCTCGGCGGGATGCGCGACCACCGCCGGCGCGGAGGGAGGCGGCGGGGCGGCCGGCTGAATCTCCGCGCCGTCGAGAAAGTCCGGCACCTCAGCCGCGGCGAGCTCGAGGTAATTTTGCGCGGCGTCGGTGGCCGAGCGCAGCACGAAGCGATCCCGCGCGGGGCGCACGGTGAACCGGCCGCGTCGCCCGGTGACGAGGAGATGAGGATCGGCTTCGGCGACCTCTCCCGGGTCGAGGGTGCCGAGTTTTTCCAGCAGGGCGCCGAGGCCGGATCGATCGATGTCGCCGAGGTCGCGGGCGGATTCTTCGAGCCGCGCCGCGCCGAGGTCGACGGTCAGCGCGCGGGTGGAGACCTTGAAGGTCGGGCCGGTGGGCGAGTCAGCGTTCGAGGACGAGGAAGGGTTCATTGCCGGGGCCGAGGAAGAGTGTTCCGGTGGCGAGGTTGCCGTCGTCGATCAGGCGATCGAGGGCGAGGAGTTGGTTGCGGTCCGTGGTGACCTTGGCCGGATTCCTGGTGCGGATGCCGATGGCGGCGCGATAGCGGACGCCGCCGGTTGAGCGGTTGTATTCCCAATTGTAGCGACCGCCGATGGGGGTGACGCGCAGCCACGCCGTGTTGCCGAGACTGCCCACCATGAGGGGCGGCATGACCCCGGTGCCGGCCTCGGGCGGGTATTTGCCGTTTTGCTGTTCGTACGACTGGAAGGCGGCGGCAAACGTACGGAGATCACTGGCAGTCGCGCTGGCGCGGGCGGCGACGAGCGTGCGTTTCAGCGCCGGCATGGCGAGCGAGGCGAGGACGCCGATGATGAGGGTCACCATGCCCATTTCCACCAACGTAAATCCCCGGTTGGCTTGAGCGCGAAGCGGCGCGGAATACGACGGTGAAAAGGCCGGGGGCATGGTGGAGCGCGACCCGGGAGGAGCCGCGCCTTCATGCACACAAATTTACGAATACCGGGCGAGGAGAAAACGGCGGGAGGAAGGGGGGCCATCTGCCGCTTGGCGGCGGTGCCTCTGGAAGTAGCGCCGGTCTTTGACCGGCGAAGACTGGCGCTACGGGGACGACTGGACTGAATGTCGCCGTCAACCCGGAGATGGCCCCGGGCGGGGTGGCGGCGTGAACCGAAATTCCGCAGATAAAATTGACCACAGAGATACTGAGATCACCGAGAAAGGCAGTTGGGAAAACTCCGCCTCAAGTGCTGCCTGACCCCTTGGGTGAATCAGATTGGCGACTTGATTTCTCTCTGTGCCCTCGGTGCCTCCGTGGTTCCAACTGCGCCTTTCAGGGTGAATCACTATCGCAGCACCGGCCCGGGAGGGGCGCATTTCCAGGCGCCCGGCGGCGAGGGGCAACCGCTGCTCCGCGGGCTTCGTCCGGAAAAGAAAAGGGCGGACCGTGAAGGGTCCGCCCGGGAGGGATGGGGAGCGCGCCGCCGGGCCGGGCCCGCCAGCGCGCGGCGGCGTTCAGATTTCCTGGGCGTCGGCCGGGATCCGCATCGAGTAGAACGAGCGGTACACGAAGACGAGGGCGATGAGGAAGAAGACCGCGCCGATGGCGTTTTTCACACCCTGATCCTTCATGGTCACGGCGATCTCGACGGCGAGGAGGCCGAAGAGCGTGGTGAACTTGATCACCGGGTTCATCGCGACGGACGAGGTGTCCTTGAACGGATCGCCCACGGTGTCGCCGACGACGGTGGCGGCGTGCAGGTCGGTGCCCTTCTGGCGGAGTTCGACCTCGACGATTTTCTTGGCGTTGTCCCAGGCGCCGCCGGCGTTGGCCATGAAGATGGCCTGGAAGAGACCGAAGAACGCGATGCCGATCAGGTAACCGATAAAGAAGTACGCATTGAAGAACGGCAGGGCGAGGGCGAAGCAGAACACGACAATGAAGATGTTCCACATGCCCTTCTGGGCGTACTCGGTGCAGATGCGCACGACTTCCTTGCTGTCCTTGTCGGAGGCGGTGGTGGCGTCGAGCTTGATGTTTTCCTTGATGTAGACGACCGCGCGGTAGGCACCGGTGACGACGGCCTGGATCGAGGCACCGGTGAACCAATAGATGACGGAGCCGCCCATGATGAGGCCGAGGATGATTTCGGGCTGCACGATGGAGAGTTTCGCCACCGCGCCGCCAAACATGTTCTCGAGCAGGATGATGATGCCGAAGACCATCGTGGTGGCGCCGACGACGGCGGTGCCGATGAGCACGGGCTTGGCGGTGGCCTTGAAGGTGTTGCCGGCGCCGTCGCCCTTTTCGAGCTGGTACTTGGCATTTTCGAAGTCGGGCTTGAAGCCGAAGTCCTGCTGGATTTCGGCGGCGATGCCGGGCTTGGCCTCGATCTGCGAGAGCTCATAGACCGACTGGGCGTTGTCGGTCACGGGACCATAGCTGTCGACCGCGATGGTGACGGGGCCCATGCCGAGGAAGCCGAACGCCACGAGGCCGAAGGCGAAGATGGGCGCGGCGAAGACGAATTTCTCCGGCATGATCGAGAGCAGCGCGGGATTCTGCGAGAAATGGTACGACACCCACATCAGCAGCATGATCACAAGGCCCATCCAGAACGCCGAGAAGTTACCGGCGACGAGACCGGAGAGGATGTTGAGGGACGCGCCGCCGTGCTTGGAGCAGTTCGTGACTTCCTTCACATGGCGGGAATTGGTGCTGACGAAAATCTTGGTGAACTCGGGAATGAGCGCCCCGGCGACGGTGCCGCAACTGATGATGACCGAGAGCACCCACCAGAGACCCGGATTGATGCCGGTTTGATGGGCCAGCAGGACGTAGGAGGCGGCGAAGGTGATCGCAATCGAGACGGCCGAGGTGATCCAGACCAAGTGGGTGAGCGGCGCCTCGAAATCAAAATCCTTCAGCTTGCCGTACTTCGCCTGGCTCAGAGCCTGGTTGACGAAGTAGGAGACCAGGGACGTGACGATCATCAGCGCGCGCATGACGAAGAGCCAGATGATGAGCACCGCGCAGACGGCCTGGTTGGCGGCGAGGGCGAGGGCGAGGAACGCGATCAGGGCGACGCCGGTCACGCCGTAGGTCTCGAACCCGTCGGCCGTCGGGCCCACGCTGTCGCCGGCATTGTCACCGGTGCAGTCGGCGATCACGCCGGGGTTCTTGGGGTCGTCCTCGGGGAGCTTGAAGACGATCTTCATGAGGTCCGAGCCGATGTCGGCGATTTTGGTGAAGATGCCACCGCAGATGCGCAGCACGGAGGCGCCGAGGGATTCACCGATGGCAAACCCGATGAAGCACGGGCCGACGAGTTCGCGGGGCAGGAAGATCAGGATGCAAATCATGAAGAACAACTCCACGCAGACCAGCAGCAGGCCGACGCTCATGCCGGAGCGCAGGGGGATGCTCAGGGTGGCGAGCGAGTTGCCCTTCAGGGCGGAGAACGCGGTGCGGGAGTTGGCGACGGTGTTGATGCGGATGCCAAACCAGGCGACCCCGTAGGAGCCGAGGATGCCGAGCACGGAGGCGAGCAGGATCACGACGACGTGACCGGCACCCATGTGCGACAGGAACCCGAAATAGTAGATCATGCACCCGGCAATGAGCAGCCAGAGGATGGCGAGGAACCGGCCCTGCGTGAAGAGGTAGGTCTTGCAGGTCTCCCAGATCGTGTTGGAGACGTTCCCCATCGAGACGTGTACGGGCAGAGCCTTGGTCTGCTGGTACTGGATGATCCCGAAGATGGCCCCGACGGCGCAGAGGGCGATGCCGAGGTACATGAGCGTTATCCCGCCCACTCCTCCCAGGCCGTCAAAGCTGACCTTGGTGAGGTCGGGGATATTGATGTCGGCTTCGCTGGCGTGAAGCGCGGACGCAAAGGTCACCAAGAGGGCGGCGGTGACCCATTTAAGCGGTTTTTTGACGATCATAGGAGTTATCAGGATGCGGTGGCCGAAGGATGTGAAACCGGCGAACCAAGGATTAAGCTGGGACGGATCGGTTTTTGGCGACGGGATATGGGTTCCGCGAGTCTTTAGTGCATCGATTGCACGGCGTACAGCGACGCTTATTGGAGTATCTGTCGGTCTAATTGCCGGCGTAATCCCAGACGGCCTATCGAATCACGCCTGGCGGACTGCACCCTTGGATTGGGTTTTGAAAACGAAACCACTGAACGGTGGGGCGCGTTGTCCCTCCTGCGGCGGGCAAGCCCCAACGCGCCTGCGGGCGTTCTGTCTCACGTTGAGTGTCTTGAGGTCCCAGCCTTCGCCCAAGGCTTCGGTGGGCGCGGGAAGCCGCTCCACCGCGCTGTATTCTTGCGTGGCGCATCTCAGGTTGGCGGTTGTAGGCGGGGTGCCCTCACCCCGCGATAGGTCGTCCCCGCCGGGCCGCGCGGTGAGGGCACCGCGCCCACAGGGAAGTCACCGCCAATCGACAGATGTGCCCTTTCTTACGTCGCGCCTAAGCGACGGCGCCAGCGGCGCCAGACGAGGAGGCCGAGGGCGCCGGCGGAGAGGATTGCGCCGGTGGTGGCGGGTTCGGGGGTGGGGCGGATTTCGTGGTCGAACCAGCCGTTGTGGTTGCCGGAGACCCAGGTGGTGGTGAGGCCGTTGTAATTGGTGAAGACGGCCTGGGTGAGGGGAGTGCCGCCGACCTGGTCGGTGCCGCCGA
>JBBRWR010000125.1:0-22564 GCA_038249085.1 Opitutales bacterium
ACCCGTCTCGGGTGCTGGCTGCGGCGTCTCGCCGCAGCCTCCGATGCCCTCGGCGGGACGCCGAGGGCTGCCGGCGAGACGCAGGCGCTCCCCGGACCATTGCTCCGCGCCAGCTACGTTCCGAAGCCGGAGCAAGCTCCGAGGTATCGGACCCATTGCGAATGAACTTGGGGACTCAGCCGTGAAAATGATCGCGGCAGGACTCGTTGGAGGCGCGCTGCTTCTGTTGCCGGGTCTCGCGGCGCACGCGTTCGCGGAGACGGAGCGGTTGCCGGCCTTCACCTGGGACCGCGTGCCGACCTACATGCATATCCGGAAGGACACCGCATTCACCGCCGAAGAGATTCGCTACCTCGCCACCTTCCCGCTGATCACCTTCGAGAAGACCACCGGAGCCAAGGAGTTTGGATCGACCGAGGCGGGCACGGTGGCGGCGGCGCGGGCGGTGAAGCGGCTCAACCCCGACACGCGCATCCTGTATTATCGCAACGTGATTGTGCACTATGGTTCCTACGCGGCGAATGCACAGCTGGACCGCCTGCCCGGGGCGTTTCTCACCGACGGCAGCGGTCGGGACCGGCTCGTGCGCAACACGGTGCAGGCGTACGATCTCACGAACCGGCGACTGCGCGACTGGTGGGTGGAGGACGTGCGCCAGGTTTGCTCCGATCCGGCAATCGACGGGGTTTTCTTCGACGGCAATGTCAAGGTGCTCGAACCGGCTTATCTCCTGAAGGAGGTGGGCGCAGCGAAGAAGCAGGCGGTCGTGGCGGGTTATCACGAAATGATGCGGGCAACCCGCGTGGCGATCGGGGAAAGGAAATTGATGGTGGCCAACCTCGTCCGCGCCCGGTTCCCGGATTCGGGCCTGGCGTGGCTGGGCGCCTTTGACGGTTCCTATCTTGAGGGGTTTGAAACCACCGTGGGCTCGGTGCCGCGCGCGGAGTATGTGGCCAAAGGCATCGCGGCGGCGCAGGCGGCCGCCCGGCGCGGAGCGATCCTGGCCTTCACCGCCGGGGTGGGGAAGCGCAGCGCCGCCGAAAATGAAAACGAGCAGCGGACCGATGAACTGCGGAGCCGGGCGACCCATGAGTCCGAAACCCAACGGCGCCTGAACTACTGCCTCGCGCTGTTCCTGATCTGCGCGGAACGGCATTCCTATTTTCTGGCGCACGATGGCTATGATGCGAAGAAGAGTTCGATGTGGCTCCAGCGCCCGCCCGAATTCGACCGGCCGCTGGGACCGCCCCGCGGGCTGGCGCGCCGCCAGGGTTACGTTTACGAGCGCGAATTCGAGCACGCCTCGGTGTGGCTCGATCTCGAGCATGAAATGGCGCACGTGGATTGGAGTTCGGCGGCCGCCGACCGCGACCGCACCAGAAGATGACCGGCCTCCGCGCCTGATCCGCGGGGGCATTGCGAACGCCGAGCCTGGCGTGGCATGGCGGAGGGGAAGTGCCCCTGGCGTAGAATTGTTTTCCGTCGGCCTCAACCGGGATCGGACCGCACCCGGCGGTGGGCCGACCGCCGTCCCGTCAGTGAACACTCGCCCTTCGCTTGGTTAAATATTGCGGCATCCCGCATGGCGGGCTGAACTTGTGGTCGGGGGGGGCCACAGTGCGAGGCAGGTGCGGCGAAACGGTCGTCGTGCCGTCAACCCGCGATCACCGGACGTTGCAGAAGTTTGACTTGAAGATCGGAGACGGCTGCGATCCGGACGAAATCGTCGTCAAAAGTAACGACCGTGGCTTCATGGTATAAGGCGACGCTAGCGATCAACAGATCGAGCGAACCGGTGCTGATGCCCTGCTTGCGGCAGGCTTGGCCAAGGCTGGCCGCCTTGGGCCAAAGGTCGGTGGGAGTTTCGAGCAAAGGGAAGGTCTGGAAGTGCTGGGTCAGTTGGCGGTTTTCGTCGGGGGTGGCATGGCGCAGAACCTCAAACGTGACCGGTTCCGCCAGATGGGCCTCGGGCTGCAGAATGTAGGGGGCAATGAATTGCTTCAGCCCCGGCGGGGAACGCGTCCGCGTGAAATCGATCCACAGGCTGGTGTCGATCAGCGTGACCATCATTCCCTCCAGACTTTCGATTGCCCGTCGGTCTCAATTCGATCTTTGGCCTGACCTTCCTCGAATCCCACCAACTCCACGCCCCACTCTCCGGAGATGAACTTCTGGGACAACTTGGCGCGGCGCTTCATCATCAGGGCGTCATTTACCATCCTAAGGATCGCCGGACCCTTCTTGGATTCACCGGTGAATCGGCAGACTTCTGTCATATCAGAATCAGGAATATCAACAGTTACTTTCATAGTTTTGTGATATATAATAGGGGAATGGTGTCAAATAAATCCGGTTTTGGTACGCCACCGTTGGCATGGCCGGACGCTTCCCGGCGAACGACTTGCCGGATTAAGTGTTTTTCCTCCGCCGACTAATGTCTGGAAGGGAAGAGACCCAGGAGGTGCGCCCGGTTGACGGCCGCGGGGGCATTGCGGACACCGAGCCGGGCGTAGATATGGGCGACGTGCTCGTCGACCGTGGGGTAGCTGATCTTGAGTCGGTCGGCGATTTCCTTCTTTAAGAGTCCCTCACCCAGCAGAGTGAGAATCTCCCTTTGACGACTGGTGAGGAGAGTTTCTGCGCCGCCTCTGGGCAGTCGGGTCTTGAGCGTATTGAGGATGAATCGGGCGACCCCGGCGTCCAGCGACGCGCCGCCATTCATCACCGTTCGAATCCCCTCAACAATCGTGCTCACCGTGGACGATTTCAGCAGGTATCCGGAGGCGCCCAGTGAAATCGCGTGGAGCACGTCGGCTTCTCCGTCCGACTGGATGAGGATCATGATCTTTGCGTCGGGGGCCTCGGCGAGAAAGTGGGGCAGCGCTTCGAGCCCGTCCATGCCCGGCAGGCGCAGATCCAGCAGGATGAGGTCTGGCAGTTCCCCGCCCGACTTGTCCCGCAGTTTGCGCAGGGCAATCTCGGCGGTGCCGAACTGGCTCGCCAGGGTGATGTCCGGCTCTTGTTGCAGGGCCAGGGTGATCACTTCGCGGTAGCGGGGGTTGTCCTCCACCAGCATAACTCGGACCTTGTCCTTCACGGTAGGAGTGCAGGCCAGCGGCGCTTCAGCCGCAAAACAATGCAGCTGCCGCTCGATTCCGAGGCTCCGACGTCAACCTCCGCGCCCAGCAGCCGGGCCCGGCGTTTCAACGAAGGAGGGATCTTCCCGGCGAGACCAAGCCCGTTGTCGGAAACCGTGAGGGTGATCTGCCCATCGGCGACCGACAGCCGGGTGTGGGTGCGCGTGGCGCCGGAGTGACGGATGATGTTGATGAGGCTTTCCTGAAAAAACAGGAGCAGGTCGATGCGTTTGCGGGGACTCAGCTGCCGCAGTTTTTCCGGATCTTCGAATTCGAGCTGGTGCTCGAGGTCGGCCAGGATGCGATCCGAGGTGCGGCGCATGTCGTCGACCAGGTCTCCGTAAAGATCCCGGGCCTCGAGCATGTTGGTGCAGTGGCGCGCCGCCTTGCCCGTGCGTTCCGTGAGCGCACGCATCCGCTGGAGGAGATCGGCGAGTTTGTCCGGTGCCGTCCGGGCAGCTTGGGCGAGGTCGCTGAGCAAACCGAGGGCGTGCAGGTCCGCCCCCAACTCGTCGTGCAGGTCGGCGGCGATCCGTTTGCGGGTGAGTTCGAGGGCGCGGCGCTGCCGGGCGCGATCGAACAGGATGACCCCCACCACGCCGAGCACGAGCGCGACGGTCAGCCAGGCCAGGAGGTTCAGATTGGCCTTTTGCCGGGCGTAGCGTTGGCCCAGTTCCGCGCTCACCAGCGGTCGTTCGGTTTCCAGTTCGTGCCGCAACGCCAGTTGGTTCAACCAGTCGCGGATGGATAAGATCGTTCCATAGTAATTCATGCCATCCGTCAGGTTGGACAGACGCCGGACCGGATGGTCCGCCTTGAAATTGGCGGCAACGGGTTTGTTCAGCGCGACATTGCGGCCGCGCGAGAACAGCTCGATTTCCGCAAAACCCAGGCGTGCGGGAATCTTGCCGTAGAGCGGGTTGTCGTTGGGTTTAACGACTTGCAGGCGCACATAGCGACAGTCGGTTTCGGGAAAGGGCCGCGTCATGATCGGCCCGATGTCGTAGATGGTGTCGTGGTGCAATTCGATCAGCACCTTGGCATCCGAGAAATCAGGCGCGTCGGCGCCTTCGACCCGCAGCTCCTGAGGGATCCCAAAGTCGCCGGCAAAGGCCTGGGGCACCGTATCGCTTTGGTCCACGGCGTGGAGGCAGAGACGCGAAAGGGGATAACTCGCGCCGAGATCAATGGTCAGAGCGGGACGGTCGCCCATCTCCGACACATTGACAAAGGCGGCGCTCTTGGTGCCGTGGGCCGCTGCCATCAAATAGGGCACGACCCCGTCCACCACATACGACTCCGCCCAGCCCTGGGCCGCGCCGGGATCGTTGGCGGCGAAGGACCTGACCGGCTTATGCAGGGCCACATTCTCCTGCCCGCTGAAGGCCAGGATTTCGGAGAGTTGGAAGACATATTTCGAGTCAAACGCGCGTTGGGAAAGGGTCTGGGCTTCAATGCGAATCCAGGAGGCCCGCGTACCCTGACACGGAATGACGAAGGGGGCGATGCGGGGCAGGAGCAGGGCGCCGCCTGTGTACTCGGCCACCACCCGGCCCTGGCGATCCTGGCCGGTTCCTACCCGCAGCCGGAAGCGTTCCGGGAAGCCATCGGAGAGAAAGCCTTTCACGGCATCACGCCGAATCGCGGGCACGAGCAGCACCTGATCCAGCGGGACGGTGTTGCCGAATTCGATCTCAACCCATTCCGTTTGCCCGGCGCGATCGTGGGAGCGCGAGCGATAGCCGATCGCGCCGATGCCGCCACCCGGGTTGTAGTTGGCCAGTTGCGCGAGGCGCGCGTCGATGTCCTGCAGGCGCTCCTCGAGGGCGGACAGCGAAAGGTGATCGGGCGGAATTGCGGCCGCGAGCGTGTTCACGACGCCCGCCAGCAAGGTCGCGAAATGACGCCAGAGCACGCGGTACATCCGCCCCTGATGCAACGGGTCGGCCCAACAGTCTAGCCGATCCCGCGGACCGGGCCGGGACGGCACCGCTTTTTCCACCCTGTAAACACAGGGTAGGCAGGCGCGCGGACTGTTGGTAGGGTCCTTCCGGTTCGTTCGGAGCGGACCTCAGCGGTGGACACGGCGGCCGATAGTCAGCCTAACCTTCCATCGTTCGAACGTCGCTGTCTTGAACCCGCCACGGTGCTTCTGATCACTCAACCCTACCTCCCATGAAGTTCCCCGCCCTCCTTGCGTTCTTCCCGGCCCTCCTGGTTCTCGGCGCCACCGCCGCTTCCGCCCAAGTCGCTCCCCCGCTCGCGGCCCTTCCGGGCCCGGTGACCGTGCTCTCTCCGTTTGAGGTCACCGAGGAGCCGGACAAGGGTTACGTCGCGTCCTCCGCCCTCGCCGGCACCCGCACCGGCGAGAAGCTCGCCAACCTGCCGAACTCCATCGCCGTCCTGACGGCCGATCTGCTCAGCGACCTGGCCATCACCGACTTTTACGGTGCGGTCGATTTTGCCATCGGGACCGAAAACGTATTCAACGACTCCGGCACCGTCGGCACGCCCACCGCTTCCTGGGGCACCCAGATCAATTTTCGCGGTGTTCCGTCGACGCACATGCTCCGCGACGGGTTTCCGTGGTTTGTTCCGGGAGACAATTACAACACCGAGCGCATCGAGTTCGCCCGCGGTCCCAACGGTCTCGCCTACGGTGATACCGATCCGACGGGCACGATCAACGTCGTCACCAAGCGAGCCAACTTCGTCCGCCGCGCGAGCGCCACGGTGCGCTATGACACTTTCGGCACGCGGCGCTACGGCATCGATCTCAACCAGCCGCTCCTCCCGCGCCTGAGCGTGCGCTTCAACGCCCTCAACTCCGACGTCGAGCAGTTCCGCCAGCGCGCGGACCGCGCCTACCGTGGCTTCGCCGTCGCCACCCGTTGGGAACCCTTCCAGAATCGACGCACCCGGATCGACCTGAACTACGAGCGCGGGCATCTCCACGGTCAGAGTCGACTGGTGAACGGTGGGTGGAGCATGGCCGGCCCCCAGCTCGGACGATATCCAAATTAGCCTGAAGCACGCAGAATTATGAAAAACAAACTCAGACGATTCGCCCTGCTAGGGTTTGCTTCGGTCGTGGCACTGCACGCCGGCAGCGGATTCCCCGATTTCAGCTGGGACCGGGTGCCGTTGTATGCCCATCTCGGCATTGGCGACGGGCTGAAACCGGAGCAATACCACTTCCTGGCGGACCATTTCAAATTGATCGCCTTCACCGGCGGCGTCACCCGGGACAGCGTGGAGCCGAACATCGCGGCGGCGGCGCGCGCCATCAAGCAGCGCAACCCCAAGGCCAAGGTGCTGTTCTATTGGGCCTCCGACATGCCGAAGCATCAATGGCAGCTGTCCAACGCCACGTTTCCCGCAGGCGGATACTTGAAGGTCCGCAAAGGGAACAAGGAAGACGCGTTGCAGTTCGACGTCCGCCGCGCGGACGTGCGCGCCTGGTGGTCGGACATCGCGGCGAAGGCGGTGCATGACTACGCGTGCGACGGCATCTTTGTCGACGGGGCGACCGCGGGGGACCCCAGCGGACCATGGGTTCGCATGTTCGGTCAGGAGCAAGCGGTCGCGATGGATCAAGGCGTGTTCGCCATGCTGCGGGATGCCCGCCAGAAGATGGGGCCGGGCAAACTGATCCTCTTCAATCCGCTGCATGGCCGCGATGCGAAGGGAGTCGCGCTGGGTGAGCGTTACCTGCCAGTGAGCGATGGCGCGATGATGGACGACTTCGAACGGCCGGCCAGCGTCAGACAACAGAGCAAGGAGTATCTTGCCGCCGAGTTTGAGGGGATGCGCCAGGCTGCCCAAAGTGGCAAAATCGTGGTTTTCAAGGGGTGGCCCAACTTCAATTGGCGGAGCGACCGGGAACTGATGAAGAAACCGCACGAGGAACAGTATCGCGTGGCCCGCGGGCAAATCACCTTCCCGCTGGCCTGCTTCCTGGTGGCCGCCGAGCCCAACTGCTACTTCTGCTACACGTGGGGCTGGCTGGGGGAATACGGCACCTTCGACCGGTATCCGGAATTCGACCGACCGCTCGGAGCCCCGAAGGGCGAGGCCAGGCGCGAGGGCTGGATCTACCGGCGTGAGTTCACCCACGCCTCAGTTATGGTAAACCTGGAAAGCCGGACGGCCACGATCGACTGGAAATAACGGTGTCGTGAGAAAATTGGCCGCCGCTGATCGTCCGCGCCCCAGACTGTTGATCGAGAAAGGATCCACCCAGACATCATGAAACTTACCTTCGGACTTCTGCTTCTGCCGTTCCTTGCCGCGCTGCCGATCGCGCGTGCGGCCGATTCCGGCCCGCCTCCCGCGTCGTCCGCGGAGGGTTCCAGGTTCCCGTCGTATTTCCCGGCGTTCTCCTGGGAGCGGGTCCCGGTCTACCAACAGTTCGCCGATGGGGACCGCGTGCTGACCGACGCGGAGGCGGCGGAAATCGCGTCGACCTCCGGATTCATCTGCATCGAGAAAAACCATGCCATCAGGGCGCTGGGTGGGGCCGAACTCGGGACCAAGCACGAAGCCACCCGGTTCAAGGCCCTCCAGCCTGGTTTGAAATGCCTTTTCTATTTCAACTCCGCCTACGCCTACCCCTTCGTCACCGCCTCGAAGGTTTTCCAGTACGGCAAGGTCAACGACCAACACCGGTCGTTTCTGCTGACGGACCCGAAGACCGGCGAACTGGCGCGTCGCGGCGAGGTGTACTATTTCGACGTGCTGAATCCGGACTTCCGGCAGTGGTGGGCCAGCACGGTTGGCCAATGTGTCCGCGAGTCCGGCGCCGACGGCCTGTTTGTGGACCAGATGCACGGGTTTTCCTTCCTGCGTCCGGCAAGGAAGCGCGAGGTCGCCGCGGCCCAGGCCGAGTTGATGCGGATGGCGAAAGCTGCAATCGGCCCCGACCGAATCCTGCTGCTGAACAACGCCGCCCACCTGCCGGAATTGTTTGAAATCGGCGATGCCTTCATGCTCGAGCACTACGGCGCCCAATTGTTGACGAAGGAGGCCATCGTCAACGACTGGGCACTGCTGAAGCGGCTCGCCGCGGCGGGGAAGATCGCGGTGTGGAGGATTGGCGTCGAGGTGGAGAGCCGCACTCCTCCGCCGGCCGCGAAGCAGGGCCAGCTGTCCGATGCCGCCGATGAGGAATTGTCGCGAAAAAGGCTGCCCTTCTATCTCGCGGCCTTCCTGGTGGGCGCCCAACCGTATTCGTATTTCCAGTATGGCTGGGGCTGGCGCCTGAAGACCGGGCCGCTGGCCGCCTATCCCGAGTTCAAGCGGCCGCTCGGCCGGCCGCTCGGTGAATCCGTCCCCACCGCTCCGGGCAACTGGCGGTTCCGCCGCGAATTCGAGCACGCGCGGGTGCGGGTCGATCTCGAGGCCCGCACGGGAGAAATCGAGTGGAGATGATCGCCCAACCCGAGAGTCTGCTGTCGGTGGCCGTTATGGCCCTGCTCCTGATGACGTGGGCTGCGGGGGGAGGTGCCCGCGGCGCCGCCACGCCTCAATCCCCTCGACCGGAGCAACCCGGGCGCGCCGGGCGGTGCCGACCTCGCGGGCAATCTGGGCAAGACACCTCCCCTGGGGTGGAACTCATGGAACACGTTCGGGAAACAAATCTCCGCCCGTCTCGTGGAGGAAATCGCCGACGCCGCCAAACGGTACCGGTTGGACGAAGTCGGCTAAAATCACCTGGTGATCGGATTAGTCGGGCGAAATAAGAGACAAATAACCAGATGAAGAGAAAAACGAAACCCACCCTCACCCTGATGCTAACCGGGCTGCTGCTTGTCCCGGGCCTGTTCGCGGCGAGCGCAAAGCCGGCCACTCCAGACCGGCCGAACCTGCTCTTCATTTTTGGCGATGACTGGGGCTGGGGCGACCTGTCGTGTCACGGGCATCCGTGGATCAAAACGCCTAACATCGACCGGCTGGCCCGCGAAGGAACGGACTTCCACCGCTTCACGGTCGCCAGCGGCGTGTGCTCCCCCAGTCGCACCGCCGTCATGACCGGTCACTTTCCGGCGCGCTACAACATCGACGGTCATTTCGCCTGGGTGAAGAACAACGCGCAGCGCAACATGCCGGACTGGCTCGACCCCAGGACGCCGACGCTGCCGAAGATGCTGCAGTCGGCGGGCTATGCGACCGCGCATTATGGCAAATGGCACCTGTCGAATGACATGATTCCCGACTCGCCCCTGCCGAAGATCTACGGCTACGACGACTACGGTGCGTTCAATTGCGCGGGTGAGCAAATGCCGGTGCATGAGGACGCGGCTCACGCCATCGCCTTCATCGAGCGAAGCGTGGCGGCGAAGAAGCCCTTCTTCATCAACCTGTGGATGCACGAACCGCACACGCCGTTTCACACCGTGCCGAAATACGAGTGGCGGTTCCGCGAGATGAAGGACCGCGCGGAACGCATCTATGCCTCCGTGCTCTCACACGCGGACGATCGGATCGGCCAGGTGCTCGCCGCGTTGGACCGCTTGGGCCTGGCGGAAAACACGCTGGTCATCTTCAGCTCGGACAACGGCCCGGCGCGCAGCCCGCGACCCGGCAAGCCGGAACTCATGTACGATACCGCCACCGGCGCCGGCTGGGGCATCCACGCTTCCAAGGGCACCACCGCCGGCCGCAAGGGCTACAAGGCCTCCCTCTTCGAGGGCGGCATCAATGTCCCGTTCATTGCGCGGTGGCCCGGTAAGATTCCAGCGGGGAGGGTCGACGCGCAGTCGCTCATTTCGGCGGTGGATCTGCTGCCGACATTCTGCGAACTCGCCGGCGCCCGGCTCCCGCCCTCCTACGTGCCCGACGGTGACAGCCAGGTGGCGACCCTCAAGGGCCGCGTCGCCCCCTCGCGGGCCAAGCCGCTCTTCTGGCGCATCGAAGCCGCCTGGCCGCCGCGCACGGAAACCCCGGATCACTGGGCCGCCCACGTCGTGGTGGATGCGCATTGGAAATTGCTCGCGAGCCCGGACGGGAACCACGTGGAGCTTTACGACCTGCAGCAGGACCCGCTGGAAAAGTCGGACCTCAGCCAGTCACGTCCGGAGGTGGTCAAGGCCCTGCGGCAAAAGATCGACGCCTGGCACGCCACGCTTCCCGCCCACCCAGGCGGTGAGGTTTTTTCCAAGGAGCGCCAGGGATAGCGCGAAAAGTCACCACCCTACGGCCAACCCGAACGATCATGAAATTTATCGCGCAGATTCTAGCCTCCGTCGCGCTCCTCGGCGTGACCCTCCCCGGGCGTGCGGCCGCGGTGGCAGCGAAACCCAATATCGTATATATCCTGGCCGACGACTGGGGCTGGGGCGATCTCTCCAGCCACGGGCATCCGTGGTTGCAGACGCCGCAGCTTGACCGGCTCGCCCGCGAGGGCATCGATTTCCAGCAGTACAATGTGCTGAACCCCGTGTGCTCGCCGAGCCGCACCGCTGCGACCACGGGAATGTTTCCCGCCCGCTTTTGCGTCCACGAGCACTTCGCGCCCGGGATCAATGTGCAGCGTGGCATGCCGGACTGGCTCGACCCGCAGGCGCCGACGCTCGCGCGCTTTCTCCAGCAAGCCGGCTATCGTACCGGGCACTTTGGCAAGTGGCACCTGACAAATTCGGGTGCCGTGGGTGCGCCGCTGCCCTCAGCGTATGGCTTCGACGCATCCGCGGTGTTCAACGGGCCGGGGGTCCAGGGGGAATTGCACGACACGGCGGGCAATGCCGTGCGCTTCATGCGCGAGAGCAAGGGCCGGCCGTTTTACGTCAACGTCTGGCTGCACGAGAGCCACACGCCGCACGTCCCGACCCCGGAGTCGATGGCGCGGTGGAAAGACCTCGACGAACAGAAGCAGGTTTATGCCGCGGTCATCACCGACGGCGACAACGCCGTCGGTCAGATTCTCGACGCGCTCCGGCAACTCGGCGTGGAGGACAACACGCTCGTCGTTTTCTCCAGTGACAACGGTCCCGAGTGGACCGGTGGTCCGGACAAGAAGGGCCGTCCCGGACGCTACGATACCTACTACAGCATCGGCGAAACCGGCGGCCTCCGCGGGCGCAAACGCAGTCTGTTCGAAGGTGGCGTGCGGGTGCCGTTCATCGTCCGGTGGCCCGGTCACACGCCCGCGGGCGTGAAGAATGAGAAAACGGTGGTAACGGCGGTCGACTTGCTGCCGACGCTGTGCGCCGTGGCCGGAGTGACGCTGCCCGCGGACTATCGCGGCGATGGGGAAAACCTCCTCGACGCTTTCCGGGGCATGGAGGTCGCCCGCACGCGGCCGAGTTTTTGGGAATGGCGCGGAAATAAGACGGAACCGGATTGGTGGCCGCGGCTCGCCGTCCGCGAGGGCGATTGGAAACTCGCGCTGACCTACGATGCCAGCCGCGTCGAGTTGCACCGGCTCAGCGAAGACCGCGCCGAGGCGAAAGACGTCGCGAAGGAGAATCCCGCGATCGTTGCGCGGCTGACCAAGCTGGCGCTGGACTGGAAAGCTTCCCTGCCGGAAAAACCCAACCCGGACTGTATCAGCAAAAGTGCGGCCGCGCCGAAGGTGACGGGAGTTCGAGGTAAGAGCGTGGACGCTGTCGCCGCCATGGCCGCCGGCAATCCGTTCCTGGGCCACTGGGCTTTGACCCTGCCGGATGGAAATGCCGGCTGGCTGGGCGTCGAGGAACGCAACGGACAATTGCACGGCGGCCTCCTCTGGGGTGGCGGCGATGTGAAACCGGCAGCCGCGGTGAAGATCGAGGGAGACAGGCTCGTGATCACTCGCGCGCAGGGGCCACCGGGGGCAGCGGGCAAGGGCAAGGGCAAGACGCGGAAGGACGAGAAGATCACCGAAACGATCACGGCGACGGTTTCGGGCGACGATTTGAAACTCGAGATCGTCAAGGCCGGGTTGACCGGCCCGGAATTGAGCCGCGGTGGATTCACCGGAAGACGCACGTCGCCCATCCCGCCGCGGCCCGACGTGTCCAAAGTGGTGTACGGCGCGCCGATTGCGCTCTTCAACGGCCAGGATCTTTCCGGCTGGAAACCGGTGAACAGCCGCGTGCCGATGGGATGGAGCGTCGAAGCCGGCGTGCTCATCAACCGGACCCACCGCGACGAAGGCGGCCCGCGCAAACCCTACGCGAACATCCAAACCGAACGGGAGTTCGAGGATTTCAACCTTTCGCTCGAGGTACGCGCCTTGAAGAACAGCAACAGCGGTGCCTACCTCCGCGGGATTTACGAAGTCCAGTTGGCGGAGAGCCAGGGCAAGGCGGTCAATGTGCACAACATGGGCGCGATCTACGGGCGGATTTGCCCGACTGTCGCGGCGGAGAAACCCATGGGGGAATGGCAGACCCTGGACATCACGCTGGTAGATCGCCACGTCACGGTCGTTTTGAATGGCCAGACGATCATCGATAATCAGCCGGTGCCCGGATGCACCGGCGGCGCGCTTTGGTCAGATCCCTTCCGCCCCGGTCCCATCGTTTTGCAGGGCAATCACTCCGACATCGACTTCCGGAAGATCGTGCTCCGGCCGGTCGTGAATAAGGCGGTTGAACGATGAAACCCCGTGCTGGCAATCGTACCATCCGCGGCTACGCGCGCACTCGGAGCTGCGATCGCAAAAGGGCGAAGCGTCTTTTCGTAACCTCAACCCGCCGGACGCAGTATCCCGGCGATAACCAGCTAGAAATCACATGATGAACGAACTCAGAATGAGTCGCCGGCAATTTCTCAAGGCAGCCGGGACGACGGCGGCGGCGATGACGCTGCCAGGGTGCGTGTCGGAGGCCGAGTACACCCGAGCCATCCCGAAAAAGTACTGTCCGCCGGATCGAAAGATGCGGATCGCCGGAGTCGGCTGCGGCGGTCGGGGCGGCGCCGACATTGCCAGTGTCGCCGGCGAGGAGATTGTGGCGCTATGCGACGTGGATGCGATGCGGGGCGCGGCCACGTTCCGCAATTTCCCCCATGCCAAACGCTACAAGGACTACCGGCAGATGCTGATCGAGATGCACGATCAAATCGACGCGGTCACGGTCGGCACGCCCGACCACATGCACTTCCCGATCGCTTACATGGCGATGCAAATGGGCAAGCATGTCTATGTCGAAAAGCCGCTCAGTCACACCGTTTGGGAAGCGCGGATGATGACGCAGGCCGCCCGCCAAAACGGTGTCGTCACGCAGATGGGCAATCAGGGCCACGCCAATGAAGGCACGCGCCTGCTGAAGGAATGGGTGCAGGCAGGCGCCATCGGCCCGGTGCGCGAGATTCATTTCTGGACGAACCGGCCGGGTTGGCCGCAGGGACTGCACCGCCCGCCCGGAATGGACCCGATTCCGCCGACGCTGGACTGGAACCGCTGGCTCGGCGTCGCGCCGGAGCGGCCCTATAACAAAGGCTATCAACCTTTCAGTTGGCGCGGCTGGTGGGATTTCGGTTGTGGCGCGCTGGGCGACATGGCCTGTCACATCATGGATGCCGGGTTCTGGGCGGTTGACCTCAAGTATCCGATCAGCGTCGAGGCGATCTCGGAAGGTGCCACGGAGGAATCGGCGCCCAAGTGGTCGATCATCACCTACCAGTTTCCGGCCCGCGGCAACCAGCCGCCGGTCACGGTGAAATGGTATGACGGCGGCAAGAAGCCCCCGCGCCCGAAGGAACTCGAAAGCAACCGCGAGTTGGGGCAAAATGGCCAGATCCTCATCGGCGACAACGGCGTGATCATGGACGGCACCGCCTACTGCCAGAGTCCGCGCCTGCTGCCCGAGATGCGCATGCAGGAATACCAGCGCCCGGAAAAATCCATCCCGCGGATCCCGGGGGGCGGCCCGCACCTCGAGTGGATCAACGGCTGCAAGGGAGGGCCGCTGCCGGGGTCTAATTTCGACTACTCCGGTCCCCTCACGGAGATGGTGCTGCTCGGCAACCTCGCGATCCGGCTCGGCCAGAAGGTCGAGTGGGACGGCCCGAACATGAGACCCACCCACGCGCCGGAAGCCGAACGGCTCCTGCGCAAACCGTACCGGATATTTTAACGCAGAAGGAATCGACCCATGAAACGAATCACCATCGCAGTGTTGTCCACGGTCGGTCTGTCACTGGCGGGGCGCGAAAACCCGGCCCCGGCGCCGACGAAACCTCCGCCCGCCGGGATGTCCTGGGAGCCGGGAGACGTCTGGAAAAACGTGAAGCCGACGACCCCGGCGGATTTCTGGCCGCCGCCGCCCGCGGAAAAGACGGAGGAAAATCCCAAGAAAGGAGGCGCAGGCAAGAAGGGTGCGGCGAAAAAAAAGCAACCGTAGGGGCCGGCCGGCGGCAGGCCCTTGGCTGAGCCAGTATTGGGTGCGCCAGGTCAGCCGGCGGGCTTACGGAGGAACCAACCCCAACATCGGCTATGGCGGGCACGATGAGGATCATGGCCGGATGGGCGGGGTCAGTGCCTTGATGAAGCTGGGGCTCTTCAGTTTGTGCGGCACCAGCTCCAAGGATCTGATTTACGAGATCACGGCGCCGGAGTTCGACGAATTCGCCATCAAGTTGGACTCCCGCTACTATTCCGGGAAAGAGTTCAAGATTAAGACCCACCACAATGCTCCGGAGAATATGTATATGCAGAAGGCCGAGCTGAACGGAAAGGCGCTGGATGCCTGCTGGATTTATCACCGGGACTTCGCCCGGGGCGGGTTGCTGGAACTCTGGCTTGGCGCGAAGCCCAACCCTCGCTGGGGGACGAACCCGATCCCTCCTTCGACCCAATGATCGCCCATGCGCTCCATCCGCGCCCATCGCGCGCCGTTGCCAGGAGGTGGGGTTTCGTGCTACTACCTTGCGCCGCCACGAGCTCCTGTTGTGCCGTCGATATTTCGAAAATCTTGCCCCTCTCCCTCCCGCGTCCAGATCGAAACGCGAATCACTCACCATGAATAAGAATACCTCCTGCTTGATCACATGCCTGCTAGCACTGGCCCTGTGCGCGCCGCTGACCGCGGCCGAGACCTTGCGTGCCACGAAAGCTCCCGCCGTCGAACAATCGATGGACAAGATGTGGGGCGACGCCACGGCGAAAGCCGGCCTCGCCTCTTCCGACCGCGCCGCGCTCTTTCGCGACGGCAACTACGGCATGTTCATCCACTGGGGTCTCTTCTCCTACCTGGGCGGCCAATGGCAGGGCCAGACGTTTTACGGCATCGGCGAGTGGATCAAACGGCAGATGAAAATCTCCGAGGCCGACTACATGGCGCTGGCCAAGGACTACAACCCGGCCGCGTTCGATGCTCGCGAGATTGCCCGCATCGCGAAGGCGGCCGGCATGAAGTGGATCATCATCACCGCGAAACACCACGAGGGCTTCGCGATGTTCAAGTCGGCCCATCCCTTCAATATTGTCGATGCCACGCCGTTCCACCGCGACCCCATGAAGGAGTTGGCGGTGGCCTGCCGCGCGGCCGGTCTCGGCTTCGGTTTCTATTATTCGCACAATCAGGACTGGACCGCGCCGGGTGGGACCAACGGACCGAAGACCCATGCCGACGGCACGCCCGCGACCTTTGAGCAGTATTTCCGCGAAAAGTGTCTCCCGCAGGTGAAGGAGATCTGCACGCAATACGGTCCGCTGAACTACATCTGGTTCGACACGCCCGGCAACATGCCGAAGGAACTCGTCATCGAACTGGCCGACTACGTGCGGAAGGCGCAGCCCCAGGCGATGCTCTGCAGCCGCATCGGCCATGGCATGGGCGACTATGTCAGCAAGGGCGACATGGAGGTCCCGCCGCGCAACCTCGACGGCCTGTGGGAAACCTGCGACACCACCAACGACTCATGGTCCTACGCGTGGTACGACCAGAATTGGAAAGACTCCACGGAGATCCTGCACCGGCTCGTCTCGACGGTCGGGCGCGGCGGCACCTACCTGCTCAACATCGGGCCTGACGGCCAGGGGCGGGTGCCCGCGCAGGCGGCGAAATACCTCGTGAAGGCCGGCGAGTGGATCAAGCGGTATCCGCAGGTCGTCTACGCGGCGGGTGCGTCCCCGTGGGACCACGCCCAGCCCTGGGGCGATGTCACCACCAGCGGCAACACCCTCAACCTCGTCGTGTTCGACTGGCCACAGGATGGCCGGCTGCTCCTGCCCGGGCTGCAGACGGACATCGCCGCGGCGGACCTCGTGACGGGAGGCCAGCGGGTCCCCGTGAAGTGGGTGCGGCGCGGCGCCTGGACGGAGGTGCAGGTGCCGCCGGCCCCGGCCGATCATCCCGCCAGCGTGATCGCGCTCACCCTGCGGGGTGCGCCGGCAGTCGATCAGACCCTCGGCATTCACCCGAATATCGCGACGACGCTGCTGATGGAATTCGCCACCGTGACCAAGGCCGAGAAGAAGGAACTCCGCTGGATGGAAAAATTCGGCGAATGGAAGCATGCCGTGCAGGCGGGCGCCTGGGTCGAGGGGGCCACGGCGGTCTGGACGGTCGACCTCGCGGAGCCGGGTGATTACGCGGTGGAGTTGAAGTACCGCGGGGAGGGCAGGACGGCCTGGCGCATCGACACCGACGAGGGGGTGAAACTGCAGAACCAGCAGAACTCGTCACCGGTGTATCACTCGTATCCCTTCGGGCTCCTGACCTTCAATCGCGCGGGCAAGCACACGCTCACGGTCTCGTTTGTGGAGGGTAATCGGGAGAAGGCGAGCCTGGAGGCCATGCGTCTGAGCCCGACGGAGTGAGGAATCTCACGACCCGTTTCGGTCCTCGAGGCCGAGCCGCAACCATACAAGCGGAGTAAACCACGAAACACACGAAACACACGAAACGGAGAGCCTGCTGGCGATTGAGAAGGACGAAGGCCTCTCAGCCGCTGGTGGGCGGCTCTTGCAGGTCGAGTTCGGACGCTCCCATCTCTGATTTTCGTGTTTTTCGTGTGTTTCGTGGTGCCGCATCTGAAATGATCCGACGGTTTCGCATTAACATCGCCCGAACCCCGCGCGAAATTCCTTGGGTGCTGCCGCGGTACGCCGTCCTTGCCGCCGTGGCGACGGTGGCGATCGGTGCGATCCCGCCCCGGGACGTGGACCTGACCACGGCGGTCCCGTCGGTGGGCGATCACACCTTGCTGAGCTGGCGCGAGGGACCGCCCTATTTCACGACTGCGCGTTACTCGTCGGAGCGGCGCTTCCTGCGCCTGGAGACGGGGTACTTCGCCGCCGATTTTGACACCGAGCGCATCGCGCTGACGGGTTTCGCCCGGTGGCCCACACCGCGCGATGAAGCCTCCGCCACGCAGTCCGCCCTCGCGGGGGAGCCCCTGCCGCCGGCCCAATTGCACCTCGCCATTCGCGTGGGGGAAACGGTGTATGCCTGCGCGGGTCGGAAGTCGCTGTCGCTTGACCCCCACGGCATGCCGGCGGCGCCGCTGGAGTTTCCAGTGCGAGTGATCGAAAGCGGCCGCTTCTTCCAGAAATTCGCGCTGCACGATCTTGAGTTCCACGATCCCGCCGGTCGACGCCTGCCGGCCACGGCCCACGTGGAGATTGCCAGCTGGCCGGACCGGCTGGCGCTGACTTTGGTGGTCCGACCCGATACCGCACTCGCGCCGGCGCATGCCTTTCTACGCTTGCAGTCTGCGGGTGGCAGGGACGCGAGCCGCGCGGAGACACCGGAAACCTGGGCCGCCACCGCCGAGCATCGCACCACGCTGACCCTCACGTCCGGCGGGGCGGCGCGGGCCCCGGACGCGCCCGAGGGAGTCACGGTGCGGGTGATGCCGGTCGATTCCCGCGGGCGGGCGGCGGTGCGGTGGAGCCCCGAGGAGATGGGCCACACGGTGCGACTCGAAGCCCCGCCCTGGCCGGCGCCGGCGGAAGGCAACTACCCGGAGTCCATGCTCGACGCGTGGGAGTCCTACGACCTGACGGTCGAGAACCGCTCCGCATCGCTGCAGCGGGTCGCGCTGAACTTCGAGCATACGCCGGTCAAGGTCATCACGGGCTTCGTGCCGATGCTGGTCGACCCGCAGAACCGGCCGACCGGGATTCCCGTCCAGATTAGCAAGAACTGGCACCAGGTTCGGCCGGGCGTGGAGTTGCCTTACGCCGGTCCGTGGATCCACGGACGCACCTGGCTCAACCTCGCGCCGGAGACCCGGGTCACGCTGCGCTACGGGACGACCTACGCGCAGTGGGGCGGCGTGCCGACGGCGTCGCTCGCGCAATTGTCGGTGGTCGGTTATGGGCACAACGGTTTTTGGGATCAGTTGGCGCTTGGAAGTTTCGGCGAGTCGATCTGCTTTCAGCCGGCGCGGGTGATGCGGCGCGCCCTGCTGACGGATTTCCGACCGCTGTACCAGCGGGGCTTTGCGCGCGAGGAACGATGGGCGTGGACGAGCAACGTGGGCGGGGCCGACACGATGGTGCGGCTGGATGCGCAGGGCCGCTACGTGCCGTTCCGGCGCAACGTGTCCCGCTACGCGAGTCATGGCCCCAATCTGGCCCACCTGGTCTACGACGAAATGTCTGCGGATGACGCGGTGCACGGACGCGTCGAATTGCTCCTGCCGCAGACTGACGATCATGTTCGGGTGTACCTCAAGATTCACTACGATGTCTTGCACCGGGCCGCGTTCTCCCGGCTGGCACTGTTTCAACTCGGGGCGGATTATTACGATGACGCGAACTCGTCGCTAATCGCCTGGGGAGACGCCGATGGCCTCGGGGTCGAACATCACCCCGAGCCCGCGACCGGGGCCCGCCTGCTCCCGGCGTGGGAGGCGCGGGGCGAGGCGCCGTGGATTTCGCTCCACGGCAACGCGCGCGCCGATCGCGATCGCTCGGGGCAGGCCACCCGGGGCCTGGTGGTGCGCGAATGGCAGGCCGTGCTCGGCGGTCGCTCGGTGCCGGCGCCCTCGTTCGCGGCGGTGGGTAACCGCTCCGGCCGCGCGCGCCTCGCCGCGGAAATCACGCCGCCGCCCGACGTGACGGCGCTCGAACCGGGCGACCACGTGGAAATGCTGGTCGAGCTGCTGGCGTTTCCGCTGGCCGCGGAGCGCTATTACGGACCGGACGAGCAGTTCCGCGCCGCGCTCGCTGCGGGTGCCAATACCTGGAAGATGGTCCATCGCGAGGCCGCGATGAACCGCCCGCAGCTGCGCCTGGCGGATGGATCCGAGGCGTCCGGGTGGCCGCTGGTGGTACCGGTGGGCGCGGCCCGCGAAGTGGCTTTCACCGTGCGCGGCGGCCTGGGCTGGTTTCCCGTCCGGCTGTCGGGCCTCTCTCGACCCGACGAGGTGGAATTGTTTCGCGTGACGCCCGCCGGCCGGGAGCCGGTTGGGCAGGGGAGTGCCGGTCGGGCGGCCTGGCAGGCAGACTACGATGTCACGACGGACCGATGGGCGGCCACGTACAGCCTCCCCGCTTCGGCCGAACCGGCGGCCTACCTGGCGTTGGTGCGCGATCCTTCTGTCGTCAATTTCAACCGCCAGCAGCCTGCCGTCCCCAGTCTCACGCCATGAAACGAATCATCACCCTGCTATCCGGTCTGTTTCTCATCGGGTCCGCCGCCGCCGCCCCCGCGGGCGAGTTTGCCCACCTGCGGGATCAGGTGGCGGCGTTGGGCAACCTCTCGGCACCGCCCGTCGTGTATCCCGCCGACGGATTCGTGGCAGAAGGCGCGCTCAAGCCGATCTTTTTCGAGGGTCTGCCGTGGAAGGGAAAGCCGACGCGCGTGTTTGCGTGGCTGGGGCTGCCGGAAAAGCGCGCGGGCAAGGTTCCCGGCATCGTGCTCGTGCATGGCGGCGGCGGCACGGCGTTCAAGGAGTGGGTGAAAAAATGGAATGACCACGGTTTCGCCGCCATCAGCATCGCCGTCGAGGGGCAGACGGATCGGCGCAGCCCGACCGAACCCAAGACCAAGTCCAATCCGACGGGCTGGGAACGTACCGCGTGGGCCGGTCCCCAGCGCGATGGCATTTATGGCGACCTGGCGGAGCCCCTCGCCGACCAATGGATGTATCACGCGGTCGCCGATACGGTCCTGGCGAATTCGCTGCTGCGGTCGCTGCTGGAGGTGGATGCCTCGCGCGTGGGCGTCTGCGGCATTTCGTGGGGGGGCGTCATCACCGCTACGGTGGTGGGGATCGACCCGCGGTTCGCGTTTGGCATTCCGATCTACGGTTGCGGGGCGCTCGATCGGGCGCCGAACCAATACGGCCGGGCCTTGGAGAATCAGGCGCTGTATCGCGAAGTCTGGGAACCGCTGCTGCGCCTGCCCCGGGCGACCATGCCGTTGTTGTGGATCACGGGCCCGCGCGACGTGCACTTTCCGCTCGAAATCCAGCAGACGTGCTACCGCGCGGCCCCGGGACCGCGGATGGTCGCCGTGCCTTTCGACATGAAACACGGCCATGCCCCGGGCTGGAATCCGCCCGACAGCTATGCGTTCGCCCGGGCGGTCGTGGACACCGGCCGGCCGTGGGCGCGCGAAGTCGCGCAGGACCGGCGCGACGGCCTGGCCCGCGTGGAGTTCGCGGTGACGCGTCCCTTGCAGAGAGCGATGCTGGTGTTCAAGCGTGGCGCCGACTGGGAGCAGGCCCCGGCGGAACTGGCCGTGACAACGGGCCGCGCGACCGCCGCGGCGAAAATTCCCAGCGACATCACGGCGTATTACTTCAACCTCGTGGCCGATGGTCTGACGCTTAGTTCCGAGGTCCAGTCAACGGCACCCGGCGCGGTGGCCGTGAACCCGATCATGGCGGGGTTCAGCTGGGATCGCGTGCCTCTCAATATTCATCTGGGCAAGCGCACCGCCGACCTGACGGACGCGGAGATCGACTTCCTCGCGAGCCACAGTCGGCTCATCGCGCTCGAAAAAGGCCACGGTGCCGCGGTGCACGGGAGCACGGAGGCCGGCATCGCCGACAGCGCCCGGCGACTGAAGGCGCGCAATCCCGCGGTAAAGGTGCTGTTTTATCTCAACGCCTTCATCAACTGGCCCGGCTACGAATCGTTCCAGACGTACCGCCCGGAGTGGACGCTGCGCGATCCGGCCGGCAAGGTCGTCACGCATCCCTCCGGCACGCCGCGGCCGGATCCATCGAAAGCCGACTTTCGCGAGTGGTGGTCGGAGGTGGTGGCGGCCGAGCTGCGCCGCGGACCGATCGATGGCCTGTTTGCCGACGCGCTGCCGCAGGCGCTGACGCCCGCCCTGGCGCGCCAGCTCGGCGAAGCGAAGGCGCGCGCGGTGGTCGCCGGGTTGCGTGAGATGCTGGCGTTGACCAAACGCAAGATCGGCGCGGATCGGATCGTGCTGGTGAACGGCACCCGCACCACCGATTTCCGGGAAATCCTCGACTGGGAGGGGATCGACGGCGTGATGATTGAGCACTTCGGCGCGTTCAAGACGGACCAACCGGCCGACCTCAAGGCCGACCTCGACACGATCGCGCTGGCCGCGGCGAAAGGGAAGTTCGTCGTCATCAAGGCGTGGCCGGGATTCAACTGGCTCGACCAGAAAATGATGAAGCGGCCGTATGCCGAACTCCTCCAACTGGCCCGCGGGCACATCACCTTTCCGCTGGCGTGCTTCCTCGTCGCGGCGCAGCCCGGGTCGCATTTCTGTTATTCGTGGGGCTACACCGATCGGCACGGCATGCTCGATGAGTATGCGGAATTAGAGCGCCCTCTCGGTCCGCCGACCGGTGCCGCCACGTGGACGGGACTCACCGCGCGCCGTGAGTTCGCCCACGCTTCCGTGTGGGTCGATCTCGAGGCGAAACAGGCACGCATCGACTGGCGGACCCCATGAGGCGATCTAGCGAGGCAAGCCTCAGACCTTTGACCACAGATTTCACGGATAGCACAGATATCAATCCTGCCTTTATCCGTTTTATCTGTGCAATCTGTGGTTGATTGGGTTTGGCAACACTTGACTTGTTCACATCGACTTTCGGCCTTCAAGGACTCTATCAATCTTTGCATAAGTTCGTGCGCTCACGGCTCTGCATAGCGCGCCTCTTTCACTCGAATATCATGCACGTACTTTCGCAAAGATTGATAGCAGCCCGTCGGACTTGGGAAAACCACCCTTGAGGAAGTTCGGCCGCGTGACCGGCGATATACCGGCCAACTCAGACGGGCTGCTAATTGCCGTGCAGTGCACGGCGGGGGGAACGGGATTTTCGAGTATTTCTTGTTTGGGTACGGCTTTGCCCGGCGGTTTCAGCTCGCGCGGGCCAGTTTTTGCCCGGCGCCGAGGCGATGCAGCCGCTTGAGGTTGTACGCCAGGCACACCAAGGTCCATTCGGTGGACACCTTGACCGTGCCGCGCAGGAGGAACTGTCTGAAGCCGAGGACCGACTTGATGATCCCGAACCCGGGTTCGACGGTCTGCTGGCGCAGCTGGTAGAGTTGTTTG
>JBBRWR010000126.1:0-22519 GCA_038249085.1 Opitutales bacterium
AGGACCTCGCGCATCACCCATGAAGAAACTTGCTGCCAACGTCTACTGTTTCGACTGCGAATGGATCCCGTGTGCCCGCACCGGGCGCCTGCTGTGTGGGCTGTCCGCCTCAGCGTCCGACGCCGACGTTTTCGACGCGCTGTGGAAGCGTGCAGGTGCGACGAAGGAAAAGCCGCGCCCCTTCCTCAAACTTGCGCTGTCGCAGATCGTCTCGATCAGCGCCGTGCATCGGAAGCAAGACTCGGATGGCTCGGTCTCACTCTCAATTCTGTCGTTTCCGCCCGTCGCGGATTCGGCCGCTTCCGAACGCCAAATCATAGGGTCCTTTCTTGAGACGGTGGCCAAAGCCAAGGCGCAGTTGGTGGGATTCAACTCCGCGGGTGCGGACCTGCCGATCCTGATCCAGCGTGCCATCGCTAATCGCTGCCACTGTCCCGCTTTTGGCGAGCGGCCCGAAAAACCCTGGCAGGGTCCCGATTATTTCCATCGGTTTAGCGAAGCCCATGTTGACCTGGCGCATATCCTGACCGCTGGCGGCGGCTACGGCTCTGCGGTCATGCCGTCTCTGGATGAGATCGCGACCGCGGCATTGATTCCGGGCAAGCTTGACCACTCGGGCTCAAGCGTCGTCGACCTCTGGCAGCAGGGCGACTATGCGAACCTCACCGGTTACAATGAAACGGACGCCTGCACCACCTATCTTCTCTGGTTGAGGGCGGCGTGGTTCATGGGTCGACTCACCGTCCAGCAGTGCGAAGCGGAGGTGCGGCAGTTCCGCGGCCTGCTCAAGGACTTGGCCCCGACCCGCCCTCACTTGGGGCGTTTTCTGAAGGCATGGACGAGCCTCATGCAAATCGGGATGACCGAAAAACCGGACGAGTTGCCGGCATCGTCTTCGGTGGACGCGCTCGTGCCGGCGGCCAAGAAGTACATCCGCATTGTCGCTGCCTATCATCCGACGGCGCCGGCGACCGGCAACGACCGTGAGCCCGCGTCGACCTGCGAGATTACGTTCAGCCCCGACGAACTCGATGCGCGCACATTCGGGCGTCTCAATCTCCACCTGGTCCCAGCGGGAAGAAACCGGTTTATGTTTTGCCGGATGGGGTGTGACATCGGTGGGAACGTGGTCCCTGGAACGGACACCTTGGGTCGTCCCATTCTTCTTCCCGTGGCCACCCGCGACCTGCACGGCCTGCTACTGGCGCTGGATACCACGCAAATCCAAGCCGTGGACGAGTGGGTTTCGCCCGATGCAGCGTAACCATGCTATCACTGTCGGCTGCGCCGACCGTGTTGCCGACAGGGCCGGACCAAGGGAAGGCCAGCCCCTGTGCCCCGTGCTCGTCGTCTTAAATGAGCCAGCATCAATGTGGGGAGGACGTTGGCCCTCAGTCGGCCAGACCCTCGTCACACCCATTCCCCATCCAAAGTCGAGATGAGTTCTCATGCGGTCCCAGGCCTGGCGATCGGTGCATCTCAAAATTCAAGACGAAATTTCCCCCTTATTGGGGCATCGCTACCCCTTGTTTCAGGGGAATTCACGAGATGAAGAACTGGCAAGTCGGCGCAGCTTATAGGGGCATGAAAAAATCAATCTCCGTTTCATCCGCTTCGTACCGTTGGCCGCGTAAGCAGGGCAAACTCTATCATCCTGTTTCGTCCGGCGGTTATGTGAGCGCAAACTGGTATACCCGGGTTCACATTCAAGGTAAGGAATTCTTTATGAATTTGGGCCTGAGCAAGAACACGGCAATCGAACTCGATCGCGACGTTCGCTCGCGGCTGCGCGCAGGCGAGACAATCTTGTCGGTGAAGGCGCATATCGCCAAGCGCCTCAAGCGCACTGGTTGCGACCTGCCGCCGCACAAAGGCTATGCCGGCCCCACCGTAGGCGACATCATCAGCGTCCACCAATCCGCCTATTTCAATGCCAATAACCAATCGACGCGCACCTATCGTCGCAGCCTCTTGAATATGGTCGAAACGGTCGTCCGGCATCGGCATGGGCTTCCGCCAATCAATCGTGCAGGTCGTCGCGTCACGCCCGCCGATTACCGCGACATCCTCGACCTGACCGTGTCCATCCTCGATGACACCTGCATTGCCGAATTTCGGGCATGTCGGATGCGGGGCGTCCCGCGCGGCACCGCTGCCGAATTGTCTGCTCAAGGCTCCGTGAACGCTGAAGTGCAGTTTGCAAAAGCAATGTTTTCCAAAGAAGCCATGACGGCATACAAATCGGCCAACCTCGCTGCGTTGGACTTGAGTTCATTCCTTAAAGCCCGGGCGTTCCCGCGCCAGCGCAAGACATGCATTCCACCATCCGATACACTAATTGTCGGCCTGCACTCTGCGTTCGCCCAACTCGCCGCCGGTGATGACGAGGCGCTTTTTATCACCATCGCGCTCGCCCTCCATGCTGGATTGCGTCGGAAAGAGATTCTGAACGCGCGTCGCGATTGGCTGCAGGCAACCTGTGGCACCTCGATCAAAGTAACCATCGGCGATGAGTTCATGCCAAAGAATCGTCGAGAGCGCGACGTTCCGATCCCGGAGTGGTTGTATAAGCGGCTGGGCGCTGCCCCCGGAGGTCACTTACTTGGCGACAACCGCCCGGAACGCCAGGAGGTCTACCGGCGTGCGCTCGCGTGGTTGGGCGATCACGGTCTCATGGATGTGGAGAAAAAGCTTCACTTCCTCAGGGGACTCTACGCGGGATTTCTCCTTAGCGATCTGAACAACATCTTCGAGGTAAAGCGGCGACTCGGCCACGCGGATATTGAGACGACCCTCTCTTACTACGCGGAGAACCCATACGCCAAGCCCATCGCTGCGCTCTGGCGGATGGTCTTGACGTGTATGCCTGCTCACCACCTGCAACCTCCCCGGGATTCCGGTGACATGCCGGGCGATGGTTCATCGAATGTGTCACGGGCGGGGTTGATCCAGTCAAGCGGGGCGGGGTTCGATGCAGCCACCAATTGTTGCGTAACTCCGCGTTCTGCTTCCAAGAACCTGCGAGCTTTTCACTCTCATGGAGCTTATTGGAAGGAAGACGCTCCGTTAAATTACGAGATTTGAAGAGGCTGCATCGAACCCCGGCGCGTGTGGCTGCATTTGACCCTGGCGAGGCCCGGATCGCGATGGGGGCGCTGGTCTCACCTTACGAGGTCACTCTCCCTCGCGTGGCCTGGTTGCGCGAGCAAAGCTACGTCAACGCCCAAAGTCTCCAGCCCGTTAAGTTCACCGAATTCATTCGCAAAGCCCCCGGCAAGTTTGATACCCGCGTCAGTGCGGAGGTCGAGGCCGCGATCAAGCGCTGGTTGATGCTCTGATTGGTCGCGACCCCGACGTCGATCAGACGTTCTTCAGGTGGCAGTGAGCAATCCGCCCATGCGATGGATGCCGCCTAATCGCCAAATAGCCTAGACGGTGCCAGTCCCAAATACATAGTAATTCGAAGCCAACAGTGCGTAAAGCAACCACAGAAAAGCGCTCGTCTCCTATTGCAAGTCGCCCAACCTTCTAATCCGTAGTTAGAAGGTTGGACCGCTTCACGTGTGCACTATCCGGCTCGCCGGCAACCGTCTGGTCGCCGATTCACTCGAGGCTCAATGGAACGAAAAACTGCGGCTGCTCGCCGACACGAGGGAAGGGTGCGACAAAAAGCGCGAACTCGATTCCGCCCGGCTCGCCACCGTGTTCGCCGTCAAGCTCTCGGGTGTCAACGCCCGTGGAGATTTGACCCACTTTCGCCCGTCTAGAATTGACCCACCCCTTGAGGGGTTATCGACGGGTTAGTCTTGGTTTGGTCGTAGGGGTGGCTCTTTTCGTGCCGGGCTCAAGGGCGACGGCGCCGGGGAAGAGGCCGGCCTGGCGCTTTTCCCGCATGCGATAGGAGTCGCCCTTGATGTTGATGACGGTGGCACGGTGCAGGAGACGGTCGAGGGCGGCGGAGGCCATGATGGGAACACCCCATCGCGGGCCGATGATGGGAGCGCTATTCTTGTGATCCAATCGCATGAAAACACGCCTTATTTTCCCGCTCGCTTTCAGCTGCATGGTCGCATCGGCCCTGACGGGTTGCTCCGACTCGGAATCCAAAGTAGCCTTCGCCGACCTGCCGCCCGCGGTTCAGGCCGCGGTCAAGGTCCAAGTTGGAGACGTCCCGATCGTGAAGATTGAAAAAGAAACTGAGAAGGGTGTGGTCGTATATAAGGTCGAAGCGAAAAAGGATGGGAAGAAGGTCGAACTCAAGGTTGATAGTGACGGCAAGCTGGTCGCGCACGACTGAGGCTGCTTTGCTGGTTTCATCCGCGAGAGCGTGTCTGCCATCCCGGTTTCATCACGATGCGGGCAAATCATGAATGATTCGAAATTCCAGCAACCGGGCGGAGTCTGCGCCTCGACTCGGATGACCTGGCGTCCGATCCGCCCGACGGTCATGACCGGTTGCGGTCCAGCAGAACCTGCCGGAATTTGCGATAGAGCTGATGGCCGAGCGGCCGGGCGGGAAAGCTGAACCGCACCCGGCCGCGCAGGGAGTGGATGCGGGGGAGGCCCGCGGCGTCCTCCAGCCGCAGCGTCACCGCGACATACGGCTCGCGGGCCGTGAGCCCTTTGGGATCGTGCGGGTTGGTCTGGATGTTGCCACCAGCGGCCAATCCGAGACTGGCGGAGGGCAGGGCGCTTTTCTCGGCGGGATGGATCTCGAGGATTGTGCCGCGAAGCACGATTTCTGCCTGGCCGGCGATTTTCACCCGGGCGCTGAGCGGCGCCTGCTCGAACAGCCGCGAAGCCTCGGCTTGCTCGATCACGGCTTCGAAATGCAGCGTCGAAAAATCGTAGAGGGCGCCGAGGGGCGTCCCTCGCTCCAAGAACCGCCCGGTCAGATTCACGGCCAGGGGCAGCTGGAGGCGGCCCGGGATCGGAGCCACGATGTTCAACGCGTCCAGATCGGCCTCGATCTCGGCGAGTTCCCGCCGTTTCCCCTGTTCGCTGGCGCGTAAGGTATCCAAATAGCTGGGTTGTTGGTCCTGGGCCTGCAGGATCCGGCTGCGGATCTCGTCCAGCGCCGCGAGGCCGCGGACGCGGTCCTGCTGCCGGGCGGGATTTTCCAGGCGGAGCAGCGGGGTGCCGGCCGCCACGGTCTGCCCCGGACGGACGCTCACCGCGGCCACCCAACCGTCGACCGGGGTAATCAGCGGGCGATACGACCCGGCCACCATGACCCCCTCGGCCGTGAACCCATCCTCCACCGGCACGATGCCGACCAGGACAATGATACTGACGGTGATTGCCGTCAGCACGCCCACGACGCGCCGGCGGTTTCGGTTGAATCGAGGGTCGACCAGGGCGTAGCGAACGAACCGGGCGACCGGCACGACCAACCAGAAGACGCCGGCCAGCACGGCGAGAATCAAGCCCAGGCCCAGAAAGACGCCCGCGATATAAGCGAGAATATAGACGAGAATCAGGAGGCGATAGAGCGAACTGAGCAGACCGTACACGCTGAGCCAGACGGCTTCACGGCGGGTCGCGGCGACGGCCACCGCGTGTCGGCAGCCGAAGAGGAATTTCTCCGCGAGATACTGCAGCTGGCGCAGCGATCGCTGCGCGAGGTTGGGCAGGTCAAGGAGATCGCAGAAGATATAATAGCCGTCGAACCTGAGCAGGGGATTGGCGTTGAAGAGCACGGTGGAGACCGAGCTGATGAACATTACGTTGTAGCAGACCTGGTGGAGCAGGTCGTCATAGGTGTGGGCCCAGATCACGGCGGCCACGGCGGCCACGGTCAGTTCGAAAATCATGCCCCCCGCGCCGGTCAGCACGCGTTGCCAACGCTCGCGAAAACCCCAGGCGGCGGTGGCGTCGACGTAGGGGGCCGGCGTGAACACCAGCAGCATGAGACCCAGCGTGTGGATCTCGCCGCCGAATTTCTTGCAGAACAACCCGTGCCCGAGTTCGTGGAAGAGTTTGACGCCGACCCAGCAGAGATAGAGCCACGCGAGATTATCCGCAGCGAGCAGGCCGGCGCTTTGTCCGTGCAGTTCATCCACCCGGCCGGTGAGGCTGACCAGGCCCGCCCCGATCAACAGCAGCCAGAGCATCGCCCCCCAGCGGTTGAGTACCCACGAACTCAGGGGCAACAACCGGTTGAGCAGCCGATTGGGATCCCACAGCGGAATCCGCAGAAACAGGAAGTTGAGCACGGAGGATCGCAGCTCCTGGCTCCTCCGCTTCTGGTCGCGCTGCAGCGCAGGAAGCTGGGGGCTCGGCTGATCGCTGCGCAGCAAGCCCGCCTGGGTAAGCTGGCCGATCAGCCGGACGACTTCTTCCTGGCCGGGAGTGGCGACGGGCGCAGCGGTCAGACTTCGCTGCCAGACGGCGTCGAGCGTCTGCCGGCCCTCGAGTTGGCGCAGGAATTCCCACGCCCGCGGCGGCAGACGGTAGAACCGGTTTGTGTAGGGATCGCTGAGGACATACCAGCGCTGGTTGCGCCAGACCTGCCGATGCACGCGGCAGTCCGGCCGCACTGCATAGGTGCGGGCGGCAACCAGGTGCCATGAGTCGCTGAAGAGGCCGGTCGCATCCATGTTACCACCAAAGCCGATAGCGAAGCCAGTCGAGGAAACGATGGCTCAGGATCCAGGCGGGGCTGCGCCGGCCGCCGTAGAGCTTGGCGGTGCCGCTCAGGCCCGGCCGCCACCACGCCGGAACCTGTCCCGCGAAGGCCGCGCGGGCGATGACGACGTTGCCGTCGCTGCGGGCCTGTCCCGCCGGTTCGAGTTCCACGGCGGCGAAGGGGAAGCCGGTCAGCGGGGCGCTCAGGAACAGGAGCCGGCCGCCGGCCGCCGGGGTCACCAGGTGAATGTCGCCCTCCTTGATGGCGATTTCGGCATAAAAACGATCGAGCTGGGAAATGGTCAGCAGCAGGTCGCCCTTCTGCACCGGAGTGCCGAGCCGCCGCGGCAGGTCGTTGTCCTCGACCACGGTGCCGGACAGGGGCGCGACAATCCGGGAGTTGGCCAACCGGAACTGCACCTGCTGGAGCGCCGCCTCACTCTGGCGCCGGCGGGCATCGGCGATCTGCATTTGCGACAGATTCTGGCTGTGGCGGGCATCGCGCTGGCTGCGCGCGTATTGTTCGATCTCCGCCTCCAGGAGGCTTTGTTGCTGGAGCAATTCGCGCGGGTCGAGAACGGCCAGTAATTGTCCGCTCGCGACCACATCCCCGGTATGGGTGCGCACTTCGGACACATAGCCTTGAAAGGGCGCGGCGACGATGGCCTGGACTTGGGCCCGCAGCACGAAGGCCCCCTCGATATAATAATCAACTTTGACGAAGAGCAGGCCGGCCAGCAGGAGGGCGCCGAACAGGACGCCGACCTTGGTCCAGAAATGATCCAAACCAAACACTTTTGCGATCCGTGCCTCCGCGAAAGCGCGCAGGCGGTGGCCGATCCAGCGCTGGCGGTGGTGCGCCTCGGCCAAAGGAGCGGCGACATGGTCGGCCAGCAGGCGCAGGGCGATCAGTTCGGAGTCTTCGAATGGGGCGTCGTCCCGCTGCAGCAGGAGCACCGCGCAGGGCCGGTCGTTCACGCGCAGGGGCACCGAGGCCAGAAATGGCGTCCGCGAATCGCGGGCCAGCGTCTCATGTTCCACGGTGACTTGACGGCCGGCTCCGGTGGCGGGATAGCGGACCTCGTTGTCCTGATCCTGCGCTTCCTCCATCGCCGCCTCGATCTGCTGCACCAGGTCCATCTTGCGCTCGAAATCGGCGCGTTCGTTCAGGGATTTCAGCCGCAGATACCGCCCCTCCTGCCAGCCCAGCGAAACCTGCCGACAACGGTAGTGGCGCGCAACCTCGTTACAGATCGTCATCGCCTGCGCGGCAAACGTCGTTTGCCGCCGGAGCTGAGCGAGAATATCGAGCACCCGGGCAAACTCGACGGCGCCGGGAAGCGGCGCGGCGTTACCGTGGGAGGAGGGCGGCATCGCGGGACGGAGGGGGCAGGCGGACCGTGCCGGCGAGGCCGGGGCGGAAGCGACGGCTTCGATTGTCGATGGCGGCCTTGAGGGTGATCAAACCACTCGAGGCATCGAGGCCGGGCGCGATGAAGAAGATGCGGCCGACGACAGGCGCCGACTGGACTTGGGGTACGAGCACGTCCACCGTCTGCCCCACCCGCAAGGATCGCGCCTGCGCGAACGGCAGGAAGAAGACGGCGTGAACTTCGTCGACATCGATTATCTCGACGACTTTGTCCCCGGCCTGCATCCACTCGCCGACCTCCTTGGCCAGGTGCGTAATCACTCCGTTCGTGGGTGCCACCAGCCGTTTCTGGCTCAATTTCTGCCGGGCGTTCTTGAGATCGATGACGGCAATCTCCAGATCGAGGCGCGCCTGCATGGCATCGGTTTCACTGGCCATGTGTTTGGCCAAAAGTTGTTTGAAGCCTTCGCTATCGAAACGCCGCTTTTCGATGACCTTCTCCAAACGCTCGATCAACAACTCCTCATCGGCGCTTTCGATTTTGGCCAGCACGGCACCCTGGGCGACCTCGTCCCCCTCGTGGACCAGGATCGATTCCAGCGTGCCTTGGATCGAAGCACTGAGGACAATTTCGCTTCTGGGATAGAGCAGGGTTGCCGCCGTTTCGGGGTCCCCGTATGCTAGCGGGATGAAAATCCCGAGGAAGAGCAGAAGCCGGATTGAATTCATCACCTGGGCTGAGTTCCGCAGATGATCCGATGGCTTGAATGCGGATACAACCCGCGGCCACCATAGCCGTCACGGAATTCCAATGTCAAGGGAGCCCCCTTTCACCCCCTCGAACGAGACGCGGAAGACCGCTGTCCGGCCGCTGCGAGAACTGCGGGGCGGGTTGGTGGCGCGACTGGACTACGGCCTCAGTCAACTGCAGATCCGATGGCGGGGGGAACGTCTGCTCCGCGAACGCGCCCGACAGGTAGTCGGGTTGGTGCAGGAGCGACAGGCGTGGTCGGATGAAAATATTGGCACCGCGTTGCAGTCGGCCAGGCAGCATTTGCTCCGGGCGCGCGCCCGGCGGAATCCCGCGGCGGAGCAATCGGCCCTGGCCGGTGCGTGCGTTCTGGCGGCGCGCACGATTCCGCTGGAACCGTACCCTGAGCAGATCCTGGGTGCGGTGGGTTTGCTCGAAGGCCAATTGATGGAAATGGCCACGGGCGAAGGCAAGACGCTGGCCCTCGCGCTCGCCTCCGTTCCGGCCGCGCTGGGCGGACGCGCCCATCTGGTGTTGACCGCGAATGACTATCTGGCAGCGCGCGACGCCCAGACCGTCGGGCCGCTCTACGCGCGTTGCGGGCTGCGGGTCGGCGTGGTGACGGGACCCATGGCGACACCGGAGCGAAAGCTTAACTACGCCTGCGACATCGTCTACACGACGGCCCGAGAACTGGTGGCCGACTTTCTGCGCGATCGGTTGCACTATCAACACCTGCAGGACGGCGACCGGCGGTTGATTCGAGCGCTGTTTCAAGGCGCCCCGATGCCGTTCGAGGGCGTGGTGTTGCGCGGCATCGAGAGTGTCTTCGTCGACGAGGCCGATTATGTGCTGATCGACGAGGCGGTGACGCCGTTGATTATCAGTGCCCAGCAGGAGAATCCGCTGCTGGAAAGTCTGGTGACCGAGGTATTCGCCCGGGCCCGGGTGATGCAGGCGGGCCGGGATTACCGGCTGCGCCCCCACGAGGGCCGGGTGGAATTGACCGGCGCCGCCACGCAGGAGTTGGAGCGACGGTGGCAACCGCGGCATCCGGTTCTGCAGGGCGCGCGCCGGCGCCCGGAGTGGGTGCGCCACGCGCTGGAGGCGATGCACCTGTTCGTGCGCGACCAGCATTATCTCGTGCGCGACGACAAGGTCCACATCATCGACCAGACGCTCGGCCGGATTCTGCCGAACCGCACGTGGAGCCAGGGCACGCACCAATTTGTCGAACTCAAGGAGCAGGTGTCCCTTTCCAAGCCCACCCACACGATCACGGGGATCAGCTTTCAGAATTTTTTCCGGCTGGTGCCCCGGCTCGCGGGCGTCTCGGGGACTTTGGTGGAAAATGCCAGCGAGTTTTACTGGATTTACGGACTCGCCGTCGTGCGGGTGCCGCTGCATCGGGCGGGGCGGCGCACGCGGCGGGCTCCGCATATTTTTCGGCAGGCGGACGAGAAATTCCGAGCGGCAGCCGGGCGCGTGTTGACCCTGCACCGCACCGGGCAACCGGTGCTCGTGGGCACGCTCAGCGTGCGGGTGAGCGAGCGGATGGCCCGCGCGCTGGACGAGCTTGGCTTGCCCTATCGGCTGCTGAACGCCGCCCAAGACCGCGAGGAGGCGGAGATCATCGCCCGCGCTGGCGAACCGGGCGCGATCACCCTTGCCACCAACATGGCCGGACGGGGTGTGGACATCCGACTGGGCCCAGGCATGGAGCAGTTGGGTGGTCTTTGTGTGCTCCAATTGGAGCGCAACCCCGCCCACCGCGTGGACCGGCAACTTTACGGACGCTGCGCCCGGCAGGGCGAACGTGGCTGCGTCGAGATTTTCACCAGTATCGATGAGGACCATCTGGCTGGTCCGGACTGGGCCCTTAACCGGTGGCTGGAGCGAATCGGGTCGCGGTTCCTTCGCACCCCGGTCGGCCGGGCGGTGGCCACGATTTACATCAACCATTGCCAGCGGCGGGCGGAGCGACGGGCCCGCGAGCAGCGGATGGCGTTGCGGCGGCGGGATCGCTGGTTGGAGGAAGCGATTGGCTAATCGGTCGGAGTAATCCACGTTGCAATTGCTCCCGTTTGGTCGCGATTTCGGATTGGTGGGGAACCGGCAGGGCGAGGTTGGCGTCGAGTAAGAATGTTTCGCTCAATTAGAGGAGGGCTTTGCTTTGTCGTCGGCTGCCTTGGGGCGCGAGCGGCGGCCAGCGAACTGAATTTGAATGCCGCCATCGCAGGGGCATTGGAGCAGAATTTCGAGATCCGGATCGAAAGCCTGAATTCCTCGATCGCCGGAGACGAACTCGCGGTGGAGCGCGGCGAATTCCTGCCGTTCTTCTACTCCGATTGGCGCCGCAATTCCCTGCAACAATACCAAAACAGCATCGATTTCACCTCGCGCAACGGCATCCGCCGCTGGGAGGAGGACAATTGGAACTCCAAGTCCGGGGTCGGCGGGAAGTTGCCGACCGGCACCAGCTACGAATTCTATTACTCGCTCTATTCGACCAGGAATTCGCTCAACGCCACCGCCCCATCCGCCAACGCGCTCTTTCGCCCCGAGGTGGAGACATTTGCCGGTTTCAAGCTCTCCCAGTCCTTGCTGCGGAATTTCGGGTGGAAGGTAAACACTGCCGGCATCAGGATTTCCCGAATCCAGATTCTGGTCAACGATCTGCGGCGCGAGGTCCTGATTAACAACAAAGCCCTGGAGGTCGCCAATGCCTTCTATGATCTGGTTTTCACCCGGAACGATCAGCAGGTCAAATCCGAGGCCTTGGAGATTTCCCGTCAGTTTCTGGGGCTGACGCGCGAGCAGGTCTCCGTCGGCAAGGCGGCCGACATCGATATTGCCCAGGCGGAGGTGAATGTGTCGGAAGCGAAGGAACGGTGGGTGCTGGCGAGCAACGCCTACCGCCGCAGCCTGGTCGCCCTGGTGAAGGTAATGGGTGGCACCATCGATGCCAACGCGGAGCTGCCCGACTACGTTCTGCCGGACATCGTCCTGCCTCCGCCGGCGAACATGAATGTGGCCACCTTGATCGCCTCCGCCCACGCCCATCGGGCCGATCTGAGGGCGGCTGAAAACGAAGCGCAGCAGACGCAGGTCCGGTCGCTCTACGCCAGCAATCAACGGCTGCCGGAACTCAACGTCGAGTTCAGTTACGGCCTCAACGGATTCGGGGACAGCGCGCAGGACAGCTTTGGCACCCTCCGCGACCTGACGGAGCCGGCGTGGACGGTCGGCTTGTTGTTTCGGGTGCCCATCGGCAACATGAAGGAGGCGTCCCGCGTGCGGATCGCCCGGAAGCGGACCGAACAGGCGGAACTGACCGCCGCGATGCGACGCTCCCAGATCGGTTTGGAAGTTCGCAATGCCGTGGACCGCATCACGGTTTTCCGGGAGCGACGGGAAATCGCGGCGCAGTCGGTGGCTTTTGCCCGCAAGGCGCTGGAGGTGGAGCGGGCGCGATATTCCAACGGCCGGACCAGCAGCTTTACCGTGCTCGAAATGCAGGACCGGCTCGCCGCGGCCCGCACCCGGGAACTGGCCGCCACCGTGGACCTCATCAAGGCGAGCGAGGAGTTGCAGGCGGTCACGGGAGTCCTGCTGCCCTACCACGGATTCCAAATTGAGCGCACCTCGGCGGTGCCAGGATCCGCTGCGACCGCATCCCCTCCGACCGGCCTCCGTCCGACCGCCACCGCCGGCGCCAAACGATAAATGCGCATGTCCTCCCAACCCAAATCCGACCTGCCGCCGACCTCGTATCACTCCGTTGAGGACATGAACCTCGAACCCCTCGAACGACGACTCCTCCTTTCGGTGGACACGTTGCCGTTCAGCCCGTCGATGTCCGGCGACCTGCTCCCGGATCAGATCCCCGGCACGGGCCTGGAGCGAATCTTCGAGGCCTACCTCACAAGCGTTTTGAACGATCCGTTGGGTCGTCCGACGGCGCAGTCGGTCGAGAGTGAAGCCAGCACCTGCATCCAACTCGAGACCGGGTTGAACGATTTGCGCAAGGCGCTGCCGGGCCTTTTCGCGGGATTTGATCTGAGCGCCCCGGGGGTTCCCGTGCTGCCCAACACGCTCAACCAACTCTTCGACCTCAGCGGCCAGGTGGCGAATCATGCGCTCAACCTGCTGCCGGACATCGGGAGCAACACCACCGTGCAGCAGTTGGTGGATAGCCTGGGTAAGAGCGGCTACGAGGTGACGGGAGTGCAGGGTGGCCTGGGAAGTATCGCCGCCACCACCGATGGCTCCTTGATCGAAGCGCGCCTGCTGCCGGGGACCGGCCTGACGGTCGGCCCGTCCGCCAGCTATCGCGGGGACACGTTCGACAACGCCACGGATTCGCTGCTGAAGGGCCTGAACTCCCAGGCGAAATTGGCGGCGGATTGGGGCGCGAACCTCGGAGCGACCCTTAACCTCACCGCGGTTTTCGGGGTCGATGCCAACGGCTTTTTCCTCCGCGCCGACGGATTCTCACTTTCGACCGCGGTCAAGACCAAGACTCCGGCCTCTCTGAGCGGAACCGCCACTATCGGCGGCCAAGCGGGCCTCGCGCTAACCGGCTCCGCCAACGTGGATCTCACGGTCAAGCTGGCGTTGAAGGCGGGCACGCCGACCCTGAATCTCGCGGCGCTCACGAGTCATTTTGCCGCCGGCGATGAAATTGAACGCTGGCAGGGCACGGCCGGGGTATCGCTCAACTTCGCGCTCAATTCATCCACGTTGGTCTTCAAGGCGGACTACACCGGCTCCTTCGAGCAACCGGCGCCGACGGCACCGGCGCTGACGTTGACCGGCAAGATCACGCTGCCGAATGTCGTGGATGCCACCGGGAAACCCGTGAGCCTGGATCTGCAGGGAAAATTGAACCCGACCGGCCAGAGCTGGACGCTCACCGGCCGTCAGACCCCCGGTCAGACGCTCAAGCTCCACCAGTTCGAACTGAACGGTCTGGCCCTGGCCCTCACGATCGATGCCACTCACTACGGCGACAGCGGCGCCACGTCGGGCACGGTTTCCATCCTGCCGTCCGCGCTGGATCTCAAGTGGCTGCCGCTGACGACGCTCAGCAGTCCGGTCACTTGGGCGGAGATCAATGGGGCCGCCGTTGATTTCAAGGTGACGATCAACGCCACGATCGACGGAGTCCTCCCCGGCACAACCTTGGGCATCAAGGGCACCCTGACCGGCCTGACGTTGGCGCTCGGCGAGGGGAAGTTGCAGATCTTGAGCCTGGAAAAACTCGAGCTCAAGATCCCGACGGCGGGTTTGGCCGGCGAGGCCACGCTCGAAGGCGCTATTATCGGCGGATTGCTCCGGGTGGATGCGGCCGGCAAGGTCATCGCCGCGAACGATACCACCACGGTGGTGGCGAAACGCATGGTGTATGGGCTGCTCGACGGCTCGCTCCTGATCAACGGCTACGGCTTCGGATTCCGCGTGGGCCTTTGCGATCTCGGCCTCATCTCCGCCTATTTCAAGGTCGACGCGCCGCTGCCCATCGGTGGCGAGACGGGCATCAGTATCACCTCGCTGTGGGGCGAGATTTCGTTCGGCACCGAATTGCCGGTGCCGGCCGACGCCAAGGCTCTCGCGAGCAAGTCCCTCGCCCCGGCCGACAAGATGTCCGACGCGCAGTGGGAGGCGAAGTGCCTGGCCGCCATGGTCGGCGTACTGTCCGCCGGCGATGGGTCCGTCAAAGACGAGTTCAAGGCGCTGCTCACCCATTTCACCATCGAGGGCGGCATCAGTATCGCGGATGTCTACGCCAAGGGCATTCTCTCCCTCGACGGCACGATGCAGATCGATACCGCGGGCCACCTGATTGTTGGCGGCACGATCAATCTCGTGAAACTGGGCAAGCCGAAGGACGACACGGCGGTGGAGGGGCAGAAGAAGACGGCCATCGGGCAGTTGGACGCGTCGCTCTACTTCGACTTGGCGGCCTTGGAAGCGGCGTTCAAGCACAGCGGCACCGCGACGCCACACAACGCCCTGATGATTCACGCTGACGTGACCAACACGAAGCTGAAGACCCCGCCGGTCACGCTTTATGGCGACCTGTCCCTCGCGGATCTCACCGCGAGCGATCCCGCGATCGCCGTCAGCGGCGGCGCGATCCTCAGTGCGGATGGCTTCGTGAACCTCGAACTCGATTCGACCAGCACCTTCCGCGTCCTGGATGAGACCCACTACGAGTTCGAAATCGACGGCACCGCCACGGTCACGAAGTTCGGCAACTTCGCCGGCATCGACGGTAAACTCAAAGTCGATGTCGACAACCAGGGGGTCTTCCTGATCTATGGCGCTCTCGTCCTCAAGCCGGAGAATCTCCAGAAACTGAAGAAGATCGGTCTCGACCTCGACGGCCTCGCCCTGTGGAGCTGCAATTTTACGACGGGCGACCGCCAGGTCACGCTCACAATCCCCGACGCCAACGTCCCGACCGCGACCTATAATCTGCCCGCATCGTCGATCGGGCTGCTGCTCGAAGGCACGGTCACCTTCAATCAACTCGTGTCCGACTGGATGGTGTTCCACGGCCGGATCGACCTGTACGAAACGGCCGACTCCATCGATCTGGTCCTGGATGGCGAGGTGTTGTTCGGGCCGTCGGGCCGGATTGCCCCGGACGCGATTCAGGCCGACGCCCTGGTGGCCTTCACCACCCTGGGCTACCTGCATATCGATCTGGATGGGATCGCCGGCGCGTTGACGCTGAAGATCACGACGGGGATCATTCCCGAGGCACTCGCGCTCACCGCAAATGGCGAAGTCGAACTGCGCATCAATACCACCGGCAAGGACCTCAGCTTCACGGTGCCCACGGCGGTCAAGCAGCTCTACCCGCAATTGGTCATCCCGCAGGAACTGAGCCTCCCCGGCATCCCGCCGGAAATCCTGCGCGACTCCCTCGGCCACGCTCCCGCCGCCTGGGCGGAGGTGGCGTTGAACGGCACGCTGAAATTCGGCGACGCAATTGTTATCACTGGAGATTTTGCCCTGATGGCCTCGACGGAGCGCCTGGAAGTGAAGCTCGCCCAGGCCCGGATCGGTTTGGGGCTGGCGGGGGCCGAACTCATGCACCTGACGGCCAGCGGTTCGCTGCTGACCGACGCCAACGGCACGGTGGGAGCCCTGAACGTGGATCTGGCAGGTCTGTCCCTCCCGACCAACACGATTCACCTCGAGGGCAAGGCGCAGTGGCTGATCAATACGACCGGGACGGCGCGCACGTTGCTCGATGGCACCCTGGTGCCCGCGCGTATCGATGGAAACCCCTACACCGCAGTGAAAGTGGTGGGCGATCTGGCGCTGGACCAGCCGGCCAGGAACTTTCTCACGCTGCCGGGCACCCATTCGCTGATCCTCGTTTCCAACGCCGGAACACCGGGCTACCACGTCGCGCTCAGTTCGGACACCACGCTTGAGGTCACGGCCGGCAAGCAGACTTTCTTTGCCGAGGACTTTGTCGCCGCCGGGTATGTCGACGAGACGGGCCTCGCGGCCTTCCTGACGGTGAAGGCAAACTCGCTGAAGGATCCGCTCGGTCTGGCGAGGGGCTTCACGAGCGTCACCGTGGGCATCAATACGACGGCCAGCAAACAGGCGGTCGCGAAATCCGGCACGGCGTATGTCTTCACCCCCTTGAAAGACGCCGAGGCCCCGGCGGCCGGCACCCTCGCGACCCTGCCATCCCTCGTGGGCGCGCAGGTCAGCGCCCACGGCGAGATGGCCCTGCTCGACGCGTTCCTCCTCACCGGCGACTTCGTTTTCACCCTCGACGACAATGTCTGGACGATGGCGGTCGATGGACGCTTCGAACTGCATGCCCCGGATCTGGCCAACGCGGGGAAGAATTCATCGGCAATCTTCAGCGTGGGATTCAAGAAATCGATCACCCTGAATCTTCCGGGGATCGTGCTCGACGAACAATTGGATCTGAGCGGAGGCACCCCCGGTGTGCTCGGTATCACACCTTCCGGTACGGTGTCGCTGGTCGTGAACACGACCAAGGTTGCCGCCGGGCTGGCGGCGGGGCTGCCGATCCCGCCCACCTCCGGCCAACTCAGCCTCGCGGACGCGGAATGGCGTATCGCGGGCTTCACGATGTCCGGCGCCTTCACCTTCCAACAAAAAGCCCTGAGCGCCCTGTCCGCCTCGGGCAACTTCGAGGTGAAACTCGTGGCAGCGGGCACCGTCCTGCTCAGTTCGCACGGCCAGGGCGACTTCCATGTCGGCTTCGACGGTCTCGCGGGTGTGGTCGATATCGCCAAACCCACGCTGTTGGGCATGGAGTTCCAGAGCGGCGCGCAGCAACAGTCCGATCCGGAGTTTTTCCGCCTCGCGTTCAACACCAGTTCGAGCGCGTTCACCGTCGGCGGCGAGGTGATCGCGGCGGGCCCCTACGCCGTCGCCCATCTCCACAGCACGCTCAACTTCCTCAAGCTCGACGCCCTGGTGCTCACGGGAAATTTCGACCTCAATTCCCGCGGGCAACTGACGATCGACGCGTCGCTGGACGCCTATCTGGTCAGCAAAAAGATCGACGCCAAACCCCTGGCGAGTTTCGCGGTCGTCGGTTCGCTCACCCACAATGCCCAGGCCACCACCGGCCGCCTCGAGCTCAAGGCGGGAGTCTCCCAGCTTGGCTTCGACCTGCCGGCGAGTTGGGGTGTCTCGTTTGGCCGGCAAAGCGAATCCCTCTCGGTGGAATTCAATCTCGCCTATGGCACGGCTCCCGCGCCGGCGACCCTCCCGACCGCCACCTCGTCCGATCCGTCCGTCGCCCCGGCCGACAGCGTGCGCCTGGTCGCCACGAACCGGATGGTCATCGGGTTCCAGGCGATCGATGGCACCTTCAACTTTACCTGGGTGCGGGGGCAGGAACTGCTGATCGGGTTCAACGGATCGACCAACCTCGGCGTCGGACCGGTCCAGGCCAACGGCGACCGGGAAATTACCCTGATCGGCGTCGATCTCGGCGGCATCATCCACGGGATCAAGAAGAGCGACGGCACCGGCGCGCTGTTTGCCGGGCTGGAAGCGGAGTTCCATGCCGGAGCGGTCCATCCGGAGTTTCTGAAAAAATTGGGTCTGGATGACTTCAATCTAGGACTGGGGGCCAAGGACAAGTTCTACGTGCTCATCAACACGACCGGGGAGGCGCAACCCCTCGACCTGGACTGGCTGCCGGCCGATCTGAAGAACGTGCGCGCCGACGAAAAATTCGCGCTTTTCGTGCAGAGCGCCGTGAAGATTGCCTCAACTGAATTCTCCGGGGTCTTCGGGCTCACTGTGTATGAGAAGGGAGTGAAGATCCAGGTCTCGGCGGTTCAGAATCTGAGCATTGTCGATGCGCAGAACACCAATCTGACCCTCACCACCGCACAGCTCACGGGCTTTCTCGAAGTACAGCACAACGCCGGCGATCCCAACGACCCGGACGGCTACTCCGGCGTGGTGGCCTTCCTCGCCGCCAACGTGAAAATTCTCGATATCGGCGTCGCCGGGTTCTCCCTGGATAGTAATAACTTCACCGGCGTTGTCCGCATCAACACCTCCGGTCAGGCGAAGAATCTCGCCACCCCGGATCGCCTGGCGGATTTGGCGGATGTCTTCAAACCCTACCTCAGCCTGCCGGCGGGAAAGTTTGCGCAGGTGATTATCGAGGCCGACTGGAACAGCCCGCCGTTCTTCGGCATTCACTTCAGCAACGTGCTCGTGCTCGAGGTCGTGCGGAACGCCTTCGTGCTCTCCGGCACCGGCGGAGTGAAAGGCGAATTGCAAAGCGGGTTGGGCGTCGAAGTGGACCTCTTCGAACTCAGCGGCACCATCATGGCCGTCATCACCAAGGACAAGGGCTTCGCCCTGGCCGCCGCGCTCGAGGGCGATCCGCTGGGCTCGTTGAAGTCGCCATTCTTCAAGACGAATGACAGCTCCGAGCACAAGGCCATCCTCCAGATCAAGACTTTCGAGGCCGCGATGGATCTGACGCCCTACATTCCCCCGACCCTGACCCACGGCGTCGGAGCGCTCTACAATCTGGAGGCGGGCAAATACGCCAGGCTCACCGCTCAGACGGAACTCAGCATGGTCACGGCCGGAGTGGGCTTCGCCATGGCGAACACCTCCACGCTCGAATTCAAATCGGAGCAGACCTACCAGCATAACGCGGCCAGGAACGAGACCACCAAGGACGACAAATATCGCATGTGGGTGGAAGTGGTGGGCCAGGCCTCGGCGACCACCGATCTCGCCTTCCTGGGGTCGCTCACGGATGTCACCACGACCGCGCTCTATCTGGGCACCGACGGCATCGCCTTCCTCGCGGAGCGCGACGCCAGCAAAGCCGGCGTCCTGAAAAAGACCGACTTCGATTTCACCGTCAAAACGCTCAAGCTCGGCTTTAACACCACCGGCCGGGATCTCTCCATCAGCGGGGCGATCATCGACGGCAAGGCCACCGCCTCGTCCACCGTCAGCAAGGATTTGCTGCAATTGCAGTTTAACGGCGTGTTCCAATTCGGCGCCTTTGCCTTCGCTGGCGACTATCTCGCCACCGCGCAGAAGAGCGACGATCAACTCACCCTCGTCAGCACGGCGGACCTCACGGTTGACCATGCCACGCTGGCGCGGGCCGACTTCGCCGGCCTGCTCTCGAAGAATGATTTCAGCGTCACCGCCAGCGGCCAACTGGCCCTCGGCGAGAAGGACCTCGCCTATCTGGACGGCAACGTCGCGATCGGCTACGACGTGAAGCAAGGCTTCACGGGCCGCGTGACCGGCGCCCTGTCCATCCTCGGCCAGAAGGTGAACACGATTCACGAGGCGTTCGCCGTCACCGGCTTCGACGTGCCGTTTGCCGAAAAACTCGCGATCACGCTGCCCGCGCCCGTCGATTTCCTCACCCTCTCCGGCCAGGTGGGGGGGCACATTTCCACCACGGGCATCACGCTGGACGACGGCACAAAGGTGTCCGTCCGGATCCACGCCACTCCCGTGGAACAGATCAGCTTTGCCCTGAATACCGCGGCGAAAACCTGGCGCCTCACCGGTTCGGCCGGGAGCCACCTGGGCGACTCCGTGGGACCCTTTTCCATCTCGCTCGCGCTGCGCTATAGCCTCGATATCGAGTACGCTGGCGGCCGATTGGCGAAGAGCAACGTGTCGCTGAACGGAGAAGCGACCGGAACCGTGCATACGGCATTGCACAATTTCTCCACGTCAGCCGATGCCAGCGCCACCATCACCAAAAACTCCTCCCGCCTCACCTTCCACCTGTCGAAGGACGGCTTCAGCGTATCGTTTGCGGTGGATCTGGCCAACAAGTCGCTTATTCAGGGCAGCGACCTCGGCGGCAGCACGGTCTTCCTCGACACGAACGGCAGTCGGCAACTCAATGGCTCGGAGGTCTCGATCACGGCTGACGCCTTGGGCTATTTCTCCTTTGCCGACGCCGCCTTTACCGGCCCGCTGGGCGCGTTGACTCCGCACGATCACAACGGCAACGGCACGATCGACTCGACGGAAGGCGTCTTCGTCGTCCAGGGCGGCACCGACCTGCACACCGGCCTGCCCAACTCGCTCCAATACGTCTTCTCCGCGGAAAACTACGGTGGGCCGTTCCAAATCGTCTATTCGCCGATGTTGCAATTGCATTCCAATCTCGTCCGGCACGAGGGTCTGACGAGTGACGACGCCTGGAAGAAAATCGACGTTGCCTTCGGCCTGCCCTCCACCGTCGCCCTCGAATTCTTCGACCACAACCTCGATGAAAGCGCCTTTCCCGACACCGGCGCCTATCGCGAGGTCGAGGCGGCCTACGCTGAAGTCAACGGATTCCTGATCAACGCCGATGCGGTGCTGGAGAAGATCCTGCCCAACCGGAGCACGACGGAAATCCAGTCGACCCTTGGCGCCCAACTGGCCCACGTCGTCGCCCAGCAGGACACCGGCGGGTATGACGTCGCGATCGCCCAAACCGGCATCTTCGACGGCACCGGTGCCACTTCCATTCTACTCGACGCCGTCGTGGTTCAACATGTGATCGCGGCCAGCATCACGCAGCTCGCTCCCGCCGCCCCGGCCCGCCCGTGGCAGGAACTCATCCGCACCGCCGCTTACGTCATCGCGGAGCAGTCCAACGTCATCGATCTGCTGCGCGCCGCCGACGTAGGCCGGTTCACCGAGACGATGGCCCTGATGAAAGCCGAAGCCCAGAACGGCAGCGCCCCGCAACTGCGGCAGGTGGCGGACGGGACGTTGCACGGGGCCACATTCATGGCCTCCTATGGCCATGACCAGATTGTGGCTGCGATCACCCGCGCCGGCTTCGACCCCGCGGAGCTGCGCCCGGTCGTCGGCCCGGTCGCCGACTTCGTCGGCACGCGCGCGGAGCTCCATGACCTGAATCTGCCGGTGGCCCGCTTCGACGGCAGCGTCGCCGGACTCACCTGGCGGATCGAATCGTCGGACCCGACGCTCCTCCCCGTCGGCGCCGTTCAAATCCTGCAGCAGGGCAGCCAGTGGATCCTGCGCCTCAATCCGGACGCCCACCACAGCGGCATCGTGAACGTTTCCCTCACCGCCACCGACGCGAGCGGCCAGCAGAGCCTGGCGTCCGGCTTCACGGTCCAGGTGCTTCCCACGGTCAGCCTCGGCGCCCTCGTGCCGGTCGTCACCCCGGAGTCGGCGTATTTCGAAATCGCCGTGAGCGTCGATGCCCCGTCGAATCAGACGGTCTCCGGTCAATTCCAGATCTCCGGCTCCGCCGTCGATGGCGTGCATTTCGCCGGCGCGAGCGTTTCCTACACAATTGTCCCCGGTCAGAGCGCCGTCACAATCCGGATTCCGTTCCTGAGCACTCCGTATGGGGACGCAGTTTCCCTCTCGGTCCGTCACGACAATGCCGACAACGGGCGTCTGGGCAGTCAGGCGCAGTCCGCGGAATATTTGATCTCCGCTGTCCCCCTGGGGCGCATCGGAGCCGGTGCTGCCGGCACGGTCGGTTTCACCCCCCGCTCGATCAACGCCACGAACGAGACCCTGCTGCGGGCGATGGGCGCCGGGTCGCATCAACCGGACTCCGACCGCCTGCAACCGGACAAGATGCACTACCACGGTTGATGGCAGGTGGGGGAAGGAAATCTGCTCTGGCTGACGGCTCAAGCGCGTCCAAACGGGAAACTGCCGGACTGCGGGTGATGAAAATCTCATCACGATTCGATATTGTGGATTCGCCGTGAGGTGAAGGCAGGCCCGGACCGCCAGGTTTGACGTCATTATTGCGATTCGGTGGAGCGTTGGGGCTGCGTTTCAAACTCCCCGCCAACTTGGGTTCGAGAGGCTGGCGTTGGAAGTCGCGCGGCCGAGACGGCCGGCTAAACGAGCCTTCCACCACCGCCACCACGACGCTGCCATCCTTGGCTTCCAGCGACCGGTCGACAATCAGCAACGCGCCATCCCGGATCCCCGCCCCCTCCATCGAGTAGCCCCGCGCCCGCACGATGAAGGTGGCGGCAGGGTGCGGAATCAGGTGGGCGTTAAGGTCGAGGGCCTTCTCGACGTAGTCATCGGCGGGAGATGGAAATCCAGCGCACACCCTCGATAGTCACTTATCCGGCAAATCCCGCGCAAAATGCGCAAGAAACTTGATATAGGCTCAGGGTCACTGGGCGACCGGCTGGAGTGCGGGAATGATTAGATTTTCGGTCAATTTGCGTGCGACGATGAGCGCACGGCGGCCG
>JBBRWR010000127.1:0-22144 GCA_038249085.1 Opitutales bacterium
GCTACTTTCGCTATAGTATATATCGTTTCAGGATCCGTCCGGCCGACTGGCTTCGTCCAACCGTGATGTAGATCGCTCGCCGTCCCTGCTTCCGCGTCTCGGCTCCGTCCGCTCGCGACCTACTTCACTTCAGGTTAGGCCACATTGTCATTTTGAAAGGCGCTCGAAACATCGAACGACAGAATAGATACATGCAAAGGAAAAGAAAGTCTGCACCGACACGGCAAGCCAATACATGACTGGGCTCTTTTCCCTCGGGTATTTCCGGCCTCCGGCTGCGTATGCGATGCCGCTCCTAAACGCCGAGACGACACACCAAGCCAACCATAAGCCGAGGGCGAGAATCAGGAGTGCGGCAAGAACTGTGGCTAGGACGCGCATATGGCCTAACGTCCGAGGCTAGCCGAGATTCTCGGTGGGCCAACGACATGCGCAGCTTCGCGGGGTCTGCATGACACGCGGTTGACAACCCAACCAAAGTCATGAGCCAGCCCATCGTCCTCACCAACGGACAACACGAAATCAAAATCTACACGGTCCAAAATCGCGGCCGTGCGGTTTTTCAACTCTCGTTCTATGAAGGCGGTCATCGTCAGCGCCAAACCTACGGCAAGCTGTCCGACGCGCGCCGCGAAGCCAAGGTCGTTCTCGGCCGCCTCGCGGTGAACACCCACGAAGCCGACGCTCTCTCCACGGCCGACATGGAGAGCTACGTCATCGCCCGGAAACACGTCATGCCAACAGGTGTCCCGCTACACATCTGCGCGGACCTATACGCTCAGGCGCACGTGAAGCTTGGCGGGCGCCCGCTCCTCGAGGCTGTGCAGTTCTTCACGGACTACCACCCCAACGATGTCGGCACCAAGCCGCTCGCCGAACTGATCGAAGACTTCGCGACGCACCGGCAGGCCATGGGAGTGGCCAGCGACTACGTGGCGGACATTCGACGCCAACTCGGCCGGCTCGCCGCCGCCAACCCCGGGCGAAGCCTGACGCAATTGCGCACCGCAGAGATCGACCGGTGGCTCGGCGGGCTGTCGCGACATCCGGTCACGAAGAACAACATCCGGAAGATTCTTATCACCTTCGGTAATTGGGCGAAGGCCAACCGCCACCTGCCGGTCAACCGCCCGACCGAGTTCGACGGACTGATGCTCTACAAGGAGCCGCTCACGAAAGTCGGAATCTACACGCCGGCCGAACTCGGGACGATGTTCGCTGCCGTCGCAGCGCGACGCCCGGAACTGTTGCCGTGGCTCGCGTGCGCCGCGTACACCGGGGCACGCGTCTCGGAGATCGATCACCTCGCCTGGGAAAACATCAGCTTCGACCGCAACTTCGTGGAGATCGAATCCAGCAAAGTGCGGACCAAAGCCCGGCGGCTGGTTCCTTTGCCGGCGGCGTTGAAGGCCCGACTGCAGCCGTATCGCCGCGATCTCGGGCCGATCAACGTCTACGTCGATCCGCAGGCCGCCCTGAAGCGGATCGCCGCCGAGGAGGGAATCGAACTCACGGCGAATGGCTTTCGCCACAGCTACATCAGCTATCGCCTCGCCACGATCAACGACACCGCCCGCGTCGCCCTGGAGGCGGGCAATTCGCCCGAGATCATCTTCCAGCACTACCGGGAACTGGTCACACCGGAGGACGCTGCCCAGTGGTTCGCAGTTGTCCTGCCCAAGATCCCAAAGCCGGAAAACGTGATCGTGATGAAATCCGCCTGACCGCTCAGCGGTTGAGTTGACGGCGGTGGCCTGATCGATGCTGAACGATCAGAACACCGCTCAATTAAACTCGCCTGCGACACCAGAAGCCCTCTGGACCGTGGCCGACGTCGCTCGGTTCTTCGGCTGCACCCCACGGCACGTGGTCAATTTGCAGGCCAATGGTCTGCCGCACTTCTATCTCGGCCGGCTCGTTCGGTTCGATCCAGCCGAGGTACGCGAGTATCTGAAAGGCAACCGGCGGATCGCTGCGACCAAACTCCGGCGCTCAGCGCGGTTTCCCAATGCATGGCCAAGCTGACTCCCGCGGAGAAGTTCGGGCAATTGCCCTTGGCGGTGTGGTTCTAGTTCGCCTCGATATCGTGCGGCCTCGGGGTCGACGGTTCGAGCGCCCGAGCGCGCAAGGTATCGACAAAATCGGTCACGGCCCGAAGTTCCTGGAGAGCGAGCTGCGCCGCACTGGGTGACCACTCGCGCCAGGTGGCGCAGTGTCGGTCGAGGAATCGGTCGCTGGCGCGCAGCTCTCGCATAAGCTGAAAGGGTGTGACCGAAGCTTCTTCGGGGCTCGCGCCGCGCTGCTCGTGCTGGCTGGCCACGTGCGACCGGATGCGGCGGCGGAGCGCCATTGCCGAAAGGTCCTCCACTTCAGCGACGGCCAGCCATCGCTCAATTTCCTGCGGATCCGTAAATGCGATCCCTACTTCGCAATGATGGGTCCAACTCAAAGCGTCGTGGCGACATGACACGGGGATTCGCAGGCAGACCATCTTGGCGTTGCGCAACGTTCCCGGATTGATCCCGGTGGCGGTGGCGCACTCGGTGATCAACCCGCGGCCACCGGTTTCGCCGTAGGCCAGCACGTCGCCGAGCCAGGCGGTCAACGTCTGGCGGGCACCGGCCGAAGTGCGCACGAGCCGGGCCACGTGCGTCACGAGTTCACGCCATGCTTTGGTTTCCAACCCCGGCTTCAGCATCAGTCCGAGCCGCGTGGCGTGCGCGATGGCGGCGACAGGCAATTCGCCGACAAGTTGCTCGACGTCAGTTCGCATCGGATTGCTGCATCGGCCGGGGTGGCAGGCCCAGCCGGCGCTGCATGGCCAGCACCTGCTGGCGGAAGCCTTCGGCCGTGAGGCCATGCCGGGCGGCGTGTCCACGGAGGCTCGTAACATCAAACTCGGCGACGCCGGTGGCGTAGATCAGCACGTCCACCGCGAGATCGCGGTTCCGCGCGCCGGCCAATTCGTAGACCAGATCGCGGACCGCGCGGACGGCGGCCTCGTCCGGCCGCGGCACAATGCCGAGCGCCTGCTGTAATTCGTCGAGAAGACCCTGCTGCTCGCAGTCGCGCAGCACGTCGCGAACGCTCTCAGCGACCGGGAAAAGGGCTGCTGCGGGAACGGGTGCATTGTAGTTAGCGCGAGTCATTTGTTTGTTCGCACATTGAACCGGCACCCTGGGGGAAAATCATCGGGAAGTGTGGCATCGAATGCGAGTAGCCTGAAGGTATTCTCACCGGCCGCGAGATTTGGTAGCGCACATCGGCAGCCGCCAATGTGCGCGTCAACAGCTTGTCTCCTCTCCGCAATTCGGCCATAGTTGCTTCATGGCTAAAGCAACGTACATGGCTCCGCGGCCGCCAGCGACGCCGCTGGTGGAGGAACTACGTCGCCACCACGCCTTGCTCTCCAGATTCGCCCGCCGGTACATCTGGTGGCTATCTCCCAGCGAGGCGATGGACTACCCCGCACGCGTGGTCACACAGGTCATGAATATCGGTGTTTTTGAAGATGCCCGACGGCTGGCCGAGACTTTGGGTGATGATTGCCTGCGTGCGGTTTTGCGCCAAGCGGAGGCCGGGCAGTTCAACGCTCGCTCGTGGCACTATTGGCATTACCGACTCGGGCTGGCGGAACCCGGTCACGTTCCGCCCCTTCCGGTCAGACGCATCCCGTAATGGACACGTTCACTCCGCGACTGGATATTCTGCCCGCAGCGCAGCGTTTCCTCTGGCAAAGGCTGCGGCCGATCCAGCAATTCGGGTACGTCCTTTACGGCGGCACCGCCATCGCGCTTCGGCTTGGTCATCGACAGTCGGTCGACTTCGATTTCTTCAATTCCAATCCCGTCGATCCCGGGGCACTGCGGGCGGCATTGCCATTCCTGCGCATTGCCACCGTGCGGCAAGAGCGCCCCAACACCTACGAGATCGAGACTGCGTCTGGAGTGAGGGTGGCCTTTTTTGGCGGGCTCGATTTTGGGCGTGTGGGCCAGCCGGAACAAACGAACGACGGCGTCCTGCAGGTGGCCTCACTCGACGATCTCATGGCCACGAAGGTAAAGGTCATCCTCCAGCGCTCGGAGTCGAAGGACTACCGCGATATCGCGGCCATGTTGCGCGCGGGCGTCCGCCTGGAAACCGGGCTCGCGGCGGCGCAGAAAATGTATCATCCAACGTTCCCACCGACCGAGGCCCTGAAGGCTCTGGTTTACTTCGAAGACGGTGACATGGCGCGGCTATCGAAGGAGGACCGCGCGGTGCTGATTGAAGCCGCCGGACGACTGAAGTCACTACCGACTGTGAAAGTGACTCCAGGCCTGGCGCCTGATCAGGCCGTGGTAATTGCACCGGTAGACAGATCGACGGTGCGCGTGAGAATTGATCCACCCAAGCAGGGACCGCGCATGGGAATCTGAGTTGCCTGGTGGTTACATCATCGGCCAGGTCCGCCTCGGCCCAGAACAGCCGCCTTCTGATTGCGCCGGTCAAGCTGAACCGCAGCGAAGCGAGGAGGAGCTTGACCGGCGCGACACCATCGAGCGGCTGGCCGAGGCTCCGTCCCCTTGTCCGATAAGCGCCAGCCTCGACACGCCAACGCCGGACGAGCCGCGAAGGGTCGGGTCGGACGCGGAGGCCCCTCGGGGGCCAAAGCGGGCGCAGCGTTCCGCGCCCGACCTTTTGCGGCCGTTCCGCCAAAAGCCCGGCCCGGAACACCGTTCCTCCGGACGCAGCCTGCGGAGTCCGGTGGAAGGGTGTTCTTTCTTGCCGGACCGCCCAGTCTGTCCTTTCGGCGTATCGTCGCTTGTGGTACAATAACCCTCGTTGCATCCCGTCCTGCCCAACTGTTTCGCCTCCTGGTCCCAAGTCCTCACCGACTGGCACGTGTGTGGAGCATTGGCGAAATCGAAGCTGCCGGTCTCGCTGGCATCGCAGTCCGAACTCGCCGCGCCATTGGTGGCGGAGGTCGGCCGCGCGATTCGACTGCAACAGCTCGATCGCCAGTCGGTCCGGACCGCACTGATGCGCGAAAGCATGGTTGAACCGACCTATGATGCCGCCGGCGGGCCGGAATATATCGCCGTGCGCAACGCGATGGAGCAGTTCCAAGACCGGTACATCTTCTTCTGGCGATCCGAAGCCAAGTCAGCGGACGCCAACTTGGCGCGGACCGAAATGGAGCGTCTCCAGGCTGACTACTTTGCGATCCGCCGCCGCCACACATCGCGGGTCGCGCAGGCACAGAAGGAAGCCCTGGGGCGCTACTGGTCGGAGACTCCGAGTCGCGGACTGCGAGACGACTTTTTCGGCGACTGTCCGGCGGCTTCGATTCCGGCCCTGATGAGTCGTATCGAACCAGCCTGGTGGTGGCGCGAGTTTTTCCTTTGCCTGCAACATCGGTGTCAGCGGTTTCATGCGGCCGACGGAATTTTCCTCGATCATCTGCCCTCGATTCGCGCCCGGGTCAGTGTCAAGAAACTGTCGGCGGAAGTCGCCGATTGGTCGAAGGGCATGTCGGACCGATGGGGCTGGGATGGTCCCGGTCATTACCGGATGCTCGCCGACCGCGCCGCCGCGAAAGCGCGTGCCCTTCACAAATGGTACGAGTCCTGCGCGCCGGGTTATCTCACCGACGAAGACGTCCGAGGCTCACTCCACTCCCGGTTGGTCAGCCTGCTCGAATCCCGCGACCCGTGGAGACCGCTCGTTTCCGGCCGGGTGATCGAAAGCGCACATTGGCGCAATTGAATGTGCGCTGCGGAGGCTCCGCCAACACCGCCCTTTGTGGCAGGATGGCCGCATGGGTCTTCCCGCATTCAATAATTGTCCCGCGCGATCTTCGGCCCGCGCCGCCCGGGTTGCGTCCCGGCGGCACCCGGCGCTGGTGTCGGCACGCTCCAAGTGACGGGACGTGCCGCCATCGTCGGGGTGACCGGGCTGATTTCCGGCGTCGGCGTTGCCGCGCGTTTTTTCCGCGAGCGGCGTCGTTTCGGCAGCTTTTCCTTCAAGAACCAGATGCGCAGCGTCTCCTCGGAAATCGCCACGTCGAGCTTGGCCAGCGACTTCGCGATCAAACCGATTGATGCACCCGCGCGACGTTCGGTGAGCAGCACGTCGCGATACGGTTCCAGTGCGGTGAAACGCAGGGAACGCGGTTTGCGCCCGTCGGCGATCAGCCGGGCAAGGGTCTGGGCATGGTCCGTCGACGGTGCAGGCGCCACCGGTGCCGGCGGAGTGGAAGGCCCCGGCGTCAGATGGGCGTCCACGTGCGATGCGTCGGGCGCAGTCGCGTCACTCCGCGGTGATACACCGGGTGCCGTCGTGGCGTCGGATGAGATGTTCCCGGGTGAATCCGGGTCAAGGGGAAGTTGTTCAGCGGCGGATGCCGGGGTGTCGGTCGTTTGCATGCCGGTAGAATACCGGGTATCGGCCGGTCGCGCAATGGGCGCACGCCGGTCTGGATCTAAGCCGAAAGGCTTAGACGTTGGTGTCCTACCTCATGGTTTTTCGTGGATTTTGCGGGATAATTCCCAGCATCAACAGCGGCTGCTTTGGGAAGATTGCTGGGATTTCCGGCTGAAGTGCATTTTGGGAGTCGTTCGCAGGAGGCAGCGTCGTGAAGAAGTGGATGCGTGCGCGATGTCGTGGGTACGGGTCGTCAGTCGGTCAGTGTTCTTCGCTCAAAAAATAGGTGCCTTATGCTGACGCTTCGAACCTGCAAGGTCTTCAGTCATGCCTTGGGTGAGTACCTGCGGCAGGCGGATTACTACTCGGAGGGAATGAAGGTGGAAGGCCTTTGCTTCGGACGTCTCTGCGGAAAAGTCGGCTTGATCGAAGGCGAGGTGATTACCGACGAGGCCTTCGAACGAGTGGCGAGCAACCACCATGCGGTTACGGCGGAGCAGCTCACCCCGCGGATGAAGTCGAACCGTCGGGCTGGTTACGATGCGACGTTCAATGCGCCAAAGTCGGTTTCGATTCAGGCGTTTCTTGGCGGAGACGAACGACTGATCGTCGCACACGAACAGGCTGTGACCGAAGCCCTCAAGGAGTTGGAGTCGCTGGCCTGCCGGCAAACCGGCCAAGGGATCAACAAGCGCCACGTCCCCACTGGCCAACTGACTGGAGGCGTCTTTCGCCACGGCGAAAGTCGAGCCCTTGATCCACACCTCCACTCCCATGCTTTCATCTTCAACGTCACCACGGGCGGAACCAAAAGCGCCCGGCTCTCTGCCTTGGAGTCCCGCCCGATCTATGATCGGAGGGGCTACCTCTCGGAAGTCTACCGCAACATTCTGGCCCGCGAAGTCCGCCAGTTGGGTTACGCCATCGAACGCCGGGAGCACGGCTTCGAGTTGACGGAAGTCCCGGTGGAGTTGCTCGCTCGTTTCTCGAAGCGCGCGGAGGAGCGGGACCGCGCCATCGCCGCCCGCGAAGCGGAACTCGGTCGCGAGCTTTCCCACGATGAAATCGCTCTCCTCGTCCGCGAGCACCGGCCGAAAAAACAATACGAATTGAGCCCCGACGAAGTCCGCCGGCACCAGGAAGCGCAAATGAGTGCGGAGGAACTCCAGCAGTTACGTTCGCTCCGCCGGGATCCGCCCAAGGCGCCTTCCGTCCGCGAACCGCTCGAAGCCGTCATCGCTCGCACCGCCGCGCATGTCTTCGAACGTCGGACCGTGGTGCCCCTGCCTACGTTCACGGGCGAGGTGATTCGCGAATCCTATGGCGACCATCCGTTGGCCGACATCAAAGCCGCCATCGGCCGCGAGCAGAACGGTCTACTGCACGCCCAGGGCAACGTCAGCACCCAGGCGGCGCTCGATGCCGAACGGGATTTGGTGGCCCGCGTCAACGCCGGGGTCGCCCACCACGTGGAGTTGGGGTTCCTGCGCAGCGAAGTCCGAGAGCGGCTCGCTCCGGAGCAGCGCGTCGCCGTGGAGAAAATTCTCAATTCACGGGACTCGGTCACCGTGTTTCGCGGCCGAGCCGGCAGCGGCAAAACCACGGCCCTGGCCTATGCCATCGAGGGCATGGCGACCGTCCAACTGGAGGTGGCCTGCTTTGCCCCGAGCACCCAAGCCGTGAGCCTCCTGCAGCAAGACGGCGCCGACCAGCTCCGCGCTGGCCGTACCGCCGCCGCGCATGCGCTCGCAAACGCCACGACCGTGCAGCGCTTACTCGTCGATGAGGCCCTCCAGAAATCAATCACTGCCAAACTCCTCGTGGTGGACGAATACGCGCTGCTGTCCGTGGGCCAGATCGACTCGCTCTTGAAAATAGCCGCAAAACGTGGTGCCCGTTTGCTGCTGGTCGGCGATTCCGCGCAGCACAAGAGCGTCGAGGCCGGCGACGGTGCACGGATTCTGGAGAAGGAAACCCGCGTCACCATTGCGGAACTGCGCACGATTCGCCGGCAGGCCGCCAATCCCGTGTATCTCGCCGCCGCCCAGGACCTCGCGGCCGGGCAATTCACATCGGCCTTGAAGAAACTCGACGCCATGGGAGCCGTCGTGGAAATCGCTGATCCTGCTGCCCGGCGAGCGCGCATGGTGGAACTCTGGCACGCCACGATTCGGGGCAAGCGGACCGTCGGACACATCACAATGCAGGTGCAACCCCAGACGGCACTGATGATCGCGCCGACCTGGCATGAAATCGACGCGTTGAACGCCTGCGCTCGGGTCATGCTGCGGAAGACCGGTGAAATCAGCGGGACCGATCAGACGTTCGTCGCGTTGCGCAGCAGAGACCTGACCCGGGCGCAGCAACGGGAGGCGCGCCATTACCGACCCGGTGATGTACTCGTCGCCCACACGGCGACCAAACATTTTCAGAAGAACGACGAATTGCGCGTCGTACGCCGGGACCGGCGGCGGCTCATCGTGGCGCGGGGGCAGGAGGAATTTTCGATCTCGCCGCGGCAGTCCGGTCGGGCGTGGACGGTGTGCGAGGAGCGTCCGCTGGCGGTGGCGGCGGGCGACCTGATCCGGTTGCGGGCGGTGAGCCAGACGGTGGCGACCGACGGCAAGCGCCGGCGACTGGCCAACGGCACCACGCTGACGATCAAGTCGGTCAACGCGGAAGGGCGGCTCCTACTCGCGGATGGTTCGACGCTGCAGGGCCGTCAGGCCGTGGCCGCTTACGCCACGACCTCGCACGCTGCGCAGGGCCTCACTGTTGATCACGTTTTCATTGCGGGCGCGGCTTCACAGGAGGGCCTGTATGTGTCGGCAACTCGCGGGCGGCTGGGCATCCGGATCTTCGTGCCGGACCGTGAGGAGTTTCTCAACGGCGCGGGCCTTCGCCGCGAAGCGAGAATGTCGGCGTTGGAGTTCGCGCAGTTGCGCGATCCGCTGTTGCCCCGAGGGTTGCCGCGGTGGCTCCAGCCGCTCCGCCTGTCGCTCCGGTATTTTGCCCTGGTGCGCGAACGCTTGAGTCGGGATCCCGGCCCGGCCGAGAGCACTTCAAGTCATCGCTCAGTCCGCCTCCAGCAGGCGGAGTCGGTGCGAATCCGCCTATGAGTGCGAACCGCAATAGTTGTTACGCCAAGGGCCGCTCGCCGCAGATCCTTCTGTCGGTGGAGACGAGACATGAGCGCCGGGCTCTGCCCTACACCCTGCTGCTCGAGGTGGAAATGTCCTCCGACGCCTGCCTGCTGCAACTGACATTCTCCCACTACGAGGTACTGGTGAAAGGAGGCCGGCTGGAAGAGATCTACGAGAGCGTGCGCGAGGCCACTTGCACCGCCATCAGGCCGAGCAGTACGGACGACCAGTACTCGGAAGAACGGGAGACCCCCGCCTACGTCACGGAAGTCCGGATCAAGCGGCTGGAGGTGTCGGCGTGAGATCCACCGCGGTTGGTGAGAGGATTCGTGTGCAGATGCCGGTGGCCGTGGTGGACAGGCCCAAGCACCGGGAAAATGGCCGGCTCTGCGCGGTGTGAGCGACATCCGATCTCAGTCAACGACGCCGGATGAACGAGCCGCTGCACGGCTGCACCGTGTATCGCGATAGACCAAATCTCATTCGGGGTGACCTGTTCCGACTTGGATGAGTGGGCGATGCGGCTGGTGCCGCTGAAAGGCCATTCATGAGCCCTTCGGTCAGGATTAATTCGGTCCATGCAGAGCGCTTGGATATTGGTGCCCTTGGCCATAGCTTATTATGGATTTGGCGGGGACCCGCGCTCCAGCGTCTCATGCGCCAGGTGCCGCCCATATTGCCGCGGAAACGCATACGCCCGTCACGGTTGATGTTGGTGAACTTGGGCGCACCCGAATCGGCCATGGTATCATGAGAGTGAGGGCGCGGGAAGAGGCGGCCAGGATGCTGCGCAAAAGGATCCTCTCGTTGGGCCGGATATTGAGGCCGAACTTGGGCTTGGCCGTGCGGCCGAAATTGGAGAAGCGTTCGGATCGTCCGGTCAGGGGAAGTTCGATCGGCCGCGCGAAGCGCATGCGGTTGGCCCGGCCCACGAGCGGGATCAAGGCCTCGGCGAAAGCCGATGCGTTCCGCCCCAGAAGCGATCGAAGACCGATCCATTCACTTTCAGATCCCAACTCGCAAGCTGCGTGCGCCTCTCTTCGCACGAAGTTGCCGAAAAGGATGACCCCATCGGGTCGGCAACGGCATTTGGTCTTTTGCGGCTGGAACTCGGGAACGCAGCGGTACGCGTAGCAGCACGGCACACAATTCACGGTTGGAGTTGGAACGACGCCTCTACCACGTGTTGAGCCGTGGGAATTGCCGGGCTCCGGGTTTTGAATCGGAACGAACCAAGACGGCATTTGTGAAGCGCCTGCCGGAGGCGTGCGAAAAGACCGGCAGACGGGAGCACGCCTGGTGGGTGATGAACAACCACTGTCACCGGCGCTCCCGACTCAGCGCCGTCGGAGACAATTACCAGGATGTCATACATCGACGGCTCGGGGTGCTTTAGCTGTTTGGCAATTCCGACCAAGAGGTAGGCCCACAGGGCGGTCCAGATTTGGACCCGCACGCTGTTCGGCGAATTGCCAAAGAATTCGCGCACGCCCAAGTGGGTCCAGCGCCCATTAAAATCCGGGTCCGTGCACAGCGGGCGACCAAAATCGGGGGAGGGCGGAACAGGTGGCGGACGTTGCCTCTGTCTCGCCCACCGTCGAGTCACCGGAAAAAGAATAGGAAATCAAAATTCCACAAGCAACACCGGGCCGGGCCAGTTGATCTCCAAAGCGTGCCCCTTGAAGGTGGAGTAAACTGTAACTTCGTTCCTGCCGGGTCGAAGCCGCGCAACGGGAACCTCAATACGGTTGAAACCGTAGTTCTCGAACTGGCCAAAGCGATTGGCCAGCCGTTCGCCATTGAGCCGGAGTTCGTGCACGCTGTCATCGTCGGTACTGCCGCTCCAGGTCGATACCAACAACTGAGCGGCTTTCACCCCGCTCAAATCATCCGGCAGATCGATGCTGCATTGCTTTTCGTGGCTCATCCGCGCGCTGAAATACTCGGGGACGTCTCCGGATTTGAACATGCGCACGCCGCGGTTGATCCGCTGCTGCCGGACCTCGACCGGAGGCGTGAGATACGTGATCCCCGTGCTATCGGTGATCCGGGCGCGCAAGCGGACGGGATGGGTCTGATCGGGCAGCCAACGGGTGTCCCAGATGACCCGCCAGGGCGCGGCGGAGGCCGTCCCGACGTGATGCTGCAAAACCCCGTGGTGGGTGGTGAACTGCCATTCGCGCCACACCCCGTCGCCATCCCAGTCGAAGTCGTCGCAGTCCGCGAGGTATTCGACCCGGCTGATGTCCCCGTTCGGGCTCGCGGCCCTGGCTTCGACCGCCAGCGCATCGTCAAATCCGTCGTTCCCGGCCGGCACCACGATCTCGCCGGTGGGATGCGGGCGGACGGGCGCATAGAAAACCCGCACGGTAAAGTCATAGATCCAATAAAAGCCCCAATCGAAGCTGAAGGCGATTTGCGGACCGGCGGCGAATTGCACGCTGTTTTCACCCTCGCGCAACTGGGCCAGCGGCACGGCGACGGCGTTGTTCCCGAGCAGCGTCCGGTGGAAGACATGAGGATCGCCGGGCGTGCCCGCCGGCTGCGGCAAATCAACCCAGCCGCCGCCGTTGATCTGGAACCGCTGCCCGCTCGTCCCGATGTGTCCGCCCCAATACTCGAAGCTCAGTTCGGCCCGCGTCGCCTCCGCCAGATCAAGCGTGACTGGTTTCGGCACGTGGCGGGGCCGGCTCGCGGCGGGGCTCTTGCGTTTCGTGCCAGGGTCCAGTTCGCCGAAATGCACCTCCGGACCGGCGCCATGGTGCGGGGTGAATTCGCGGAACACTTCCTGGGCCTTCGCCGGCGCCAGGGACAACATCCAGCCCGCGGCGCCGCATCCGATTAACCGGTGAATCGCTTTCATTCGCGGGCCTCCTCCAACCGGCGTTCGATCAAGGCCGCCAGGCGCTCGTGCTCCGCTGGAGTCTCCATCCGTTGGTCCACAAGTCCGACGACAAAACGCTGGCCGGCTCCGCTCAGAAGCGGCCTCCCATGACGACCAAAGCCGAAGACAACCATACCATCCGGGGCCTCGATGCCGGCTGACGTGCTGCCCATGTAGCCGAACGTGTCGTCGAGGTCATCCGGCTTTCCCACTTGGGCGAGGAACAACACCCGGGGCACGTCCCGATCGCCGAAATAGGCCCAACGCCACTTCGCCAGGATGCTTTCGCCGCGCATGTGTTCGGGTGTCTCGCGGCGCGGCCCGCCGGCATCCGTGCCCCAATATTGCGCCTGGGGCGCAAACCGTCCGGCGACAGGACCCTCGTAGAGGAACCACCATTGATGCGCGGCATCGGCGCGTTCCATGGTGAAGATCGCGCCGGTGGCGGTGAAACGCCAGCTCCACGCCCAGGTTCCTGTCTTGCTGCGGGTGCGCAAAGTGTCCGGCGCGATCAGCTCTGTTTCACAGCGGTCGAAACCAGGATGCCCCGCCCCTGCCTCGGGATAGCCCTTGCCAAAAACGAGGTTGGGCAGCCCGCGAAAGTTTGCTGCTGCGCCCGCGGGCGACGGTTTCCCCGTCGGTGCGTGGAACGAAATCCAGTCGTGTCCATCCCGATCGATCAGCCGGGAAAATCCGCCTCCCGCTTTGTCGTAGTACCACGTGGCTCCCGGCGTGATGATGATGAATTGAGCCCGGCCTTCGTAGTCGCCGTCGTTGATCGCAACCTCGGCGGCCCGTGCGCCGGCCGCCAAACCAACGCACCGTACGACGAGACCGAGCCACCGGAAGATTTCATTTTTCGCTTTCAGGTTCATCGCGGCAGGAATCAAATTACTTGTCCGATAGGCTGATAGAGATGGCAGGCGGCCTGACGCGGGCCGCCGTCGACCGGCTCCAGGACGGGCCTGACCTCCGCACAGGGAGCGAAGCACCGGGGACAACGCGGGTGAAAGCTGCAGCCGGACGGCAGGTTGGACGGATCCGCCATCTCGCCCTCCACTTCGAGGTTCATGCGGTGGCCGGGGTTCGGATCAGGGACCGCGGACAGCAGCATCTGTGTGTAAGGATGCTTCGGAGCCCCAAAGAGCTCGGCGGTCGGGGCGAGTTCGACGATTCTGCCGCCATACATCACCGCCACGCGGTCGCAGATATGCTTCACGACGCTCAGGTCATGGGCGACGAAGAGGTAGGTCAGGTTCAAGTCATGCTGTAAATCCTGGAGCAGATTGATGACCTGCGCCTGCACCGAGACATCGAGGGCGGAGACCGCCTCATCCGCGATCACCAGCGCCGGATTCATGATCAGGGCGCGCGCGATACCGATGCGTTGACGCTGGCCGCCGCTAAACGCATGCGGGTAACGCTGCCGGTGCTCGGGTTTCAATCCCACCTTCAACAGCATCTGTTCGACCCGGTCGATCAGCTCCCGGCCGCGGGCGAGCCGGTGGATGACGAGCGGCTCCGCCACAATATCGCCGACCGTCATGCGGGGGTTGAGCGACGAGAACGGATCCTGAAAGATCATCTGCATGTGTGGCCGCAACGCGCGCAACGCCGGCGCCGACAACGCGGCGACATCGACGTCGCGCCCGTCGAGGCGCGCGATAACGGAACCCGAGGTCGGCCGGATCGCCCGCAAAATGCAACGCGCGGTCGTCGTCTTGACCGAACCCGATTCACCCACCAGGCCCAGGGTCTCGCCCGTCCGGAGATCGAAGCTGACATCGTCCACCGCCCGGACCTGACCGAGCAACCGCGAGCGAAACCCGGACGAATGAATCGGGAAATATTTGCAGAGGTTCCGCACCCGCAGCAGCGGCGGCTCCGCCCCGCTGACATACCCCGGCATGGGATCGGGCGGGATCATGATTTCCCGCGCCCCAGGCCTGCGGCGATTTCCCCGGCAAGGTGACAAGCCGTTTGCCGACCGCGGACTTCGCGGAGCGCGGGAGCATCTCCCACGTCGCAAACGCCCGCCCGCGCCCAGGGGCAACGGGGATGAAAGGCGCATCCGCCCGGGATCTGCAGCAATGAGGGCACGCTGCCGGCGATCGAATGCAACCGTTCCCGGGCGGGACCCGTCCCCGGAATCGATTGCATCAAGGCCATGGTGTAGGGATGCCGTGGCTGCCCGAGCACCTCGACCACCGGTCCCCGCTCGACGATACAACCCAGATACATCACCGCCACCTCATCGGCGGTCTGGGCGACCACGCCCATGTTGTGCGTGATGAGCAGCACCGAACAACCGATGTCCCGCTGCCGGCGTTTAATCAGTCCCAGGATCTGCGCCTGGATCGTAACATCCAGCGCCGTGGTCGGCTCATCGGCGATCAGCACTTCGGGCGCACAAACGAGGGCCACGGCGATGACCACGCGCTGGCGCATGCCTCCGCTCATCTGGTGGGGATACTGGTCGATCCGGCGTTCCGGCGCCGGGATCCCCACTTTGCCGAGCATGTCGATCGCCAGCGCCCGTGCCTGCGATTTCGTGACCGAACGGTGCAGGCGAATAGCCTCCATGATCGGATTGCCGACCGAATGCACCGGGCTGAGCGCGGTCATCGGTTCCTGGAAGATCATGCCGATCAGGCCTCCGCGCACCTCATAGAGCAATTCGTCGTTTTCGGACAATGCGGTGAGGTCGATCGCCGGACGTCCGCGCGGATGCAGGACGATGCTCCCGCCGGCGATCCGGCCCGGTTTCTGGATCAACCGCAGGATCGAATACGCGGTGACGCTCTTACCGCAGCCGCTCTCGCCGACCACGGCGAGAATCCGGCCGCGCTGGAGTTCGAGGCTCACTCCGCGGACGGCGCGGGCGATCCCCATGTCCGTGTCAAAGTGGACGTGCAGATCCCGCATGACCAGCGCCGGCCCTCTGGCATCATCAGCCATCAGGTTCGTCGCACGCGAAACCGCCTCCGGGATGGATGATGTCATCGGGTGCGTGAAAGGTTAACGGAAGGCTTCATCGGAACTGAGCGGCGGCGGAAATTGCGGATCAAGGGTCGGCGGGCCAGCGCCGTTCGGTGAGGAAATATGGCAACAACGGATCGCCCAATTCGGTCATCGAGGTCACGAGCCGGCCCATCAGGTCGCGCTGGAGGGCGGCCAACGCCGGATCGTCGATCCGGTTCGTGAGCTCGTGCGGATCGGCGCCGAGATCATAAAGCTCATCCAGGTCGCCACGGTTGAAGACATATTTGTGCGTGCGCGTGCGGATCATGCGCTGGTCGATGGCTACGATCTGTCGGAAAAATTGCGTGTAGAGATGCTCGCGTCCGTTGGTCGCACTGGAATCAAGGCACGCCGGCAGGAGAGTGCGATGGTCCGGCACACTGGGCGGCTTGAGGCCGGCCGCTTCGAGCATCGAGGGATAGACGTCGTGCAGATAGACGAGATCGTCGTTGAATGTGCCAGGCGTGCGGCAACCCGGATGCGCCACGATCAGCGGGATGTGATAGGCTTCCTCATAACAGGAGGGTCCCTTCTCGAACTGGTGATGGGCACCGAGCATGTCCCCATGGTCGGAGCCGAAAACCACCAGCGTATTTTCCTCCTCCCCCAACTCGCGCAACGCCGCCCCAATCCGGCCCACCAGTTCGTCGAGCATCGTCGTATAGCCCCAATAGGCGGCGATGATCTTCTGCCAGGTCGCCCAGGACTCGTTCTCGCCCAAGTTGGATCGTTCGGAAAAAATCCGATGCACCCGGGGTTTCCGCGCAAAAACCTCGGCGTAACCCGGATCAAATGGAACGGCCGCCGGATCATACATCGAATAATAGGGTTCGGGCACGATCATGGGGCGATGGGGCCCAAAAAAATTCCCCCAGACAAAGAACGGTCTCCCGTTTCGCTTTCGTTCTGCCGAAAACTTGTGCAGGAGATCGATCGTATCATCCGTCACCATCGCCTCGAACGACTGCTCGATCGTCCCCGTTTGTCGGCCGTAAATGCTCGAACCCGTCGTCTTGTTCTTAAAATGTTCCTCGATCCGTGGTGCCGCCAGACCGCGACGCGCCAGATAGGCCCGGTAGTTGGCGGCATTTTCCGGATACACCTGCCCGCCGGTGAAACTACTGCCTGCAACGGTCGCTCCGTCCCACGGGTAGCCGTAGCCGAGGAAATCCCGGCCGGTAAAGCCGAAGTCGCTCGGATTGAGCGCGGGATCGACATGCCATTTGCCGGCGTAACCGAGTTGATAGTTCGCCGCCCCCAGCCCGGTGGCCAGGTTGGGCAGGCCCGGCACGAGCCCCGTGTCGTTGTCCACCACGCCGTTGATGTGTCCGAACCGGCCGGTGAACAGGCAGGCCCGCGACGGGCTGCACGGCACAATCCCGGCATAGGCCCGCGCAAACCTGACTCCACGACGGGCCAGTGCATCCATGTTGGGGGTTCCGATCAGCGTGTTGCCGTTGCAAGCCAGCGCATCAAAACGCTGCTGGTCGGTGAGGATCATGAGGATGTTCATCATTCGAATCCCCTGCTAGCGGCTGGCGTACGGATCGGCCGCATCGCGCAGGCCGTCGCCCAGGAAATTGAAGGCGAGCACCGTCACCACGATGAAACCCACCGGCAGCAGCAGCCACGGTTCACTGGCAACGACCTGCAGGTTGAGGCAGTCCTGCAGCAGCACCCCCCAGCTCACGATCGGCGGACGCAGACCGAGTCCAAGAAAGCTGAGCGCGGTTTCCGCGAGGATCATCTGCGGCACGCTGAGGGTCAGCGTCACGATGATATGGCTGGTGAAGCCCGGAATCAGGTGTCTGAAAAGCACCCGGGCGTGGCTCGCGCCGAGCAGCCGCGCGGCCACCGCGTAGTCCTCCTCGCGCAGCGCAAGGATTTTGCCGCGCACGACCCGCGCGAGCCAGGTCCAGTTGAGCAGGCTCAGGATCACCGTGATGGCGAAATAGGCGCGCAAAGACGACCAGGCCGCCGGGATCGCGGCGCCCAGCGCCAGCCAGAGCGGCAGGTGCGGAAACGAAAGCAAGATCTCGATCAGCCGCTGGATGACGAAATCGACCCGCCCACCCACGTAGCCACTGACACCCCCGATCACGAGACCGAGGATAAAAGAAATGGCGATGGCCACCAACCCAATCGACAGACTGATGCGGGCACCGTAAACCATCCGGCTGAACAGGTCGTGCCCCAACCGATCGGCACCCAGCAGGAAAAACACCGGCGACCCGGGGACCGCCCCGCGGTGCAGCCGCGCATAGGCGTCGCGCTCGACGCCAAAGAACCGGCGCTCCCACGGGATCAGGCCCCAGAGGCGACAGGGATCGCCCCGGACGAAAAACCCCAACGGCACCGGGTGCGCCCGATCCACGATATAGGAGCTCTGCAGCGTCAACGGGTCGACGTAGCGCACCAACTGTTCGGCATAGAGCCCTTCCTGAAACGAAAACTGCGGGATCATCGGCGGGCAGTTAAGGTATTCGTTGTTGCGCGCGTTCGCCGCATACGGGGCGAAAAACTCACAGCCGAGCGCCAGCAGGTAGAACCATGCAAGGGTGTAGAGGGAATAGAGGGCCAGCCGATGCTTCCGGAAACGCAACCGGATCAACGCCCACTGGCTGAGGGTGCCCGTTTCCGCCTCACCCCCCCGCCCCGGTGGCACCGGGCGGGGGATCGCCACCGCCACGGTGGCCGCCCCGCCCTCTTCACCGGACGATAAACGCTCCCGGGCCATGGCTACCGATCCCCTCCTTCCATGCGGATGCGCGGGTCTAGCGCGAGCAGCAGCAGATCGCTCACCAGCATGCCCACGATGCTGAGGAGGCTCAGCACGAGGAGCATCGATCCGGCCAGATAGATGTCTTCCGCCAGCAGCGATCGCAGCAGCATCGGCCCGACCGTCGGGAGGCTGAGCACCATGGCCACAATCGCGCCCCCCGCGATCAACTGGGGGAAAAGCGCGCCGAGGCCCGAGACAAAGGGATTGATGGCGATGCGCACCGGGTATTTGAGCAGGAGCTTCAGCGGGCGCACCCCTCGCGCCCGAGCCGCGACGACATAGGGTTTCTTGAGTTCATCGAGGAGATTGCCGCGCATGACCCGGATCATGGCGGCGGTGCCGCCCACTCCGAGAATCAGCACCGGCACCCAGATGTGCTTCAGCAAATCGGCGATCTTGCCCCAGGGCCAGCCCGGGAGGCTCGCAAATTGGGGCGAGAACAGGCCGGAAGCGTTGATCCCGAGGTATTCCGAGCTCGCATACATGATGAGGATCGCGAGCAGAAAATGCGGCACACACATCCCCACAAACCCGATCAGCGTCGCCAGATAGTCGCCGAGCGAATATTGCCGCACCGCCGAATAGATCCCGATCGGCAGGGCCAGCGCACACGTCAGGAGGATCGTGCCCAGCGAGACGAGCAGCGTCAGCAGCACACGGTCGCCCACCTTCTCATTGACCGGACGCAGATCCTCCATCGACCGCCCCAGGTCCCCTTGCAGGAGGCCCCGGTCCACCGGGGTCCGGGTCAAAAACCATTTGAATCCCATCCAGATAAAATATCGTTCCGTCAGGCTTCGATCGAGATGGAAGGTTTTCCGCAATTGCTCCATGTCGGCCAGGTTTGCCGTCGTGCCCTGTTCCTCGAGCTGCATCAGCTTCGTGTTGATATAGTCCCCGGGAGGGAGCTGGATGATTACAAAGGTCAGAATCGAATTGACCAGCAGCGTTGGCACCATGAAGGCCAGCCGGCGGGCGATGAACGGATGCCGGAATGCGACCAGCCCCAATCCCAAAACGATCGCGAGAATAAACAAAGTGCGGATGACCTGCCCCACCTGCCCCAACGAACGCCCCGCACCCGCCGCTCCCGGTGAACCGGACGCGCTTGGGGGGCTGTCGTAACTTTCGGGCGTGGCCGGGGTCAGCAGGTCCCGCTTGATCTGGTCGTCGACGCCGGGAGGATTGCGATTGTCCGGCGCGGCGTAGTAGTAAGTTTCGACGCCGGCGTTGAGCGGCGTGAGAAAATTCCAGGAGTAGACCGCGAGCGGAGGCACGTTGCGAAACGAGTTTTTCACCAACACCATGACCGGCCCCGGGGTGAACAGGTTGATGGTCCACACATGCTCCGCCTGGATGTCGAAAATCTCGTCGAACAACCGCTTTCGCTCAGCGAATGACGGCGTAACTTTGATGCGATTCCAGAGCTGCGCGACGTGGAAGAACGGATGATCGCGCGGAGGGCCCGGACCCGCCTCCGGATTGCCGTAGAGGCCCTGCAAGGCCTGCCATCGCCCCCAGGCGGTCGCAAAATAGGATTGCTGATCCACGGGCAACATGAAGCGGGGGCTGATCATGGGATCGTATTCGCAAGAGCCCATCCACACATAGAAATCCTGGCGGTTCGCCTGCACTTCGGTGGAGGCGAAGCTGCGGGAACGCTCCCGCAGTCCGGCCCGAACACCCACGTCCGCCCAGTCATCGACCACGAGTTGCAGGGTGTCGGCGGAAAATTCCGAGGTGAAGAGAATGAAGAACTGCATGCCCGTGCCATCGGGGAAGGTGCGGTACCCCTCGGCATCCCGCGACGTGAGACCCAGTTCGTCCAGGAGCCGGCTGGCCTCCACTGGGTTGTATTCCGTCGCCGCCAGACTTGCCCCTTCGTGATAGTAGGGTGATTCGGGCCCGGGCACGTTCTGGCGGGCGCGGCCGAGCCCCGCCGTTTCGCTTTTGATCATCGCGGGCCGGTTGATCGCAAACGAGAGCGCCCGGCGGAAACGGGCCTCGTTCAGGAGCGCATTTTTCCATTTCGATGCCGGATCCCCCGCCTCGACCCGGCGGGTGAGGTTGGGAAACAGCAGGATTTCCGAATTTGCAGAATTGAACCAGTAGAGCAGGCGGTATCCTCCGCGTTGCTGTTGGGAGGCAAAGAGCGGAAAATCCTGAAAGTTATTTCGCTGCAGATAAAAGGTCAGGTCCCCGTTGGCCGCGTCAATTGGCAGCAAATTCTGTTGTTTCACGTTAAAGACCAGCCGGTCGACGTAGGGCAGCTGGTTGCCTTGGGAATCCACGACCCAATAGTAGGGATTACGCACGAATACGTAGGGTGCGCTCGATTGGAAGCCGCTCAACATCCAGGGTCCCAGGTGAGGGTGACCGGCATTCCACAGCACGGTGCGGTCGCAGATCTTGCGGTAAAGTTCGCGCCGGTTCGGCAAATTGAACTTCTTCATCATCCGCTCGATGAGCTGCGGGTCACCGAGGGTCGGATGAAAACGGCTGCGATAGTGCCTGGGCGCGTCCGCCAAACGACACGCATTGAAGTCACCCAGCGCGGGAAGAAACGCCGCATTGGGCTCCGGGAAGGAAATCCGAAAGGTGGCGGCGTCCATATTTTCAAAGCGGGCGCTCTTGCCGCGCTGCTGAAACGTGTCCAAGCCCAGATCGAAGATCCCCGCCGCCGGATCGTTGATCTCGTGGTCCCAGCAATACTCGATGTCGGCGGTGGTGAACGGCACGCCATCGGACCACCGGATGCCCTGGCGCAGGTGGAACGTAAACACCCGGGAATCGTCCGAAACCTCGTAGGCCTTCACGAGAAAAGGCTCCTGCGTGTCGGCCAGCGGGCTGGTGCGCAGCAGCGGCACACCCGTAAGCATCACGCTCGCATACTTCAGCATCTCATCGCGCGCGATGCTGGTGGTCCAGGTGCCGCCGTAGCTGCCGATGCCGTCCACCGCATTTGCCACCCCCGGCTCGGGGCCAATCCGCTGCTCCAACGGCGGCAACTTGCCCGCCGCCACGAGCTCGGCCAGCAGCGGCGACTCCCCTTGGGGATACCAGGCGGCTCGCCGCCCGGCCGCATAGTCGACCGTGGCGAAGTTGCGGGGGGGGTGCGCCCGGGCTTCACGCACGCGATCCGCCACGGCCCGGGCCCTCTCCACCTGTGCGACCGCCCGGGCATCCACTTCCGGCACCTCCCGGCGCAGAGGGCCACGCAGCAGCCACGCCGCGGCCAGACCGCCCGCCGTCAGCACGACGGCAACCGACAGGCTGCGCATGATGACCGGACGGAGTAGGCGCAGAATTCCCATGTCGTGACGGTCATCCGCCGCGAGCGGATGACCCCGATGAAAGCGACCACCCAAGCATGCCCCATAATGAACAGCTGATTTTCATTTCACAAAAGAAAAAGCGGCACCAACCCAGGGGCTGGCGCCGCGCCCGAAACAAAACGTCGGAACCCAGCTTAGAACCTGAAGGTGGTGCCCAGCGTCCAGGTGCGCACGGGACCGAGGATAAAGGTAACCGCCTCCCCCGCGGTATTGTATTCGATCGGAGTCAGACCGTTGCCCGCGAAGGTATTTTTCACGTTCAGCTGTATGCTCATATCGACCCGATCACGCAGAATCTTCCGCCGATAGCCCACCCACATATCGACGTCGCCCCGGGACGGGGAGACTCTGGGGTTGTCGTAATCCGGCACGATCACGGTGGTCTCAAACGCGGTCCCCTGATTGATGACGACACTCTTTCTCGCGAAGCCGGTGACCGCCTTGTCCATCCAACGGTAGCCGCCGCCCACGTTGACACCCCCAACCCGGCGGAGCCGGAACCAAGAGCGAGGGGAATTGATGTGGCTGTGATTGGCAGGCGCAAGGCCTGCCTCCGCCGGCTTGGTAAGCGCCA
>JBBRWR010000128.1:0-22142 GCA_038249085.1 Opitutales bacterium
CGGGGAAACGCTGCGGTCGCGCCTGCAGGCGCGGCTGCCGGACTACCTTGTGCCGGCGGTGATCGTGACGCTCGAGGCGCTGCCGCTGACGCCGAACGGCAAGCTGGACCGCGCCGCGCTGCCCGCCCCGGTCGCCACCGCCGCCGGGGGCTTCGTCGCCCCGCGCACCGCCCTCGAAGTGGAGATTGCCGGCGTATGGTGTGCCGTGCTCGGGCTCGGCCAGGTCGGCGTGCACGACAATTATTTTGCGTCTGGCGGCGACTCGATCAGCGCGATTCAAGTGGCGAGCCGGTTGAAGCGGGCCGGCTGGAAAATCGAGGTGCGCGATTTGTTTCAATACGCGACGGTCGCCGATCTTGCGGGCCGCCTGCAGCGGCACGACGGGCCGGCGGCGGCCTCCGAAACGGTCGCGGGGCCCGTGCCGCTGACGCCGGCGCAGGCCTGGTTCCTCGCGCAACCCGCCGACGAGCGCCATCACTTCAATCAGGCGGTGCTGCTGCGGCCCCGCCAGCCGATCGCGGCCGCGGCCTTGGCGGCCGTGACGGCGTGCTTGTGGCGGCAGCACGATGCGCTGCGCACGGTGCTGGTGAGTGAGGCGGCGCAGATTCTGCCCGAGGCAACGCCGACGCCGTTCACTGAAATCGCGGTGGCCGATGAAGCGGCGCGGCTGGCCCACAGCGAGACCGTGCAGCGCGGCTTCGATTTGACGTGCGGCCCGCTTTTCCGCGCGGTGCTGTATCGCCTGCCCACCGGGGATCGCCTGCTGCTGGTGGCGCACCATCTCGTGGTCGACGGGGTGTCCTGGCGGATCCTGCTCGAGGACCTCGAACTCGGCCTGCGGCAGCACGCGCAGGGTGAGCCGGTCGATTTCGGACCCAAGGCGGGATCCCTCCTCCGCTGGAGCACCGCGGTTGCCGCCCGGGCGGGCGCGGATTTGTCCCCGGCGGAGATGGACCACTGGGCGCGACAGGCGGCGGCCGAGGTGGCGTGGCCGGAACCCCGATCGGCGGCGCCGAATCTCTTCGGGGCCACCCGCACCGCCGAGGCGAGTTTGCCGGAGGAGCTGACCCGGGCGCTGTTGACGACGGCCCCGGCGGCATATCACGCCGACACGCAGGATTTGCTGCTGGTGGCACTCGGCCGCGCGCTCTCCCGCTGGCATGGCGGCGACACCACGCGGGTGACGATGGAGGGGCACGGCCGCGATCCGGAGACCGGGCTGCCGGCGCTCGATCGGACGGTGGGTTGGTTTACCTGCCTCTATCCGCTGGTGCTCGCCACCCGGGGCGACGACATCGGCGCGCAGATCAAACAGGTGAAGGAAAGCCTGCGCGCGATTCCCGCCAAGGGCGTGGGCTACGGGTGGCTGACGCTGATGCGACCGCCGGCCGCGCGACCGGCCTGGGCGTTGGCCCCGGGCCCGCCGATCAGCTTCAATTACCTCGGCCAGTTTGGCGAAGACAGCGGGGGCCGCCTGGCGTTTGCCGGGGAGTCGGCCGGCACGGTGATCGGGCCGCGTGTCGCGCGCGCCCATGAACTCGACGCGGGCGCGGCGGTGGTGCGCGGGCGCCTGGGACTTGCCCTCACGTATCATCCGGAGCGTTACGCCGCGGCGGAGATGGCAGGGTTGCTGGCGGACTGGCGCGGCGAACTCGAGCAGGTCATTGCGCACGGCGTGGCCCGGCGGGAGGACGAAAAGACGCCGGCGGATTTCACGTCGCCGCTCTTTGGTCTGGTGGATTACGAGGCCTTGCTGCACTCCCGCGGCTGGCGGGCGGCGGCGGTCGACGATGTGTGCCGGCTGTCGCCGATGCAGGCGGGTCTGCTGTTTCAGACGGTGTTCGACAGCGGATCGGCGGCCTACTTCGTGCAAATGGCGTACCGCCTGCGCGGGCCGCTCGATCCGGCGAAGTTCGCCCTGGCGTGGCGCGCCCTGGCCCGGCGGCATTCGATCCTGCGCACGAACTTCGTCCATCTGGGCGTGGACGAGCCGTTGCAGCTGGTGTGGAAAGGGCGGGAGCCGGAGTTCAGCGTGCACGATTTGCGGGGTGAGCCCGCCGCCGTCCAGACCGCGCGGATCGCGGCGGCGCGGCAGGCGGACGTGACGAGGGGCTTCGAGCTGGAACGTGACGTTCTCTGGCGCGTAACGTTGTGGCAGACGACCGACGACACCTTTCACGTGGGGTGGAGCTACCACCACGTGCTGCTCGACGGCTGGAGCCTGGGCATCGTGCATCGCGATCTGCTGCACCTCTATGACGCCTTGCGGACGGGCACGGAGGCCGGCCTGCCGGCGCCGGTGCCTTACCGGGACTACGTGCGCTGGCTCGCGACGCGGAATCTGCCGGCCGCGCGGGATTATTGGAAAGGTTATCTCGCGGGCTACGAGCAGCCGGCCGGCCTCCCGCGGCTGCTGGGGCCGGGCAAGGAGACGACGTTTGCCCTGGCCGAGCACGTTTTGGATCTTGGGCCCGAGCTCAGCGCCGCCCTGCGGGCCGTCGCGGCGCGGGCGGGCGTGACGTTGAACATCCTGGTGCAGGCCGGCTGGGGGCTGGTCCTGGCGCGGCACCTCCGGCGGGAGGACGTCGTCTTTGGCACGATTGTATCCGGCCGTCCGGCCGAACTGCCGGGCGTGGAGGAGATGGTGGGGTTGTTCATTTGCGCGGTGCCGGTGCGGGTGCAGCCGGCCGCGGGCAAGGGGTTCCTCGATCTGCTGCGCGAGTTGCAGGAGGCGGCGCTGGTGGCGGAGGCGCACTACCACCTGCCGATGTCGGAGATCCAGACGCTCACTCCGCTGGGTCGCGAGCTGTTCGACCACCTGGTGGTGTTTGAAAACTATCCGATGGATCGCGCCCTCGGTGGCGGCGGGAGTCACGGGCTGCGGGTCGAGGGCGTCGAGGCGCACGACCGGACGCACTACGATCTCGATCTGACGGTCGATCCCGGGGCGGCGATCACGATCAAGTTTGGGCACAACCGCCACGTGTATCCGGCCGGGCAGGTCGCGCGGGTCGCGGGTCACCTGCGGCAGGTGCTGGAGCAGGCGGCGGCGCAACCGGAGATCCCGGTGGACACGTTCAGGCTGGCGACACCGGCCGAGGCGCGAGTTGTGCTCGAGACCTTCAACGCGACGGCGCGGGCCTGGCCGCGGGAGCGCACGCTGGTGGACCTGCTGGAGGATCAGGTGGCGGGCACCCCGGACCGCGTGGCCGTCGTGCACGGGGGGACGACGCTCACGTATCGTGAATTGCATGACCGTGCGAACCGGCTGGCCCACGCGTTGCGCCGCCGCGGGGTGGGCCCGGAGGTGAGGGTGGGGCTGTGGCTCGAGCGATCCGCGGCGATGATCGTGGGCGTGCTGGGCGTGCTGAAGGCGGGCGGCGCCTACGTGCCGCTCGATCCGCTCTATCCCGCGGAGCGGCTGGCGTTCATGGCCGGGGATGCGGGCGTGCGTGTGTGGGTGACGGATGGCCGGGAGCGCCCGCCGCCCGGCGCCGTGAACCCGGAGACGGATCTGGTGGAGATAAACGGGGCGGAGGTGCGCGGGGAGGCGGACACGGCGCCGGCCAGCGGGCTGCGGCCGGAAAACCTCGCCTATGTGATCTACACCTCGGGTTCCACCGGCAAACCCAAGGGCGTGATGATCGAGCACCGCACGCTGGTCAACGCGGCGGTGGCGTGGCGCGCGGGTTACGGCCTCGACCGCGGGGAGGTGCGGTTGCTGCAGATGGCGAGCCTGTCGTTTGACGTGTTTGCGGGGGATTTCATCCGGGCGCTGACCAATGGCGGGACGCTGGTGGTGGCTGCGGCCGAGGCGCGGGGTGATCCGGCGGAAATCTGCGAACTGCTGGTGCGCCACCGCATCACGTTTTTCGAGTCCACCCCCGGTTTGATTCTGCCGCTGATGGAGCACGTGCGGGCGCAACGCGTGGCGCTGCCGGAATTGCGGCTGCTCATCCTCGGGTCGGACACGCTGCCCGCGTCGGAATATCGCCGGCTGGCGGCGGACTTCGGCGGGAGCCGGCGCATCGTGAACAGCTACGGGGTGACGGAGGCGACGATCGACTCGTGTTACTACGAGGATCACGCCGGGCCCGTCGGCGCGGGCGCCTCGACCCCGATTGGGCGGCCGCTCGCGAACACCCGGCTTTACGTGCTCGACCCGCGGCTGCAGCCGTGCCCCATCGGCGTGCCGGGGGAGCTCTTCATCGGCGGCGAGGGCCTGGCGCGCGGCTACCTCAACCGACCGGAGTTGACGGCGGAGCGCTTCATCGTGGCGGCGCTGGGCGGGGGGCGGCAGCGCCTCTACCGGACCGGGGATCTCGCGCGCTGGCTGGCCGACGGCAACCTGGAGTTTCTCGGTCGCGGCGATCAACAGGTGAAAGTGCGCGGGATTCGCGTGGAGCCGGGAGAAATTGAGGCGCGGTTGCGCGTCCACCCGGCGGTGCGCGAGGCGGTCGTGGTGGTGCGCCCGGTGAACGGAGCGGACGAGCTGGTGGGCTACGTCGTGACGGACGGTGCGGGTGCGCCGGCCGAGTGGCGGGCGCACCTGCTCGCGGAGCTGCCGGAGGCGATGGTGCCGGCCTATTGGGTGACGCTCGACCGGCTGCCGCTGTCGCCGAACGGCAAGATCGACCGCCGGGCGCTGCCGGCGCCCGATGCCGAAGCGGGCGGGCGGCACACGGGGTATGTGGCGCCGCGCGACGCGGTCGAGGAGACGATTGCCGGCATCTGGGGCGAGGTGTTGCAGGTCGGGCGCATCGGGGTGGCGGATGATTTCTTCGAGCTCGGCGGCCACAGCCTGAAGGCGATGCAGGTGGCCTCGCGGATGCAGCGGGCGTTCGGGGTGCGGCCGGGCCTGCGGGAATTCTTCGCGCAGCCGACGATCGCGGGACTGGCCGCGCTGGTCGGAGGTGGGCGGCGCGGGGAGCCGGACGCCGGGCGGGAGATTCCGCCCGCGCCGGTGCAGGCGCATTACGAACTTTCGTACGCGCAGCAACGCTTGTGGCTGCTGCACCGGCTGGGAGGGCAGGCGGCCTACAACATGCCGGAGGCGTACCTGCTGGAGACCGCGCTCGATCCGGGGGCGCTCGAACTGGCGTTGCAGCGGCTGGTCGCACGGCACGAGGCGCTGCGCACGGCCTTCGTGGAGATTGATGGCGAGCCGCGGCAGCGGATACTGCCCGCGGTGCCGTTCACGCTGCGGCGGATCGACCTGACCGGCGACGCCCGGGGGGAAGAGCGCGCCCGGGAAGTGGCGGATCGCGAGGCGGCGCAACCGTTCGACCTGGCAGAGCCGCCGCTGCTGCGCGCGACCTGGATTGCGCTGGCGGCGCGGCGGGGCGTGCTGTTGTTCACGATGCACCACATCATCGGCGACGGCTGGTCGGGCAACGTGCTCTATCGCGAGGTCTTCATCCTTTACGCCGCCGCGCGCCGGGGCGGGCCCGATGCCCTGCCGCCGCTGCGGATTCATTACAAGGATTTCGCCGTCTGGCAAAAGGCGCGGGGTTTTGGGCGCGACGAAGCCCACTGGCTGGACCGGCTCGCGGGCGCGCCGGCCGCGCTGGCGCTGCCCTATGATTTCACGCCGCAGGCGGAACGGGATTTCCGTGGCGACCACGCGCGGGCGGAAATCGACGCGGAGGTGACCGCCGGCTTGCGCCGGATCGCGCGCGCCCGGCACACGACGCTGGCCAATGTCGTGCTGGCCGTGTTCAAGCTGCTCCTCTACCAGTTGACGAAGCAGGAGGATTTTTGTGTCGGCGTGAGCGTGGCGAATCGCAACCACCCCGATCTGGAAAGCCTGATCGGCTTTTTCGTGAACATCCTGCCGGTGCGGACCCGGCTCAACGACGCGATGGAATTCGACGCATTGCTGGCGCAGGTGGTGGCGGCCGCCGAAGAGGCGTTTGAGCATCAGGATTATCCCTTCGACCTGCTGGTACAAAAGGTGAACCCGCACCGGACCGCCAACCGGCAGCCGTTGCTGAACGTGATTTATGCCTTCCAGAATTTTGCCGACGTGCACATCGCGGTGGCCGGCGCGCCGGAACCGGTGGCGGGCGGGGCGGCCGAGGCGGAACTCGCGCCGGCGCGGGCGTTCGAGCATGCGTTCAAGACCTCGAAGTTCGATCTCACGCTGTTTGTATCGGACGAGGCCGGCCGGCTGCGCCTCACGCTGGAATACGACACCGGGCTTTTCCGCGCGGAGACGATCCGGCGCCATCTGGCCCTGCTGGGCCGCTTTGCGGCGATGGTGGCCGCGACCCACCCCGCCCCCAACTGATGCCGCCCGATGAAACTCGGTGATTTTTCCCTGCTTGACGGTTCCGACGCGCGGGAGGAATTGCGCGCCCGCATCGAGGCGTTCAACCGCACGGCGACCGCCTACCCGCGGGACAGCACGGTGCACGCGGAGTTTGGGGCGCGCGCCCGGGCGACCCCGGACGCGGTGGCGGTGATCGACGGCGCCCGGCGGTACACCTATGCGGAGGTGGAGCTTCAGGCCGGCCGCGTGGCGCGGTTCCCGGTCGCGCGCGGACTCGCGCCGGAGGGTTTCGTGGGCGTGATGGTCGACGGGGCGTTCGATCTGGTGACGGCGCTGCTGGGTATCCTGCGGGCGGGTGGCGCCTACCTGCCGCTCGACCCGGAGCTGCCGGCGGCCCGCACGGAGTTCATGCTGCGCGACGGCCGCGCGCGTTTTCTCATCGGGGGCCGGCGGCACATCCGGGCGTTGAACCGCCTGCAGTGGGACTGCGCCGATCTGGCCGTGCTGCTGTGTCCCGACAGCCGGGAGGTGCAGGCCGAACCGGAGGGCATCGGCGAGTTCATGCGGGAGGAGGTGTGGGACTACGTGGGCCAGGAGACCTTCGACGACATTTCCGGCGGCGGGTGGCGCAGCAGTTTTACCGGCGAATGGCTCAGCCGGGAAGTGATGGATGAGTACGGCGACAACATCCTCCAGAAGCTCGCCCCGCACCTGCAGCCGACGAGCCGGGTGCTGGAGGTGGGCTGCGCATCGGGCATCAGCATGTTCCGCCTGGCGCCGCGGGTCGGCTATTATCACGGCACCGATCTCTCGGCGGAGATTCTCCGCCGGGCGCAGGCCGAGCTCGAGCGGCGCGGCTGGACGAACATCCGGCTCGAGCACCGGGCCGCGCACGAACTCGACCGTGTGACGGAGCGGGACTTCGACGTGGTGGTGATCAACAGCGTGCTGCAGTGTTTCAGCGGCCTGAATTACCTGCGGCGCGTGTTGCGCGCGGCGATCGACCGGCTGAAGGACGGCGGGTTGATCTTTCTCGGCAACATCTGGGATCAGGATCTCAAGGCCCAGTTCGGGCGCGAATTGGAGGAATTTCAGCGGGCCCATGCCGGCCAGGGCTACCGGACGAAGGTGGACCGTTCGGAGGATCTGTTCGTGGCCCGGGCGTTTTGGGAGGATCTGCGGGACGAGTGGCCGGAGATCGCCGGGATCGAGTATTCGAAGATGCTCGGCCACGCGGAAAGCGAACTCTCCCGCTTTGGTTACGATGCCCTGCTGCGCATCGACCGGCGCGCGCCGGCGCCGGCGCGTATCCGGACGAAAACGCAATGCGATGCGCGCGCGCTGGAGTCGCTGCCGGCCGGCGAGCTGCCGGAGCGCAGCGGCCCGCGCGGGCTCGCCTATGTGATCTACACCTCGGGCACGACCGGGCAGCCGAAAGGCGTGTTGGTCGAGCACCGCGCGATTCTCCGGCTCGTGCTGGGCACGGATTTTGTCCGCCTCGGGCCGGCGGACCGCATCCTGATGACGGGAGCGCTGTCCTTCGATGCCTCGACCTTCGAGATTTGGGGGGCGTTGCTCAACGGCGGCACGCTTTGCCGCCCGCCCGAGCGCGCGGTGCTCGACGCGGGGGCGATGCAACGCCTGATCACGGAGCACGGCATCACCACGCTCTGGCTGACCTCGAGCCTGTGCAATCAACTGGCCGATGCCGACCTGTCGATCTTTGCCGGCCTGCAGACCCTGCTGGCGGGCGGCGAGAAGCTGTCGGCGCCGCACATCAACCGGATCCGCGCGGCGCACCCCGCGCTGACGGTGATCAACGGCTACGGCCCGACGGAAAACACGACCTTCACCTGCTGCCACGTGATTGCGCGCACGTATCCGGACGACATTCCGATCGGCCGTCCGATCGCGAACACCCGCGTCTATATCCTGGATGCCGGACTCGAGCTGGTTCCGCCCGGGGCGGCGGGGGAGATCTTTGCCGCGGGGGACGGACTGGCGCGCGGTTACCTCAATGATGTCGAGCTGACGCGGGAGAAGTTTCTGGCTCATCCGCTCGAAGCCGGCGGCCGGCTGTACCGGACCGGGGATCTTGGGCGTTGGCGCGACGACGGGGTGGTGGAATACCTGGGTCGCAAGGATCACCAGGTGAAGATTCGCGGCTTCCGCATCGAGCCGGGCGAAATCGAAGCCCGGCTGCTCCGGCAGGAGGCGGTCCGGTCGGCTGTCGTGCTGCCGCGCGATCTGGGCGACGGGAGCCTGACGCTGGTGGCCTACGTGACGGGTGGAAACGAACTGCGGATCGAGGAGCTGCGGGCGCGTTTGGCGCGGGAGCTGCCGGATTACATGGTACCGGCGTACTTCGTCCCGCTCGAGGCGCTGCCGCTGACGCCGAACGGCAAGATCGATCGGGCGGCCCTGCCGCGGCCCGTTGCCGACGGCGGCGGTGGTCCGGCTCCGACGACGCCCGCCACCGCCACCGAGCGCGCGTTGGTGGCCATCTGGGAGCAGGTGCTGGGGCGGTCGAACTTCGGGGTGACGGACAATTTCTTCGCGTCGGGCGGGCACAGCCTGAAGGTGACCAAGCTCGTCGCGCTGATCCGCCAACGCCTCCAGGTCGAGCTGCCGCTGACCGCGGTGTTCAAGGCCGCGACGGTGCGCGAGCAGGCGCGGGTGGTGCTCGACGCCGCCCAATTTGGCGTCGAAGGCATCGATGAGCCGATGGTGCGGCTGAATGCCGCCACCGGGCCGGCGATTTTCGCCTTTCCCCCGGGCACGGGCGACGCGCTCGGTTACCTGCAATTGGCCGGGCAGTTGCAGCCGTATGCGGTGTACGGATTCAACTTCCTCGTCGCGGAGTCGCGGATCGCCGACTACGCCGACCTGATGCAGCGCGTCGATCCCCGCGGGCCGTATCGGCTTTTCGGTTATTCGGCGGGTGGCAACCTGGCCTATCATGTGGCCGGCGAACTCGAGCGCCGGGGGGCGCGGGTCGCGGGCATCGCGATGGTGGATTCGGGGCAGGTGAGGCGGCCCATCGTCTTCCCCCCCGGGGAGGCGGCGCGGGTGGCGGCGGAGTTTCTCGCCCACGACAGCATCAAGCCCTATCTGGCGACCCCGGTGTTGGCCGAGAAGGCCGCCCGGCTGATCGCGCGTTATTACGATTACATGGCCCGTTCGGTCGATCGGCACATCATCGCGGGAGATATCTTTGGACTCGTGTCGGGTGAACCGGGCGAGCACCACGATGCGGCGGGCCACCTGGTCGTGAGTCAGCGGGGCTGGGCGGAAGTCACGCGGGGTCGCTACACCGCGGTGGAGGGAGCGGGCGACCACAACCACATGTTGTCACCGCCGCACCTGGCCACGAATGCGGCGCAGCTGCGGCGGTTTTTCGGGGAGATGAGCGGCGCCCCTTGAGTGGGCGGCCCCCGCCCGGCCGGTCACGCGCCGGGAGGGCGTCCGGCACGACGGATTTTTGCACGGTCGGTCGCGCGGTAGGAGCGGCTTTATGCCGCGATGGAATTTCGCACGCGCTGAATCGCGGCATAAAGCCGCTCCTACAAGAGGGATAGGACAAGTCATTTTCGGGCCGGTTCGCCGCGCAAAAATCCGCCGGAAGGGCGTCCGGAGATCCCGGAAGATTCTTTTCGACGCCAACGGCAAAGTCACCAATTTGACCCCCCGTGAGTATCTTCCAGCGCCGCGAGTCAGAGGTACGGTCCTACATCCGCTCTTTTCCGATCGTTTTCGAGCGGGCGCGGGGCGCGCACCTGTTCGACCGCGAAGGCCGGCCTTACATCGACTTCTTCTGCGGGGCGGGTGCCCTCAACTACGGCCACAACCCGGAGGGCATGAAACAGGCCCTGCTCAGCTACATCGCGGGTGACGGCGTGGCGCACAGCCTGGACATGGCGACGGTGGCGAAGCAGCGTTTCATGGAGCGCTTCGAGGAGGTCATTCTGCAGCCGCGCCAACTGGACTACAAAATCCAGTTCACCGGACCGACGGGCACGAATGCGATCGAGGCGGCGCTCAAGCTGGCGCGCAAGGTCAAGCGGCGGGGCAACGTGATTGCGTTCACCAACGCCTACCACGGCCTGAGCGCGGGGGCCCTCGCGCTCACCGCCAACTCGCACTATCGCCATGAAGCCTGGGTGCAGCGGCACGACGCGGCGTTCATGCCGTTCGAGGGTTATCTGGGGGCGGGCGTGAACACGGCCGACTTTCTGCGCAAGGTGCTCGCGGACCGGAGCAGCGGCATCGATTTGCCGGCGGCGGTGATGGTGGAGACGATCCAGGCCGAGGGTGGAGTGAACGTGGCCTCGGTTTCCTGGTTGCAGCAGGTGGCGGAGATCTGCCGCGCGCACGACGTGCTGCTCGTCGTCGACGATATCCAGGTCGGTTGTGGCCGCACCGGATCGTTCTTCAGCTTTGAGCCCGCCGGGCTCAAGCCGGACATCGTGGTGCTCTCAAAGTCGATCAGCGGCTATGGGTTGCCGATGTCGCTGGTGCTGATGAAGCCGGAACTCGACCAATGGGCCGCGGGCGAGCACACGAGCACGTTTCGCGGCAACAACCTCGCCTTCATCACCGCCACCGAAGCGCTGCGGCATTGGGAAACGCCGGAGCTGGCGGCCGCCGTCGCGGCGCGGGGCCGGTGGTTGCACGACCGGTTGCAGGAGCTCGCGCGGGAGTTCCCTGGTCTGGGCGCCCAGGTGCGCGGTCGCGGCCTCATCTGGGGTTTCGAGATTCCGCAGGCGGGGCGGTGCCAGGCGATCGCGCGGCTGGCCTTCGAGCGCGGCCTCCTCATCGAGACCTGCGGTTCAGGCAAGCAGGTGCTCAAGTTTCTCCCTCCGCTGGTCATCGATGAAGCGACCCTCGAGGCCGGGGTGGCGTGTGTGCGCGAGGCGATCCAATTCTCGCTGGCGGGCGCCCCGCGGGTGGCGGGTGACGCGGCCGTCCCGGTCCTGTGCGAGTCGAAGGCGGGCGGGCGTTAGAAGGACGGCGCCGCCGGACCGCGGGCGCGGTGCGCTCAGTGCGCGGTGCGGAGCACGAGCACCACCCCGGATTCCGCGACGTCCAGGAGCGGCGGCAGATCATCCAGCAGGGTTGCCAGCCGGGCGTCCGGCACGCGGGCCAGATAAAGCGCGAGTCGCCCGGTGTTGACGGGGCCGAGGCAGGAGAGCGAGACGGCGCGGCCGGCTGGCCAGGCGCCGGCATCCGCCTCCGGAGCGGCCTCCGTGGCCGATGACCAGCGGGTCAGATTCGTTCCCTGCCATGTCACCACCTTGAGTTGGGTGAGGCCGAACATCGTCATGGTCGCGGCGGCCACGTCGGCGGCCGCCCGGTGGCGGAGCGTGTCGGCCAGATAGGCTGTCGCCGCCCGCGCCCGCAGCGCGGCGTTCAGATCGGTCGCCGTGCCGGCGACCCCCGCGAAGGCGGCGCCCGCGGCGGAGCCAAACGTGACCGCCCCGGCCAAATACGCCGGGGGCGGGTTCCCCACGCCCAACCACGCGACGTCGGCATGCCCGGCGTGCCAGGCGGACTTGGGCTGAAATTCAGCCTGAAACGCCTGGGTGAGGTCCTGCTCGGCCCGGTAGAAGTCGCTCTCGGCCAGCGAGCGGTAGGTACGTTCCACCGTCGCCCCGTGCACGCTGTGCATGACGCTGAAGGTGTTGCCGAGATCCGCGACCTCGTAGATGATCGCCCCGGAGGACGCGGTGGAAAAGGAGGGACTGCCGATGGTTTTGGCGGCGAGCTGCAATTGCCGCACATTCCGCCCCAGAAAAGCGCTCAGGGCGATCGAGATCGCGACGCCCAGGAGAACCACGATGACCCCGTCCTTGATCGCTTCACTGAGAATGTGCCGTTGGTTCGCCAGGAAGCTGTCGGCGGAGATTTCGACCCCCAGGACGACGGTGCCGTCCACGGCGCGCGTGATGACGGGCAGTCGGCTGGTCTGGTCGTCGAGCCGGCGCCAGGGAAGCCGGCGAACTTCCGCGGCGGCAAGTCCCCGGAGGTCGTTCGCGCCGGGGGTGCCCGTCCCGGTGGGAGCCGTATCGACCAGGACGGCGGCCGTCTCGGGATTGAGCAGGTAGATGCGCCGGGCGATCCCCCAGCGCTCGAGGCGGCCGTTGATTTGACCCAGGCGGGTCTGAGGCATCGGCGGGCCGGCGCGCAGGGTGGCGAGGTCGGCGGGTTCGAGGAATTCGGCGATCGCGATGGCGAGGGAGCGGGCCTCCTCGTGAAACGCGCTGCGGGCGCCGGTGGTTTGCAGCCACCAGGACATGGCGCTGCCCAACGCGCCGAACCCGACGAAGAGCGGCAGAACCGAGAGAAAGATCTGGCGGCGAATCGTCATGGGGCCGGGGGCGGCGTGGTGTGATCCCCCAGTTCAAGCAAACCAAGGGTGAAGGTCGGACATTCGCGGACGAGCGTGAAGAAGTGACTGCGTTCGAACCGGATCACCCGGGCCCCGGCGACGGGGTCGGCCAGCAGGCGGGGCCCGTCCGCGTAACGCAGCAGGGAGGTGGTGCCGAGCAGCGGCCCGCAGGTGTTTCCCGCCTCGTCCTGCGCGCGGCCCGCGACGACCGCGAGCACCCGCGGGATCGGCGCGCCCCCGGGATGGATCACCTCGCCCGGAGCGTAGGCTCGCGCCGTGGCGACCGCGGCCAGCAGCGTGAGTTCGGCGGGCAGCAGCCGGTCGAACGGGGGAATGCCGCGCAGCGCGAAAATCTTTTCGAGCAGCGTGGGGGCAAAGCCGATGGATTCAGCCGAAGTCATGCGGTGGGATAATACACGACGGCATAAGCCGCGGGTGTCTCGCCGGAGGTGGCGTCGTGCCAGGCGGCGAGCAACGCCGCGGCCTGGTCCGCTCCGGCCAGGGCCGGGAGCTTCGACAGCGGGGCGCCGGCACTGGCGAGCAGGAGCGCCTCACCCGGCGGAGGGCGGAAGGGAGCGGAAAAATCCAGCTCCGCGACGGGGATCGGGACGGCCCCGACGGGCACGCGATGGACGAGCCCGGGGCGGCGGGTGATGACATGGGCGCCCGACGGGGTGAGCAGGCCCCAGAGGTCGACCTCCGCGGCAAAGAGTCCGGCCAGCGCGGCGGCCAGGGCGGCGGGCTCGCCGTGGTGCCGCGCCATGAGGGCGGCGGCGGTGAGGCCAATTTCGGCGCGGCGGGCGGCGGCGGCCAGGGGATCGGCCGGCGGTCGATGGCACCAGACCAGCGCGTGGGCGCCGTGGGTCGTCGCGCCGCCCGGGATGGGCGCGGTCGGGCCGGTCGCGCCGATGGCTCCCCAGGCCCACGGCAAGCCGGCGGGCGGGAGCCGGAGGATCGGTTCCGCGGCGAGGCGGCGGGTGAGGGCCCGGCGGTCCCGCGCGGCGCGGCCCTTTGAAAGGGTCTCGCGCAGGTGTTGGAAATTGCGGCCGAGGTCGAGCGTGGCGTCGTTGAAGGCGCGGGCGAGTTCGTGGAATTCGCGCGGTTGTCCGATCTCCACCGTTTGCTGGTAATCGCCGGCGGCGACCTGCAGCGCGGCGCTCTTGATGCGGAAGAGCGGGCGGTTGATCTGCCGGGCGATGGCCAACGTGAGCAGTCCCCCGATCACCAGCAGGATGGCGCCAACCGAAAACGTGACCACCAGGGCGCGCCGGGTTTCAAAGCGCACCGTGCTCACGTCGACATCGGCGCCGGCCATCGCAATCGGGACGCCGAGCGTATCCAGGATGGGGGTGAAGGCGCTTTTCAGCAGGCCCCATTTGTCCCAGACTTTCATGTCGGTGACCTGGGACTGCCGTGCGGTGAAGACCCGCTGGATGAGCGGCACCTCGGTTTCGGGCACGGTGTCGAGGCTGAGCAGCGGGGAGTGGTTTTCTCCGACGGTGCCGTCAATCCCGTAAGTGATGCGATTATGATCGGTGACGAGCTGGGTGTAGAGAAAGGTGATGTTGGTGCGGTGGGTGATCCGGCGCATCGGCGCGGCGTAGCGGAGATAGGCCGGGCCAATTTCCCGGCCGAAGGCGGAGAGAAACCCCTTGGCGGAAACCACGCCGGTCTCGGGGTTGACCGCCACGAGAGAGCGGCTCGTGGCCAGAAGGCGGTTGGACGCCGGGTCGTAAATCAGGGCGTTCAAGGTGACCGGTTCCGGCTGCCAGGTCTCCGGGGCCGTGGCGGGCTTTTCCGTCATGAGCTTGGTCGAGTGCCGCACGGCACCGTTCGTCAAATCGAGTTCCAGCAGCGTGTCGCCGCGCGGGCTGAGCGTCCAGAGTCGCTGGTGGGTTTCGTCGCAGGCGAGATCGCGGCAACGGATCCGCAGATCGCCCAGGCGCTGCACCTGGCCGGTGCGCAGATCCACGCGATCGAGGTGGCGACCCGAGGCGTAAAGGTGCCGGTGGGCCCGGTCGGTGGCGAAGCCGGTGAGGGGCGGCTCAAGGTTGAGCACCTTTTGGGTCGCGCCGGTGAGGGTCGAGAGGGAAAGCACTTCGCCCGTCGTGCCGTTCAGGACGAACAGTTCGCCCGGCTCGATGCCGGCGGCGATATTGTTGAACCCCACGGGCAGCCGGAGCGGTGAGGGTGTGGCCAGCCCGTCGGTCGGCCGAATCTTCAGCAAGACCCCCGCGGTGCGATCAGCATCCCGAATCGAAGAGTCGGTCGACTCGACTTCAAAGAATTCGCCGTGAACGGTGCGCCGGTCGAAACTCCAGAGCGACCCGTCGGCCGGGTCCAGGGCCAGCGCGCCGGAGGCCAGCGGTTCCATGAGCTTCAGGTGGTCGGAGGGATCGATGAAGGATGCCGTCGTGCTGCTGATCGCGAGCAGCTTGTGCTCGAATCCGCGAATGATGATGTCGCGCAGGCCGGTGTAACTGTGGGCCGCGTAGGTGACAATCAACAGGGCCAGGGCGGGCAGCAGCGCCAGGAGGAGCAGACTCTGCAGCGAGAGACGGAGCTTGGAGCGGTTCATCCGGCGGCCTCGTTGGTGAGCAGGGTGAGCCCCAGGTCGGGGTAGATCTCGATGCACCGGCGGATGTCGTCGGCGCGGACGAACACGGCGGTCAACGCGGGACCGGCGGTCAGCGTTGCCGGGGCGGGCCGCCCGCCCCGGAGCGCGCCGAGGCCGACGGAGGTCCCGGGACCACACGCGGCGCCTCCCTCGACGCGCACGGTACCGTGCTGCACGAACCAAAGGCCGGACAGGGGCTCGCCCCGCCGGCACAGCACCGCCCCCTCCGCCGGGGTCACCCGCTGTACCAGCGCAGCCAGAAACTCGTAATGCGTGAACATGGCACCGGCCAGCGCCGGCGCCTCCATGAGCACGCGGATGGCCTCCACCGGGGTAAGGTCGCCGGGCGCGGCGGAGATCCCGGCGGCATCCCGGCCGAAGAGGACCAGCACCGTGCGCTGCAACAAGGTCCGGGGCATCGATCGGAGCTTGGCGAGCAAGACGCCGACGGAACCGGCGGCATCGAGGGCGTGGAGGGCCTGCGCGCCGGCCGCGGCCTCGAGGGGAAAGGCGGACTCCAGGGCGCCCGCCACGACCTGCGCGACCGTGAGCGGCGGGACGAGGCCGAGGGATCGACCGAACGCCACCTGATCCTCGATCGGCCGGCCGTCGATCAGCGGCAGCAGCGCTTCGAAGGTCTTCCGATCGCAGGCCTGTTCCACCGCCTCCATCGCGTAGCCGCGCTCCTTCGATCCGGCGCCGCTCAAACCGGCCACCACGGCTTCGTAGCCCGGCAGGCGCCCGGCGACCGTGAGGGTTTCCAGGACGATCTCCAGCACGAGCCGCGGATAGTTGAGATAGATCCGCTGCAGCACGGCCTGACCGGGCTCGGTGGAGTCCCCGGCGCGCAAGACCAGGGCGCTGCCGAGGACGCGATAGGCGGTGAGCGTGGTGTCGTAAACCAGCCGGGCGGCGAGGACCTGGAGTTGGGGCAAGGCCAGCCGGCCCAGGGAGCGGAGTGCGACCGAGCGGGCGGTCACGGTATAATTTCGGCTCTCGGCCACCACGATGAGGGTGGGCACCGTGCTCGGTCCGAGGCGGGCAATCATCTGCTCGGTCTGGCGTCGCTCGGAAGGGGTGAAGGTGCCCGCCGTGGCGAGCATTTCGGGCAGCGCCGCGGAGTCGCCGAGGCGTTCAAACGCCTGGATGGCCAGTGTGCGCTGCTCGCCGTTGCCGTCGCGCAAGGCTGCGAGCAACTCGGGCGTCAGGACGCGGATCGTGCGGTCCGCGACCTTGCCCAGGGCCGCCAACGCCTCCCGCCGCACCGCGGGCGCCGGGGAGCGAAGATAGTCGCGCAGCAGATAGGCGTAGCGAGGTTCTTTGAGCTCGCCGAGCGCCCGCAGGCCGGCGAGCAGGGAGGCTTCGTCGCTCGCCGCCAGCAAGTCCTCCACCTGCCGCAGCGCTTCGCGGCTGTCGCTGACGCGCCAGGTCCGCCAGAGGGCCAGGGCCGCCGCACCGCTCGCCTTGGGCCGGAGGGTGGCATCCGGCGCCTCCGATGGCGCGAACGCGGCGAGGCCGGAGGGATGGAGGGTCTCCTCCTCGAGATCCAATTCGCGGTTCGCGAGCCAGCGGCGGAGATCATGGGAAGCCGCGGACCCGGTCTGGGCGAGGATCTCGTCGATCAGCGGCTGCAGGAACTCCTGGTGGGCGGGCGGCGTCCGCTGGAGAACTTCGATCAGGGCGGAAACCCCCCTCCGCCGATCGTTGATCCAGAGTACGCGCAGGGCGAACGCCGTCGTGGCGTCGTCGGGGCCGGCGATCTGACGCTCCGTGAGATCCAGGTCGGCGGGGGTGGCATGGGCGAGGGGTGGTTCGGCCGGCAGCGAGAAGTCGAGCCAGTCGCGCCGCAGGTTCGCGGCGATGGCGCCGACATAATCGTGCCGCTGCACGAACACGAGGCCGAGGCAGATGAAGGCCAGGGCAATCCCGTAGATGGAAAGTTGTTCCGGGCTGATGCGGCTCGCCGCGACCAGGAGGAAGAGGCCGGCGGTGGCCGTGGCCACGGGCTCGCAGAGGCCCTCGATCAGGGTGCGGATCTGCTTGCGACCGTCGGTCGGCAGGCCGGCGAACAGCAGGTTGACGTTATTGCTGTCGATCACGATTTCGATGCCCTGATAGGCGAAGAAGCCGGCGACGGCAGCGGGGTAGCCCCCGTCGAGCAGGAGCCACGCAAAGACCACCGCGTAGACGACGGGCTGAATCAGGGCGACATTGCGCACGCCGAGACGGGCGACGAGTTTGTTGAAAAAGAACAGGCTGATGGCGAGGTTCAGCACGTTGACCATCGCGGTGAGGCGGCCGAAGAGACCGGCCAGCGACGCTTCGTCGACGCCGGCCGACAGGATGCCCATGTACTGGTATTCGCAGACGGTCGCGTTGACCAGCGTGAGGAAGAGCACCGCCGTCAGCACAAGCGCGTAGCGCGAACGCACGATCTGGACCGAGGCGGCGACCGCCCCCGACAGGAGCGAGGTCCCGGCTTCGTCGGGTTCGTCGGTCGCGAGCTTGCGTTCGTGACGCCGGACCGAGAACAGCACGGGCCAGGCGAGCACGGCGCAGAGGGCCCAGCCGAAAAAGAGCGCGCTCACCCCGAAGCGGCCCGACACCACGCCGACGAGGGAGCCACCGATGATGGCCCCGGTGGCCGAGCCGGCGGCGAAGAGGGCGAACAGGCGCTTGGCGTCGGCGAGGTCGAAGTAGCTGTCGAGGAAATTCCAGTAGAGGGTGTAGAGCCCGACGTACCAGAGGGCGGCGTAGAGCTTGGCGGCATAACACAGCACCCGCGGGGTCGCCCCGGCGAAATGGGCGCACAGGAGCCAGAGCGTGAGCCCGCCCGCGACCAGGATCGCGAGGGTAAAGTCGAACACCCGGTCGATCCCCCAGCGGGCCAGCAGCGCGGAGTAGGCCGGGATGTAGAGCAACATCATCACCGGGGTGAGGAGGTAGATGTGGGGGAGTCGTTCGACGCCCACGTTGACGAGGAACAGGGAGTCGGCGGCGCTCGTGCCGAGGGACAGGCCCGCCTGCAACAGCAACCCCAGCAGAGCGAAACGGATGATCCTCGATCCCTCGCCGGGGGCGAAGCGGAACAGCTGTTGTGCGAATTGCCTCAAGGCGAACGTTTCCTTATGTCAACGGCCGCCGGCCGGAGATCACAAGGCTGCGGTGCGTGTGCAGCGCGGGACGGAAGAGCGGATGGGGAGGCTCGGCCCAGGCGCTGACCTCACCTTCGAGCAGTTCGAAGCCGGTGCGCCGGAGCAGGGTCTCCGCTTCGGGGCGGTCATAGAACCGAAAATAGTAGCGCCCGCGGTAGAACCACGCGCCGGTGTCCGGCCCCGGCTCCATCTCGATGCCGGAGATGCCGTCGTCGTCGTCGGGGATGTTGACGAGCAGCCGTCCGCCGGGGACGAGGAGACGGTGCAGTTCCCGGAGCACGTCTTCCGGTTCGGGCAGGGTTTCGACCACGTCGCACAGCAGGATGAAGGCAAACGTCGCGTCCGGCAGCGGTAGCTGGCCGAGATCGCATTCCAGGAGGGCAACGCGGGACCGGAGAGCGGCGGGGATCTTTTCCAGCGCCGCCGCGGACGAATCACAGGCCGTGAGCGGCCGCCCCAGGCTGAGCAGCAGGGGCAGGTTACGACCTTCACCGGTGGCAGCGTCGAGCACCTCTCCAGGTGGTAAGTCGCTGGGATTCGGAAGGTAGCGGGCTAGGAAACCCACCGGTGCCCGGCCCCAAATCGATTCCCCCGTCGACGCGTACAGCTGGTCCCAGGCGACCTTATTGCGTGAATTGAGATCGTAGGAACTCTGAGCTGGCATCGGTGCGGAAAAAAATTTCGGCAAAAGCGCCGACCCCTTGCAATGTCAATTATCGCCGCGACCGCCGGCTCCCGGCGGCGCGCTGGGTCCGATCCGCGCCCTCTGGTATCATTCTGCATCGGAGCAGACGCAGGCCGGGAGTGGGGGAAACGACGGCGAGTTCGATGGCCCCGGCCGCCCGGGCGACGGCGGTCAGCTCAGCGGAGGGGAGCACGCCGCCGTTGAGCCAAATCTCCGAAGACCAGCCGCGGCGCGCGGCGGCGGAAAGGATCTGCCGGTGGACTCCGGTGCGACCGCCCAGCGGAAAGGCGGACGCGGGCGGCATCGCGTGGTAGTGGCCGGCGGGTCGTGCGGTCGCCTCGTAGAGGGTGGTGGCATCACCCCAGGGCGGATCCGCGTAGATGAGATCGGGGGCGCGCAGCGCGGGCGGCCAATGGTCGAAGAGATCGCTTTCGATTAATCGCAGGGTCAGCCGGTGGGCGGCGGCATTGGCGGCCGCGAGCGCGAGGGCGCCGGGGTCGAGGTCGAGGCCGACGATCCGGGCCCGCGGAAAGGCGCGCCGGATCGCCAGCGCGAGACTGCCACACCCCACCCCCATCTCGGCCAGGAGCGGGGCGCGATGGAGCGTGGCCCGAAGGGCGCGGGCCCGTTCGAGCACCGCATCGACCAAGTGGGTGAGTTCCGGGTCGGTGACGTAGGCGCGCTTGTCGATGGCGAACGTCAGCCCGCGAAAAGTGAGGCGACCCGTGATGTAGGCGAGGGGTTCGCCCGTCAGGCGGCGCTTGATCCAGCGTTTGAGGCGGCGCGCGTCGCCCCGGGCATGGTGGCGGAGGATCTCGGCATCGTCGGGCGCCAGGGTGGCGAGTTCTGGCGGGGCGCCCAGCTCGGCCCGGAGGGCGGCGAGCACGCGGGAAAGGATGGCCGGGGAGGCGGACGAAGGGCTCACGGCGCCGGGAGAAAAACCTCGGTGAAACCGCCCCGCATGCAGTGGTTGCTGGCCATCGACGCACCATAGCCGCCGGCGTTGAGGAACGCGAGCAGGTCGCCGTTGGCCAGCGGGGGCAGGAGGGCGTCGGGATGGAGGAGATCCAGGGCCTCGTTGATATGTCCGGCGACGGTGGTGGACTGGAGGCGGGTGCCGGCGGCGGGGGCGCGCACCGGTACCGGCACGAGGGGAAGCCGATAGAACGCCGGTTCGAGGTGAAGCTGGAAGCCGCCGTTCACGCCGGCGTACAAGGTGCGGCCCTTGCGCTCCACGGTGTTCACCTCGAGCACGAGGACGCCGGCATCTTTGACCAGGTAATCTCCCGGCTCGCAGCGGACCTCGAGGCCGCGGCCGCCGAAATGGGCGATCAAGACCTTGCTCCAGGCGGCCAGGTCGAGCGGGCGGTCGGACGCGACCAGCGGGATGCCGAGGCCGCCGCCGATGTTCACAGAGCGCAGGCCCGGCACCCGGGCGATGAATTCGTGGCACGCGCCGAAGATCTTCCCCAGCACGGGCAGTTGCGCGGTCAGGTAGCCGCAGCCCGCGTGAAAGTGCAGTCCTTCGACGACGAGCCGGTGTCGGCGGGCGAGGCGCAGGGCGGCGGCAAACTGCTCGCGGTGCAGGCCAAACTTGGTGCCGCCGCCCCCCGCATAGCGGAGGAGGCGGTTGCGGCCATAACCGATCCCCAGACCCGGATTGATCCGCAGTCCGATCCTCCGGCCGGGGGCGAGAGCGCCGACGCGCGTGATGTCGTGGAGCGAATCGAGGTTGAGCACGAGCCCGTCGTGCCGGAGCAGCGCCCGCAGGTCGGCGTCGCTGAGCGAGGTGCCGGTGAAGGAGATATCGGCCGCCGCAAAACCGCAGTCGCGGGCGCGCTGCACCTCGGCGGGTGAACACGCGTCGATCCCGCACTCCCCGTGCCGGCGCAAGGCGCGCAGCAACGGGGAATGCCGGTTGGACTTCATCGCGTAGTACACCTGGAAGGCGAGTCCCGTCGCCCCCAAGGCGGTGCGCAGCCGCCGGAGATTTTCCCGCACCCGGGCCCCGTCGTAGACATAGAGCGGCGTGCCGTTGGCCCGGGCGAGAGCCGCCAGCCGGCGGCCACCAAGACAAAGCTGGCCGCGCCGGAAACCCAGCCCGGATCGCTCCCACCAGGGCCGCCCCCGCTGGATTTTTTCCCGTCGCCGCATCACCGCAGCACACGGAGGGCGCCGCCGGGCGGCAAGCGGGATCCGAGAGTGCCGCCCTGCACTCCCGCCGCCCCTGCCGCGCGCCGCGGTCGACCCGGCCGCACCGCCCGCCGGGAGAAGGGCTCAGAAGCTGAACGCGCAGCTCACGGTCACCACCCCGCGGCCGACCGCCGCGGTGTTCGCCTCCCGCGGCGCGCTGCCCTGCTTGTAGTAATTGTTCGAGCCTTTCGTATAGGCCCAACCGATCGTCACCTTGGCGCTGGGGCTGATCGCGAAGGGCGCCGCGACGCCGACGAGCCAGTAGTCGCCCCAGTTCTTGACGTCGGGGCTGGTGTTGGCCGACGCGGCTCTCCAGAGGTAGGTGCCAACGGTCGCGGTGAAATCGAGCTCGGTCCCCGCCTCCTTGAGCGGAAACGCGTGTTGGGCGGTCAGCTCTCCGGTCGGACCCTTGAGTCCGAAATCGTAATAGAACTTGGGGGCCAGGGTGACGCCGAGCTGGGGCAGCGAGAAGTTGACCGCCACGCTGGCCTCAACCTGAAGTGAAGTAGGTCGCGAGCGGACGGAGCCGAGACGCGGAAGCAGGGACGGCGAGCGATCTACATTACGGTTGGACGAAGCCAGTCGGCCGGACGGATCCTGAAACTATATATACTATAGCGAAAGTAGCCGGAGCGGTTGGGCCCAAGCGCGGCGCCGGTGGAGAGGAGAGTCGTGATCGTCCGGTCCCACGGCCCGAAACTGGGCTGCCGCGTGGGCGGCGGTCGGCGGCCCGCGGATCTTGCGGTGCGATTTGCGGCTCCGCGGGCAAAGCTCCGCCCGGCCGGCCGCGGGAGGCGGCGGCGCCAGGTGGACGGGACTCCTACCGGGTTGAG
>JBBRWR010000129.1:0-21582 GCA_038249085.1 Opitutales bacterium
CGTCTCCGCCTCCTACATAATTCTTGTTACACGTATAACAAAAATCAGGCACTGCCCCGCGCCGGGGCCACGGCGCGGGACGGCCGGGGTGAGCGCCGTCTTGCACCTCATCCCGGGCCTGCTGCAATCCCTCTCCTCCGCCCGGACTTCCAACCGGCCCGCGCCCGGAGCGATCCCATGCCCAATCCCCTTCCCCTGCTCTGGTCCGATGTGCCCCTGCATGCCGACGCCCTCGCGCTCCTGCGCGGCCGCGTCCGCCTCGCCGGGCCCGCCCTTCCGCCGGAGGATGCCGCCGCCCCCGGCTTCGCGTACGAAGACGCCGATGCGGCCATTGTCAGCCCCCGGCGCACCTACGACGCCGCGGCCTTCGCGCGCGCGCCTCGTCTCCAGGTGATCGCCCGTACCGGCATCGGCTACGACAACGTCGACGTCGTCGCCGCGAGTGCCGCCGGCGTCTGTGTCGTCAACACCCCTGACGCGCCGACCGAGTCCACCGCCGAATTCGCTGTCGGCTTGATGTTCGCGGTCGCCCGCCGCATTCCGGCCGCCGACCACAATTCCAAGGCCGGCCAGTGGAAGCTCGACCCCACCGTGCTGGGCTTTGACCTCGCCGGGAAGACCCTCGGCTTGGTCGGCTTCGGCCGCATCGCCCGGCGCGTCGCCGCAATGGCCTCCGCGATCCGCCTGCACGTGCGAGCCTACGATCCCTTCGTGGCCGCCCCGGCGATGGCCGAAGCCGGGGTCGCTCCCTGTGCCAGTCTGGCCGAATTGCTGGCTCACGCGCGGGTGCTTTCGCTGCATGCCCCCCTGAACGTCTCGACCTGCCGCATGATCAGCGTGGAGCAAATCGCCCAACTGCCGCGCGGGGCCATCCTGATCAATGCCGCCCGCGGGCCTCTCATCGACGAGGCCGCCGTGCTGGCCGCCCTCGAGAGCGGGCACCTGGCCGGCGCCGGCATCGACGTCTGGGAAACAGAACCCGCCGCGCCCGACCACCCTCTTCTGCGCCATCCCCGGGTCGTGGCCACCCCGCACATGGCCGCCTTCACCGACGAGGGCCGCCGCCGCAGCCACGTGACCGCGGCCGAACACGTGCTCGCCATCCTGGCCGGCGAAGCACCGGTGCACCTGATCGACCCTGCCATGTGGCCTCGTCGGCGCCGCGCAGGCGCGACCGCGTGAACGCGTTTCACCGCAACACCCCGGCCCCCGCGACCGTTCCCGCTTCCCGCTGAGCCCCGCTCTCGGTCTCCCTGCGCAGCCGGCCGGGCCGGCAAAGGTATGACTTCGGTACCACCGCCGCTGGCTTGAAGCGGACGAAACCCGCCACCAGCGTCCCGCTTCCTGCTCTTGCTTCCATGCACAAATCCCTCACGGGCCTCATCGCCGCACCTCACACTCCCTTCCACCCCGACGGGTCCCTCGCGCTTGAGTCGATCCCCGCCCAGGCCCGCCTCCTTGCGCACAACCGCGTCCGCGGCGCTTTCATCTGCGGCACGACCGGCGAAGGCGCTTCGCTCACCGGCGAGGAACGCCGCCAGGTGGTCGAAGCCTGGATTGCCGCCCGACCGGCGCCGCTCGCCGTCATCGTGCACGTCGGCCACCTGAGCCTCGGCGATGCCTGCGCGTTTGCCCGCCATGCCCAGGCGACCGGCGCCGACGCCATCGCGACGCTTGCACCATCCTTCTTCAAGCCGGGTTCCGTCGGCGACTTGGTCGCTTGGTGTGCCCAGGTCGCCGCGGCGGCCCCCGAACTGCCCTTCTACTATTACCACATGCCCGCGATGACCGGGGTGACGTTTCCGGCCACGGATTTTCTCGAGGTCGCGGCCAGCCGGATTCCCAATCTTGCCGGGGTGAAATTCACTCATGAAAACCTGATGGACTTCGGCCGCGCCGCCGCCTTCGCCGGAGGCAAATACGAGATCCTCTTCGGCCGCGACGAAATCCTGCTCTCCGGCCTGGCGCTCGGCGCCCGCGGCGCCGTGGGCAGCACCTACAATTTCGCGGCGCCGCTCTACCGGCGCATCATCGACGCCTTCCAGCGGGGTGATTTGGACGGCGCGCGACGCGATCAATTGCGCGCGATGGAATTCATCGAGATCCTCGCCCGCCATGGCGGCCTGGCCGCGGGCAAGAGCGCGATGAAACTCATCGGACTCGACTGCGGCCCCGTGCGGCTCCCGCTGCGCGCGCTGACCGAACGCGACGAGGCCAGCCTGCGCGACGGCCTGGAGCGGATCGGATTCTTCGACTACTGCAGCCAGCTGCCGTAGCCGCGCCCGGCCCCGCCCCCGCGCGCCCCCGCGCGCCCCCGCCCCACCGCCCCACCGCCCCGCGCCCCGCACCCGCCATCCCCAGTTGATTTTCACGTATTACGTGAAGATGGTTCGTGATCCCCTCCCGGGGGGCGTCCGACCTATTTCACGTAATACGTGAAAATAGCCGGAGGCGATCTTCGCCGAATGGGCGACTGGGGGTGCACGGACGGCTCGTATTCGCTTTTGCACTCGCGGCTGCCTTCCGCGCTTTGTGATCTTTTCCGCATGCACGACTCCCTCCGCATCGTCGTCCTCGACGGTCACACCCTCAACCCCGGCGACCTCAGTTGGGAGCCACTGGCGCAACTCGCCCCCCTGACGGTCCACCCCCGCACCGCGGCCTGCGACATCGTCGCCCGCGCCCGCGATGCCGCGATCGTGCTCACCAACAAGGTGCCGCTCTCGGCCGAAACGCTGGCGCAGCTTTCCCACCTGCGCTTCGTCGGCGTGCTCGCCACGGGTCACAACATCGTGGACGGCGCCGCCGCCCGCGCGCGGGGCCTACCGGTCAGCAACATCCCCGCGTACGGCACCCAATCGGTCGCGCAGCATGTCTTTGCCCTCCTGCTCGAACTCACGCAGCAGGCCGGCCATCACGCCCAAAGCGTTCGCGACGGTCGCTGGACGCGCAGCGCCGATTGGTGCTACTGGGACGGTTCCCTGGTCGAACTTTCCGGGCTCACTCTTGGCATTGTCGGCGCCGGCCGGATCGGCCAGGCCGTGGGTCGCATCGGCGCGGCCTTCGGCCTGACCGTGCGTTACGCGACGCGCGCCGCCGGCCGCGCCACGCTCGAATCCGTCTTGCGCGAGAGTGACGTTGTCTCGCTGCACTGTCCCCTCACGCCCGATACGCAGCACCTGATCAACGCCACCACCCTGGCGTGGATGAAACCCTCCGCGTTTCTCATCAACACGGGACGCGGCGCGCTGATCGACGAGGCCGCCCTCGCCGCGGCGCTGCAGTCCGGTCATATTGCCGGCGCCGGCCTCGATGTGTTATCCACCGAACCACCGTCGCCGGAAAACCCGCTGCCCGGCGCCCCCCGTTGTCTCATCACCCCGCACATTGCCTGGGCCACCGGCGGTGCCCGCCGTCGCCTGATGCAGGTCGCCGTGGAGAACGTCCGCGCCTGGATCGCCGGCCGGCCGCAAAACGTCGTGAACTGAGACCGGGCGCGGCCCGGGCGGCGCGCCACGCGTCAGGGAGGTGGCGCCAAGCCCGCCATCGCGTCCTGCTCCGCCAGCAGCATCGGCGCGTCATAAAGCGGAAGGTCCCGGAATTCAACGCCGGCGGTCGTTTGCCTCCACTGCGCGGCCGGGACACCAAAAATCAGGCCGGTGCGCAGATCTACGAGCACCGGACGGTCGAACCGACCGCGGGCGAGTTGGACGGTGACCGCCACCGTGGCATTTTCCTCAACCGGCGGCGCGTCGCTGAACCAGAGCGCCACGATCTGCCGGCCGGTGCCGCGTTGCGCGTAGCCGGTAAGCGCCAACCGGCGCGGGGCGACGACCTTCGCGACAAACGGAAAGTCGGCGATTCGCTCCAGCGTCGCATCAAAGAGGGTGAAGACATGCTGCGCCGCCCGGTAGGAGGGTTTCACGCGGGAGATCGATTGGTCGGCCTGGGTCCCGAGCAGGCCCTTGTAGTTCATGCGCAGGTTGCTGCCGTCCGGATTGCGGTAGTGCAGGTCGGAGATCGTGAAGAGATTCATCGGCACGTCCTTGGCGCGATGGGCGAGCAGCCGGCGCAGATCCCATTTGGCCTGCGTGTTCTCCGTCCAGGGGATCTTCGCCAGCGCAAAGTTCTCCTGATATTTCGAAGGGGCGCCGGTCTCACCCTGCCGCACTTCGATCGCGCGGCCAAACTTCGCGATGACGGCGCGCAGCTTGTCGACGTTGGCGGTGTCGTCGGGATTGCGGGGATACCCATGAATCGTGATCGCGTCGACCAGATCGAGTTTCCCGCGCGCCTGCAGTCCGGCGAGAACCTCCTCGGCGTACTGCAGGTTGCCGGCGAGCCCGAGCGCGAAGATCCGGCTCCCGGATTGCTCGGCCCGAATCATCGTCGCGGTGCGGATGTGCAGGTCGACATACGCCTCCGCCTTCGCGGCGCCGGTGCGGTTGATGTCCGGTTCGTTCCAGATTTCCCATTCGAAGATCCGATCCTTGTAGCGGCGCACCAGCGCCACGGCCCACCGGTCCCAGGCCGCCAGCGCCTCCGGGGACGAGGGGAAGCCGTCGGCCAACCCGATCCCGCCACCCCCCGGATAGAGGGTGTTGCCGTAGGAGAGCTCCACCCACGGTTGCACGCCCTGCGCGCGCGCGTCGTCGATGACCGCATCGAGCCCGGCCCAGTCATAGACGCCTTTCACCCGCTCACACTTCGCCCAACCCGCCTGCAAGCGCAGGCCCTTTGCTCCCAGCGGTCCGAGATAGCTTCTCCAGCCAGCGTACACCGTGAAATCCCGATCCATCGTCTCACCGCCAATCGACCACGGTGAGGCGGCGATATCCTGCGCCGCGCGGGGAGTAATTTTCCCCAAAATCGGATGGCTGATTCCGGCCGTAGGGCTGAGGTCCTGTCCTCCCGCCGCCGCGACCGCCACGAGCGAGGCGAGGATCGTGAACGCTTGGCCCATGGGTTTTGTTTTCACGGTTCGGTGGAGATCGTAATAAGGCGTTCCGATCTTCCTCCCGGCGTCAGCCCCGCCAGCAGCCCGAGGCCGAGCCTCACCCGGCCACCCATTCCCCGGACCCGCCTCTTACCGTTTTCTGTTACACCTATAACAAATATCCGTCGCGAAGGCATACGGCGCGTTCTTTACCGGCGGCGCCGGCCCAACGCAATCTCCGCCATGGGCGCGCCCGCCCGCTCCCGCTGATTCTGATTGTCGCGCTCCGGCCGCGCCGGCATTGCTCCCGCACGCCGCTCCTCCCATGTCCGCCGCGCCCCCGCCCGCCCCTTCCCTCCGCGAAAAAATCGGCCAACTCCTCCTGGTGGGCTTCCGCGGCGGCCAGCCCGAGGAGTGTGATCCGATCGGGCGCGACATTCGCGATCACCACATCGGCGGAGTCATCCTCTTCGACCAGGAAATGGCCGGTTCCACCGGCGGGCGCCGCAACATCGAGTCGCCGGCCCAGGTGAAGTCGCTGCTCTCCTTCCTGCAGGCGCAGGCCCGGGTGCCGCTGCTGACCGCGGTCGACCAGGAGGGTGGCCGCGTCAACCGCCTCAAACCCGACTACGGGTTTCCCGCCAGTATCTCCCATGAGGAGTTGGGTCGCCTCGACGATCCGGCGGAAACGTATCGGCACGCCGCCTCCACCGCCGGCACCCTCGCCGCCGTCGGCCTCAACCTGAACCTCGCCCCGGTGGTCGACCTCGACGCGCAACCCGACAACCCGATCATCAAGGGCAAGCGGCGGAGTTTCTCCGCGGATCCCGAAACCGTGGCGCGCCACGCCGCGGAATTCATCCGCGCCCATCGCGACCGCGGCGTACTGACGTGCGCCAAACACTTCCCCGGACACGGCAGCGCGCGGGGCGATACCCATCTCGGCCTCGTCGACGTGACGGCGACGTGGAGCGAGCGCGAACTGATCCCGTTTCGCCGCCTCATCGCGGCCGGCCTCTGCGACGCGATCATGAGCGCGCATGTCTTCAACGCGGCGCTCGACCCGGAGCGACCGGCCACACTCTCGCGCGCAGTCATCGCCAACCTCCTGCGCGGACAGCTCGGTTTTGCCGGCGTCGTGCTGAGCGACGACCTCGAAATGAAGGCGATCTCGAGCCACTATGGGCTCGAGGAATCGGTCCCCGCCGCGATCGAGGCCGGCGTCGATGTGCTGTGTTTTGGCAACAACCTGAGCTACGATCCCGACATTGCCGGCAGGGCAGTCGCCCTGCTCGAGCGCGCGGTCCAAAGCGGGCGCCTGCCCGAATCACGGATCAACGCCTCCTATGAGCGCGTGCTCGCGTTGAAACGCAAAGTGGGGCTGGTGCAATGATGACCACACTCAGAACGACAAGATGAACGCCTCTGCCATCCAAGGTGCATCACCGCGCGCGCCAGGGCTGCGCCTTTGTACCTTCGCGTGAGCCAAAATTCTGCCGCTCTTCATGACCCCTGCCGCCGCCATCCCGCCCGCCCCGCGCCGCGCGTGGTCCTGGATCCCTTCGCTCTATTTCTCCCAGGGCATCCCGTACGTCGCCGTGATGACCATGTCGGTGATCATGTACAAACGCCTCGGGGTCTCCAACACCGCCATCGCCCTCTACACGAGCTGGCTCTATCTGCCGTGGGTCATCAAGCCGCTCTGGAGCCCCATCGTCGAGCTGCTCGGGACCAAACGCACCTGGATCGTCGTGATGCAATTGCTCGTCGGCGCCGGTCTCGCGAGTGTGGCGCTCACCCTGCCGGGTCCGTCCTTCTTCCGCGTCACGCTCGCGATCTTTTGGCTGCTGGCCTTTGCCTCGGCCACGCACGACATCGCCGCCGACGGCTTCTACATGCTCGCGCTCAACCCGCACGATCAGGCGTGGTTTGTCGGCGTGCGCAGCACCTTTTACCGGCTCGCGATGATCACCGGGCAGGGGCTGCTCGTCATGCTGGCGGGCCGGCTTGAGACCCGCACCGGCAACATCCCCCTCGCCTGGTCGGTCACCCTGGGCACGCTGGCCGCGCTCTTCGTCACGTTCGGCGTCTACCACCGCTTCGTCCTCCCACGGCCCGCCGCCGACGTCGCCCCGACCCCCGCGACGCGCCGCAACCCCGTCGTCGAGTTCTTTGCCACTTTCGCCGCCTTCTTCCGCCAGCCGGACATCGCCCGTTCGCTGGCGTTCCTGTTGCTCTACCGTTTTGCGGAGGCGCAGCTCGTCAAGATCGCCTCGCTGTTCCTGCTCGAAGCCCGGGCCGAAGGCGGGCTCGGTCTCTCCACCGGCGCCGTTGGTTTTGTCTATGGTACGGTCGGGGTCGTGGCGCTGACCCTCGGCGGGCTGCTCGGCGGCTTCGTGGCGGCGCGTGACGGACTCAGGCATTGGCTGCCGGCGATGGCTCTCGCGATCAACCTGCCCAACGCCGTCTACCTCTACCTCGCCTACGCGCTCCCCGACAGCCTCCTCGTCGTCAATGGGTGCGTGGCCGTGGAGCAATTCGGCTACGGCTTTGGTTTCGCCGCCTACATGATTTACATGCTCTACGTGGCCCGGGGAGCGCACCAAACCGCCCACTATGCGCTCTGCACGGGGTTCATGGCATTGAGCATGATGCTGCCCGGCATGTTCACGGGCTGGCTGCAGGAGGCGCTTGGCTACCGGCACTTCTTCGCGTGGATCATGATCGCCACGATCCCCGGCTTCGTCGTCACCGCGCTGATCCGGCCCGATCCGGCCTTCGGGCGAAAAGTGCCGGCCTAACCGCCACGGCGTACCGGATGCTTGCCACTCCGACGCTCCAGGCTAGCGTTTGCCCGTGGAAACCAGCGCGCCCTCGCCTCTTGTCACCGTGGAGGAATATTTACTCCACGAGGCCAATGGCACCGTGCGCCACGAATATATCGGCGGCCGCATCCATGCCATGGCCGGCACCAGCGAAGCGCATAACCTGATCGCAGGAAATGTCTTTGCCGCCGTCCACGCCCACCTGCGCGGCGGACCCTGCAAAGCCTACATGGCCGATTTCAAGGTACGCCTGGAGATCCACCGCGAAGACATTTTTTATTATCCCGACGTGATGGTCGCCTGCCAGCGCGTGGGCGTGGAACAGTATTATCTCCGCTATCCCACCCTGCTCGTCGAGGTGTTGTCGCCGTCGACCGAAAACATCGACCGCCGCGAAAAGCTGCTCAACTACCCGCAGATCTCCACCGTCGAGGAATACGCCCTGGTCGCGCAGGACCCCCGCGAGATCACGATTCATCGGCGGGCCGAGGGCTGGATTCCGCGCCTGGTGACCGCGCCGGACGCACTCGTGGAATTCCGCTCGATCAAGTTATCGCTTCCGTTCGCGCGCATTTACGAGGGCGTGGGGTAGGCGACGAACGCGGACCGCCGCCGGCTCCAGCTCCATTACCCCACCCCGGGGTTCCATCCCGCCCGTCGATAGAAGAGGCAGCAATCGCGGCCAGTTGACGCGACAATCTTACGGCTTGCCGGCCACGCGGTGCTTGTGCCGCGGGCGGGCGCCACGGAAACTTGTTTCCGTTCGCAGTCAGCGGCGGACGCACTTTATGAACCGACCTGCGTTTCGTTTACAGTTTGGCCTGATGGGCGCCGGCCTGCTCGGGTTGGTCGGCGTCGCGCGCGCCGCCGGGCCGCTGACGATTGCCGAGGCCTGGGCGCGGCTCCGCCAGGTCAACGAATCCCTGCAGGCGTCGCGCGCCGAGGTGGACCGTCGCGCGGCGGAGTCGGCCGCCACCCGCAGTCTCTCCCAGCCGCAGGTGGAACTCGCGGCCGCGCAGACGTGGATCGCCGACCGCATCTCCATCGATCTCGATCCCCTGCGCTCGGTGATCCTGAATCTTCATCCCACGGTACCCGCGGGCGCCGTGCCTCCTTTCCTGCTCGACGTGCAAAGCAATCGCTTCCTGAAGGGGCAGGCCACCGCGTTCTGGCCCCTCTACACGGGCGGACGCATCCAGGCCGCCCAACGGGCCGGGGCGGCGGCGGAAGCCGGGGCGGAGGCTGAGTTACTCCAGACGGAGAACAGCCTCTTCAGCGAACTCGTGCGCCGCTACTACGCCGTGCAACTCGCGCGCGCCGCCCAGACCACACGCGCGGCCGTGCTCGCCGGCGTGGAGCAACATCTCCGGCAGGCGGTGCGCCTCGAGGAGGAAGGCTTCATCAACCGGGCCGAGCGCCTCCACGCCGACGTCGCCCGGGCCGAGGCCCGCCGCGAAAAACAGAAGGCCGACCGCCTGGTGGAAATCGCCGGCATTGCGCTCGGCGGCCTGATCGCCGCCGATCCCGCTTGGCCCGCCGCCCCGCCGGCCTCGCCGTTGTTTGTGGTGACAAAGCCGCTCGGGGACCCCGCCACCTTCATCGCCGCCGGCACCGCCCACCAACCCGCCCTCGCCTTCCTGGCCGCGCGGCGTGCCCAGGCCGGCGAAGGCGTCAAGGCCGAGGCCGGCCGGTTGCGGCCCGAAGTCTACCTCTTTGGCACCAAGGAGCTGAACCGCGGCGACCTCACCCTGCTCGAGCCCGACTGGGCCGCCGGCATCGGAGTACGTTTCCCGCTCTGGGATCGCACCGATCGGCCCAATCGGATCCGCGCCGCGCGCGCCCAGGAACGGCGCGTGGGCCTGCTCGAAGCCGACACCATCCGCCAACTGCGCACGTTGATCGAAAAGAACCACCGGGAGGTGCTCAGCGCCCAGGATCAGTTCGCCGCCCTGGACGCCTCCCTCACTCTCGCCCGCGAGCATCTCCGGGTGCGGGCGGGCGCCTTTGCAGAAGGCCAGGCGACCTCGCTCGAGGTGGTCGACGCCCAACTCGCCCTCGCCCGCGTCGAGACCGAGCGCGCCCGCGCCGCGCACGATTTCGTCTCCGCGCTCGCCGCCCTCCTCGAAGCCACCGGGCAGCCCGCCCGTTTCTTCACCTACGAAGCCGGCGCCGACGAGAGGATTTCACCATGAGCCTGTCCCGTTTCCCCGTTTTCGCCACGCTCGCCACGCTGGGCGTCGCCGCCCTGCTGGCCGTGGGCCTGTGGCTCTCGTTTCGCCCGAAGCCCTTCTTCCTCGAGGGCGAGATCGAGGCCACCGAATATGATGTCGCCGCCAAGGTGCCGGGGCGGGTCGAAACAATCGCCGTCAAACTCGGCCAGGCCGTCGGACGCGGCACGCTGCTCTTCACGCTCGAGAGCCCCGAACTGCGCGCGAAGCTCACCCAGGCCGAGGGGGCCCGCGACGCCGCGGGCGCGCTCCGGCGCAAGGCCGACACCGGGGCACGGTCGGAGGAGATTCGCGCGGCCGAACAACAATGGGTCCGCGCGAAAGCCGCCGCCGATCTCGCCGACGCCACCCTCGAGCGCCTCGATCGCCTCCACCGCGAGGGCATCGTCCCGCGTCAGCGGCGCGACGAAGCGGAGGCCCAGGCCAAGGCCATGCGCGCCGCCGCCGCCGGCGCCCAGGCCCTGCACGACCTGGCTCTCGCCGGGGCCCGCGTGGAGGATCGCGCCGCCGCCACCGCAGTCGCCGCGCAGGCCGGCGGCGCGGTGACCGAGGTCGAGGCCTACCTGGCCGAGACCCGCATCCACGCACCGCACGCGGGCGAAGTATCCACTTTGCTGATCGATCCGGGCGAAATCGCCCCGGCCGGCTTTCCCGTCATCACCGTGGTCGATCTCGACGACGTGTGGGCGGTGTTTCAGATCCGCGAGGATCTCCTCGCCGGCATCGGCATGGGCACGGAATTGACCGGCCGCGTGCCCGCCCTGGGCGGCCGCCCGGTCACGTTCAAGGTCGACTATGTGGCCGCGCTCGGCGCCTTTGCCACCTGGCGCGCCACCAGCGCCTCGGCCGGCTTCGACCTCAAGACCTTCGAGATCCGCGCGCGGCCGACCGCGCCCGTCGCGGGCCTGCGGCCGGGGATGACGGTCGTCGTGCCCCAGGGCCGGCGTTGAACCGGCGTCCGGCATGAACGCGCCCGCCCCCGGCTTCTGGGCCTGCCTGGCCCGCGAGTGGACCGAACTGCGCCGGCCCGCCGAGCAGTTCGCGCTGCTCGGGCTGCCACTGGGCGCCCTGATGCTGATCGGCGCCATCTTTTCGCGCGGCGTCGTCCAGGACCTGCCGATCGCCGTGGTCGACGAAGACCAGAGCGCCGCCTCGCGGCAATTCATCCGCGCCATCGACGCCACGGCCGGATTGCGGGTGGCCGCGCGCCCCGGGTCCCTCGACGCCGCCTGGTCCGACCTCCGTCGCGGCGACGTCTACGCCGTGGCCCTGGTGCCGCGCCACTTCGCCCGCGATCTCAAGCGCGGTCGCCCCGTCGACGCGCCCGCCTGGTACAACGCCCAGTTCCTGCCGGTGGCCAACGTGGTCGCGCGCGAATTGCAGACGGCCACGGCCGGTTTCAACGCCACCCTCCGGACCCGCGCCCGCCTACCCTCGGCGAAACCCGCCGGATCGCCGCGGTGCGCCTGAACCCCGTCGCCGCGCAACGCACGACACTGTTCAACCCGCAACTCAACTACGGCCCCTTCCTTGTGCCCGGCCTCGGTGCCGCGATCCTGCACATGGCGGCGATGCTCGCGGCGGTCCGCGCGGTCGGCCGCGAATTGCGCGACGGGACCGTGCCGGCCTGGCTCACCTGCGCGGGTGGCCGGGCCGGGAGTGCCGTCGCGGGCAAACTCGCGGCGCCCTTTCTCGGGCACGTCGCCCTGGCCCTCGCCGCCCTGATCGTCTGGCACGGGGTCCTCGGCTGGCCGGTGCGCGGCAGCGGACTGCTGCTCACCGCCGGCATGATCGCGATGCTCGCCGCCTATTACGCGCTCGGCGCCGCCGTGGTGTTGGTGACGGCAAATTACCGGCTGGCAACCGGGGTCGCGGCCTTCCTCACCGCGCCCGCCATCGCCTTCGGGGGCGTCACGTTTCCGCTCGAGTCGATGCCCGGACCCGCCTGGGTGTGGGGCCGCGTGCTCCCACTTACGTCGTATTTGCAGCTCCAGATTGAACAGACGGCGCGGGGTGCAACGCTCGCCTCGTCCCTGCCGCAATTCGTCGTCCTGGTCGTCGTCGCGTTTGTCGGCGGGGCCGCAGTCCTCCTGCTCGTGCGTCGGCGGGCCGTCCAGCCGGAATCCTGGGGCCGCCGATGACCACGTTTTTCGAAGGCTGGCGTCAAACCTGGCACCGCGTGCTGACCGACGCCGGCGCCCGGCTGCTGCTCGTCGTCGCCCCCGTCCTCTACTCGCTGTTCTATCCCCTGCCTTACATCCGGGAGATCGTGCGGCAGGTGCCGATCGCCTTCGTCGACCTTGACCACAGCAGCCTCAGCCGCCAGCTCGGGCGCTACACCGCGGCCCACGAAACCCTGCGCCTGGTGGCGCGACTTGAGTCGGTCGCCGCGGCCGAGTCAGCGCTGAAGGAGGGGCGCGTGCGCGGGTACCTGATCGTGCCGCCCCATTTCCGGGCCGAGGTGCTGCGCGGGCGCGAGACCACAGTCGCCTACGGCGGCGACGCCACCTACTTTCTCCAGTTCAAACAGGTGCTGACCGGCTTCGCGGAATCGGTCGGCACCTTCAATGCGGGCATCAAGGCGCGCCAGTTGCTTGCCGCCGGGCGGAACCGCGGGCAGGTCGTCGCCGCCCTCGCGCCGGTGACGACCCGCGCGCATCCGGTCGGCAACACGCGCGAGGGCTATGCGAGCTACCTGATCCCCGGGGTCTTCCTGCTCATCCTGCAACAAACGCTGATCTTCGGCATCGGCCTCGTCCGAGGCACACACCGGGAAGCAGGCGGCGTCCGCGGGGGGCTCAACCTCCGCGGCTTCGCGGGCATGGGGGTCGCCTTCTTCACCCTCTATGCGGCGCATGCCGCGTTCCACTTCGGCGCGGTCTCCTGGCTTTATGATCTGCCCACTCACGGGCACCCGGACCTCCTGGCACTCTACCTCGTCCCGTTTCTGCTCGCGAGCGTGCTGCTCGCGCTGGCGCTCAGCGGTCTGTGCGGGCGGCGGGAATCCTCGATCAATCTCTTTCTCATCACCGCGATTCCCTTCCTGTTTCTCGCCGGAATGAACTGGCCGTTTGAAATGATGCCGGCGCCATTGCCGTGGATCGCCCGGTTGCTGCCGTCGACCGCGGGCATCCAGGGCGCCTTGCGGCTGAATTCACTGCAGGCGCAATGGCCCGAAGTCTCCGGCTGGTGGCTGCAGCTGTGGGCCCTGACCGCGTGGTTGGCCTGGCCCGCGTGGTTGAGCTGGCGCGGCCTTGCGCCGCCGGCCGTCAGTACAGCAGGTACTTCGTGCGCTCCCGACGGAAGCGATCCTCTCCCGCCTGCCACGACGCGATGATCGCCGCCGCCGGCCGGCCCGCCTGCAATGCGAGGCGCGTGGCGTCGGTGCCGTTCACCTTGTCGAACATGGCGAAGGATTTCTTCGCCTTGACCGCCTCGGCGAAGAGATCGCGTCCGGCGACCTGCCGCAGGGCCTCGAGGGCATAATAGTTGATCGCGGTGAGCGGCGCATTTGCCGGATCGGTAAAGTGCAATTGCACGCCCCCGAGCACCGCATCCTTGAACGAGCCGTAAAACGGCTGGTACGTCAGCGGGCGGAAGGACACCCCCGGGAGCCGGTAACCGGCGAGCCGGGCCGCCAGGGCCTGCGGGTCCACGCCGGGCGCGGCGATGGTCTGGAACGGCAGCGTATAACCCACGCCGATACTCACACCGCCGATCTCGCCCAGCATGCCCGTCGCCACCTGGTACAGCGGCGACTCCCCGTGCGGCACGTGCGGCGAGGCGGGCACCCACGGGAGGTTGGTGTCCCGCCACACCATCGTGCGCCGCCAGCCGCGCATCGGCACCACCGTCAGCCGGCACGGTTTCTTAATCCAGCCGCGGTCGTTGATCATGCGCGCCAATTCCCCGCAGGTCATCCCATAGACGTAGGGGATGTTCCACTGGCTGACGAACGACCGCAGTTTCTCCTGCTCCACCAAGGGACCCTCGACCCGCACGCCGCCGAGCGGATTGGGCCGGTCGAGCACGACGAACTCGATCCCGGCCTCGCCGCACGCCTCCATCGCGAGGCCCATCGTGCTGATGAAGGTGTAGGAACGGCAGCCGGTGTCCTGCAAGTCGTAGACGAGGACATCGAGCCCGCGAAGCATGGCGGGGGTGGGTTTGCGCGTCGCCCCGTAGAGCGAATGCACCGGCAGGCCCGTCCGCGCATCGGTGCGGCTCGCGATCTTGTCTCCCGCCGGCACGTCGCCGTAGATGCCGTGCTCGGGCCCGAACAGCGCCACCAGCTTCACCCCCCGGGCCGAACGCAGCACGTCGACGGTCGACTGCAGCCACCGGTTCACGCCGGACGGATTGGTGATGAGGCCCACCCGCTTGCCGGCCAGCCCCTTGAAACCCTCGGCGGCGAGCACCTCGTTGCCGAGCAGCACCGGCGCGTCGACCGCCCGCGCCGCGCCACCCAGCATACTTCCGCCCAGGGCGATTCCAGCCAGCATCCGTCGGAAAAGTCTCATGCCGCCAAGAGAAGACGCGCTCCCGCCTGATGCCAGCCGTTTCGCCCGCTTGCCCTCGTTCGCTCCCCCGCTTGCCCGCGCGCGCTCCCGCCGGCGCCCGAGTCCCTTGTCACTTAATAAGTGACAAGCGCCGTCTTTCACCCTGAGGCCATTGTCACGTATTACGTGACAACGGATTCTTCGGCGATCCCGAAGTGGGGGGAGGGGACGCGGGAAGGCCGGGGGCGCATCGGCCGGATGGCGGTGATGCCTCCGGGAGTAGCGCCGCGTCTCTGACCGGCGGGCGCCCGTCGGAGACTGGCGCTACGGGAAGGACCGAGCTCAACGCCACCGTTCAACTCGGAGATGCACCCGAAGGCCGGGCGAGCAACCTTTCCCGATTGTGCCCCGGGGGCCGCGTGGCGCAAGGTCTCGCGCCATCCACCCCATGCGCGCTTCCTTTCCCTGCGTTCGCCCCCTCGCCTTCCTTCTGCTGCTCGCGCCGATCCTGCTCACGAGTTGTCGCACGCTGTCGCCGGGCACTCCGGCGAGCCGCGCCGGCGACGAAATCGTCGTGGCCGGCCAACTCTTTCACACGGGCACCCGGGTGGTCACCTGGATGGATCCGGGCGGCTACGACGCCTACCGCGTCGAGCGCCGCTTCAGCCCGTGGGCCGAAAGCAGCTGGGAAAAGACGCCCGAGGCCGCGAAGAAACTCGGCACCCCGAACCGTTACAGTCTGCGCCAAAACCAACTCAGTCCCGCCGAGCTCGAGCGCGTGCGCGGTGGCGGCTGGGATCTGTCGCTGTTGCAGCGCGTCGTCGATCAATTCGTCGTCCATTACGATGTGTGTGGCCTGAGCAAGGTCTGCTTCAACGTGCTCCATGATCAGCGCGGCCTCAGCGTGCACTTCATGCTCGATCTCGACGGCACGATTTACCAGACGCTCGACTTGAAGGAACGAGCGCGCCACGCTACCACGTCTAACGACCGTTCCGTCGGCATCGAGATCGCCAACCTGGGCGCCTATCCGCCCGCCGACACGAAAGTGCTCGACGAATGGTACGTGCGCGATCCAGGCGGTCGCCCTTACATCAAGATTCCAGCACGGATCGGTGACCCGATGGTCCTGACGCCCGGCTTCACCGGCCGGCCCGCGCGCCCCGAACCGGTCCGGGGCGTGGTGCAGAAGATCCCGCTCATGCAATATGACCTCACCCACGAGCAATACGCGGCGCTTGCCAGGCTCACCGCCACGCTGAGCAGGGTGTTTCCCCAGATCGCGTGCGATTATCCGCGCGACGCCGGCGGCCGGCTGGTGACGGCGAAGCTGCCCGACGCCGTGCTCAAATCCTATCACGGCGTCCTTGGCCATTACCACATCCAGACCAACAAGGTTGATCCCGGCCCGGCCTTCGACTGGGACCGCCTGATCGGTGCGGCCCGGCGCGAACTTGGTCTGCCGCCGCAGCCCTCCACCGGCGTGGGCCAGTAGGGGTTCATCTGCAGGTTGACGGAGGCATCGAGCCCAGTCCTCCCCGCAGCGCCAGTCTCCGACTGGCGCCCGCCGGTCAGAGACGCGGCGCTACTCCCAGAGGCCTCACCGCCAACTCGGAGAGGTGTGTGGCGCAGCAGCCGCCTCCGACTGCGAGCTTGCGGGGGGTCCTGGCGCAATCTTGGCTGCGATCCGTCCGGGCCCCCGCCTCCGGCCCACCGGCCCTCCTTCCCGCATGCCTCAACTTTCCCGTTCAAAATTTCCCCGGCTCTTCCTGCTGCCCGCGCTGGCCGTCAGCCTGGCGGCGGCGGACTGGCCGCAATGGCTGGGGCCGCAACGCGACTCGGTCTGGCGCGAGACGGGAATCCTGGAGACGTTTCCCGCCGGGGGCCCGCCGGTGCGGTGGCGCACGCCCATCGGCGCCGGCTACAGCAGTCCGGTGGTGGCGGCGGGGCGCGTCTATGTGACCGACCGGCCGGACTCCACCACCCGGGGCAACACCGGCGGCGCTCTGATCCGCAATGCCGTGGCGGGTCGCGAGCGCGTGCTCTGTCTCGACGAGGCGGACGGCCGGGTGCTCTGGCAATACGACTACGATTGCCCCTACAACATCAGTTACACCGCTGGACCGCGGGCCAGCCCGATCGTCGAGGGGCCTCGCGTGTACACCCTGGGAGCCGAGGGCAACCTGCATTGCCTGGACACCGCCACCGGCAAGGTCGTCTGGGCGCACGATTTCAAGACGGAGTTTGGCACCAAGGTTCAGCTCTGGGGCATTGCCGCGGCCCCGCTGATCGACGGCGACCGCTTGATCTGCCTGGTCGGCGGCCCCGGCCAAACGGTGATGGCCTTCGACAAGGCGACCGGCCGCGAAGTGTGGCGCGCCCTGCCGGCCCAGGAACCGGGTTACTCTGCCCCCGTGATCATCGAGGCCGGCGGCACCCGGCAACTGATCGTGTGGGACACCGAGTCGATCAACGGGCTCGATCCCGTGACCGGTCGGGTCTTCTGGAGCGAACCGTTCAAGACCAAGATGGGACACGCCATCGGTACGCCGCGCTGGCACGGCGACACCCTGCTCGTTTCGGCTTTCTTCGACGGCTCGAAACTGCTGCGGTTGGATCGGGACAAGCCGGCGGCGACCGTCGCCTGGAGCATCAAGGGCCCCAGCGAAACCCGCACCGAAGGCCTGCACAGCCTGATGAGCACACCGTTCATCGAGGACGGTCACATCTATGGCGTCGACGCCTTCGGCCAATTGCGCTGCCTGAAACTCGCCACGGGCGAACGCGTCTGGGAGACCCTGGCCGCCACGACGCCGAACAACAAGCCCGCCCGCTGGGTCACCGCCTTTCTCGTCAAAAACGAGGGCCGCTTCTTCATCTACAACGAAAAAGGCGACCTGATCATCGCGCGGCTGACCCCGGCCGGCTACGAGGAACTCAGCCGCGCGCACCTCCTGGAGCCCACCAACTTCGCCGGGGCGCGCGCCGTGCACTGGTCGCATCCGGCGTTCGCCCATCGCTGCGTGTACGTGCGCAACGATCAGGAGATCCTCTGCGCCGATCTGCGGGCCACGCCCGCCACCCGCGGTCCGTGAGCCCACCCGAGGCCCGGACCTTCCGACCTCCGGCAGCGCGCCAGTCACCGCAGAAGAAACTTGAGCCAGCCGTCACCCAGGCAACGATGGCAGCGTGCATCACTTCCCTGTCGCCGGCCGTCTTGCCCCGGGGGTTTCCATCCCGGACCCCGCTCCTTCGGCCCGACCCCGTCCCGGCCTCGCGCCCTTTAATCCGTAACACACACATGAATACATCCATCCGCGGCCTGCGCCGCCTTCTCCCGCTCCTCGCGCTCACCAGCGCCCTGTCCCTCGCCGGCACCGGCCGCGCCGCCGACGGCTGGGTCGATCTTTTCAACGGCAAGAACCTCGACGGCTGGGAGCAGCACAGCGGCAAGGCGCTTTATCGCGTCGAGGACGGCTGCGTCGTCGGCAAGACCGTCATCAACACCGACAACAGCTTCATGTGCACGAAGAAGACCTACGGCGACTTCATCCTCGAGTTCGAGTTCAACGTCGCCCCCGACATGAACTCCGGCGTGCAGTTTCGCAGCGAGTACTACACCAAGGCGACCGAGACGGTGATCAACGGGGCGAAGAAGAGGAAATTCCCCGCCGACCGCGTCTTCGGCTACCAGTATGAGATCGATCCCTCGCCCCGGGCCTACACCGGCGGGGTCTACGACGAGGCGCGCCGCGGCTGGCTGGCTGACCTCAAGGACAAGCCGGCCGCGCAAAAGGCCTTCAAGCAGGGGCAGTGGAACCAAGCCCGCATCGAATGCAAGGGCGACCACATTCAGACGTGGATCAACGGCGTGAAGGCCGCGGACATCAAGGACAGCATGACCCTGCGCGGCCTGATCGCGCTGCAAGTCCACCAGATCGGAGACGGCACCAAGAAGAAGCCCGGCGAAGAAATCCGCTGGCGCAACATCCGGATCAAAGAGCTCTGAGGAGGAAACGGCGGCCACCGCCGTTTCCTATACCCAGGCCACTCCCCTTAACACTGCGATGCGCCGCTCACTCTTGATCCCCACCCTTCTCGCCCTCGTCCTGACGGCGTCAGCCGCCAGTTGGGCCGCCGCACCCGCGGCGCCCCCGAACATCGTCTACATCATGGCGGACGAGTTGGGCTTCTTTGAGCCGTCGTACGCCGGCAACCCGAACCTGCTCACGCCGAACATCGATCGCCTCGCGGCCGAAGGTGTCCAGTTCACGCAGGGGCTCGCGGGCTCGTCGGTGTGCGCCCCGACCCGCTGCTGCTTCCTCACCGGCAAGCACAGCGGGCACACCTCGGTGCGGGCCAACGGCGGCGGCACCCCGCTCCGCGCCGGGGAGCAGACCATCGCTTCGATCCTCAAGCCGCTGGGCTATGCCACCGGCGGTTTCGGCAAGTGGGGCAACGGGGGCCGCGGCTCCACCGGCGTCCCGGAGAAGCACGGCTTCGACGTGTTCTTCGGCTACTACGATCAGGTGCACGCCCACTCGTATTACCCACCCTACCTCATCCGCAACAGCGAGGAGGTGCCGCTCCAGGGCAATCACGGCCTCAGCGACGGCCAGACCTATTCCCACTATGTGATCTTCGATGAGGCACTGAAGTTTGTCCGCGCCAACCGGGACCGGCCGTTCTTCTGCTACCTGCCGGTCACCCCGCCCCACGGCCTTTTCGACATCCCCGACAGCGACCTGGCCTGGCCGCTCTACCGCGACAAGCCGTGGCCCGAGGAGGCCCGGCGCTACGCGGCCATGGTCACCATGCTCGACCGCCAGATCGGCGAGTTCATGGCCCTGCTCAAGGAACTCGGGCTCGACGAGCGCACCCTGGTGATTTTCAGCGGTGACAACGGCGGCAACGACTACTTCGTGACACCCGGCGCGGCCCGCGGCGTGCACAGCGCGAACAAGGACCCGAAAACCGGCGTCGAATTCCGCGGTCGCAAGGGCCAGCTCTACGAGGGTGGCCTGCGCATCCCCGTGGTCGCCCGCTGGCCGGGGAAAATCGCCCCCGGCCGCGTGAGCGACCTCCTCTGGTATTTCCCCGACGTGCTCCCGACCATCGCCGAAATCACCGGCGCCCGGGCCCCTGCCGACATCGACGGCATCAGCATTTTGCCCGAGCTCATCGGCGAGGTCGCCGCCGGTCACCAACAGGCGCAGCACGAGTACCTGTATTGGGAAATCAGCGGCCAGGTCGCCGTGCGCATGGGTGACTGGAAGGCGGTCAAACCGAAGGGTAACGCCGCGTGGGAACTCTACGATCTGCACGCTGATGTCAGCGAATCCAAGAACCTCGCGGCAGCCCGTCCCGCCATCCTGGCCAAATTGCAGGCCTACGCCGCCGCCGCCCACACGCCCGCCGTGGAGGGCACGTTCACCTCGACGGTCCTGCACGAGCGGGATCGCGCCGCCAAGTTTGGCGACAAGGCCCCACCCGCCAAGGCCAAGTCCGCGGGCAAGAAGGCCAAGTCACCCAACTCGCGCTGAGTTGCGGATCCTCCGCCCGGGGTTCCACCCGTCCCCGCTTCCCCTCTTGTGAAAACCATCCTGCTTTCGATTCTGGTCTCGCTACCGCTGACCGCCTTGGGCGCGGCGGGGAGCAAGGCCAAACGCGCCACGCCCGCCGCCAGCCACCCCGCGCCCAACCCACCCAACACCGACTTCTCCGCCTACGAGAAGAAAGCCCCGTGGACGCTGTCGGAGGAGTTTCTCACCGCGATCTCGGCCCGCAAGAAATCGGAGAACTATTACGAGTCGAAGGTCGCCCCTTACACCCTGCCCGATCTCTTCACGTTCTCGGACGGCCGCAAGGTCGCCACGCCGGCGGAGTGGGCGGGGCCGCGGCGGGCGGAGTTGCTCGAGATCTTCCGCCGCGAGGTCTACGGCATCGCCCCGCCCCGGCCCCCAACCCTTGCCTTCCGCGTCGTCGCCACCGACCCGCACGCCCTCGGCGACACCGCCACGCTCAAGCGCATTGCGATCAGTTTCCAACTGGGGGCCGAGACCTTTGCCTTCCACCTGAAGCTCTTCGTCCCCCGCCAGCGATCAGGCCCCGCCCCCGTCTTTCTGCTGCTCAACCATCGCGGTCCCGACAATACCGATACGACCCGCCAGGTGCGCTCCGAATTCTGGCCCGCTGAATACGCGGTGTCGCGCGGTTATGCGATGGCGGCCATCGACGTCGCCGACGAAGTCGATCCCGACAAACCCAACGCGACGACCGGTCTCCGCGCTTTCTATCGCCGCCTGCATCCCACCCCGGACGCGTTCACCTGGGCGACGATTTCCGCCTGGGCCTGGGCCGGGTCGCGGGGCGTGGACTATTTCGAGACCGACCCGGACATCGACCTGCAGCGGATCGCGGTGATCGGGCATTCCCGCACCGGCAAGACCAGCCTGTGGGCGGCGGCGCAGGACACCCGCTTCGCCCTGGCGTGCGTCAATTGCGCGGGCGAAGGCGGGCCCGCCCTCAGCCGCCGGAACTTCGGCGAGACCCTCGGCATCATCACCCGCGCCTTCCCGTATTGGTTCACTCCCACCTACGCCCGCTACGCCGACAAGGTCGACACTCTGCCAATCGATCAGCATGAACTCGTGGCCCTCGTCGCGCCCCGTGGTTATCACGGCACAGATGCGACCGAAGATCTCCATGCCGATCCCCGCGGATCATGGCTCGCCCTCGTCGCGGCCTCGCGGGTTTGGGCGCTTTTGGGTCGGGCGAAACCGCTGCCGGACGCCATGCCGCTGGTGAACGACCTGCTCGTCGATGGCCCGATCGCCTATCACCTCCGCGCGGGCGGTCACGCGCTAACGACCTTCGATTGGAAATTGTACTTCGACCACGCCGACATCCTGTTCCGAAAATGATCCGTTTTCCCCGTTCCCTGACCTGCCGACTCGCCTGCTTGATCGCTTCCCTGGCGGCGCCAGCCGCCAGTTGTGGCGCCCCCGCCCCCGCCGCCCCCCCCCACCACCGCCGGCAGCACCCCCCCCCACACGGGGACCCCGCCACCAGGTGTTTGGGCGGGGAAGAAAAAA
>JBBRWR010000130.1:0-21256 GCA_038249085.1 Opitutales bacterium
CTCCCGGGCCGGCGCCGGGGCGGGCGCTGCTGTGGTTGGGGGGGGCGGCCTGGGGGTGTCGCGCCGCGTCTCGGCCGGGCGGGCGCCCGCCCACGCCGCCCGCGACGGGGAGGACCGAACTCAATGTGACCGTCAACCTGGAGATGCGCCCCGCCGCCGCGGCCTCCCCGATTCTTGCTTTCAAACCGGTCTGTCCTCGGTACCCTGCGACCCGTGTGACTCCCACCGCTCATGATTTTTGGATTAATCGGGCGTCACCTTGGTGACGCCTTCTCGCCCGAGAGGCGCGGACCAAGGTCCGGCGCTGCAAGATCCAATTCTCACCAGCCGCCGGTATGATCCGCTCCCGCCACCCCATCTCGCCCGCATGAGAATCGCCATTATCGAAGACTCCGATTTCATGCGAAAGGTCACCGTCATGACGCTCAAGCGATTGTTTCCCCAGTCGGAACTGATCGAGTTTGCCGACGCGGCCCTGGCGCTGAAGACGCTCCGACAATTTGATCCCGATCTCATCACTCTGGACTTGCTGATGCCGGGCATGGGGGGACTCGAGTTTCTGCGCCGCATCCGCCGGCGCAAGCTCCGCACCCGCATCGTCGTCGTCACGGCGGATGTGCAACCTGCCGTCCGCAAGCGCTGTATCAGCGCCGGCGCGCACGCGTTCGTCGAGAAACCGATCACCCTGGCAAAGATGCGGACGGTGCTCGAAGAAATTTCCCTGCCGCCATGAGTGCCGCGGTCGCCTTCACCGCCAGGATGCTCGAGGTGCTCCACGAATTGCTGAACATCGGCGTGGGTCGCGCCGCCCGGGCCATCGCCGAATTGAGCGGGCGCGAGGTCATCCTGCGGGTCATGGACATCGAACTGCTCGATCTCGCCAACTCCCGGCAATTGGGCGAACTGCGCGGTCAAATCAACCTGCGGGTGAGCCAGGCCTTTGGCGGCGGACTCGAGGGCTCCGGCTGCTTTGCGCTCAACCGCAGCGGCGCGGTCCGGCTGGCGCAGCTCCTGCTCAACAAGGCCGATGACGACGTCGCCTTCGATGAGCTCGATCAGGGCGCCCTCCTGGAACTCGGCAACATCGTCGTCGGTGCTGCGGTGGGCATGCTGGCCGCGGAACTCGAGGTGGAGGTGCGCTACGAACTGCCCCAATTGCAGCTGCGGGGCATCAAGGAAGTTTCGGATCTTTTTGCCGACCTCGCCGAAGCGGCGACGGTCCCCGCCCTGGTGATGCGGGCGTCCCTCAGCCTCCGGGACGATCTGGTCAACGGCTACCTGATCCTGTTTTTTCCGGGCACGGGACTGCGCGCCCTCCATGACCGGCTGACCCGGCTCGTTCCGTGATGCCCGACCCGCTGACCAACCCCCTGCTGGATTCACTTCCCTGCGGATTTATCGAGTTGGATGGGGAAGACCGCGTGGTGCAGTGGAATCAGCGGTTGGAACGGTGGACGGGCCAGAGCGGTGCCGCGGTGGCCGGCCGGAAGTTGGGCGAGGTGTTTCCCGGCAACCCCGCGATCGGCCCCCTCCTCGCGGAAGTGCGAGCCAGCCGGCGACCGCGGGTGCTCGCGCAAATGTTTCACCACCGCCTCATCCCGATACCGCTGCCCACCGGTCACCTGAGCGGGCTGGCGGAGATGCAGCAGGAATGCCATCTCGTGCCCCTGGAAACACCGGCGGGCCACCTCGCTCTCTCGATTCTCGACGTGACCCCGCTGGTCGTCGGCCAGCAACGTTCCCAAGCTCTGGTGGCGGAACGCAATCGGGCGGAGGAGGCCGTGCAACGCCGGGCCTCGTTCCTCGAGGCCCTCAACCAGACCACCCTCGAGATGATGGGCCGGCGCAACGTCAACGAACTCCTGCAGGATCTGGCCCACCGCTGCAGCACGCTCCTCGACTGCCCCCACGCCGAGATCGCGCTGCTGGAAGGAGACGAGTTGGTGGTGCGGGCGGTCTCCTCCGGGACCGGGCCTCTCCTCGGCGATCGGGCCGGACGCGATGCCGCCGTACTCGGGTGGCAGGCTTGCGATTCCCGCGTCCCCGTGGTGGTGGCCTGTTACGCCGATCACCCGGCGCGCCGGCCCGTTTACCAGCCGTATCACCTGCAGGCCGTCGCCGACATTCCCATCATCCGCGGTCCCGAATGCCTCGGCGTGCTGGGCCTGGCCCGCACCCAGCCCGACCAGCCCTTTACCGACGAAGAGATCCAGCACGGCGTCCTGCTCGCCCGCATGGCCGCCCTCGTGCTGCACAATGCGATAACCTACGAGGACGCCGTGCGCGCCACGGAGGTCCGCACTGCCGCCCTGCGCGAGAGCGAGGAGCGCTTCCGGATCCTCGCCGAGGTCGCGCCCGTCGGCATCTTCGGCAGCGATGCGGCGGGCCAACTCACCTTGGTCAACCGGCGCTGGTGCGAGATCTCCGGGCTCCCCGCCGCCGCCGCCCTCGGCCGCGGCTGGTTCACGGCGATTCATCCGGAGGATCGCGATCGCGTGATCGCGGCGTGGCAGCACGCCGTGCAGTCCGGCGAAGCCTCGTTGCTGGAATACCGTTTCCTCCGCCCCGATGGCACGATCCGATGGCTCGTCGGCCAGTCGCAGCTGCAGGCCCGGCCCGACGGCACACGCGCCGGGTTCGTCGGAACGATCACCGACATCACGAGCCTGCAACACGCCGAGGAGGAACGGAAGCAAGTCGAAGCCCACCTCCGCCAGGTGCAGAAGATGGAGTCGATCGGCACGCTCGCCGGCGGGATCGCCCACGACTTCAATAATATTCTCACCGGTACCTTCGCCTTCGTCGACCTCGCGCGGCTCGAACTCCCCGAATCCCATCCCGTCCAGGCCTGGCTCAATCGGATCAGCGCTTCGTCCCAGCGCGCCCGGGAACTGGTGCGGCAGATTCTCACCTTCAGCCGCAAGCAGGAGGGCAAACGCACGCCCCAGCGCCTGCATGTCCCGGTCAACGCGGCGCTACGCCTGCTGCGCACCACCCTGCCCCCGGCGGTCATCCTCGAATCCCAGGTGACGACCGATGCCCCCGCCGCGCTGGCCGACGCCACCCAGATTCACCAGGTCGTGCTCAACCTCTGCACCAACGCCTGGCACGCCCTGCCCCCGCGCGGGGGTCGGATCACGGTCTCCCTCGAGGCGTGGACCGTGAACGAGGCCCAGGCCGCCACCCACCCCGACCTGCCTGCCGGACCCTATGTCCGGCTCACGGTGGCGGACGACGGCTCGGGCATGGACGCCGCGACCCTCGAACAGATCTTCGATCCCTTCTTCACGACCAAGGACACGGGCTCCGGGACGGGACTGGGCCTCGCCGTCGTACACGGGATCATCCAGCTGCACCAGGGGGCGATTGCGGTCCGGAGCACACCTGGCGCGGGCACCACCTTCGAATTGTTTTTTCCCGCGGTCGCGGGGAAAGTGGAGTCCAAGCCGGCCTCCCGGCAAATCACCCGCGGCTCGGGCGAGCGCGTCCTGCTGGTCGACGATGATGCTGTGAGTGGTTTTGCCATCGAGAAACTCATCGAGACCCTGAACTATTCCGTCCGGCGCTTCTCCCGCCCCGAGGACGCTCTCGCCTCCTTCGCCGGGGAACCCGAAGTCTGGGACCTCGTCGTCTCGGACCTCGCGATGCCCGGCATGAACGGGGATGAGCTCGTCGAACGCATGCTGCGCATCCGGCCGGATCTGCCCGTCATCATCGTGACGGGTTACGTGGCCACCGCGCGCCAGGAATTGCTCGAGAAAACGTCCGCCCGGGCCGTGCTGCACAAGCCGGTCGTGCGCCAGGAACTGGCTGCCGCGCTCGCCGAACATGTGCGCCGGGCGCCGCCCCCGGCCCAAGCTCCCTAGGGCGTCAAGATCCGGGTCACGCGCCGCTGGCGCCTCCGGACGAAGTCGCCCCAAGACAAGCGCAGGCGCATCTGCTGGTTGCTGCTGGCGCCTCCGGAAGTAGCGCCGCGTCTTTGACCGGCGCCTCCCCGTGCCATCGCCACCCCGGAGAAATTCCCTCACGCGCGTCATCCGCCGCTTTTGCCTTTGAATCTGCCGCGAAACGTTTCATCACTCTTCGGGCTTTCCCGTTTGGTTCCCCACCAATTCCCACTATAGTCAACTCCGCGTTCCCACCCGCGTCTCCGCCCTTTCTTTTCATGAGTACCTCCGCCGCCGGAAATATCGACTCCACCGCCCGACCGGTTGCGCCCCAGGCCGCCGGCTCCCCCGCCTCCCCCGGAGGCTCCAAGCCGAAATACCCCGGCCTCCGTGTCACGTGCAACGGCAACTTTCTGGTCGCCCAGTACGTCGAAACGCGCGTCACCGAAGGCGGCGTCTTCTACCCCATCACCCCGTCGACCGAGGGCGGCGAGATTTACCAGCAGTCCTTTGCCTCGGGGGAACTCAACGTCTGGGGCCAGCAGAAGGTCGCGGTCGAGACCGAGGGGGAACACGCGGCGCAGGGCGGCGCCACCGCCTACGCCGTCCAGGGCCGCCGCACCGTCAACTTCACCTCCGGCCAGGGCATCGCCTATGCGATGGAGCAGTATTACCACGCGCCGGGCAAACTCTCGACCATGGTCCTCCAGGTCGGCGCCCGCGCCCTCACCAAGCAAGCCCTCAACGTCCACTGCGGCCACGACGATTTCTACGGCGCCCTCGACACGGGCTGGACGATGATGATGGCCAAGGACGCCCAGCAGGCCGCCGACCAGGGCATCATCATGCGCCGGGTCAACGAGCTGTCGCTGAACCCGGGCATGAACATCCAGGACGGCATGCTTACCACCCACAGTGAACGCATGTACCTCGCGCCCGAGGCGGAGTTCCTGCGCGAATACCTCGGTGCCCCCGACGAGCAGATCGACTGCCCCACCCCCGCCCAGCGCGAACTGTTCGGCCCCACCCGCCGCCGCGTCCCGCGCATGATGGACCTCAAGAATCCCGTCCTCCTCGGGCCCGTCCAGAATCAGGAGCACCACATGAACGGCGTCGTCGCGCGCCGGAACAATTTCAACGAGCCCATCCTCGGCATGTTCACGGAGGCCTTCGCCGAGTTCAGCCGCCTCACCGGCCGCCATTACAGCTTCATTCAGGAATACCAGACCGCGGACGCCGATACCGTCTTCGTCTCGCTCGGCTGTGCCGCCGACAACATCGAGGCGGCCTGCGACTATCTCCGCGACCAGCGCAACGCCAAGGTCGGCTCGATCCACGTCAACCTCCTTCGCCCCTTCCCCGAGGCGGTCGTCATTGAGGCGCTCCGCGGCAAGAAAAACGTCATCATCCTCGAACGCACCGACGAGGGCATGGCCGGTGACAATCCCCTCGCCCGCGACATCCGCGTGGCCCTCGGCAAGGCCAACGAGGTCACGAAATTCGGCTCCGCGTCCGGCCTGCCCGCCCTCACCCCCGCCGAAACCCCCCGCCTCTTCCGCGGCGCCTACGGGATCGGCTCCCGCGACTTCCGCCCCGAGCACACCCTCGGCGCCTATGAGTTTGCCACCGGCCAATCGCGCCGCCACGACGGCCGCAGCGCCGCCGACGGTGAGACCTTCTTCGTCCTCGGCGTCGAGCACCCCTACGCCGTCATCAGCAAGGACACTCCGTCCCTCCTCCCCGAGGGCGCCATCGCCGTCCGCTTCCACTCCATCGGCGGCTGGGGCATGATCACGACCGGCAAGAACCTGGGCTCCATCATCGGTGACTTCGGCCAGTTCATCTCCGAGCAGAATCCCTCCTACGACGCCGACGGCGTCCTCGTCGACAAGCTCTTCGTCATGGCGAACCCGAAATACGGTTCGGAGAAGAAGGGTGCGCCCACCAACTACTACCTCACCGTCGCGCCCTCGCCGATCAAGGTGAACTGCGAACTCAACCACGTCGACGTGGTGCTCTGCTGCGACCCGAAGGCCTTCACCCACACCAACCCGCTCGAGGGCCTCAAAAAAGGCGGCGCCCTCGTCTGGGAGTCCAGCGAGTCGCCCGAAATGGCCTGGCAGCGTGTGCCCGCGAAATACCGCCAGTGGATCCAGGAGCATGAGATCCGCATCTACATTCTCCCCGGTTTCGACATCGCCAAGCAAGCCACCCACCAAACCGAGTTGCAGCTCCGCATGCAGGGAAATTCCTTCCTCGGCGCCTTCTTCCGCGTGTCGCCCTTCCTCAAAACCTTTGGCATCACCGAGGAGAACTTCACGGAGGTCGTCCACCAGCAGTACGTGAAAAAATTCGGCCGCTTCGGCGACGCCGTCGTGAAGTCGAACATGGAGGTCATGCAACAGGGCTTCGCGCAGGTGCATGAAATCAAGATCGGTCGCGGCGACGACCCCGACCACTCCGCGATGCGCAACCCGCTGCTCGCGCCCATCGGCGAGCACCACTTCGAACCCACCGCCGGCTGCGCTTCTTCCGGCTGCGGCAGCATCCCCCTGCCCGCCGCCCAGCCCGCGCGCGCCCCTTTCCAGACGCTGGCCAAATTCGATTCCGAATTCCACGCCGGCCTCGGCTACCACCAGCCCTCGGGTGCCTTCGCCTCGGTCGGCGTCATGGGGGCCGGCACCGGTGCCACCCAGTCCAAGTACGTCGCGCGCCGCGAGACCCCCGTCTACATCGCGGAAAACTGCACGCAATGCATGGAGTGCATCACCGCGTGCCCCGACACCGCCCTGCCCAACACCGCACAGGACGTCTCCACCGTGCTCAAAACCGCGGTGAACAACTACGTCACCCACCTCGCCGACCGCCGCGCCTTTGGGGCCGAGCTTGCCGGCCTCGAGGCCCGCGCCCGCGCCCGGATGAGCGAGTCCGTCAAGGCCAAGACCAACGTGCCGTTCAAGGACATCATTCGGACCGAGGTGGCCACCCTGGCGACCGTGTCCGAGCAGGGCCGGGCCGAGTTCACCACCATCATCGACAAGCTGCCCCTCTCGTACAGCAACGTGCCGGCCATCTTCCGCTCCCTCGAGGCCAAGAACCCCGGAGCCGGCGGGCTGTTCTCCATCTTCGTCTCCGACCTCTGCAAGGGCTGCGGCGAATGTGTGCAGGTCTGCGGCGATCACGACGCCCTGCGCATGACCCGTGAGACCGAGGATCTCAACGCCGAGCTCACCACCGCGCAGGTGTTCTCGCGCCTCCTGCCCGACACCCCGCAGAAATTTCTCGGGCTCTATAACGACGGCGAAGCCGCCAACTCCCGCGAGGCCGCGCTCCGCAATCACCTCATGGTCCGCCGCAATTACGAGGCCCTCGTCTCCGGCGACGGCGCCTGCGCCGGCTGCGGCGAAAAGAGCATCCTCCGTTCCGCCGCCTCGGTCACCGAAGCCTACATGCGGCCAATCTATCACCGGAAGGCCGACCGCCTCCGCGCCAAGGCCGCGCGCCTCAAGGCGGAGGGCACGCAAAAACTCGCCGACCTCAAGGCCCGCAACGAAAACGAATACGCCCTCTTCAAGAAGTCCTTTGCCCACGTCATCGTCGGGCTGGGCGGCGAAAACGACGCCGATACCGACACCCGCATCGCCGACTACGAGGCGAAACACGGCGCGATCACCGACGCCCAGCTGCTCGACGGCCTGGTCGCCGTCCTCGAGCAGGACGCATTCAACCACAAGGAACTGCAGGCCATCGACGGTCGCCGCGCCAACGGCATGTCCGTGATGATGATGGGGGCGAGCACCGGCTGTAACACCGTCTACGGCTCCACCCCGCCGGCCAATCCGCATCCGTATCCATGGATGAACTCCCTCTTCCAGGATGGCGCCACCATCTCCTGGCTCATGGCCGAGTCCATCATCGTCGACCACGCCCGCCGTTCCGTCGCGCCGGAACGTCTGGCCGCCGCGCTCCTCGACCGCACGGAAAACGTCTCCAGCGCCGCCGAATATTTCACGCTCACCCGCCTCGACGATGCGCTCATGACCGAGCAGGAGATCCGCGAGCTCCCGAAGGTCTGGGTGGTCGGCGGCGACGGCGCCCTCGGCGACATCGGCTTCCAGAACGTTTCGAAGGTCGTCCTCCAGAACCGCCCCAACGTGAAGATCCTCATGCTCGACACGCAGGTGTACTCCAACACCGGCGGCCAGAACTCCGACTCCTCCACCATGCTCGGCGGCTACGACATGAACCAGTTCGGCGCCGCCTCGCAGGGCAAGTTGATCGAGAAGAAGAACGTCTCCGAGGCCTTCACCAGCGGCCACGGCTCGCCGTTCGTCGCGCAGGTCTCGATGGCCAATGCCGCCAAGCTCTACAAGGCGATGCTCGACGGCCTTGAGTACCGGGGCACGGCGTTCTTCCAGGCCTACACCACCTGCCAGCCCGAGCACGGCGTGGCCGACAACATGAGCGCCGATCAGGCCAAGATGGTGCGCGATGCCCGCGGCATGCCCGAGTTCGTCTTCAACCCGCGGCGAGGCGAGACCTCCCAGGAGGCCTTTGATCTCAAGGGCAACCCGAGCATCGACCGCGACTGGTGGCGCACGAAATATTCGACCACCGGCGAGGAATACAGCTTTGGTGTCGGCCATTGGGCGATCACCGAAGCGCGTTTCCGCAAGCACGTGAAGAAGATCAAGGAGGAGGACGCCGCCCAGCTCACCCTGCTCGACGACCAACTTCTCTTCATCACGCAGGACGACGTCATCCACCGCCGCGTCTTCGATCCGTCGCACCGCAGCTTCGTGAAAAACTTCGGCTGTTACATCAAGGCGGAGGAGCACGGGAAAATGAAGTACTACGCCGTGACCCGCCAGATGGTGCTGTTCGCCGTCGAACGCCGCAAAGCCTGGCGCATGCTCCAGAGCAAGGCCGGCGTCATCAACAAGGATTACCTTGCCCAGAAATCCCTCCTCGCGAAGTTGGACCAGGGCGAACTTCCCCTCGCCGACGCCAAGGCGCGGGTGAAGGAACTCATCGCCGCCGAACTCGCGACGGTGAAGTAGCGCGGTGCTTCCGTCCATGTGGGCGGGGTGCCCGCACCCCGCCTACCGCGGCCTTGTCCTGCGACCGCCGGCTTTCTGGTTCCTGGTAGGGCGCGGACTCCGCTCCGCGCCCGGCTCCACGACTGGGATTCGTTGCGATTAATGCGGCGGCGAAGGGACTCGCCGCCCCACCCAAGGTCGCCGAGGGATAGCCCGAGTGAACGGAGCGGTCGGCCTCACACCACGGCCGCACGCCCCCGCCGCTCCCGCTCCGCGCAGAGCGCCTCAAACCGGTGCCGCAACCGCGTCGCGTCCGGCTCACCGTAGTGCGCCGGGACAATCCACCGCGCGCCGATCGCCCGCGCCTTGCGCAGGCTCGCCGGCACCAGGCTCACGTCGTCGGAGAAAATCCGCGGCGACACCTGCGTGCGCCCCAGGAACCGCACCCAGAGATCCCCGGTGAACAACAGATCGGGTTTCTCCGCATGGAAGCCGCAGTGCCCCAGGGTGTGCCCCGGCAGAAACACCACGCGCAGCCCACCCCAGAAAGGGAGCCGGTCGCCATCCGCGATCGGCACGTCGATCTTCGCCGGCTGATAGTGGGTCACCGCCCGGCCCACCGCCTCGAGCACCCCGCACACCCGCGCCGCCCCCGTGTAGGGAAACCCGCCATCCAGGTGCGCCTGCTCAGCGGGGTGCGCGTAGAGAGGCGCGCCGGTCCAGGCCCGCAACTCCGCCGCGTTGCCCGCATGGTCGATATGCCCATGCGTGAGCAGAATGGCCCGCACGTCCTTCGGGCCCGCCCCCCATTGCGCCAGCTTCCGCCGCACCCGCCCAAGGTCACCCGGAAATCCCGTGTCGAGCACGACGACCCCCGTCTGGTCCACGAGCAGATGAATCATGCTCATCACCCCGCGGACGGGATGCAGATCATCGGGCCAGGATGTGCTCACCTTGCCAGCCAAGCACGAAGTCACGTCCCCGCGAAACGAATTCCACCAGCCACCAACCATCCGCCAAGCCAGACACCACGAAGGACACGAAACCGGGGCCTCACCTCCTGCTCCCCGCCTACCCCCAGGTTTCCGGGTGTTCCGTGTCTTCCGTGGGCCACCCCGGCTTCGGTTTTCGCGGGTTTCAAGCATTTCGTGGTTAACCCCGCCCGCCCGCGGGTGTTCAGTTCACCCCGCATGCACCTCCTGTCCCGCGCCGCCACCCCCGCCGTCGTTGTCTTACTCCTCGCCGGGATTTTCCCGACGCTTCGCGCCCAGGAGTTCGATCTCGTCATTCGCCACGGCCGGATCGTCGACGGCACGGGCACTCCCGCGCTCCCGGGCGACGTGGCGATCCGTGAAGGTCGCATCGTCGCAGTCGGCGCGTTCGCCGGCACCGGCCGCACCGAAATCGACGCGCACGATCACATCGTCGCCCCCGGCTTCATCGACGTGCACACCCACAGCGAGGACCTCACCGCTTTGCCCCGGGCCGAAAACTTCCTCCGCATGGGGGTCACGACGATCATCACCGGCAATTGCGGCGGCTCGAAGCTGGAGGTCGCCGACTTCTTCGCGGCCATCGTGAAGACCGGTGTCGCGATCAACGTCGCGACGCTGATCGGCCACAACACGATTCGCTTCCAGGTCATGGGCGGCAGTTTCGCCCGCCCGCCGACCGCCGCCGAACTCGAGCAGATGGGCGCACTCGTCGACCGCGCGATGGCGGACGGCGCCGTCGGCCTCAGCACCGGACTCATCTACCTGCCCGGCACGTTTGCCAAGACCGACGAGATCGTCGCCCTCGCCCGCGTCGCGGCCGCCCGCGGCGGCATCTATGCGACCCACATGCGCCAGGAAAATTCCCGGATTCTGAACGCGCTCGACGAGGTCGTGACGATCGCCCGCGAGGCTCATATCCCCGCCGAGGTCTCCCACCTCAAACTTTCCGGACCCAACGCCTGGGGCCGCGCCGACGAGATCATCGCGTACCTGGACCGCGCCCGCGCCGAGGGCCTCGCCCTCACCCACGACCAGTATGTCTATACCGCCTCCAGCACGAGCATCAGTTCGCTGATCGCCGCCAAGTTTCGCGAAGGCGGCACCAAGCGCTACCGCGCACGCCTCGCCGATCCCAGCGCCAAAGCCGCCATGGTGGCGGAAATGAAGGACTCCATCCGCCAGGGCAAACGCGGCGACTACACCTACGCCGTCGTCGCCAATTTCAAGGCCGACCAGCGCCTCAACGGCAAAACCATCCCGCAAGCCGCCAAGTTCCTCCGCGGCAGCGACACCCTCGATGATCAGATCGAGACCATCCTCGATCTCGAAGCCCGCGGGGGCGCCCAGGGGGTCTTCCATGGCATGAGCGAACCCGATCTCCAGCGCTTCCTCGTGCAGCCGCACACGATGATCGCGTCCGACTCCGGCGTGCGAAAATTCGGCGACGCCGTGCCCCACCCCCGCGGTTATGGCAACAATGCCCGCGTCCTTGGCCGCTATGTGCGCGAGTTGAAACTCCTCTCGCTCGAAGAGGCGGTGCGCAAGATGACCTCCCTGCCCGCGCAGACGTTTCACCTGAAAAACCGCGGCGTGCTCCGACCCGGCGGCGTCGCCGACGTCGTGATCTTCGATCCGGCCGCCGTCGCGGATCCCTCGACCTACGACGATCCCCATCACTACGCGGTCGGCTTCAGCGATGTGATCGTGAACGGAATCCCCGTCATTCGCACGGGCGAATTCACGGAGGCCCGGCCCGGCCGGCCCGTGCGCCTGACCGACCATTAGCCCGCGCTGGCGCCACCGCCCGATGGCTCGCATCGTTCTCGCGACGTTCGGTTCCCTCGGCGACCTGCACCCCACGATCGCCCTGGCCTTGGCCCTGCGCGCCCGGGGCCACACGGCGCTCATCGCGACCAGCGAACCTTACCGACCGAAGATCACCGCGCTCGGCCTGCCGTTTCACGCCCTGCGCCCCGATCTTTCCCCGACGGATGAGGCGATGATCCGCCGGATCATGGACGGTCCCGGCGGCACCGAATATCTTATGCGCCGGCTGGTGTTTCCCGCGGTGCGGGACATGCATGAGGATCTGGCGGCCCTTGCGGCCGATGCCGATCTGCTGGTTACCAGCGAGCTCGTGTGCGCGGCCCCGATGGTCGGCGAGAGGTCGGGCCTGCCGTGGGCCTTCTATGCCCTCTCCCCCATCTCATTCTTCCCCCTGCACGATCCTCCCCTACTCCCCGGCCCCCCCGGCACCCGTTTCCTCCAGTCGCTCGGGCCGACGGCGAATCGCCTCTTCTTCCACACCGCGAAACTGCTCACCCATTCGTGGTGGGAGCCGGTCCGGCGACTCCGCCGCGAACTGGGCTTGCCGCCGGGCCGCTCACCGATCTTCGAGGGAAAATTTTCACCCCATCTCAATCTCGCGCTTTTCTCTCCGGTCTTGCAGGCGCCGCAGCCCGACTGGCCCGCCCGCACGGTCCAGACGGGATTTCTCTTTCACGACGAATCCGGAGCCTTCCCCCGACTGCCCGCCGCCGTGGAGGAATTCCTCGCCGCCGGAGAACCTCCCCTCGTCTTCACCCTCGGCTCCGCCGCGGTGTCACTCGCCGGCGATTTCTTTGCCGTCGGTGCCCGCGCCGCCCAATTGCTCGGCCGCCGCGCCGTGCTCTTGCTCGGCAAGAATCCACCACCGCCGAATCTGCCGCCTTCGGTGCTGGCGTGGGACTATCTGCCTTACGCGCAGCTCTTCCCAGCCGCCGCTGCCATCGTGCACCAGGGCGGGGTCGGCACCACGGCCCAAGGCCTTAACGCGGGCCGCCCGATGGTGGTCGTTCCTTTTGCCCACGATCAGTTCGACAACGCCGCCCGCGTCACCCGCCTCGGTGTCGCGCGCACCCTCTCCCGCCGTCGCTACCGCACCGAGTCCGTCGCGCGGGAACTGCGCCTCGTCTTGAACCCAGCCGGCACCGCCACCACCGCCTCCCAACTCGGCGCCCGCGTCCGGGCCGAACGCGGGAGCGAACAGGCCTGCAGGGCGCTCGAACGCATCCTTATTCCACGATAAAATAAATCAGTAGGGCGACCCCAACGATCGTCACCACCGGACCGGCCCACAGGCTCCGCCGAATCTTCCGGCTCGCCGCGTCGTCGGTGATATCGCCGTCCTTGACCCGTTCTTCCAACGACATCCGGTAGCCGGCGGCGCTCCCGTGATCCCCCGAAATGATTGGAACGGGTCGGATCTGGTAGGATCGGGTCCGGCTACCTCTGATAATCTGGGCGCCGGGCGGGGGTTTCAAACATTTGTGGCGGAGGGCACTTTCCTTCCCCGCCGATAATGTTTGAAATGGGTCAGCGTCCCGACACCACGCACCCATTTGCCGCAAACGCCGCCAGGCTGCGCTCGATCACTTCGGCCGCCTCAACTGGGTCCAGGGCCGCACAGTAGGCCTCCACCCGCGCGATCGCCTCTTCGGGCGAATGGGACCGCGCGATGAGTTGCACGATCGGTGCATGGGCCGTGCGCATCGCCGGCGCCAGCTCCGCAGCAGCCCCGCGCACGATCGTTTCGTTGGCGACATCGGCCTGCTCACGCCGGGAAACCCGATGCGCCGGCGCACTGAATGTCTGCAGCGCCGCCGCCGGGTCCGGTTTCTCCGAACGTTGCACCGGGAAACCCATTTTATCCGAAATCACCGGCAGCGCTTCGTCGGCCGGCTCGAGGCCCGCCTGTTTGAGCGCACTCAACGACTCACCGGTGCTCTTCGCCTCGTCAGGAGTATCCGACGCCCAGACGAGCTTCGGAATCCGGCCCTTGAGGCCGTTGATCTGCAGGAATTGAGCGCAGAGTTCATGCCGCAGGCAGGCCCCAAGCCGTCGCGAATCGCTCTTCCGCTTGTCGGACCGCACCTCGCTCTGATTGTTGGCAACGCCGGAACCCATGCCGGTCGCCTTCGCGTCCGACGACAGCGTCTGCCCACCGATCAGCTTGGAGATTTCCTCGTTGCAGACGGTTTTCCATTTGTCGAACGCATCGCCCGAGCTGTTCGACGCCTCCACCAGCTCCACTTCCGTTTCTCGGCTGACCGTGAGACCCCACAGCTTCGTGGCCACCGCGAAGGCGTTCTGCAGCGTAATGCGGGTCGCATCGTCGGATTGGTCGTACTTGCCGACCAGGAAGGGCGCACCATAGCGCTCGAGGTAGCGGGCCCACCAGTCGCGGCCCATGTGACCGAGCAGCCACCAGAAGATCAGGCTGCGCATCGGTCCGCCGAAGTTGTCCGGGGCGCCGAGCAGATGGCCCCGATACACGATATAGCGACCGGTCTCCGGTTCGAAGACTTCGGAATTGGGCTGACCGAGACTGTCAGTTTCGCGAAGCATCAGCCGTCCCTGCCGAAAATCGAGGAGGTCATGCGGCACGACCGTGAGGTTGGCCAATTCGTACTGCAGTTTCACCGGCGCGCCGCCTTCGACCGGCAATACCCGGCTGCTGAGCCGATAGGTTTTTTCCACCAGGGCGACCGGGTACAGCACGCTGTCGAGGAGGTGCGCCAGGGCCGTTTCCCAATCGCGGCATTGCTCGATCAAGTCGGCCACGGCCGCGGCGGCGGCGACGTCGTCGCGATTCTTCTTGTCGACGGGCTGGACGCTCAGGCTGTCGCTCAGGACGGCTTCCTTGCGCTCCATGAAACGGCCCTGCAGGTGGGAGCCGGTCATCACCATTTCCAGGTAGAGGGCGAACATCTCCGACAGATCGCCGCTCTTGGCCGCATCGATGATGGCGTGCAAGCGATCCACATCCAGGTCGCCGGCTTCGACGCGGGGGAGCCGGCGGACATCAAGAAGCGTCCGGCGCCGGGCAGGCAATCGGTCGTTAAACCAGCGGATCAAGCGGGAGACGTGTTGTTCGAGAGAAAGCATGATGGGTCCTGGTTAAATGGGTCGGCGGGGTCCGCCCGGGCGGGAGCGTGACTTGAGCCGGCCGCGTTCGCGATTGGGGTTGGTACCCGCGCCGGCGCCGTAGCTGCCGACCTGGGCCGCCGAGATTTCGGCCGGGCCGCCCTTCGCGACCAGGCCATGTAGCATGTTCTCGATCGCACGGTGGCAATCGCCATGGCCGCCGTCTTCGATCACCTCGCACACGAACGACCCGCGGTCCTTGACCGTCTGGCGGATGTCGGTCTGCAGCCACTTGCCCGACGGGAGCGCGATGTAGCCATCGTCGATCGTATTGATGAAGAGATTGGCCAGGTAGTTCTTCCAGATCATCTCCTCGCCGCCGTAACTCGTCTTCTCCGAGTTGATGATGAGTTCGACGGGCACCCAGCCGGCAAACTCCCGCCGCAGGTCGGCAGCGAAGAAACGCTCGTTAGTGGCGTCGATGCAGAGCCGGCGGGCGCTGAGGCCGGCCGCCCTCAAGTCATCGAGGATGAACCGCAGCAGCGCGCGAAGCACCGCGGGATCGTCGTTTTTGAACCGCAGCACGACGCGCGCAAAGTTCATCATGCCGACCTGCTGACCGACGGCGACGGAGGTGTGATTGCTCTTGGCCTTGGTGGTCGTGGCCAGATCGACACCAATGGCGATGCGCCGGTGATGGGGCGAGAAGAGCGCGAGCCATCCATTGGGCAGCACATCCTCGAGGCGGACGATGGGCCGGCGGGTACTCAAGTGACCGCCTCCATCTTTTCCGCCCAGAGCTGGCGCGCCTGGTCGAGAAATCCCGGCGCGATGCGGCGCCACTTGATGGGCATGATGGTGAGCACCTGGTGATCGCGGGCGAGGATGATGGCGTACGTCTCCCGATCCTTGGGCGAGAAAATGATGTACTCGCGCGTGCCGTTGCGCTCCTCACGCGTGAGTACGGCGGCGCCAAACTCGAAGTAGAGCAACACCTCATCGGCAAAGAGGGAGGTTCGATTCGCGAGCTGGCGCTCGGCATGGCGGGTCCAGAGGAGTTTCATGGCACCATGGCAGCGGCGCCGGTCTGGACCGGCGCCGCCGCGTGGTTTTGGTGTGTGTCCGGGGCGTCGCCGTGATACAGCGTCACCGAGCCATCCTGATAGGCGATCTTCACGCCGCGATCTCCTCGGTGATGTTATTGCCCGCGCATTGGTCGCGGCCGAGGTCCATCGCCCTCGCGATCGCCGCCAGGCTCACGGCCGCCGTGCCACCCGCCAAAAAGCTGAGCTTGTTGTTGCGATCCCACGCCGAGCGATCGAACGACAACGCCCGATCTTCCGCCGGCGTGATCTCCGCCCCGGTGTCGGGATGGTACACCTTCAGCCCGGCCGCGACCGCATCGTCGATGTCGACTCGGTGGACCATGATTCCGGCCGCGCTCCGGTAGAAGTTGCCCTTGGGGTTGACCGGGAACTCCAGGCCGGCCGGAGGCGCGAAGAGTTCGAAGGTATAGTGCTTGTCGTCAGGCGGAGGCGTCGTCGCGAGCCGGAAGCGGAAATCCGGATTGGACCGCATGAAGGGCACGATGGCTTCGAGCACGGCCTGGGCGTTGGGCGCGCGGCCCACCTCGTCGAAATAGATCGACCCGGTCCAACCGACCGCGGTGTCGGGATTGGGCGCGATCACGCGCGTGCGCGAGCAGGTGGTGCGGTCGTGCCATAGCTGGGTTTCGAGCTTTTGGGCGACGAAGAGGTCGGTGAGCGCATCGAGGTCCTCGATCACTTCGAGGCCGTTGCTCTTGAAGAGACATTCCCCCTTCGCCGCCGCCTCCCGCATCTTCACGAGCATCGTCTGCCACACCTGCACTTCCTTGCGGAGCAGTTCGGTGCCGAGCGTGACGCTCGCCGACAAAAACGTGATCATGCGTCCGCGAAACTGCATCATCTCGTTGAAACTCTCGCGCCCAAACTCGTACGATTTCCCAGTCTGCCGCGCCCAGAGGTAGAAGAGCCGGCGCAGGATCACGCGGAACGCCTCATCCTGGTAGAGACGGCCGGGGATCAGCGGTTGGCGGTCGGGGCGGAGCATAGCGGAGAGACGAGGAGACGGGGAGAGGCGGAGAGGGGGAGAGGCGGAGAGACAGGGAGACGGAGAGAGGCGGAGACTCGGTCAGGGTGCCGGCTCCAACTGCACCGGGATGTCTTTGGGCAGGGCGGGACCGCCGGTGCTGGCGCAGCCCGTGCACACCGTGACCACCTCGGCGGCCGCGAGGGCGAGGTAGATCGTCACGATGAGGAGGCTCACCCACGCGCCGAGTTTCTTTTTCATGGCAGGAGCAGTTGCTGCACGGTGTTGCGTTCATCAGGCGTGAACGTGAAAAACGTCTGCGTCTGCGGCTCCCATGGCTCCCAGATGCCGGCGAGCAGCCAGAGATTGGCCTCGTGCCAGCCCTTGCCGTCGGACCGGAAGTATTTGCAGGCCATCACGGCGAGCGATTCCGCCTCCGCGGGGATTTGCGGATCTTCCATGTGCGAGAAGAGGTGCACCGCCTCGAGCGCGGCGCGCAGGGCGAAGTGCTCGCATTGGTTGCCTCGTGTCTTCCATACGAGATCGCCCCGGGCGGTCAGGTAATCGCGGAAGTATTTGGCGAAAGGTCCATCGATCCACTCGCGCGTCGTGGCGCAATAAAGGACGTTCATCACCGCCGGATTCCACGCGCGGGGAAATTGCAGGGTCGCCATGTTCGCCAACTCGCTGCCCAGGTAAAGACGGTAGCTCATGTTTCGTTGATGGGTTTGGGATCGAGCGGTTCAAGCTGGGGAAACATGAGCTGCCGGAGCTGCTCGATCCGGATGGGCTTCTTCGCCTTGCCGGTGGCGATTTCCAGCGCCCGCCGATCTTCGGCCCAGTCGATATAGGTCTCGCAGAAGCGGAGCTGGAATTGTTTCTCCGCCAGCGCCACGGTGCGCTCCTTCTGATCGAGCATCCGTTCGCGCTGCCGCGCCTTGCGCGCTTCGAGATCGGTATGACGGAGGGCGACCAGGGCCTTGGTGAGCTCGCCGAGCTCGGCCGCGGGGTCCTCCAATTTCTCCAGGATGCGCCCGCCGATGATGGCGGCGGAGCCATCAGTGAGACTGCCGCCGGCCGCCTCGCCGAGCCGGGCCGCGTATTGCGCGAGCTCCCCGAGCTGGGCGACGCGGTCGCGACGCTGCAGCCATTCGGCATAGCCGCCCTTGCGCCATTCGGACAGATTGCCGTCAGTCACGGGTTCCCCGTGGAAATACTCGTCGAGGACCTTTAAGACATCCGCATCGGCATTCAGCCAGGCGAGAATCTTGCGCCCCGACTGGCCCTCATGCATGCGCCGGTTGACCTCGTCGCGGATGGGCGGCGGGCAGCGGGCGATCTTGCCGGTACGGGTGACGGTCATGCGGAAGAGAGGGAGAGACTCAGGGCGTGCGGGCACGCTCCGCCTTGGCATCGGCGAGCTCGCGCAGGAGGCGGAGCTCGGTCGCGTTGCGCTCGGCGATGTAGGCCGGACTCACCAGCTGCATGGGTGATCGCAGCGTCAGAGCGGCATTTTCGATTGCCGACTGCCGATGGCCGATTGGGGAGAGTTCGTTGTAGGCGATGGCGCGAACCTGGGCCGCGGTGGCCGCATCAGGCAGAGTGATCGCGGTCCCGGGCGGGAGCAGGAGGCGGTAGGCGTTGCCCAGCGCCGTCCCCGTCGCCGGCTGCACGCTGGGGCGCGGCCCGCTCGAGCAACTGACGACGCAGAGCATCAGCAGAAGCAAAATCGCCGCGCCGCTCAAATTCGGCAATCGTGGCTTCGGCGGCGGCGAAGTCGGCGGCGCGATCGTCGCGGCGCTCGTCTGCCGTGGGCGCAGCGCGACGGCGCGCCCAGAGTACCAGGATCGGAGCGAGCGCACCGGCGAGAGCGAGAAGCGCGAGGGCGATTGACACACGGAAGAGTGAAAACGGCAAATCAGGTGAGATTCTGCACCAGGCGATCGAGGAGGGGCTGGATGCCGGCATCCTGCGCGTGCTGGCGAATGGTGGCCTTGATCTGCTTTTCCGCCGCCGCCACCTGCGGCAGCTTCGTGGCCTGCTCCACGCCGAGCACGATCGAGGCGGTGATCTTGCGGGCGGTCGACGCCTGCTTGTTCTGCCAGATCGCGATCAGGCCGGAGACCAGGGCGATGGCGATCGAGATGAGCGTGGTCATCGAAGATCCATCGTCGGCCGGGACCGGGGCGACGTTTTCGATGACCGTCTGGGCGAAGACGGATAGGGCGAGCGTGGAGATCGCCATGAAGAGACAGAGGGAGCGGATGTTTTTCATAGGAGGGAGCGGGCGGTGGGATGTGGAAAGCTGGAAAGGAGCCGGGAATCAGGCGCGGCGTTCGTGGGCGAGGACGCCGGCGGCGGTGGCCTGGTAGTAGCGGGTGGCGCCCATGGGATCGGGGATGGCCTTGACGAGGGGCGGCTCGGTGCCGGCAAGGAAGGCCAGGGCGCCCTCGACCTCGGCATCGGCATAGTCGTTTTCGTGGCCGTCGTTCAGGCGGCGGCAAATCGTCTTCGCGTGCTGGGCCACCTGCTGGCGTTCGGCGAGGAAGCCAAGCACCGCGCGGCGGCACGCCTCCCGGCGCTCCTGGGCTTGTTCGGCGGGGCTCATCGCGATTTCGCCGCCTCCTTCAAGGCGCCGATGTCGGCCGCGATGTCGCGGAAGATCGTGTTTACCGAGGAGGTAAAGTTGTCGAGTTTTTGATGGGTCTTGGAGCTGTTTTCATCGAGTTTGGTAAACAACGCGTGGGTCGTCTCGCGGGTGTAGTTGCGTTGGGCGCGCAGATCTTCCTCGCGGCGGGATTCCAGCAGGGTGATCTTGCTGCGCAGCGAGGCGATCTCGGTCTCGTGGCCGGCGTGCGATCGCTCGGCCCGGGTGAGGGCCTCCACGCTCTTTTGCAGCCCATCGATCGCGCCCTGCAGCTTCACCAGCTCGCTCTCGAGGGGAAGCTTGCGGCGGAATGAGGCCAGGAGAGCGATGATCGCCGCGGCCAGCACCATGAGATTCCAGACGTTGAGCTGGAAATCCTCGGAAATAGGGGTGAAGGAAGCCGCCAGCGCAGGAGACAGGCTCAAGGCGGCGGAAAGCGATGCGGCGGGCGTCATGCACCCGCCACGCTGCCAGAATCATTCACGACCCGCCATGTGCCGTGGCGCGGCTGGCGCGCGTGGGGATTTTCGCACGAAGCGAAAACCTTAGCGGCGGGCTGCGCCAGCCGGGATCACTTCAGTTCCTGCCAGCCGCGGCGCAGATAATAGGTGCGCATGATCGATTCGGCGAAAAAAGGATAGATGATCCACGAAACCCCATAGGTAATGAAACCCGCGACGATTCCAATTACGGCATGCGCCCAGACGCCCTTGGCGGCAAAGTAGAACACGCCGAAGAGCAGCGCCCACACCCAAGGCGTGCCGAGCACTTCGACATAACCGTTCTGCGGGTTTTGAAAGCGCAGCTTGCCATCGGTAAAGCGCGGTCCGGAGGCGGGGGCGTTGAGCATCATGGCGGGTCGGGTTATCGGAGTTGCGTGAGGACATCGAGCGGAACCAAGTCCGCCAAAACAGTGACGGAGCCGCCAGCGTGCACGATCGACACCTGCTCATTGCCGATCGCCACGATGTGCGCGCCTTTGAGCACGCGACCATCGTTGAGGGTGAGGTCGGATTTTTCGGTGGCGGCGAAACAGAAAGCAGCGGCGGAAAGCGCCGCGAGGGTGACTACGGGTAGGAGCGTTTTCATGGCGAGGATTTCATTTTTCAGCGTCTAAGCGCATTTGTAACTTCGGGATAATATAGGTGGCCAGTTCCCATTTTTGGACCGGTGACAATGTCCCGTCTTTATGCAGTTCTCCCAGCCGGCCGATCAGCGTCGCTAAATCCCCGCGATCAAGCAACCAATCGAGCAGCGCTTTCGGCTCTGACGCTGCTGGCATTACCCCGGCTCGCTCCTCCGCTTCACAGAGCCGCGTGTGCATTTTTCTGGACAGAGGCAGGGATCCTTTTTTGATACCGTAGAGCAAAGAACGGGAAATTCTCGTCTCGCGCGCCAGAGTGACATAGCTCCAATTTTGGCGCTTACGGAGTGACTCTAGTCTGTCCAAAAATAAGGACAATGTGTCTAATTTTTCTTGCATGTGTCCTACAAGTGCCCGATTCATCGGACATGTTGCCACGGCAATTAAATCAAACCAAGCCGCAAATATCGCAGGCTGAGGCGGCACGGCTGTCCAGCGCCAATTAGAATCCGTGGTCGGCGCCAACTAGAATCCGTGTTGCTGGATGCTGCAGGAATGCAGGGAGCGTGAGAAGGCGAAGGGAACGATGGAGTGGGAGATGGAGGCTCCATGGTGAGATGCCCCCCCCA
>JBBRWR010000131.1:0-20960 GCA_038249085.1 Opitutales bacterium
AACCGAAAACCGGTGCAACGCCGGCTCTGCGTTTGGAGTTTTCTGCTTTTGCCCTTCGAGTTTGTTTCGAATTTCGGCATTCGTGCTTCGAATTTCAAAATCTTGCGCATTTTGCGCGGGATTTCACGGGAAAGTGACTATAGCACCGGCCCACCAACCCCAACCCGGGCTGGCAACTTCATCCGGATTTAATAACCTGTCCCTTAACCTTTAACTCCCGATGAAACTCACCTATCTCGGACACTCCGCCTTCCTCGTCGAGACCAGCCAGGCCCGTCTGCTCATCGATCCGTTTCTCACCGGCAACCCGACCGCCGCGGCCCAGGCGGCCGACCTGCACTGCGATGCGATCCTCCTCTCGCACGGCCACGAGGATCATACCGGCGACGCCCTGGAAATCGCCAAGCACAACGGCGCCACCATCGTCGCCAACTACGAAATCGCGGAGTATTTCGCCGCCAAGGGAGCCAAGACCCACGGCATGAACCCGGGCGGCGCTCACACTTTCCCCTTCGGCCGCGTCAAACTCACGATCGCCCACCATACCTCGAGCGCCGAGGCCGGCCTTCACCCCATCTATCTCGGCGTGCCCTGCGGGCTCCTTTTCCAGGCCGACGGCAAGACGTTGTACCACGCCGGCGACACCGCGCTGTTTCTCGACATGCAACTCATCGGCCGCGCGGGGCTCGATCTCGCGATGCTGCCCATCGGCGACAATTTCACCATGGGCCCGGAGGATGCCGTCACCGCGCTCGATTTCCTGAAACCGAAAGTGGCCGTGCCCATGCACTACAACACGTGGCCCATCATCGCGCAGGACGGAGCTGCCTTCGCCCAGCTCGCCGCCAAGTCCGGCCACACCGTCCGCGCCCTCAAGCCTGGCGAGTCGCTGGCGGTTTGAGCACCTCCCGAGCAGCCGGCTCCCGCCTTGCGCTCACGGCAGCCGCCGCGAATCCATGCGCGCCCCGCGCAACCACGCCGCGGTCACGTCGGTAAAGTCGGTGAACACCCCGTCGACGCCCGCCTCGCGGAACAGCGCGTCGTGCAGCGCCTCGACCGTCGGGCAGTTTTTCGGCAAATCGTCGCGCCGCACCGTGTAGGGATGCACCGCCAGTCCCGCGGCATGCGCGAGCTTGACCAGCTCCGTGAATTTCGGCGCCGCGCCCGGCGCCGGCCAGGTGACAATGCGGCCAAACGCCGGCCCGAGGCCGTCGACCAGATTGGCGAGTTCCTTGATTCCCGCCGGCGAGCAAAGAAACGCGTAATCCGTGCCGTCCGCCCCTTTCGCCTTCGCCTCGATTAACAGGATGAGCCGGCCCTGCCAGCCCAACTCGCCGCGCAGGCGGCGCACTTCCGCCAGCTCAAAACACTGCAAGAAGCACGCGTCCGCCTTCGTCGCGTACCCGTAGCGCGCGAGGATCGGCAGCACGATCCGGCTGATATCGTGTCCCTGCCCGCGATGCCACTGCGGCTGTTTGATTTCGGGATAAATGCCCACGCCCCGCCCAGTGCTCCGGTTGAGCCCCTGAATCAATTGCAGTTCCTCCTCCAGGGTCGAAATCTGAAAGACCGCGGGCGTCGCCTTGGAGTCGTAACGTCCCGGATACACCGGGGCGCCGGTCTTCGCGTTGAAGCGCTCGCGCACCTGCAACTCCTTCAGCTCGGCGAGCGTCAGGTCGAGCGCGTAATAGCGACCGTCGGACCGCTTCCGGTCGGGAAACTTTTGCGCGACGTCGGTGACGGTATCGAGATAGATGTCGTGGAGCACGACCGGCACGTCGTCGCGCGTGAGCACGAGATCCTGCTCGAGGTAATCGGCGCCGAGGGCGTGCGCGTAGGCTTTCGCCTCGAGCGTGTGCTCGGGCAGGTAACCGCTCGCCCCGCGATGAGCGATGACCAGGGGCGTGGCGCCGGACGCCACCCCTACTCCCGCACCAAGGATCACGAGGCAGGCAAATCGAGTTTTCATGGATGAGGCAAGGGATCGGGGAGGGTTCGTGCGCCAGGCGCGGGCAAAAACGATCTCATGGCGCCTTGGCCTGGCTGGTGGTCTGGTGCCCGAGCGTCAGGGCACTGAAGGCCATCGTAAGCAGGCAGCAACCGATCATCGCGCCAAAGACGCCACCCCAACCCCAATGGTCGGCAATCCAGCCGACGCCGGTCCCGGCGATGGCCGAGCCGAAGACGTAACCAAAGAAGCCCGTAAAGCCCGCCGCGGTTCCCGCCGCCTTCTTCGGCACCAGGTCGAGGGCATGGAGCCCGATGATCATGATCGGACCGTAAACGAAAAATCCGATCGCGATCAACGCCGCCACGTCGATCCAGAGCGGGCCGTGGCGGTTGAGCCCATAGACGACCAACCCCGCCAGGGTGAGCGCCATGAACAGGATCGTGGCCGGGGCCCGGCTGCCCTTGAAGATCCGGTCGGACATCCAACCGCACAGAATCGTGCCGGGGATGCCCGCAAATTCAAAGGCCGTCCACGCGAAGCTCGATTGCTGGAACGAAAAACCCTTGGCCGTTTGCAGGTAGGTCGGAATCCAGTCCACCACTCCATAACGCACAAAGTACACGAACGCATTGGCCACCGCGATGGCCCAGAGATATTTGTTGCCCAGCACATGGCCCAGGAAGATTTCCCGGAACGAGAGCGTGCGCTCGTGCGCCGCGGAATAGTCGGGGGGATAGTCATTCCGGTGCTCCTCGATCGGCGGCAGTCCGCAACTCTGCGGGGTGTCCCGCAGCAGGAAGACGATCAGGATCGCGACCAGCGCCGCCACGAGCGCGGGGAAATAGAATTTCGCCCCCCAGTCGCCGAACAACACCACGCCGATCAGCGCAAGCCGGGCCACCAATCCGCCCCCGACGTTGTGCGCAACATTCCAGATCGACACGATCACGCCGCGCTCCTTCGTGCTCCACCAATGCACCATCGTCTTGCCGCACGGCGGCCAGCCCATGCCGTTGAACCAGCCGTTCAGCGTCTGCAGGGCGACGATGGCGAACAAGGAGCCATAAATCGCCGGAATGGTCCCAAACGCGAACGTCACCCCGGCCGTGAGCAGCAGCCCGATCGACATGAACCAGCGCGGATTACTGCGATCCGACACCGAGCCCATGATGAACTTCGACACGCCGTACGCGATCGACAGCCCCGTCATCGCCGAACCGAGCGCCGCCTTCGAATACTCCGGGTGCTCCTTCAGAATATCCGGCATCGCGAGCGCGAAGTTCTTCCGCACCAGATAGTATGCCGCGTAGCCGATGAAGATGCCGGCGAACACCTGCCAGCGCAGCCGCCGGTATTCGGGACCGACCCGTTCGGGCGGCAGCGCCGGAGCGACCGGGGCGGGCTGGAGCAGGGAAAACACGGGTCTACGTCTGTGGCATCGCCGGTCGACGGCCAGCCCAAACCGGAGCCGCACCCGTAACCGGCCCGCCCTTGTCGCCCAACATCCACTGCCGGGCCAGAGCCGTGTAGGCGGCAACCTGGGCATTGACCCAGGCCGTATCGCGATTCAGCTCGCGCGCCAACAACCGGGCGACGGCCGGCGCCGCCGCGATGGAATTCCGCGCCCCCAACACGAGCGTCCGGGTGCGGCGCGCCAGCACATCCTCGACCGTCCGCGCCATTTCCTCCCGCGCGTGCCAGATCACCTCTGCCCCTCGAATCGCAACCCCCTCGTGCAACCGTTGGCCGAGGGCGGGGTCCGACCGCAGGAGCGCGGTCAACCCGGGCGCGTCGCTCCCGTAGATCGCAAAGTCCGCCGACGGCGGTTGGGCCATCCCTGCACCATGGATCGCCAGTTCCGCCGTGGGGCACGGTCGCGGCGCCAGCCCTCCGACCCGCGCGGCGTGATCAATCACATCTTCAGCCATCTTGCGGTACGTCGTCCACTTCCCGCCGGTGAGCGTGACGAGTTTGCCCGGCGAAACCAGAATCGTGTGATCGCGCGAGAGCTGGGCGGTGTTGCCCTGGCCCCCGCGACGCACGAGGGGTCGCAATCCGGCAAAAACGCTCAGCACATCGTCTTCCCCCGGATCCCGCGCGAGGTACCGTCGCGCGTGCTCCAAAATGAAGTTGATCTCATCGGGCAAGGCGCGCGGCGCGAGGGAGGCGGCCACCCCGGGCGTATCGGTCGTGCCGACCATCAGCCGCTCGTGCCACGGAATCACAAAGAGCACCCGGCCGTCAGCCGTCTTCGGAATCATCAACGCGCTCGCGCCGGGCAAAAATTCCTTGGGCAACACGAGATGAATCCCCTGGCTGATTGCGACCAGCGGAGAACCCGCCGGTTCGTCAAATCGACGCACCTCGTCCACGAACACGCCCGTCGCATTGATCACCACCCTGGCCTTCACCTCGAATTCGGCGCCCGTCTCAAGCTCGCGCGCCCGCACGCCGGCCACGCGGCCGTGCTCCTTCAGCAGGCCGGTGCACGCGCAATAATTCACCAGGGCGGCCCCGTGCTCGGCGGCGGTCTGCGCCAGGTTGATGGCCAGACGCGAGTCGTCGAACTGGCCGTCATAGTAGAGCACGCCGCCGGCAAGTTGGTCGGTCTCGACCGTCGGCAGGTGGGCACAAGTCTCGTCACGGCTGAGCCGCCGCGAACGACCGAAGGACCACTTCCCCGCCAGCTGGTCGTAGAGCGTCATGCCAAAGGCGTAATAGGGGCCCTCCCACCACGAGTAGTTCGGAATGACGAAGGGGGTGGCCTGCACGAGATGCGGGGCGTTCTTCCGCAACCGCCCGCGTTCGCGCAGGGCCGACATCACCAGCCCGAGGTCGCCTTGCGCCATATAACGCACCCCGCCATGCACGAGTTTCGTGGAGCGACTCGAGGTGCCCTGGGCAAAATCGCCTTGTTCGATGAGCGCCGTGCGGTAACCGCGGGCCGCGGCGTCGACCGCGGCCCCGAGGCCACTGGCGCCGCCGCCGACAATGAGGATGTCGAAGGTCTCGTCTCCCGCCCGAAGCCGGGCCAAGGCGGTGTCACGTTGCATAACTACAAAAGGGATACGCCGCGGTGGCGGCACGGAGTTAGAATTTGCGGGAGAGATCGAACGTGAATTGCCGGCCGCGCGGATTGGCCCCGCCTCCGGCATAGCCATAGGTCTCGTCCGCCAGCGAAGGCTCGGTGTCGAAGACGTTGTTCAGGCCGAATCGCGCGGTCAGGCCCTGCAGCCAGCGATGCGCGCCACTGCCGAAACGGTACGAAATCCACGCATTATGATTGATGAACGGATCCACCCGCAGCACGTAGCGGGTGATGCCGTTGTCGTTGAAGACACTGATGTAGTCGGGGCTCCCCAGCGCCGTGTACACGGCGAGCGTCGTGGCCGCCGAGGTGTCGACGAATTTGCCGAAGTAGCTGGAGAACCACCCCGCCGACCAGGCGTTGCGGCGCCAGGCGATCGAGGCGCTGGCCCGCCAGGCCACGCGACCGTTGCGGTTGAGCTCGTCGAGCACGGCGGACTGCGGATCCCCCTGCGACTCGCGCCGGAGGTAGTGCGTGGTGTCGCCGCTGAAGGTGAACTGGCCCAGCCGCGTCTTCGGCCCCCGCCACTGGAGCCCGATTTCGTAGCCCTCGATGTCGCGGCCGCTGAGATTGACGTAATTGTCGATCAGGCTCTCGAACTCGCCCACCGGCGCCCGCTTCGCGGCGTTGTTGGTCTGGCGGGCGTTGTAGGCCGCGTAAGCGGCGCGATCCGCGGCGGTCACCGGCTGGCGGGTCACCGACTTGTACCCCTGGTAGCCGGCCGTACCGGAGCCGAGGTCGATTTGGTCGATCGGCTTGCCCGCGGCGAGGGCCGCCTGGGTGGCAAGATCAAGATAGAGTTCGTCGCGCCGCAACGTCGTCGGCGCCCCGATGTTCTCAATCACGCTGTTCTGGTTCAACCGGAAGTAATCAAAGGCCAGCGAAAGTCCCCGCACCCCCGGCACGTCGATCACGCAACCGACCACCCAGGTCTTCGCCTCTTCCGGCTGGAGATTCTCGTTGCCCTGGCGGAACACGACGCGCTGGGCGGTGCCGTCGGACGCCAGGCCGGTCACCTCGGAGCGGTAGGGATCGGCCGCCGAAATCTGCCGTCGCAGCGGCGTGATGTTGGTCTGGACGAGATTGGGCGCGCGGAACGATTCCGCAGCGGAGGCGCGCAACTTGAGCCACCGCGCCGGCTTCCAGACGAGGCTCGCCTTGGGTTTCGTCGTCTGGCCGTGAATGGAGAAATGCTCGAACCGGCCGGCCAGCGTGAGCTCGATCGCCTCGATCAGCGGCTTGCGATTCTCACTGGTCACGAACGGAAACGCCGTCTCCAGGTACGTGGCGTAGATGGTCTGCGCCGCGTCGATCGGCACATTGGAGCTGAGCGCGAGGAAGTCGTTGTCCCCTTCCCGCAAATACGGAAATTCCGCGCCGGACCCGGGCGGGTTGAGTCCGACGTACGCCGCCCGCCCGTCGCGGTAGGTCTCGTATCTCACCTCGGCGCCGGTGGCGACCCCCATGCGACCGCCACCACCCAGCCGCCAGAGCTGGCCGTTGGCCTTCAGGTCCCACAGGAAGAGGCCGGTGCGCCCAAAGCGATCCTCGTCGTCGTAGATGGGATCCAACACCGCCGCCGGGTTGACGTACGCCTTGTCGGTCACGATCTGGTTGTTGACGATCTTGAAGGTGACCGGGAAGGGGTTGAAGGCGGTGCCATCGGTGCGGTCGAGCGCGCGCCGCAGCCGGGACTCCCGCACCTGGAAATGCTCGTACTCATGCGTCTGCGCCCCCGAGGCCAGCAACGCGCTCTCCCACTCCCACGTCTGGCCGAGTTTGCCGCGCAGGCCACCCAGCGCGCGCCACGAATAACTCCACACCTCGGTGACGCGCGGCTTGAACCCGCCGCCGGCCGCTTCCGCGTTCTGACCGGGGGAGATGCCCGTCCACAGCGACACGTCGGCGGGCGTCCCCACGAGCCGCGGCGTGCCGTCGGCATTGGGCGCACCGGCCGGATGGTAAAAGCGCACGCCAAACGGATTCCACGGGTTCGCGGCCGGCAGGTAAATTCCCTGGTCGTCCGTGTTCTTGAAATTGACCGGCTCACGGCCGGTGCGGCTGTAAGCGCGGTAGAACACCAGGTCGCCGAAAGCGTCGATGCGGTCGTTGAGGGGGCGATCGATAAAAGTGGCGAACTGAAACCGGTCGGTCGCCGGCACGAGGATCTTCCACTGGTTCCAATTCGAGTAGGTCGCGTTTTCCGGACTGTCGATGTTCTTGGACAGGGCGGTCTGCTTAAAACTGACGGCTCCGGTCGGATCGGGCCAGAGGTAGAACATGCCCGTCGTCGCCATGGTGGCGACCCCGGGGGGAGGGGTCGTGCTGGTGGTGATGCCCGTATTGCCCGTGGGCCGGGAACCCACGAACGTCAGGTAATCGGGCTGGATGAAGCCGCGCTGCCACTGGCCCCATTGGTTGACGTTGTTGGTGTTGGCAAAATCGTTGTCGCGCACCGTCGTGCCGTTGGCATCGACCAGCGGCAACCCATTCCACGGGGCGGGCAGGTTCTGGCTGAGACGCTGATCGGACCTGCTCGCGAACTTGCGGCGGGAGGCCGGCAGCGCATCACGGTGGAAATAATCGAGGGCGACCGAGAAGTGCGTCGGCCCGCGTTTGAAACCCTCCGCAATCGTCGCCCCGATTTCGTTGGCTCCGCCGTGCTGGGTCATGGAACCGCGCAGACTCGCCTGCCGGCCGCTGAAGGTGCGGGACACCAGGTTGTTGATCACCCCCGCCGAGGCGTCGGCGCCGTAGATCGCCGAAGCCCCGTCGCGGAGAATTTCGACGCGGTCGATGAGGCTCCGCGGGATCGCGTTGATGTTTACGGCCAGCGAGGGGACGCCGTTTTCCGCCATCGAGATGGGATGCGGCGCCATCCGGCGGCCGTTCAGCAGCGTGAGGGTGCTGCCCGAGCCGATGCCCCGCAGATCGACCGAGGCCACATCGCCCCGGGCCAGTTGCGGGCCGTTGTTGATTTCCGTGATGGCCGAGGGCTCCGCCGCGTTGAGCGTCTCGAACAACTCGGCCATCGTGGCGGCCCCGCGCGCGTCCATCTCGACGGGTTCGATGACGGTGATCGGCAGCGCGGTCTCGGCATCCGTGCGGCGGATGTTCGAGCCGGTGACGACAAAAGCCTCCAGCTTGACCGCCTCGGCGGCGGGGGCGGGGGGAGTGACGGATTGGGCGGCGACACTGGCGACGATCGCCAGGGCCAGGAAACCAACGGGGTAGGAACGGTCAGGCAGGGTCATGGCGGCAAGGGCTGCAAGCAGACTCCGCCCTTGGCGAGTGAAAAGTTTATGCGCTTAATTATTTGCCTGAAGTGCGCCCCTCCGGCACCGATGGCAGACCTCCCGCGAACGCGCCCCAACCTGCTTCCACCGCCGCCATGCCCAAAAAAGCCGATTATTCCGACGACATCCTGCGCCTGGCCGCCTCGCTCTACTATGTCGACGGACTCGGCCAGACGGAGGTGGCCAGCCTGGTCCGCGTTTCCCAGACGAAGATCTCCCGCCTGCTGGCCACCGCGCTGGCGCGCGGCATTGTCCGCATCGCGGTCGACCATTACCAGTCGCGCCACGAACAGCTCGAACACGATGTGTGCAGCCGCTTCGGCCTGAAGTGCGCCGCGGTGATCCGGACGGCGAAGGAGGCCAGCGGCGAATCCGCCCGGCAGACCGTCGGCCACTTCGGCGCCCCTTATGTCGCCTCGCTCCTGCCGGCGGCCGGCATCGTCGCCGTCGGGGGCGGCCGCAGCGTCGCCGAGGTGGTACAGCGCTTCCGCCGGGGCGGATTGCACCGGCTCACCGTGGTGCAGGCGATGGGCAGCATCGACTCCAACATCTCTTCCGTCGACGCGCTCGAACTGGGACGTTCGATGGTCAAGCGCTGGGGCGGCGAGTTTCTCACCCTGAGCACGCCGGCCTTCACCGTCGACAAGAAGACCCGCGACGTCTTCCTCGCCTCGGAACAAATCCGGTTCGTGTGGCAACGGATGAAGCAGGCGGACGCCGCCATCGTCGGCGTGGGCGGTCTCGCGAGTTCCGTCTACGTCGAGCGCGGCGTGCTCAGTGGCGGGGATATCGCCCAACTCCGCGCGCAAGGTGCCGTGGGCGAGATCTGTGGCCGCTTCTTCGATGCCGCCGGCCGCGAATGCAAGTCCCGCTGGCGGGATCGGACGATCAGCATCGAACTGGAATACCTGCGCAAGATCTCACAGGTGATCGGGATCGCCGCCGGCGCCGATCGCGCTCCGGCCGTCCGGGCCGCGCTGCGCGGCGGGTTGCTGAAATCGCTGCTGATCGACGAAAGCGGCGCCCGGGCCCTGCTGGCGGGCGACAACGCCCCGGAGTGAATCAAGCCGGCCGGAGGCCGTTCGCCTCCTACTGGCTCAACTGCTCCCGCAGCCATTCGGGACGGTTGGTGGTGATGCTGGCGGCGCCCAGGTCAATCCAGTGTCGCGCGATGGCCGGATCATCGACCGTCCATACGTGCAATTGCAGCCCCGCCGCCTTGATCGCCCGAACGTCGGCCGGCGTCAGCGGCCAGGTGTGCTGCAAATCGAGGCCCGTGTACCCGGCCGACTTGGCCTGGGCAATGACTTCGTCCAGCGTCGGCTGCTTCTTCGGCGGCGGGACTTTGGGATCGGGAGCCTTGAAGCCGCAGAGCAACAGGGTCGGATACGACGGCAGTTGGCGGCGCGCCTCCCGCAACGCCTCGGCGTTGAAACTAATCAAGGTGACATTGTCCGCCGACGCCCCGTTGCGCTGCAGGGCCCGCTGCAACTCCGGCAGAATTTCCGGCCCGATCTTGATCTCCACCAGCATCCGCTTGCCGGCGGGAATCAGGGCGAGCTGCTCATCGAGCGTCGGGAGTTTTTCCCCCGCGAATTGCGGACCCTTCCAACGCCCGGCGTCCAGCTGGCGCAGTTCCGCGAACGTCAGGCTCGCAATCGCGGCGTCGTGTCCAGTGGTGCGCTTCGTGGTCTTGTCGTGCGAAATAATGATCCGGCCATCGCTGGTCAATTGGATGTCCGTCTCGACGGCATCGGCCCCTTGCTGCCAGGCCAGCCGCTCCGAGGCCAGGGTGTTTTCCGGCGCGTCAAAGGAGGCTCCCCGATGCGCGACGATCTCGACGGCCAGGAGCGGAGTGGTCAGCGCGGACAGTGCGCCGGTGAGAATCGAAAGGGCAGGACGCAAGCGCATGGGGCGGGACGTTGGGGCGGAAATTTCCGCTTGTCGATCTCGCTCCGCCTGACTTCACCGGGGCGCCGGAGAACGGCGGAACCCGCCGGACGGTGGGACCTTCATTCACTCTGGGTCCGATACCCCGGAGCTTGCTCCGGGGATGTTTCCGGGCGGCGCGCCCACGGCTCCAGAAGAGCGGCCGCTACTTCCCCGGCGTGTGGAAGGCCGGCTTCCAGGTGCCCAGCGGCAGCACGTCGGCGCGCCGCGCCCACTGCTCCCACTGGCGGGCCATCGACTGGACTCGCTCCGGAAACTTCGCCGCCAGATTGTTCATCTCGGTGCGGTCGCGGGCCAGATCGTAAAGCTCCCACGGGCCGTCTTCCATCGCGACCAGTTTCCACGCGCCATCGCGCACCGCGCGATTGCTCTCATGCTCCCAGCACAAGGGCTCCTTCCGGGCGAGCGCCCGGCCGTCAAAGGCGGGCCGGAGGGAAACCCCCTCCAGTGGCTTGATGGTTTCGCCGTTGAATTTGGCGGGATAGGTCACCCCCGCGACGTCCACGCAAGTCGCCATGAGGTCGATGAGGTGACCCGGCTGCGTCTCCCACTGGCCCCGCCGTTGGGCGGCGATGCCCGCCGGCCAATGGGCGATGAGCGGCGTCGAGATGCCCCCTTCATGGGTCCAGTGTTTGTACTCGCGAAACGGGGTGTTGGAGACGTTGGCCCACGCCTCGCCGTAGCCCACGAACGAATCCGGCGGACCCGCCAGAATCGCGGGACCGGATTTCACCCAACGGCCGTCACGCGTCTGCATCGGGGGTCCCGTGCGCGTCTGCAGTTGATCGGGTCCCATCGGTTTCAAATTGGCCGGAGCCGCCCGCTTGAGCACCTCGCGGCCGTTGCGCTCCGCGCAGGCGCCGTTGTCCTGCAGGAACAGGATGAGCGTTTGATCGAGGCGACCGTCCGCCTTCAATTGCGCGACGATGCGACCGATGCCCTGGTCCATGTTGTCGATCATCGCCGCGTAGGTTTCCATGCAGCGCGCCTCCCACGCCTTGTTCGTCACCTCCGCCCAGCGGCCGATCGTCGGGGCCGGCTGCCATCCCGGATCCATCAACCCCAGCCGCTTCAGATTCGCGATGCGCTCCCGCCGGATGGCATCGTAGCCCTCATCGTACCGGCCGCGGTATTTCGCGATGTCCTTTTCCAGCGCGTGCAGTGGCCAATGGGCCGCCGTGTAGGCCACATAGAGGAAGAACGGCTGGGGCGCGGCCGCGTTTTCCCGCAGGAAGGCCACGGCGTTGTCGCTGATCGCGTCGGTATAATAATACTGCGCGGGATGGTAGCCGGGATCGTTTTCGGGCGTGATGAAAGTGTTCTGCCGGCACAGGGTCTCCGGGTCATAGAAACTCCCAAAACCCCGGATGGTGCCATAGAAGCGGTCGAATCCGCGCTGCACCGGCCAGTTCGCCACGCCATCCTTCTGGTGGTGTGAACGCGCGACGTGCCACTTGCCGGCCATGGCGGTGCGATAGCCGCCCAACCGCAGGACCTCGGCGATCGTCATCGCCTGACGGCTGAGGTCGCCGCGATAGCCGGGGTGGTCGATGGCCCGCACCATGAACCCCATCCCAGCCTGGTGCGGATACAGCCCGGTCAAGAGCGAGGCCCGCGTCGGACAACAGCGGGAGGCGTTGTAGAATTGCGTGAACCGCAGCCCGTTGGCGCCCAGCGCATCGAGGTTCGGCGTGGCAATCTCCCCGCCGAAGCATCCAATGTCCGAATACCCCATGTCGTCGGACAGGATGAGCACGATGTTCGGCCGCGGGGCCGCAGGCATCAACCCGCCGCCCAGGGAAAACGCCAGCAAAGTCAGGTACAGTCGGTGGTGCTTCATCGGTCAACGGCTCCCGGCGGTTTTCTTCTTCTTCTTTTTCGTGGTCGTCTTGCCCGTCGGACTTTTCCCGGATCCCTCCGGGATGTCGTGCGTCCACGGCACCACGCCGACGCGGTCGGCCCATTCCTGCCATTGGGCCGCCAGGGCGCGGACCCGCTCCGGCTGCACCGCGGCGAGGTCATGCTGCTCGGTGCGGTCGGCGTCGAGGTTGTAGAGTTCCCAGTCCTGCTTGAATTTGCAGACCAGCTTCCAGGGGCCCTGCCGGACGGCCTGGTTGCCTTCGTGTTCCCAGAAGATCGCGCGCGCCGGCGCGGCCGCCGCTGGCCCGGAAGAGACCAGCAGGGGTTTAAGACTGCGCCCCTCCATGGGAGTGATCGCCTGGCCGTTGAACTGGGTCGGATACCTGGCTCCGCCGACCTCCACGCAGGTCGCCATGAGATCGATGATGTGCGCCGGCTCCCGGCACAGCCCCCCGGTCGCCGCGTGACGGTTGCCCGCGCCGTTCATCCCGGCGGGCCAGTGCGCGATGAGCGGGGTGGAGATGCCGCCCTCATGCACCCAGTGCTTGTATTCGCGGAAGGGCGTGTTGCTGACGTTGGCCCAACCGCGACCGTAGGCGACATAGGTGTCAGCCGGCCCGGGCATCACGCCGTAACCCTGCCGCACGGGCCAGCCGTCGCGGGTCTGCGGCGGTCGATTGCTGAATTGAATCGTTTCCTTGGATACCGGCGGCAGGGAGGCGCGTTCCGCCCGGGGCGACCCGACCCCGGTGCGCCCGTTGGTCTCGGCGCAGCCGCCGTTGTCCTGGAGAAAGAGGATCAGGGTGCGATCGAATTGTCCCTGGGCTTTCAGTTCCGCGACCAGCCGGCCAATGCCCTGATCCATCACCTCGATCATCGCGGCATACACCTCCATGCAGCGCGCCTCGAAGGCGGGATTCTTGACCCGGGCGAAATCCTCCGCCGCGGCCGGCAGACCCCACTCCCCCCGGACCACGCCCAACTGCTTCTGCTTCTCCCAGCGGGAGGCGCGCAGGGCGGCGAAGCCGGCGTCGTAATGGCCCCGCTGGCGCGCGATGTCGCTTTCGCGCGCCTGCATGGGCCAGTGCGCCGCGGTATACGCCACGTACATGAAGAAAGGTTGATCGCGGTGCTGGCGCAGGTGGTCGCGCACATAACGCACGGCATGGTCGCTGATCGCGTCGGTGTAGTAATACTCCGCCGGCTGGTACTCGGGATCATTGGCCGGAGAGATGAAGTGGTCGTCGCGCATGAGCGCACTGGGATCCCAGAAGCTGCCGGAGCCGTGAATCGTGCCATAGAATCGATCGAAACCGCGCCGCAACGGCCAGTTCTCGTGGCGGGCCTTGAGCACCTCCTCCGGTCGTCCCGGAGTGACGTGCCACTTGCCCGTCATGTAGGTGCGGTAGCCCGCCGGTTTCAGCACTTCGGCAATCGTGACGGCGCGGCGGCTGAGTTCGCCCTGGTAGGCGGGGGTGCCCAGGTCCTCGACCATGTGCCCGATGCCCGCCTGATGGGGGTAGAGTCCGGTGAGGACCGAAGCCCGGGTCGGGCAGCAGCGGGCATTGTTGTAGAATTGGGTGAACCGCACCCCATCGGCGGCGAGCGCGTCGAGGTTGGGCGTGGGCACTTCGCTGCCGTAGCAGCCGATGTCCGAGTAGCCCATGTCGTCCGCCATGATCAGGATGATGTTCGGACGCTCGGCGGCGCGGGCCGGAACCAGGGCCGTCTGCGCAACGGCGGCGCAGAGCGCCAGCGCCGTCACGCTGCGGAGGAGGGGAGCCAGAGAATGCATCATATCGGATTCAACAGCAGCACAGTTCCGTCGGCGGAATCGAGGGGAAAGTTTATGCGCATGCTTGGTTGCCTGAACGAAGGCGGCGGTCCGTCACGGAAATCCCGTGGGGACTCGCGGCACGGGTCCGGCACCAGCATGAGTTTCCACCTTCTCTCGCCCGCATCTCCCGCCTTGCCCGCACCCCGGCCCGGCCTCACTTTTCGCGCCAACCTTCATGGCTTTCCCGATTTCTCCATCGATTCTGGGCGACCGCGACTTGAGTGCTCGCGAGCTTGCGCAGACCCCTGACGACGCCCTTTGGCGCATCTACGCCTGGATGCACCTCGCCCGCATCACCGACAATCGCATCCTGGAACTCTTTCGCCAGGGTCTCCTCCGGGGCACGGTGACCGGCGGTCAGGGCCACGAGGGCGTGATCATTCCCCTGGCCCTGCTGGCGGACAAGGCGATCGACGTCACCTATTTCACCCACCGCGCCCTCGGCGGGCATCTGATCTGGAGCGGGCATCTGTGCGACCACCTCAACCAGTACTTCGCCAACGCCGGGAGCCCCACCCGCGCCCGGGAGGGCAACATCCACCATGGCGACCCCGCCCACCGCTCCCTGCCGATGATCAGCCATCTCGGCGCGATGCTCTCCACCGTCGCCGGCGCCGCCGATTCCCAACGCCGGTTCGGCCGGCCGGCCGTCGGCTTTGCCTTCTTCGGCGACGGTTGTTCGAGCACCGGCGAGGTGCATGAAACCCTCAACCTGGCCTCCCTGCTCTCGCTGCCCGTGCTGTTCGTGGTCGAGAACAACGGTTACGCCTATTCCACGCCGACCCACGAGCAATATGCCGCCGGCACCGAGCTGTGGCAACGCGCCGCGGCCTACGGCATCGAGGCCCAGTCCCTCGACTCGACCCGCGACGTCCTGCACAACGCGCGCGTCTTCGCCGACGCCCTCACCAAGATTCGGGCCACCTCGCGCCCGATGCTCATCGAGGCCCACACCCTGCGCCTTCGGGGCCATGCCGCCTACGACACCTGCGACTACCTGCAACCGGGGGAAAGCGACGGCTTCTTCGCCCGCGACCTGTATCCGCGCGTGCGGACCGAGGTCGAGGCGAAGCTGGGGGCGGCCCGCCTCGCCACCCTCGAGGCGGAACTGGGCGAATTTCTCGAGGCCTGCGTCAAACAGGCCATCGCCACGCCCCGTCCGACCCCCGGGCAGATGGAGGCCGACGTGTTTGCCCCGCCGGCGTCTCCGCTGCCGTGGGAACCCTCCGTTCCCCCCGCGACCGCGCCGGCCGGCGACACCCCGCAGCTGCTCAACCTGGCCCAGGCCCTGAATGCCGGCCTGCGCAAGATTCTCACCGAACGGCCCGAGGCGCTCGTGCTCGGGCAGGACATCGCGACCTACGGCGGCGCCTTCAAGGTCACGGAGGGCCTGCTCCAGGACTTCGGCCGTCCCCGGGTGCTGAATACCCCCCTGGCCGAGAGTGCCTGCACCGGCTACGCCATCGGTCTCGCCCTCAACGGCCACCGCCCCATCGAGGAATTCCAGTTCGCCGATTTTGCCACCCAGGCGGTCACCCAGATCACCCTCAACGCCGCCACGATGCATTTCCGCTCCGGCGCGGCCTGCCCCCTGGTCCTGCGCCTCCCCTGCGGTGGCGGCCTCACGTTTGGCTCCTTCCATTCCCAGGAACTCGAGTCGCTCTTCCTCTCCATGCCCGGACTCAAGGGCCTGTATCCGAGCACGCCGCAGGACGCCTTCAATGCACTGCTCGCCGCCTACGAGGACAACAACCCGGTCCTCCTCTTCGAGCACAAGGGACTCTACCGGCGCGGCCGCGCCCCCGTCGTCTGGGACCCGCAGTATCGGGACATCTGGCAGCCCCGGTTGCTCAGCGCCGGCGACTTTGCCACGTTTGTCACCTACGGCGAAATGGTGCACCCCGCCACCGAAGCCACCGCGTACTTTGCCAGCGAATACGAGGTGACGTTTGATCTTTTTGACCTGCGGGCCCTGGCGCCGTTGCGGCTCGAGGCCATCCGCGCTTCCGTCGCCCGCACCGGCCGGCTCATCGTGCTGCATGAGGGTCGCCGCACCCATGGCTTTGGCGCCGAACTCGTGGCGCGCCTCGTCGAAGAGCATTTTTCCATCCTCAAGGCGGCCCCGTTGCGCATCGCCTCGCTCGACCTGCCGGTGCCCTTCGCCCCGGAACTCGAACAGGTCTTCCGCCCCAGCCGGGAAAAAATCATCGACCGCATCACGGCGTGGATGGGCTGAGGGGATTGGCGATTTTGGATTTTCGATTTTGGATTTGCTGAAACAACTACGCCCACCCATGCCCCGATCGAAAATCGAAAATCGAAAATCAAAAATGACGTGGGCCCGGATCCGGCTCTTCGCGATGGATGTCGACGGGGTCCTGACCGACGGCACCGTGCAGATCGCCTCGGATGGCACGGAGGCGAAATCGTTTTCCATTCTCGACGGCCATGGTCTCCGCCTGCTGGAACGTGCCGGCATCGCGACCGCCTGGATCAGCGGCCGCGCCTCCGCTGCCACCACCGGGCGGGCCCGGGAGTTGGGCATCCCGCACGTGTTCCAGGGCCCCAGCCCGAAACTGGCCGTGCTGGAGGAACTCGCCCAAAAGCTCGCCCTGGCTCCGGACCAATGCGCCTACATGGGCGATGATGACATCGACGTGGCGGCCCTGGCCTGGGCCGGGATCGGCATTGCCCCGCCCGGCGCGATGCCCGTGGCGCTGGCGGCCGCCGATTGGGTCACGCGGCGCGCCGCGGGCCACGGCGCTGTCCGCGAGGTCTGCGAACGCCTGCTCGCGAGCCGCGGGCACGAGCGCGTTGAAACCGGGAGCAAGGCGAAAGCCGCGGGGTCCCAGCCGACATGAAAGCCCGCCCCTCGTTCGGCCTGGTCCTGCTTCTCCTCTCGCCCCTCTCCCTCATCCGTGGCGGTGAAGCCCCTGTCATTCCCGCCCCGGCCGGATCGAACTCAGCGCCGCCAGTCGCCTCCGTCCCCGGCACCAGCCCGGCGCAGGCCGCTGAACCCGCCGCCCTGGCGCCGGCCGTCAACTGGGTCCTGCCCCTCTTCAGCGACAAGGACGGCCACCGGATCATGACGCTGCGAGGGACCGAGGTCCGCCCGGTGGGCGCGGCCATCACGGTCACCAACCTCAACATCACCATTTTTTCCGGCGATGCCACGGCCCGGGTCGACAGCATTCTCCTCAGCCCGCGCGCGGTGTTTCTGCCCAAGGAAAACCGCGCCCACGGCGATGAGTCGGTGCGCTTCATCCAGGACGACATCGAGGTGACCGGCTCCCGTTGGACCTACGATCACGCCGCCAGAAAGGTTTCGCTCCGCGAAAACGTCCGCGTCACCTTTGACGCCAAGTTGAATGACATCCTGAAATGAGCCCCCGTCGCGCGCCCGCCCCTCTTCTCCTGCTCCTTGCCGTGGCGGCGCGCCTGGGTGGGGCGGAGCCTCCGGTTTCCCAACCCACCACCCCGGCGGTTCCCACCGTGATCGAAAGCGGCGCGCTCGACATGGTGAGCACCGAGAAGGAGACCACGTTCACGTACAGCCAGGGGGTCACGGTCACCGCCACCAACCTGACGCTCACCTGCGACAACCTCGTCGCCGTGGCCCGCCGGACCGGTGACCCCGCCGCCCTTCTCGGCAAGCAGGAGAAGTTCAAGTCGATGATCGCGACGGGCCACGTGCACATCGTCCAGAACGACCGCGAAGCCTCCGCCGGACGCGCCGAGGTCTTTCCTGATGACGACAAGGTGGTGCTGTCGGGCCATCCCGTGGTCCGCAGCGTGAAGGACGGCTGGGAGCAAACGGGCCCGAGAATGGAACTGCTCCGCGGCGAGCGACGGGCCATCATCCGGAGCGAAGGCGGCATTCGCCCCCGAACCATCCTGCCGCCCCTGAAGGATCTCGGCTACGACAAGATGCCGGAGAAAAAACCGGCCGCGACCGGGACCCCGCCCGACGCGGCGCCGGCGACGATCAGCGTCCCGCTCCCGCCGTCCAAATGAACGCCCCTGCCCCCGCAGTTTCCGAGCTCGAGACGGAAGGTCTGGTCAAGACGTTCGGCATGCGCAACGTCGTCAATGGCGTGAGCCTGCGCTTCCGCGCCGGCGAAATCGTGGGCCTGCTCGGCCCCAACGGCGCCGGCAAGACCACGACCTTCTACATGGTGGTGGGATTGATCCCCGCCACCAGCGGCTGCGTGCGGCTCGACGGAGCGGATATCACCCGCCTGCGCATGCATCAGCGCGCCCGCCACGGCATCGGCTACCTGCCCCAGGAGGCTTCGGTCTTCCGCAAACTCACCGTCGAGGAAAATATCCTCGCCATCGTCGAAGCCGTGGGGGTGCCGCGGGGCGAACGCCGCGCCCGCGTTCAGAGTCACCTCGACGAGTTGCACCTCGGCCATGTGGCCCGGCAGAAGGCGTTCACGCTTTCCGGCGGCGAACGCCGCCGGCTCGAAATCGCCCGCGCGCTGGTGGCCCGGCCCAAGTTTCTCCTCATGGATGAACCCTTCGCCGCCATTGATCCCATTTCGGTCGCGGAAGTGCAGAAGATGATCCTGCAACTCAAGTCCCGTGGCATCGGGGTGGTCGTGACCGATCACAACGTGCGCGAGACGCTGCGCATCGTCGACCGCGCCTACCTGATTCACGAGGGCAAGGTGCTGACCGAGGGCACCGGCGACTTCCTGATCAAGGACGAGCAGGCCCGCAAATTCTACCTGGGGGAGGGATTCAATTTATAGATTTTCCGCGGAACTGCTTTCGCACGCCGCACCTGCCCGCCTCATTTGACTTCTCTCCCAACACCCGGCGTCAATTCTACCAGCGGAAAACCTTATGCAAAAAGCCATCCACGGCATCACGGTCGCCCACTTCTTTGAGACTTATCGCGACAAGTTGAAGATGGAGCTGGTGGTCGGCGAACCCGGACTTCACCGCGTCATCCATGAGGGCACCATCAACCGCCCCTCCCTCGCCCTCACGGGTTTCTTCAAGTATTTCGCGAACAAACGCATCCAGGTCCTCGGCGCGGCCGAGATGACCTACCTCAAGACCCTCCCGCCGCCGCGCCAGATCGAGATGTTCAAGACCATGGTGAGGAAGGGCATTCCTTGCCTCGTGCTCACGCGCAATTACCAGCCCACCCATCCGCTGCGGGCCGTCGCCACCGAGATGAACCTCCCGCTCTTCCGCACGCCGATGATCACCAAGAACTGGATCAACCTGGCGACCCTCGCGGTGGACAACGAGTTCGCCCCCCAGGGCACCGAACACGCCACCACCCTCGACATCCGGGGCGTCGGGGTGCTGCTTCGGGGCGATTCCGGCATCGGCAAGAGCGAGTGCGCCCTGGCCCTGATTGAGCGCGGCCACTCCCTCGTCGCCGACGACCTCACTCTCATCCGGCTGCTCGACGAACGCGAACTCGTGGCGTCCAGCCCGCTGCTCAACCGCGGCTACATGGAATGCCGCGGTCTGGGCATCATCAATATCGCTGAAATGTTCGGGGTGAAATGCGTCCGCCGCGAAAAACGAATCGACATGGTGATCAGCCTGAAGGAATGGACGCCCGAAGTAGTTGAGGAGCGCACGGGACTCGAGGAGAACTACTACAACATCCTCGGCATGGATCTGCCGCATATCGACCTGTACGTACGCCCCGGTCGCGACATCGCCCGCCTGGTCGAGGTCGGCGCCCTCACCTTCGCGTTGAAAAAAATGGGGCATGACCCGGCCCGCGATTTCAACGACCGCCTGATCGCCTTCATGAGCCAGCAGGAGCAGGAACCCAGCCCCACCCGCATTACGCCGGTCAGCCGCGAATGAGGGTTGGCGGGTGAGGGATCAGTAATCAGTAATCGGTAATCCGTGGTCCGTGGTCCGTAGTCCGTAGTCCGTGGTCCGTAGTCCGTGGTCCGTAGTCAGTGGTCAGCACGGAGTCGCTATTGCCGATCCCGGGAGACCGATGACCGATGACCGATTACTGATTACCGATTACTGTTCCCGGATTTCTGTTTACTGGCTCGCACCCGCCGTTCCCGCCCGTACCGTCGCCCCCATGTCCAACTCTGCTCCCCGGGCCGACGGTCGCCGCGATGATCAACTTCGCGCCATTTCCTTTGAGGCCAACATCGCCCCCTACGCGACCGGCTCCGTGCTCGTCTCCTTCGGGCTGACCCGCGTGATCTGCGGGGCCACCATCGAGCCCAACGTGCCGACCTGGATGAAACAGCAGAAGGTTCCCGGGGGCTGGCTCACCGCAGAGTACTCGATGCTACCCTACTCCACCCTGGACCGAAAGCAGCGCGACAGTTCCCGCGGCAAGGTCGACGGGCGCACCATCGAGATTCAGCGCCTGATCGGCCGGTCGCTTCGCGCCGTCATCGATCTCCAGAAACTGGGCCAAAACACCCTCTGGCTCGACTGCGACGTGCTCCAGGCCGACGGCGGCACCCGCACCGCCGCGATCACCGGCGCCTACGTGGCGGCGCGCCTCGCCGTGCAGAAACTGATCGACGCGAGGAAGATCCCCGAGAATCCCCTCGGTGATTCCGTCGCCGCGGTGAGCGCCGGGGTATACGCCGGCCGCGAACTCCTCGACCTGGCCTATGTCGAGGACCGCGACGCCGAGGTCGATTGCAACATCGTGATGACCGGCCGCGGGCAATTCGTCGAAGTGCAGGGTTCGGGCGAAGAGGCCACGTTTTCCCAGGAGCAACTCACCGGGCTCATCGGCCTCGCCGGGAAAGGGTTGAAGGAAATCGCCGCCCTGCAGGCCGCGTTTCTCGCCCGGCACCTCTTGTGAGCCGGGCCACCCGTCTTTCCCCAACTGTGGGCGGGGTGCCCTCACCCCGCGTTCCGTGCCCAACTGTGGGCGGGGTGCCCTCACCCCGCGTTCCGTGCCCAACTGTGGGCGGGGTGCCCTCACCCCGCGTCCCGTGCCCAACTGTGGGCGGGGTGCCCTCA
>JBBRWR010000132.1:0-20911 GCA_038249085.1 Opitutales bacterium
AGGCGTGCCGTCGTCGCCTTCAAGTGCGCCGCCACCGGTCAAGGTAAAGGGTAAAACCTGACCCCTTTTTCAGCGTCCCCTTTTTCAGCGTCCTCCGCCAACCAACCGTTGCGCACATCCGTCGTCGCCTTCAAGTGCGCCACCACCGGTCAAGGTGAAGGGTAAAACCTGACCCCTTTTTCAGCGTCCCCTTTTTCAGCGTCCTGGGGTCGGTCTGCGGCTTCAACCACGCGGCGACGGCGACTTTCCCGTCAGCCGATTTCGTCGCATCGCGCGCGTCCGCCCGGGTCTTGGCGGGCTGGAAATCCCAAAACCGGTAGTTCCCCCGATGAATGACGCGGTCACTCTCGCCGGGGAATTCGAAACGTAGCTTGCGGGCCATAACGGGTACTCCGATCTCGGCCCCTCCGATGCGATACCGTCATGACCCCGAAATCCAAGGTGCGTCAGGCTTGAAATATCACTTTCCGAAACCTGACCCGTTCGCCCCCCGTGACCCGTTCGCCCCCCGCCGCATTTGCTGACCCAAGCTACCCTCGGATGGCCGCGGAACGATTGTCAGTGGAGCGGCCGATCCACCCCGGAAAGCCATAGCGGTAAAAAGACGCTGCCGCCCACCCCGCGGCGTCCAGGCCGCGCTGCCAAAATCGCGCGGGGTGAGGGCACCCCGCCCACATCGGGGCCAATCGTCTGCGCGATCACTGGACCAGCGCTGCTCAAGCCGCCGGCCCGGGCTGGGACAATCGAGCGCCCTCCCGGGATACGATCGTCGCAAATGGCCGGTCCGCGCGCCCGGCCGGCGGCTAGTGGTAAGCTTCATCCGATCGGTCGATGGGGTCACGGTTGACGAACAGAATCTCCGGCGCGTCTGCCTGGCGCAAGTACGCTTGTTCGCCGGCGCCGGCAATGTAGTGCGTGCACCGCACGACGGACTGCATCCACCGCAGGCGTGTGTCGCGCGTGGGCGTGACCTGCTCCGCGCCAAAGTCGCAGGGCGGCAGCGTCACGTAACTCTCCCCGCCCTCGTGCAGCTTGAGCGCCCCGTCCATCCAGCGGGCCCGCACGATTTCGCCCTGATAGGGCACGTCGACGAAAAAATCCTCCACGCCGCATCCGGCGCGACGCACCGCCGGATCGCTCGAGCGCACCACCCGCACGCCCTCGAGCAGACCCATGCGCCGGTACGACTCGAGGCAGAAATCGGCGACCAAGGTCGCCGCCACCTGCTTGAATTCCGCCACGCGTTCCGCCGCGACATAGGCGCCGAGCTGGCGCGCCGTGTTGACCTGCCAACCCGCCGCAATGCGCTTCAGGTGCAGCGGCGACCACTTGCGCTGGACCTTGTTCTCGAAGGCGAAATTCAGTGCCGCCACCTCGTCCGTCCGCCGGTGCCGCAGCAGGGTCTGGGTTTCCCGCGGGTCGTGATCGCTGTCATGGCAGAAGAAGACCATCTCGCCGCCGAGCTCAGCCTGAAGCCGCCGCGCGGTGACGAACTTGGCGTAGAGAAACCGGCGCGGGAAAAAGCCGCACGGCTGCTGCCCGAAACAAATCACCGGGGCCGCGCTCATGTCCCCTCCTCCGGTTGGCGCGCGGGCAGGAACAACTGCAGCGCGGCGCTGAACAGCACGCAGACGGCGCAGCCGATGAGGTTGTACCAGAGGTACGCGAAATTGAACAACGGCACCGAGCTGCGCAGAAAAAAGATCGCCAGGATCACCGCCTGGGCCGCCACGGCGCCAACGAAGACCGCGGTACCGCCGATGCGTTTGAAAAAGAACGCGACCATGAACAGGCCCAGCACAATCGGGTAGAACAGCGAACCGATGATGTTGCCGGCCTCGATCAGATTCTCCTCAAAGCTGGCAAAGAGCGCGAAGCCAATCGCGAACAAGCCCCAGAACGCCGTGAACCATTTCGCGTTCCGGACATTGCGCGCCTCGTCATGCGCGGCGAGCGGGCGCAGCCGCCGCCACAGATCGATCGTGCTGGTCGTGCCGAGCGCGTTGAGCTCGCTCGCCTTGGAGCCCAGGGCCGCCGCAAACACCGCCGCCACGAGGAGACCGATGACCCCGTGCGGCAGCTGGGTGAGCACGAAAGTGATGAAGACGTAGTCCGAATCCTTCGTCTTCGCGAGCGGGTTGGCCGCGACGAGCGCCGCCTTGGCCTCCTGCCGCACCGCCTCGACCTGCTGCTGGGCCGCCAGCATGGCGGCGCGGGTCGCCGCCTCCAACCCGGGGTCGCCCTGGCCGCGCGCCTCACTCCAGGACCGCACGGCCGCCGCGCGCTGGGCGTGCAGCGCCGTGTGTTTCGCGTCGATGGCGCGGAACTTTTCGCCGCCAGCGTCCTGCGTGTGCCGCTGCCACTCCACCTGGTTGAAGAACACCGGCGCCGGCTCGAACTGGTAGAACACGAAGACGAGCGCGCCGAGGAGCAGGATCGAGAACTGCATCGGGATCTTCACCACCGCGTTGAACATGAGCCCCAGCCGTCCTTCGCGCAGGGCGGCGCCCCCGATGTAGCGCTGCACCTGCGACTGGTCCGTGCCGAAGTACGACAGCATGAGAAAGACCCCGCCAAACAGGCCGCTCCACACCGTGTAGCGGCGATCCGGATCAAAGGAGAAATCGACGGCCTGCAGCTTGCCCATCGCCCCGGCCACCTGCAGCGCATCGCCCGGCAACTTCGTCACCAGTACGATGAAGGCGGTCATCATGCCGCCGAAGATGACCGCCATCTGCCATTTCTGGGTGAGGTTCACCGCCGCGCTGCCGCCGGTGACGGTGTAGATGATCACCAGCAGGCCGGTGAACACGATGGTGAGGTCCAGCCGCCAGCCCAGCACCGTGGAGATGATGATGGCCGGCGCATAAATGGTCACGCCGCTCGCGAGGCCGCGCTGCAGCAAAAAGAGCCCGGCCCCCAGCAGCCGCGTCTTGGCGTCAAACCGCCGGCCCAGATACTCGTAGGCCGTGTACACCCCCAGGCGCCGGTAGATCGGCAGGAACACCGCGCACACGATGATGAGCGCGAGGGGCAGGCCGAAATAATTCTGCACGAAACCGATGCCGCTCTCGAATCCCTGCCCTGGCGTCGAAAGATAGGTGATCGCACTGGCCTGGGTCGCCATGACCGACAGCCCGATGGTGCCCCACTTGGTGGTGCGGTTGCCCTTCAGGTAGGTGTCGAGATGGTCGGTATGTCGTGTACTCCAGGTGGCGTACGCCGCGATGCCCAGCATGCTCCCGAGCAACACCATCCAATCGAGCCCGTTCATGCGAAAACGCTCGAGAAGATTGCGAGGGCGATGACCACCCCGACGAACACCACGAAGACAAACACGTAGACACTCCGCCAGTGATGAAAACCGGGGACGCCGGGACTCTCTTCGTCAGAGCCCGGTGGTGCCGGCGCGGGACGGCGGGTGCCTCCACCCGCCACGGGAACGCTGCCTCGCTCGCCGCGGGGTGAAGGCACCCCGCCTCCCTGGGATGGCGGCCCCGGCCTCATTCGCGATGGGTCGGATACCCCGGAGCCTGCTCCGGCTTCGGGACGCAGTTGGCGCGGAGCAATCTTCCGGGGAGCGCCTGCGTCTCGCGGGCAGCCCTCGGCGTCCCGCCGAGGGTGTCGGAGGCTTCGGCGAGACGCCGAAACCAGCACCCGGGACGGGTGCCTGTCTGCCGTGGCGACACAGGCAGGCGCTCCCCGGACCAGAATAGGAGATGGCGGTACATGGATTTTCGGCTATGCCCGGGGTTCTTTATTTTCCCAGGGCCAGGAGATTCGCCAGCAGCCGGTAGGATCCCGGCACGCCCGCCGGCAATTGCCGGAAGAAAGCGAGGCCGGTGTAGACGTAGCAGCCTTTTCCATACCGGGCCACCAGTACGCTGCTGCGCAGGGGGGCTTCACCCGGGTCGCTCATCGCGAGCACCGTCGCATAGTGCGCCTCGTCCCAACTGCTCGGGAAATACGCCCCGCGTTCCTGCACCCAACCCTCGAAATCAGCCGGCCCGATCCGGTTCGGCGTGTTCAGGATGGGATGCTCGGGCGCCAGGAATGTCACCGGGGCGCGCTCGTCGGTTACCCGGAGGTCGGGCGCCGAGCCTTGGATAGAGAGTGGGTACGGGCCCAGTCGCATCGCGCCGGAACGGCTCGGCCGATTGTACTGGGCGATCACGTTGCCGCCCTGCTCGACGTAGGCGAACAGTCCCGGCAAGTGGGACTCGAGGTCGTCGCGCTCGTTGAACGCGCGCACGCCAATCACCACGGCATCGAGCCCGCGCAACCTCTCCGCCGTCAGATCGGCGCCCGTCAGGGTCTGCACGGTGTAGCCGAGTTGGGCGATGGCCTTGGCCGTGTCGTCGCCGGCTCCGGGCAGGTAGCCGACGGTCTTTCCGCGCGTCGCCACGTCGAGCACCACCAACCGCCCCCGCGCCGGCGGTTGGAGGATTTGCGGCGGAATGTGATCATAACGAATCTCCGAGCGATCATTCGCATAACGCTGCCCGTTCATCGCGGCGTGGACGGCGACACGACTCACGCCCGGTTGCGCCGGAGCCGTCACCGCGAAGGAGAATTCCACCTTGCCGCCCGCCGGCGAGATTCGAAAAGCCTGCGCCGCCGGGTCGATCTTCCAGCCCGCCGGCACGTCCACGGCCACTTTGCCCTCGGCGCCCGGCCGGATCGCGGTCACCTCGACGACCATCGGCTTGGTGGCACCGGGCGCGAACAACGCCACGTCGGCGGCGAAGCGCAGCACCACGGGAGACACCACGTCGACCCGGCGACGCAGCTCGCCCTTGGCCGTCCGTTCGACCCCCTCACCCTCCACCGGCACCACGATCTTCTCGCCCATCACGAGGAAGACAAACTCGACTGGAAACGCCGGCGCATTCTCCGCCCGCCCGATCAACCGCGGGTCCTCCACCCGGTAAATCCCCGCCGCGCCTTCCTGGCGCAGCCAGTACGGCTGCGTCAGCGGGGCGTCGGCCGGCACGGTCTCGCTCACGCGCACCGTCTGCGCCTGCGCTCGCTTGAGATCCACGGGGGCGTCGGATATCTCCCGCGTGCGCAGCCGGGTCGCCAACCAGCGCACCGGCACCTGCGACGCCACCGCGGCGGTCAGTTGCCAGGTGATCTTCTCCCCCGGCACGACCTCCGGCTGCTCCGCCGTCGCCGTCGCCGTCAGTCTGAGACACGCCTGCAGGATGCGCCCGAGCTGGGCGCGGCGATCCTCGATCAGGGCGTCGACCGGCAGGGCGGCCAGTTTGGCGTGGAGGGCGAGCAGCGTAGGCACGCTGGCCGCCGGATCCTCGCCCTTGAATTCTGCGATGGCCTGGGTCGCAAGCCGGCCCACCACCGCTCCCGCGGTTCCATAGCGGTTCCACGTCGTATCAATGCCGTCAAAAAGATCCTTGGTCGCGGGCTCGCCGCCCAACGGGAGGAAGGACTGCTCGTTGGGACCGGAGCCATCGCCACCCCGGCCGCCAAAGTTGCCAAAGCCCTGGGTGCGGTGCTGGGCGCGACTGCGGCCGGCGATCGCACCGAGCCCCTCGCCCGTCGCCGGGTCGGTGCCGCCAATGTCCAGGCGAACGGCCGATCCCGCGGATGCGCCGCCCCGGCCTCCGCGACCGGATCCGCCGCTGTTCAACACCACGCGCGTCGGCTGCCAGGGCTTGAGGCCCTCCGCCAATTGCTCGGGATAGGCGCTGGGATCCCCGGCCAGCTTGAAGGCTTCCGGACCCAAAATGCCCGAGGCGGTGTGGTGCCCGTGCGTGCCCCCGCCCGTGGGCGAAAACCGCGTGACAATCACATCGGGTCGAAACGTCCGGATGACGCGCACCACGTCGCCGAGCACCTGCTGGCGGTCCCAGAATCTCAGCGTCTCCTCCGCCGATTTGGAGTAGCCGAAGTCAATCGCGCGGGTGAAGAACTGCTGGTCGCCGTCAATCCGCCGGGCCGCCAACAATTCCTGCGTGCGGGCCACGCCGAGTTTCTCGTCAAACTCGGGTCCGATTTCGTTCTGGCCGCCGTCGCCCCGCGTGAGCGAGAGGTAGGCGGTCCGGTAGCCCCGGGCACGGGCGAAGTAGGTGATGAGTTGCGTGTTCTCGTCGTCCGGATGCGCGGCGATGTGCAACACCGTGCCCGTCGTGTTGAAACTGCGGAGATCCTGCAGAATCGAAGCGCCCGGGGCCACTTCGGCCGACCGGGCGCCATTTGCGGCCAGCAAGGCCGCGCACCCCGCCACCGTCCAGGATCGACGCTGCGTGCTCCAGCGGGAAGGCTCGGACATCAGGACTTGTTCTTGAAGTCGATCGTGTACTGCGCATCCGACCAGGCGAACGTGATCCGACCCTTGCCGGCGCCGGTCCGATCAACCGTGATCGTGAACGGATCGACGTTGGTGGACGTCTTGCCGCGCTTGATGTCGATCCGCGCGAGTTCGTTGTTTTTTTCCGCGGCCTCGTCATATGGAATACCCCAGCGCGGGCGGGAGTTTCCCTTCCGGTCCTTGCCCATGAGTTCCTTGTTGATGACGAGTTTCGATCCCGCGCCCTCGGTCGGGACGGTGAAGAGGCAATACTTGCCCGCGGCGAGTTCAAAGCCACCGAGCACGATCGGCTTGGCAATGGTGATCGTCGTCGCCGAGTTGGCGCCCGTCCGCCACACTTGGCCATACGGCACCAGGCCGCCCCAAATCTTGCGGGGCTCATTCGTCTTGGGATCGCGCATCTTGGGCTGGCTGTAGTTGATCGTCACATCGTTGCCATCGATGTTGGCGGAAGCGACGGCCGGCGCGCTCAACGGGGCCGCCTTGGCCTTCTTCTCCTGGGCGAAAAGCGACGTCGCCCCAATGAGGGCGGCGGTAATGCTGATAACAGACAAACGATGGATTTTCATGGTGGGGAGGTTTGGACGATACGGAATGAATGTGAGTGAAACCGGCAAAGCAACGCTGCAAAGGGCGGCGACCACCGGCGAAGGCAGGTTGTCGGGCGGGCACCGGGGTCATCACCCTTACATTGTCGCACGATCACCCGGCGTGACACGAAGATTTCGGCGGCCCGATAACATTGCCCACCCTGCGAAGTTCGGTCGGCCTGACGAAAAAAGCGGGGTGAGGGCACCCCGCCTACAAAACGTAACAACGTAATACCAGCCGTCAGGGGACTTCGTAGACTTCGACCAGGGCCTCGCCGGTACCGCCGTCCGCCCCGCGCACCTGCACCGTGTAACTGTCGGGCGTGAGATCGACCACCAACGCCGCATCCTTGCTGCCCGCCGCGAGCTGAAACGCCCCGACCGCTCCGAACGTGGCCGTCAGGGCAGGGTTCCAATCGTCGTTTTCGGTCAACTTCGTCTCACCCCGGTAGACCTCGAGTTTGGGATCCACCAGGAACCCGGATACGCCGAAAACACCCAGGGTGGGCCCCACCGCCCGAATCAGTACCCGCTTGGTCCCGGTGCCCGCGATGGTGACACCCGCGATGAGAATGTCGTCGCCCGTGCCCACCTGGTTTCGCGCGGAAACGTTGACCAGGCGCGGGGAAAAGCCTGTGCCGGTATCATAAGCTTCGACCAACACCACTCCCGGTCCGGTGCCCAGGGCGTGAACCGAGCGACTGCCCTCGATGGCCTGCAGGAAACCCGCGTCCTTGCTGCCATCGGTAAAAGCGAAGGCTCCCACGCTGGCAAAGATCGGCTTCAGACCCAGCGCCCAATCATCGTTGGTCAGCGTGACCGTGGAACCATTGTAGAGTTCGAGTCGGGGATCCGCCATGGCACCGGTCAGGCCAAACGCCGCCAAGGCGGGACCGGCGGCGCGCACCAAAATGTCGCGGGTGCCGCCGCCATCCACCACGAACCCAACGATCAGGCGCCCGCTCGCCGCCATCGCCGTGCGCACGGACAAATTGGAGAGCCGCGCGGTCGGGCCCGTGACCACGGACTTCACCGTCAGCGTGGCGGTCGAACTCAGGACATTGAGGCCACCGCCGCTGACCCGCACGGTGTAGTTCCCCGCATCGCCGGAAGCGGTTGCGGCGATCGCCAGGCTCGGGTTCGTCGACCCGGTAATCGCGTTGTCGTTCTTGAACCATTGATACGACAGGGCGGTCGTGCCGGTGGCGGCCACCGTGAACGTCACGCCCTTCCCGGCATCCACGGTCTGGCTGGCCGGCTGCGTCGTGATGTTGATGCTGACGCCGCCGCCCGACCCCACGAACAGTTTCGCCGAGACCGTTTCCGTCGTGGCGCCGGAAGTCAGCCGCACCGTATAGGTGCCCGCGTCGACGTTTTGCACGGAGGGGATGGAGTAACTCGCCCCGTTGGCGCCGGCAATGGCGGCGCCGTTCTTCAGCCATTGATAGGTGAGGCCGGCCCCCGCCGCCGTGACGCTGAAGGTCGCGCTCTGCCCCGCGCTGACATTCACGCTCAGCGGCCGGGCGGTGATCGTGATGGGCCCATTGCCGACCGGCGTCACCGTCAGGGACCCGTGTTCACTATCCACCGCGCCGCCCGCCCCGGAGACGCGGGCGGAATAAACGCCTTCATCCTCGATCTGCGCCGAGCCGATGGTGAAAGTCGAACTGGTCGCCCCGGGAATCACGACCAGGTTTTTCAACCAGAGATAGCTCAGGTTGCCGCCGCTGGCCACGACGCGAAACGTCACCGCCTGCCCGGTGCTCACCACCTGCTCGAGGGGTTGCACGGAAATCACCGGCAACTCCGCCGCGCTGGCCGGCACGCCCCGCCGCACCAGATTGTTCGACGAATCGGATACATAAACGGCGTTCCCGTCCACGACCACTGAAGTCGGGTAATAGAAGCGGGCCGCAGCCCCGACACTGTCGACATCTCCCACAATACCGGCGGAGCCGGCGAGGGTCGAAACGGTCCCGCCCGGAGTGATCAGGCGCAGCGTGCTGTTGCCCTGGTCCGCCACGAAGACATTGCCGGCGGCATCCACGGCCACGCCACGGGGTTGGTTGAAGCCGGCACCCGCGGCGGCACCGTCCTGCGCCCCGATGTTCCCGGAGTTGCCGGCGATCGTGGTCACCACCCCGCTGGGGCTTACCCGGCGAATCGCGTTGTTCTCACTGTCCGCCACATAGAGGTTGCCACTGCCGTCGAGCGCCAGGCCCCACGGCGTGTTGAAGCGGGCCGCCGTCCCCGTGCCGTCCACCAGGCCGGATTGCAGCACGCCCCCCGCGAGCGTGGCGACCACCCCGGCGGCCGAGATTTTGCGGATCAGGTGATTGCCGCCATCGGCCACGAAAACGTTGCCCGACCCGTCGACCGCGACCCCATAGGGCAGGAAAAAACGCGCACTGGCGGCCGGTCCATCCGTCGAGCCAATTTGAAACGGCGCGCCCGCATAGGTGGTCACGACGCCCGCGGCCGTCACCTTCCGAATCGTGAAATTCTTGGCATCCGCGACATACACGTTGCCCGACGCATCAGCAGCAACCCCCACCGGGAAGTTGAAGCGCGCCGCGCTGCCGGTGCCATCGCTCGCTCCCAGCGATCCCGCAGCCCCGGCCAGCGTCGACACCACGCGGGACGGCGTGATTTTCCGGATCGTGTTGTTCTGCGTATCGGCGACGTAGAGGTTCTTGTCCGCGCCGAGGGCGAGGCCGTAGGGGTTGTTGAAGGTGCCGGGTGTGCCGTCGGCGTTCCCCGTGACGTTGCGGGTGCCCGCCAGGGTCGTGATGGAGTAATCCTCAGCGCGCAGCACGGCGGCGGCGCCGGCGAGCAGGAGGATGGCAGTCGGCAGGTGGAGGAGGGTCCGGGATGGTATCATGGATAATTGCGGTGGGTTCGATGGAAACGCGCGGGCGCCAATGGTTCCCCATCGTGAAGTCCCGCCGACGGCGACTTCAAGCCCGATACCGGCGCCGCCGGACAAATGCCGCATCTCCGAGTTGGCGGTTGTAGGCGGGGTGCCCCACCCCGCGATAGGTCGTCCCCGCCGGGCCGCGCGGTGAGGGCACCGCGCCCACAGGGAAGTCACCGCCAACTCGCAGATGCACCCGCGGGCAAAAGCCGGTCATAATTACACTTGGTTTACATTCCCGGGGCTTGCCGAACCGCCATCGCGCCGCGCCTTCAGCCACGCCTGCACGCGGGCCAGCGGCCAGGTGGTCATGACGTGGTCCGCCGTCAGCCAGCCCTTGCGCGCCGCATTCACGCCCGCGAGCACGTGCCGCAGTCCCTCGGTTTCGTGCGCGTCCGGATTGATGGCGCAGAGCAGGCCGCGTTCGGCCGCCTTGCGCCAATGCCGCCAGTCCAGATCCAGGCGCCAAGGGCTCGCGTTCAACTCGACCACCACGCCGTGCGCCAGGGCCGCGTCGAGCACCCGTCCGACCTCCACGCGATACGCCTCGCGGCGCAGGAGCAGCCGGCCGGTGGCATGCCCGAGCATCGTGGTGCAGGGATGCTCGATCGCGCGGATGATGCGGGCGGTCATCGTCGCTTCATCCTGCGCAAAGGCGTTGTGCACCGACACCACCACGTAATCGAGCTGCCGCAGGAGGCTGTCGTCGAAATCGAGCCGCCCATCCGCGAGGATGTCGCATTCGGTGCCCGCAAAGACGTGGGTGGAGAAGCGCCGCGAGGCATTGAGCGCGCGAATGTCCGCCACCTGCTGGAGCAGGCGGGCTTCGTTCAACCCGCTCGCCTGGACACTCGCCTTCGAGTGGTCCGCGATGCCGAGGTACTCCCAGCCGAGGGCCGCCGCCGCCTCGGTCATCTCCACCAGTGTGTTCCGCCCATCCGACGCGGTGGTGTGGTTGTGAAACGCCCCGCGCAAGTCGGTCGCCACCAGCAAACGGGGCAACTCGCCCTGTTCCGCCGCCTCGATCTCCCCCAACCCCTCGCGCAATTCGGGCGGGATGGCGCGCAGGCCCAGCGCCGCAAACAACTCCGCCTCGCTTTCCAGGCGCCGGCTGTGGCCGCTCTCCGCCTTGTCTTTCGCGGTGCCGTCACCGGCGGCCGGCACCAGCCCCCACTCGCTCAGACTCAGGCCGCGGGCCAGCGCGCGTTGCCGCAGCTGCACGTTGTGATCCTTCGAGCCGGTGAAGTGGTGCAGCGCGAAGATGAATTGCTCGTCGGGCACGATCCGCAGGTCCGCCTGCAGGCCGCTTTCGTATCGCACGCTCGCCTTGGTTTCTCCCCGGGCCGTCACCTCCGTCACCCCGGGCCGGCCGACAAACCACTCGACCACCGGCGCGATCTCGGTCGCCGCCACGATGAAATCGAGATCCCCCACCGTCTCCATGCCCCGCCGTAGGCTGCCCGCCGCTTCCGCCCGGCTCACCTGGGGCAGCGCCCGCAGGCCCGCCACGATCGGTCCGGCGATCTCCGCGGCCTGCCACCACAGGTGACGCCGCCCGTAGGCTTCGCGGTTCTTGATCCCGGCCAGGAGTTTTTCCTGGGTCTTCTCGCCAAAGCCGTCGAGTTCCGCAATCCGCCCTTCCGCGCCGGCTCGGGCCAGCGCCGGAATGTCGGTGATCCCGAGCCGGTCGTGCAGAGCGCGGATCTTTTTCGGGCCGAGCCCGGGGATCTCCAGCATCTCCACCAACCCCGGCTCCACCGCGGCCCGCAAGGTGTCGAGAAACCCCAGTCGTCCGGTCGTGCGCAATTCGGTGATCTTCTGCGCCAGCGCGTCGCCGATACCTTTCACCGTCTTCAATTCCCCCGCCGCCAGCAGGCGCGTCAACTCCGCCTCCTCCATCGCCTCAAGCGTGCGTGACCCGCTCTGGTAGGCGCGCACCTTGAACGGGTTTTCCCCTTTCAACTCCAGCAACGTCGCAATCTCGGAGAGGACGTCGGCGATTTCATTTTTCGTCATGGGTGGAACTGGAAGCGAAGGTTGGAAATCATAAACCGCAAATGCGATCGCCTCCGACCGCCGGGCGCAGCTGTCGTTTGGCGGTAATGCCTCTGGGAGTAGCGCCGCGTCTCTGACCGGCAGGCGCCAGTCGCAGCCTGGCGCTACGGCGTCGACCGAACTCAATGTGACCGTCAACCGGGAGATGCGCTGCCCACGACCGCCGCCGCCGCGGCCCGCAGTTCGGCCCGGTTCACCTTGCCCTGCGCGTTGCGCGGCCACGGCGCCACGGCCACAAACCGCTTCGGCCGCTGGTGCGGCGCGAGTGCCGCCGCGGCCCGGACGGCGTCCGGTCTGCGGTCGCCCCCCGCGGGATAGCAGGCCACCACCACCTCCCCCCATTCCGCATCCGGCAGGCCGATTACAGCGACTTCGTCCACCTCGCCGCTCGCCCGCAACGCCGTCTCCACCTCCGCCGGTTGCACCTTCTTACCCCCCGTGATGATGATGGCATCCCGCCGACCCAGCACGTGCAGGCGGCCGCGCTCGTCGATTCGCCCCAAGTCACCCGTCGCAAATTCCCGCACCTCGCGCCACTCCGGCCAGTAGCCCCGAAAAATCGATTCGCCCGCAATTCGCACCACCCCCTCCGGAGCGACCGAGATCCGCGCGTGCGGGAGCGCCACCCCACCCGACCGCTCGCCAGCGAGAAACTCCCCCGGTCGCAGCACCGCCACCATCGCCGCCGTTTCGGTCATCCCGTAGGTCAGCGCCACCGGCAACGCCGCCTGCGCCGCCGCCTCCGCCAATTCGGGCCACACCGGGCCACCTCCCACAAAGATCATCCGCAGGGCGCGCAGCCATTCCACCGCGGCCGGTGCCTGCACCAGGCGCTGCAATTGCGTCGGCACGAGCGAAATCACCCAGCCGTCGTCGGCCGGGCTCAACCGGGGCAGGTCGCCCGCCTCCAGCCGTTTCCACTCCCACGCCCGATGCCGGCCTCCCGTCACCGCGCATCGCACCCGGGCCATCAGGCCGCTCACATGATGCGGGGGCAGCACGTCGATCGCGTTGATCCGCGTGAGTCCAAAAAAACCGCACAATCCCGCGGCGGCGGCCCCGAGGGTGCGTTCGTCGTGCCGCGCCAGTTTCACACCCCCGCTGGAGCCACCCGTCGCCAGGCCGAGCCAGCCATCGGTGCGCCCCGACGGACGCCGATCGTTTTGCCGCCACTGCTCGCGCACCTGCGACTGCTGTTCCCGGTTCCAGGCCGGGTCGCGCATGAACACCTGCTCCCCCACGGTCTCCGCACAGCCCGTGGCATTCACGAGGGCGATCAGTTCAGCGCGTTCCATACGTTTTCTGGCTTGATCGCCGCCACGTCTTCCCGCCGGAGGTACGGCGCGCCATAGGGGCCGTCACACCGCGCATCCACAAACAGGGGCCACACCCCGAAACCCAGCACGCGCGGCTCCCCGTCCCATCCAAACGCGACCTGCAGCGCGGTCTGTGCGCCGACCGCCGTCTCCAAGGCCGACGAAAACACCACCGCCGCTTTCGCCCGCGCGAGCCGTTCCAGTGCGCCGCCCAGGTCGCCGATCAGCGAAGGTTTCACGACATAAACTCCCGGCCAACCCGCCTGCGTCCACCGCTCGATGTCGCCCTCCCCGACCAGCGATTCGTCCAGGGCAAGCGGCGTCGGGAAGTCGCCCGCCAGACCCAGCAGCAGTTCGTCGCTTCTCTTCCGCCGCGAGGCGCTTTCGGTCGCGGGCGCAAAACAGGGTTGCTCCACAAACTCGATCGGCCGCTCCGCACAGCGTTCGAGCCAGCGCTCCGCCTGCCGGCGATCCCAGGCCCCATTGGCGTCCAACCGCAGTTTCGCCCCGGCCGGCAGCGCCGCGCAGAGGTCGTCCAGTAACCCCAACTCGTCGCCCAGGTCACCGACTCCCACTTTCCATTTGAACGTGCGAAAGCCGCTCTCCGCGTGTCCGGCGGCCACGGCCAGCGCCGCCCGGCCCGCCGGCAGCAGGGCTGCCACCCCCAGGGTTTCCCGCACCGGGGTCGGCGGCTCGCCCATCCCCGCTCGGGCCGCCGCGAGCGCGTGGCGCAGGCAACCCAAGCGCACCGGCACTGCGGCCAACTGCTCCGCCCGGAGCCATTCACCGAGAACGCGCAGGCCCGCCTCGTCCTCCTCCACCGTTTCCGTCCCAAAATGGGGGATCGGCGCCGCTTCCCCATAGCCCACCGCACCGGCCTCATCCTCCACGCGCACGATCAGGCCTTCGCGCTCGGTCCACCCGCCGTGCGCCGTCCGCACGGGCAGGCGGAACGGCAGGCGGTAGCGACGATGGAGGAGACGGAGTTTCATGCGGACGTCCCACCAGAGGACCCGAAGACCCGCCGGCAATCAACCGTCCAGATGCCCCGGGCGGCGGCCCAACCCCGGGCAGTGTCAAAGTCGATTGGCGAATCTTTCTCGATAATCTCCATCTTTCTCTTTCGTCAGGGCTCGTCCGCGGGAGAGAAAGATTAAGAGAAAGAAGCAAGAGAAAGACTACGGGGCGAGAGAACGACCACGGCGGATTTTTGCACGGCGAACAGGCCCGAAAATGACTGGTTCTTATCCCTGTTGTAGGAGCGGCTTTATGCCGCGATTCAGGGCGTGCGAAATTCCATCGCGGCATAAAGCCGCTCCTACAGCGCGACCGACCGTGCAAAAGTCCGCCGTGGAGAACGACTTTGATCCTGCCCTGGGCCCATCCCGCCATCCGCCCCAAAAACCACGTCGCTCCGGGGCGTCCCGCACTTTCCGTTTGCGCTCCCCCGCGCCACGCTTACTCCGTTCATGGCAACTCATGACCAAGGTTGCCACTTCCTCCGCCGCTGCCGCCGACGCCGAATATTTCCTGACCGCCGAGGCGTTTTTCCGCGCCAATCTCCCCATGGCGCTCACTTACGACGACGTCTCGCTCGCCACGCTTTACTCCGAGATTCTCCCGCGCGACGCCGAGACCTCCACCTCCCTCAGCGAGTCCCTGCGGCTGCAGATTCCGATTGTCTCGTCCGACATGGATACCGTGACGGAGTCGCGCATGGCCATCGCGATGGCCCTGAACGGCGGGCTCGGCCTCATCCACTACAACATGGCGGCGAAAGATCAGGTGAAGGAGGTCGCACGCGTCAAACGGCACATCCACGGCCTGATTCAGGATCCGATCACGGTCGCCCCTCAGCAGTTGATCGGCGACGTGCTCGCGATGATCGAGGCGAAGCGTTATACGTTCTCCACCTTTCCGGTCGCCGACGAAGGCGGCGTGCTCGCCGGCCTGCTCTCGGGCAATGTCGTCAAGGACCGCTACAAGACAAAGCGCGTTGCTGATGTCATGACCCCGCGCGCCCAGTTGAAGACCGAGCGGCAGCGCGCCGTGGCCAAGGATCCCATCAAGGCGGCGGATCGCTTTTTCACCGAGAACGTCGGCATCAACAAGATGCTGGTCGTCGACGACTCCGACCACCTGCGCGGCCTCATCACCGCCTCCGACGTCGAACGCATCACCGCCGAGGCGAAATCAACCCGCAAGCCCGCCCGCGATCAGGACTTTCGCCTCATCGTCGGGGCGGCGCTCTCCCCGATCCGGCGGGCCGATGGATCGCTCGACGCCGAGCGGATCATCGAACACGTCGGCCATCTGGTCGACGAGCAGGTCGATTGCATCGCGGTCTCAACCGCGCACGGCCACACCGCCGGAGTCGGCGAGGTCGTCAAACTCGTCCGCGACGCCTTCAAGCATCTCACGATCATCGCCGGCAATGTCACCAGCGGCGCCGGGGTCACCTTCCTGGGGGGCTGCGGGGCCAATGCGATCAAGATCGGCCAGGGTCCGGGCTCGATCTGCACAACCCGCATCGTCGCGGGGGTCGGCATCCCGCAACTCACCGCGCTCCACGTCGCCGGCAAGGCGGCGAAGCACGCCGGGGTTCGGATTATCGCCGACGGCGGCATCACGAAGAGTGGCGACATCGTCAAGGCGCTCACACTGGCTGACGCCGTGATCCTCGGCGGCCTTCTCGCCGGTTGCCGCGAGGCGCCCGGGGAGATCCTCGAGATCAACGGCAAGGTGTACAAGCAGTACCGCGGCATGGGGTCGCTCTCCGCGATGAAGGCCGGCAGCGCGGCGCGCTACGGCCACGACACGAACGACACCACCCGCAAGGTCGCGGCCGAGGGCATTGAGGCGCTCAAGGAGGTGTCCGGCTCGGTCGACGACGTGCTGGGCACTTTGATCGGCGGGGTGCAGAGCGGCATGGGCTATCTCGGCGCCGCCACGCTGGCGGATCTCCGCACCCGGGCCCGCTACATCCGGGTCTCGCCCGCCGGCCAGAAGGAAGCCTCCCCGCACGACGTGATCGAAGTCTCGACCCGCGCCACCAACGCATAGCGCCTGCTTCTTTTTGCGATCCTTGCGGGCCGCCGGCTTGCTCAGGCCGCGCTCGCTCCTGGGCAGCATGGCCCCACCCCGCGCCGCCATCTCCCGGTCGCAGAGGGCCCGCATCGCGGCGAGGGCCGTGGCATATCCGCCGTGCCCCGCCGCCGGCTTCGGTGATCGCGCCCGTCCTGGGGAAGAAACCCGCCCGCGGCCCCTCGCCGGATTACGCGACCCAAGAGTTTCCCGTTGACGCACCCCCGCCGGGCGCCTTTCGTCGCCCTTCCTCCCATGGCTCGGTAGCTCAGTTGGTAGAGCAGAGGACTGAAAATCCTTGTGTCACTGGTTCAATTCCAGTCCGAGCCACCACTTTCAACCCGCTCCGCTGCAAGGTGTAGCGGGTTCTTCTTTGCGGAGTTTGCTCTCACCAACCTCCACACCGTGCTCGACTGCCCTGGCGGCACGTTTCAGGGCGCGGGGGTGCCCGCACGCAAATCTCAGGGGCGAGCGAGCCAGATTACCGATTTACGCTGTAGCCGGGGTCGGCGACCCCGCACCAGCCACAAAGGCAGAATACCGAAGGAGCTATGGCGAACTTAAATCTTTCTTGCCGCAAAGAGTCGCAGGAACTCGTTGGCAAACCTGGCTCTCCAGGCGCCGATAGGCGCGCGGCTGATTCTCGTCGGCAGGACCGATAATTTTTGCGCCTTTTTGCGGCCATTCCTTCCCTTCGTGACTTCCTTCGTGAATAGGCGATGCCCGTCGACGCGGGCCCGCCGATTTCCCGCGACTTTTCGCCGTGGGGCGGCCAAAGAAACCCGTCCCGCTTCCCCATGCCCTCGCCCACGCCCACGCCCGCGCCCGCCCCGACGCCGAAGACGTATGCGCAGCTGCGCGATGCGGTGATCGCCGTCGTGGTCCAGGGACGCCGCGAAATCGATCGGGCGTGGCTCAGCACCTATCACGAGACTGGCCGGCTCATCAACGCGCACGTGCTGCAGTTTCGCGACCGGGCCGACTACGGCGCCAAGGTTTACGAAAAGCTCGCGGCGGACACCGATATCAGCGTCCGCACCCTGCGCCAGTGCGCCCAGTTTCAACGCTGCTACCCGATTCGGCACGCGCGTGCCGAATTGAGCTGGGCGCATTTCCAGTTGCTGATCCAGGTGGAGGACGACGCCCGGCGCAAAACGATCGAAGCGGAAGCGATCCGAAACCACTGGACCACCCGCGAACTCGAAACCCGCGTGCGCCGCAGCAACGCCGTCGTCCTCGCCGCGAACGACGACGCTCCGGCCCCATTCGTCGAACTCCTCACGCCCCGCCGCGGCACGCCGGGCCTGCATCCGATCGTCGATCGCGGCAGCGGCCCCGAGGTCGATCTCGGGTTCAAATTTTATCGCACGCTGGGACCTTCGTCCCCACTCACAACGCAGGACATGGTGCGGCTGAACGAAGACGGCGTGCGCCGGATCGAGGGCGCAACGAAAGCTCAGCTTTTCACCTACGCCGCCACCGTCCGAAAAATCGTGGACGGCGACACGCTCGTCGTCGCCCTCGCGGTCGCGCCCGACTTCACGCACGAACTGAAGCTGCGGCTGCGCGGACTCGACTGTCCCGAAATTTCCACTGCGGCCGGCCGGGCCGCGAAAGCGTTCGTCGACGACCTCCTCCGCGCCGGCGACGAAGTGATCCTCTGCACCACGAAGCCCGACAAATACGACCGGTATCTCGCCGACGTCTTCGTCGGCGGGTCGAAAGGTGAAAGCATGAAGGTGAAAGACGGAGCGAGCGACCCCTCACCGGCCGGATCGGTCGCTCAACTCCTCGCCGCGTCGCAGCGCAGCGAAGACAGGGCAACCCTCAACTCTCCACTGCGCGCCGCGCCGGTCTTCCTCAACAACGCCCTGCTGGCATCCGGCCACGCCACCCGCTACGACGGCGGCGCGAAAGAGCAATAAAGTGACGTTCCCGGCTGAACGGCCAAGCAACCGGCGGGGCATGGCGACGATCCGAAAGGTGGAGTGGAGGGAGTGAACTCGCCCTAGCTGATGAGCAGGTCGCGGTGGGTGTCCGGGTCCAGCGGATCGTGCGGCCGCGTGCTGAACGAAACCAGCACGGCGGGAGCGGTTCCCCCATGGCGGATGGCATGCGAAACTCCCGGTGGAATTGTGAAGCGCTGGGCTTCGCCGTCGGGCACCTCAAACGCTCGAATTGCCCCGTCAATCCGCACCCGGACCAGGGCGGGCCCGACCACCGCGAAGATCTCCGTGGCCTCTTTGTGATAGTGGTTGCCCCGCACCTCGCCCGGCCGCGTCACGACCACGTGCACGTTCCGCTGCGCGGCAAGTTCACCGGCCCCGAGCGGCTCAAACACCATCCCCCGCGCATCGCGGGCCGCCCGGATTATCTCATGCTGGATTTCCATGCGCCCGATGCTGCGTGCGCCGGCCGGACCGCGGCAACTTCGGAATCCCGTTTCCTGCGCCAAGTTCTTCGCGGGTGGGGTTTGCCACCGGCGGGGCATTCGCGTTCCGCTCCCGGGGCGGTGTCAAAGTCGACTGGCCCATCTTTCTCTCATCTCTTTATCTTTCTCTTTCGTCAGGGTTTGTCCGGGGGGGAGAAAGATTAAGAGAAAGAGGAAAGAGAAAGACTACGAGGCGAGAGAACGACTTTGACCCTGCCCTGAGTGTCAGCGCCGGGCGGTCTCTTCCCCGTTGACCCGGGGCCCCACCCCGGGTACCCCCATGCCCACGATGAAAGCCCGCTGTGCTGCCCTGCTTGTCTTCGCCGTCTGCATCCTCCTCGCCAGCTGCGCCACGAGCGGCGGGGAAATGTCGCAAAAGGAAAGGGACCGCATCGATCGGGAAATGGCCCGCACCAGCCAAAAAAACGCCCAGGCCCAGGACAAGGCGATGCGCCAGTCCACCGGGCAGAATAACCAGCGGGGATTCGGCCGCTAGCGCCACCCCTCCCCGGCCACCCGCGGCGCAAGGCGCACGACGACGCCCTCGGCGGTTCCCGCCGCCTCGAGCGGGCGGTCGCCTCTTTCCTCCGCGCCCCGGGTGTCACCGCCAAGGGGATACCGAAGCTGAGCTGCTGAATTCATGGACCCAGGCGCGACACCCCGCAGCATCCAGCGGTCGGCGTTGGTCGCCGCGACCATGGCCTCGTTCCTGACGCCGTTCCTCGGTTCGTCGATCAACGTGGCCTTGCCGGCCATCGGCGCCTCCCTCGGGCTGAACGCCGTCTCCCTCAGCTGGGTGGCGACCTCGTTCATCCTCACGTCGGCCGTATGCCTCGTGCCGCTGGGCCGCGTGGCGGACATGATCGGGCGGAGGAAGGTGTTTCTGTCCGGGATGGGCCTGTTCACGCTGTCGTCACTGGGCTGCGGCCTGGCGCGCAGCGCCTCCGCCCTCATCGCGTTTCGCAGCCTGCAGGGCGTCGGCGCGGCCATGATCTTCGGCACCGGCCTGGCGATCCTCATCTCGGTTTATCCGCCCGGCGAACGCGGGCGGGTGATCGGCTTAAACGCCACCGCCGTCTACACCGGCCTCTCGGTCGGCCCCTTCATCGGGGGCCTGCTCACCCACCGCTGGGGCTGGCCGAGTGTCTTTCTGGCGAGCGTTCCCCTCGGACTCACGACCTGGGTGGTGGCATGGCGGGGGCTGAAGGGTGAATGGAAGGGCGACCCCACGGTGCGCTTCGACCCGATCGGCACCGGGCTTTACGCGTTGACGTTGATTGGCCTGATGATGGGCCTGACCGTCGTAAGCGGAATTCCCGGAGTGATGCTCGTCGGGGCGGCCCTGCTCACCTTCGCGGGTTTTCTGCGCTGGGAGCGCCGGGTCGCGCATCCCGTGCTCGATGTCGCGCTCCTCGCGGGCAACGCGGTGTTCGCCCGATCGAATCTCGCCGCGCTGATCAACTACAGCGCCACCTTCGCGGTGACGTTTCTGCTCAGCATCCACCTGCAATCCATCCGCGGCCTCGATCCCCGTCAGGCCGGTCTGGTCCTGCTCGCGCAGTCCGTGGTGATGGCGGCGGTCAGTCCGGTGGCGGGCCGACTCTCCGATCGCCTCGAACCGCGCATCGTCGCCTCCCTCGGCATGGGCTTCACCATCGTCGGGTTGCTTTGGCTCGCCTCCCTGCCCGCGCAGGTTCCGCTCCGGGCGATCATCGGCGCGTTGGTCGTGCTGGGGATCGGCTTCGGGTTGTTCTCCTCGCCCAATACCAACGCCGTCATGAGTTCGGTGGAAAAACGCCACTACGGCGTCGCTTCGGCCACGCTGGGCACGATGCGGCTGGTCGGGCAAATGCTGAGCATGGGCGTCGCGGCGGCGGTCCTCGCCTTCTTCGTCGGGCCCGCCGCCCTGTCGCCCGAAATGCAGCCGCGATTCCTGGCGGCCGAACGCGTGGTCTTGCTCATCTTCGCCGCGCTATGCGGTCTCGGCACCTTCGCCTCGCTGAGCCGCGGCAACCTCCGGCCTGCGACGAAGTAAAACATCCCCGGAGCAAGCTCCGGGGCATTTCAACAAACCAAAATGCGCGCATTCTCACCATCTCTTGTAGGAGCGGGGGTTAGCCGCCACCGGACCCCCCAAAACCGCCGTAAACCGCGCCAACACCAAAAAAAACCGGGGCCACCACCCGCCCCCCC
>JBBRWR010000133.1:0-20514 GCA_038249085.1 Opitutales bacterium
CCTAGTGCGCGACCGACCGTGCAAAAATCCGCCCTGCCGCCGCGGGGAGGCGCCGAGAAATTTCTCGCGATAGGGGCGCGTGGGGATAAAAGGTTTCGATCCCGGCAGATGCATACGATCCATCACGCAGCGAAGAACTTTCACGACGACCTGGCCGCCTTTTGCCGCGGAGCGGATGCACCCCGGGAAATTGCGGACGCGGTGGCGGCCATCCTGGCCGACATACGGACGCGGGGCGACGAGGCGGTGGGGTACTACGCGGCGAAATTCGATGGAGCCAAGCTGCGCGCGCGCGACTTTCGCATTTCGCCCGCCGACCTGGCTGCGGCCGGCAAACGCCTGCCGGCGACGGAACTGAAGGCGCTGCAAGCCGCGCGCGAGAACATCGTTGCTTTCCATCAGCGCGGTTTGCCCAAGGCCTGGACCGCCAAGAACCAGCATGGGGCGATGGTGGGGGAGAAGTTTGATCCGATTCGACGCGTGGGGCTCTATATTCCGGGCGGCGAGGTGCCGCTGGTCTCCACGGTGTTGATGACGGCGACCCTCGCGACCATCGCGGGCTGCCCGGAGATCGCGGTGTTTACGCCGTCCAACCCCGAGGGCAAAGTGGCCGACGGGATGCTCGCCGCCCTCCATCTCGCCGGGGTGACGGAAGCCTACCGGGTGGGAGGGGTGCACGCGATCGGCGCGATGGCCTATGGCACGACGATGATCCCGGCGGTCGACAAGATTTTCGGGCCGGGCAACGCCTACGTGTGCGAGGCGAAGCGCCAGGTTTTTGGCACGGTGGGGGTCGATTCGCTGCCGGGTCCAAGCGAAGTGATGATCATCGCGGATGGTTCGGCCAAGGTCGCTTTCGTGGCGGCCGACCTGCTGGCCCAGGCCGAGCATGGCTCCGGGCGCGAGAAGATCTACCTCGTGGCGACGTCCGAGGAGATCATCACTGCGGTGGCGTGTGAGATTCGCACGCAATTGCAGCTGATTTCACGGGCGGACAAGGCCCAGCGCGTGTTGGAACAGGGCTTCCTGGCCGTGGTCGTGGACGACCTGGCGCAGGCCGTTGGCATCGCCAATTACGTGGCGCCCGAGCACCTCGAACTCATGGTGGACGAGGCATCCGTTCGCAAATTGACCGCGGGCATCACCACGGCCGGGGCCATCATGATGGGCGGGCATTCGCCGACCGCGCTCGGCGATTTCACGGCCGGCCCCAGCCACGTGTTGCCCACGGGGCGCACGGGGCGCTTTCTCAGCGGGCTCCGGGTGGCCGACTTCATCCGGCGGACGAGTATCATTCGCTACGACCGGGCCAGTGTGAAAAAGGCCGCCCCGGTGGTGGCGGCTTTTGCGGCGATGGAGAAACTCGACGCGCATGGCCGCTCGGTCCGGATTCGGATCAAGTGAGATCCGGGCCCCGGCAACGGCGTGACCGGCGGCGGCGGCCGCACGGTGGCAGCCCGGCCGCAATTTTGTCCGTGGCTGTGCCGGTCCATCTGGCCGGGCCCGGCGATTCGAATCGCCCTGGGGCACCGGTCGCGGAATAAACCCACTCCTCCTCCCGCATGTCTCCGACTTTCCTTGCCCTCCCGCACGTCGCCAAGCTCCATGCCTATACCCCGGGCCTACAGCCCACGGAAGCCGGCTGGATCAAACTCAACACCAACGAGTCCCCCTATCCGCCGAGCCCGCGCGTGGCCGAGGCCCTGCAGCGCGAGATCGGCGGCGAGGGGGCCGCGCTCCGGCTCTATCCCAATCCCAAGAGCGCGCCGCTGCGCGCGGCGGTCGCCCGGCTGCACGGCCACGGCCTGGCCGCGGAGCATGTCTGCATCGGCAATGGGTCCGATGATATTCTCAACCTGCTGGTGCGCGCGTTTTGTGGTGTGGGCGGGGGAAATCCGGTCGGCCCGGCGGCGGCCGCGGGTTTCACGCTGCCCAGTTACTCGCTCTACCCGGTGCTGGTCGAGATCCAGGACAGCCGCGCGGAGGTGATCCCGTTCGATCGCTCGATGCGGCTGCCGGTGGAGCGCATGGCGGCATCGCCGGCCCGCGCGTTCTTCCTGACGTCGCCCAATGCACCGACGGGGGTCGCTTTCGCCAACGCCGAGATCGAGCGGGTGCTGGCCTCGTTCCGCGGGTTGCTGGTGGTGGATGAGGCGTACGCGCCGTTCGCCCGGGAAAACGCGCTGCCATTGCTGGCGCGCCATCCTCATCTCGTCGTGGTGCGCACCCTGTCCAAGGCGTATGCGCTCGCCGGTCTGCGGGTGGGGTATGCGCTCGGGTCCCCCGGGGTCATCGAGGCGCTCGACCGGGTGCGGGACAGTTACAACGTGAACCGCCTCTCGCAGGTGGCGGCGCTCGCCGCGCTGGGCGATCAGCCCTACTACGACGACCTCATCGCCCGGATCAAGGTGACGCGGGACCGTTGCCGGGAAGAATTGGCGGCGCGCCGGGGGTGGTTCACTTATCCCTCCGAGGCGAATTTCCTCTTTACCGAACCGAGAAATGCGCGCGGGGAGAGCGGCCCGGCGGTGGCGAAGTCGGCCTATGACTTTCTCTTCTCCCACCGGGTGCTCGTGCGGCACTTCCCCAGCCACGCCTTGACCGCGCCGTTCCTGCGCATCAGCGTCGGCACGGACCGCGAAATGCACGTTCTCAGCGAAACTCTCGACGCATGGCTAAAAAATCCCAACGCGTAAGCACCGTCACCCGCCGGACCGCGGAAACCGACATCGTCCTCACCCTCGCGCTCGACGGCGCGGGTACGGCGCAGATCGCCACGGGCGTGCCCTTTTTCGATCATATGCTGACCCTGTTCGCGAAACACGGGTTGTTCGATCTCTCGGTCAAGGCCAAGGGGGACGTGGAGGTGGACTACCATCACACGGTCGAGGATGTCGGGCTCGTGCTCGGGCAGGCGTTCAAGGAGGCGCTGGGGGACAAGATCGGGATCCGCCGTTATGGTTTCTTCATCCTGCCGATGGACGAATCCCTGGCGCGCGTGGTGGTCGATGTCGGGGGGCGGCCGCACCTCGTGTACCAGGCGGAGGCGCCGACGATGTTCGTCCGCGACTTCAACATCATCCTGGTGAAGGAATTTTGCCGTGCCTTCAGCAACGCGCTGGGAGCCAACCTGCATGTGCAATTGGTGTACGGCGAGGAACCGCATCACGTGGCGGAAGCCATCTTCAAATGTCTGGCCCGGGCCCTGGACGTCGCCACGCAGATTGAACCGCGGGCGGCGAATCAGCTGCCTTCGACGAAGGGGAAACTCTGAAGGGTGGGGCCGGCTCTCCGAGCTGGCCTGGGCTGCGGGATTCGCAACGGTTTCCCAATTTCCGGGGCCGTGGCCGAGAAGGGCCCCCACTCGTGAAGCAAAGCAATGATTGCCGTAATCGACACCGGAATCTGCAACCTGCGCAGCGTCACCAAGGCGCTCGAGGGGGTGGGAGCCGCGATTCGGGTCGTGCGCACTCCGGACGAGGTCGCCGCGGTCGGAGCGAAGGGGTTGGTTCTGCCCGGAGTGGGCGCCTTGCGCGACTGTGTGGCCTCATTGCGTGATTCGGGGCTCGATGCCACGGTGCGCGATTGGATCGAGGCCGATCGACCTTTCCTGGGCGTTTGCCTCGGCATGCAGGCGCTCTTTGAGCATTCGGAGGAGGGCGGCATCCGCGGGCTGGGCATTTTTCCCGGCCGGGTGGTGCGATTCCAGCGTCCGCGGGAGTGCAAGATTCCGCACATGGGTTGGAATACGGTGCGGTTTGTCCAGCCGGATTCGGCCTTGCGGGCCGGACTGGCGCTGGTCGGGGAGGCGTTCTATTTCGTGCATAGCTTCCATTGCGTGCCGGCGGATCCCGGGTTGGTCCTGGGTTGGTGCGACTATGGCGGCGAGTTTTGTGCCGCCGTCGCACGGGGCAGGGTCTTTGCAACCCAGTTCCACCCCGAGAAAAGCCAGGCCAGGGGGCTGCAGATCTACCGGAATTTTGCGGCGACCCTTGGGAACCCGTAAGTTTTTTTGCGCACGGGTGCGTTTTTTTCTAATTTCCGGTTGGACGCGCGGCTTTGGCGTGCAAGTCTTGCCGGCAATCAGCGTTATATTTTTTCAAACCCAACTCCCCTATGTCAAACGACGCCATTCTCCATCTCGACGGTAAGGAATACAAACTGCCGATCATCGTCGGTGCTGAAGGCGAAAAGGCGGTCGATGTCCGCAATCTTCGATCCCAGTCTGGCTACATCACTTACGACGACGGGTTCGGCAACACCGGTTCCTGCCTGAGCGACATCACGTTCATCGACGGCGATGCGGGCATCCTGCGCTATCGCGGCTACCCGATCGAGCAACTCGCCGAGCATTCGTCCTTCGTCGAGACCGCCTACCTCATCATCAACGGTGAATTGCCTAATCCCGCGCAGCGGCGGCGGTTTGGCGACCTGCTGCGGACTCATTCGCCCGTGCATTCGGCGATGGATCACCTGTTTGAAGGTTTTCCGATCGGTTCGCATCCGATGGCCATCCTGTCCGCGTTGCTCAACTCGCTGGGATGTTACTATCCGCATCTCGCGACCAACCAGGTGCAGGAAGACCTCGCCAATTTCGACGAGGCGTCCGCCATCGCCATCTCCAAGGTCCGCACCATCGCGGCGATGTCCTACCGCAAGAGCCATGGCCAGCCCTACGTGTACCCGAATCGCACGCTGCCCTATTGCGAAAATTTCCTGCACCTGATGTTCTCGCAACCGTACGAGGACTACGTGCCCACGCCGGAGGTCACCCAGGCGTTGAATCTCTTCCTCCTCCTGCATGCGGACCATGAGCAGAATTGCTCGACCTCGACGGTCCGGATGGTGGCCTCCTCCGGGGCCAATCTTTTCGCCTCGGTGGCGGCCGGGGTTTGCGCCCTCTGGGGTCCGCTGCACGGCGGGGCCAACATGGCGGTGATTGAAATGCTCGAGAGCATCCACGCCGAGGGCGACGACGGCAGCAAGTTCATCGATGCCGCCCGGTCCGGCAAGGGCAGCCACCGCCTCATGGGTTTCGGGCACCGCGTGTACCGCAACTACGACCCGCGCGCCAAGATCATCAAGGCCAGCTTCGACAAGGCGCTCGCCAGCCTCGGGATCAAGGATGACCCGCTGCTGGAGATTGCCCGCCGACTCGAGGAGGCGGCGCTGCAGGACGACTACTTCCTCTCGCGCAAACTCTACCCGAACGTCGATTTCTACAGCGGCCTCATCATGCGGGCGATCGGCATCCCGCAGAACATGTTTACCGTGATGTTCGCCATCGGGCGCATGCCGGGATGGATCGCCAACTGGAAGGAAGTCGCTTCAAACCCGAAGGGTAAAATCTACCGCCCGCGCCAGATCTACACCGGCAACGTCCAGCGCGACTTCGTGCCGATGGCGGAGCGCAAGTAACCCGCCGGCAGGAGGCAGATTTCCCCCCCCGGTTCGCCGCGGGGGATTCCTTGGGTGGGCCCGGCGCCGGGTGCCGCGGCGGAGGGGTTGGCCGGCCTACGCCTTGGGCGGCTCGACCGGGACTTCCTTCGCTTTGGCCCCGTGGAAGATTTCCTCGAGCTCCAGACCCGTCAGTCGGGTGAAGCCGCTCAACAGCCGCCAGAGCACGAACATCGTCACCGCCATGTACGGCAGCACGATGACGGGCCAGCTCAGAAGGTTCATCCGCCCGAGTTGAGCGTTGAATTCCTCCGTGCCGGGCGGGCTCTTGAGGAGGTAACGGGCCAGCCCGTAATTGAGGATGGCGCTCACCAGGAAGGACAGGGCGAGGCCGCTGGTCGCCTGGGCGAGCAGGCGCTCGAATTGCGGATGCTGGTTGCGCTCCGTCAGCACCGCATCGACCCGCTCGGTGTCGATGACCTGTTCGTTCCAGAGCAATTCCCGCACGAGCGGTCGCCGGGAGCGGCCGGAAATGACCACGGCCACCCCGAAAAGGGTGGGAATCGCGGCCTCCTTGACGGCAAACCAGAAGACGTCGGCCTTCAATTGATTCAGGCCACCGGTGAGCAGCACACTGCAGATGCCGACGATAGAAAACAGGTTGGTCTTCTTCCGCTTGATGAGGTCGTAGATGCCGTAGCCCAGCGGGAAGAGCAGCGCGACCACGATGCCCCATTGGGGGCCCAGCCGGTTCTCCCCGCTCAACTTCGTCAGCACGATCGTGGGTACGGCGATGTTGCAGACCAGATTGAGCAGCAGGTTTTCGCGCTTGGGCTTCGGGGAAGGCATCGGGAGAGGAAATGCGGAAAGCCGGGGTCGACGAAAAGGAAATTCCGACTTCGCGTTTTTCCTCCTTTCCGGCTTTCCTGCTCCCCCTCACCGTTTCCACCTCCATGATCCTCCTCGGCGTCAACATTGATCACTGTGCCACTTTGCGGCAGGCGCGCTACCGCACGGCGGATGCCACCACCGGGGGCGCCGTCGAACCCGATCCCGTGGCGTTCGCGCTGGCGGCCGAGCGGGCCGGGGCGGACGGCGTGACCGTGCATCTGCGCGAAGACCGACGGCACATCCAGGATCGCGACGTCGCGCGACTGCGGGAATGCCTGGCGACCCGGCTCAACCTCGAGATGGCCTGCACGCCGGAGATGACGGCGCTGGCGCTGAAGTTGAAGCCGGAATTTGTCTGTCTGGTGCCGGAGAACCGGCAGGAGGTCACGACGGAGGGCGGGCTCGACGTGGCCGGGAGCCGGGAGCGGGTGCGCGCCTGCGTGGCGGCGATGAATGTGGCCGGCATCAAGACGAGCCTCTTCATCGGGCCCGACGAGGTGCAGATCCAGGCCAGCGCGGAGGTGGGCGCGCCCTTCGTGGAGTTGCACACCGGGGCCTATGCGCATGCCTATTTCACCCCGGGTCGGGCGGGGGAGTTTCAGCGCCTCCGGCTGGGCGCGGTGACGGCGCACGACCTCGGGCTCAAGGTGAACGCCGGCCACGGCATCAACTATGTGAACATCGCGGAGGTGCGCACCCTGCCGCACCTGTGCGAACTTAACATCGGCCACAGCATCGTGAGCCGGGCGCTCTTCACGGGCGTCGAGGAAGCCGTGCGCGAGATGAAGCGGCGGATGAATCCCGGCAAATGAGAAACCGGGGAAATCAGAAACGGGGGAAACACCAAACCGGGATACCACGCGACCAACTGGGGTTTCTTCTTTTTGCCGTTTGCCCATGATTTCTTCTTTTCCGACCCTCCCCCCCGGCGGCATCCTGATCGGTCTCGGGACCGACCTGATCGAGGTCGGGCGGGTGCGCGGCGTGCTGGAGCGGCAGGGCGAGCGTTTTATCGCGCGGGTCTTCACCGACGAGGAGCGCGCTTATTGCGCCGGCATGGCCCATCCCTATAAACACTATGCGGCCCGGTTTGCCGCCAAGGAGGCGGTGTCGAAGTGTTTTGCGACGGGCATCGGAGCCGAGCTGGGCTGGCGGTCGGTCTCGATCTACCATGGCGAACGACATCAGCCGCTGGTTCGTCTCGATGAAAAAGGGGCGGCGCTGCTGCGTCACGCGGGAGCCACCCACGTGCACGTGAGCCTGTCCCACACCGAAACCATGGCCCTCGCCGTGGCGGTGCTGGTGCGGGCTTTGGCCCCTGCGGGTGCCTAGCCATGGAAGACGATCCGGAAGCACCGCAGCGCTCCTACCCCCTGCCGGGTTCGGCGGCGAAGCTGTCGAAGACACCGTCCTGGGTGATGCTGGGCTTCATCGGCGGTGCCTGCTTTGTGTATGCGATGATGCGCCGGGAGGAGGCCCCGGCCCCCGCGCCCGGGGCGCTCCAAATGATCGCGCCCGCCCCGCTGGCTGCGCCGCGCGCCGCCCCCCCGCTTTCCACGATCGAGGCGGTGTTCGAGCAGTGGGGCGAGTATGCCGTGTGGTCGGGCAACACGACGGAGGTGGCGCTGTGGAACAAGGACGAACGCCAGTTTTCCGACTGCTACGAGGTGCGGCGCATCGCGGGGCAGAATTTTTTCCGGATCATTCCCGAACTCACGCGGCGGGTGATCCGGCACGGCCGGGAACTGCCGGATTCACCGCTGCAATTCACCGAGACGGAAGAGCAATACCGCGAATGGCGCGAACATGGGCGCACGGAGCGCCGGCCCGAGGGGGCGTCCCTTTCTCCGTCGCGGATCAATCCCGTCCCGCCGCGACCCGCCGCGATCGAGGCGCCGCCGGTCCCGCCGCCGTCGCTGCCTGCGCCAACCGCATCCCCGAGCCCGGAGGAGCCCAAATGAACCTAAATTCCGCAGATGAAATTCACCACAGAGACACAGAGATCACAAAGAAAGGCAGTTGGGGAAACTCCGCCTCAAAGACGACATCACCCCGTGGGTGAATCGGATCGGCGACCTGATTTCTCTCTGTGCCCTCTGTGCCTCCGTGGTTCCAACTGCTCCTTTTAGGATGAAACGCCCGCCCAGCCATCCGATCCTGAGTTGTGAGGCCGCCCGCGACTTCGAGGCGGCGCGGTTTGGCGGCGACGAGGGCCGGGAGTGGCCGGCGATGCAGCAGGCGGGCCGGGCGCTGGCGGCGGCGGTGCAACGAGATTGCGCGGAATTCCGCGCAATTCCCCCGGACAGCCGGATCCTGGTTCTGGCGGGAAAAGGTCACAACGGCGGCGACGCCCTGATTGCGGCGCAGGCCCTGCTGGAAGAATTTTCGGGCGCGCGGTGCGAGGTGATTTTCGCCTTCGGCAGCCGCGCCCTCCGGCCCCTCGCCGATCGGGCCTGGCGGGAATTCGCCCAGACGGCGGGCGCACGAGTGACGGTGGTCGCCGCACCGACCGGGGTGTACGATCTCTGTCTTGACGGGATTTTTGGTTTCCAGTTTCGCCCGCCGGTGGAGGCGCCGATCGCCGCGCTGATCGCCCGGGTCAACGCCGCAACGGTACGGATGCGCGTGGCGGTGGATTTGCCGAGCGCGGGCCTGTTTCGCGCCGACTTCACCTACGCCACGGGCAGCGTCAAGACCTCCGTCCTCGCGGCCCCGGAGGCCGGGCGGGTGCGGTATCTGGATCTCGGATTTTTCCGCGGCGACGAAGCGGGAGACGAGCGCGTGCTCACGCCGGAGGTGCTGGCCCCGCTGGGCCAATGGCGCGACCCCGCGGCGGACAAACGCAGTTACGGTCATGTCTTTGTGGTCGGTGGCTCGGGCCATTATCCCGGGGCCGGGTTGATGACGGTGTTGGCGGCATTGCGCAGCGGGGTGGGGCTTGTGACCGCGTTTGTGCCGGAGTCGTTGGTCCCGGCCTTTGCGGCGCGGGCGCCCGAAGCGATGTGGGTGGGGTGGCCGCAAACTCCGGAGGGCGGACTGGCGCTCGAGGGCGAGCATCTCCTCCGGACGCGACTGGGTCGGGCGACGGCGCTCGTCCTCGGCCCCGGCCTGGGGCGCGAGCGGGAGACCCTCGCACTGGCCGCCAGTATCGCCGGGGCTTCCGGCGTGCCGTTGGTGATCGATGCGGACGCGTTGCAAAAGGAGATTGTCAACGCGGGAGCGGCGCCACGCATCCTGACCCCCCACGCCGGGGAGCTTGAGCGCATCGGCGGACACTCGGTCGTTCGAACGGGAGTGACCCTCGTGGCCAAGGGGGCGGTCACCCGGATCATGGACGGGGCTGTCACCTACCATTCGTTTTTTGGCGGCCCGGTGCTGGCGCGGGGTGGCAGCGGCGATGTGCTGGCGGGCCTCATCGGCGGCCTCCTCGCACAGACTCCCGCCGAACCGCTGTTGGCGGCGGCCCGGGGCGTGGTCTGGCACGGCCTCGCGGCGGACGCCCTGGCGCGGGCGCACGGCCAGGTGGCGGTGACGGTCACGCAACTCCTCGACCATCTTCCAGCGGTGTTGCGTGAGGTGCATCTCTGAGTTGACGGTGACCTCCCTGTGGGCGCGGTGCCCTCACCGCGCAGCCCGGGCGGGGACGACCTATCGCGGGGTGGGGGCACCCCGCCCACAACCGCCAACTCGGAGATGCGCCCTGTTGCGTGAGGCGTAGGTACGGCTTTACCCCGGGTGCCTTCGTCTGCAGCGTCCCAATCCGGCGGCGTCCGCCGAATAATCCCCATGAATCCCACCGAGCTGACCGAGCGACAGGCGTTCATCATCCTGAACGCCCTGCCGAACATTGGTCCGATCACCCTCAACCGTCTGCTCGAAGAACTGGGGGGCGATCCCCGCATGGTTTTTTCGGCGGGAAAGGGGCGGCTGGAATCGGTCAGGGGCGTCGGCTCGGTGATCGCCGCGACGATCCTTTCGTGGCAGGAACATTTCGATCTCGCGCGCGAGGAGGAGCGGATGGCGCGGAGCGGGGCCGATTTCATCACCGGGCGCGAGGCCTGTTATCCGCGCCTCCTGAAGGAAATCCACGACCCGCCCATTGGTCTGTACCGGAAGGGGCGTTACGAGTTTGGCCAGGCGTCCGTCGCGATCGTCGGTTCCCGGCGCACGACGCTCTACGGCCAAAGCGTGGCGAAGAAATTCGGCGCGGAACTGGCCCGCCTCGGCTTCTGCATTGTCAGCGGCCTCGCGCGGGGCATCGACACGGCCGCGCACGAAGGCGCGCTTTCCGTCGGCGGAAAGACGGCGGCCGTGCTCGGGACGGGGATCGACATTATCTATCCGCCGGAAAACCTCGCGCTCTATCGGCGCCTGGAGGCGGAGGGCGCGGTGCTGTCCGAGTTTCCCTTTGGGCGCCGGGCCGACCGGCAGTCGTTCGCGATGCGCAATCGCATCGTCGCGGGCATGTGCGAGGCGACGATCGTGGTGGAAAGCGACGTCAACGGCGGGGCGATGATCACGGCGCGTTTCGCGGGCGAGCAGGGGCGGCTGATCTTCGCCGTGCCGGGGCGCATCGATCAAAACACGAGCGCCGGCTGCCACCAATTGATTCGCGACGGTGCGACCCTCATGACGGGCGTGGACGATCTGCTCAACGAGCTGAATTATCTGGGCGGCCTGCGTCCCGCGCCGATCGGGGAAAAACCCGCCGAAGTGGCCGCGGGCCGGCCGGCGAACCTCACGGCCGAGGAAGCCAGGGTGTTCGAGTGTTTCCGCGGTGGAGCACTCCTCACTTCGGATATGGTGCTCAGCCAGACCGGCCTGACGGCGGCGCAGCTCCCGGCCACGCTCATGATGCTGGAATTGAAGCGGCTGATCGCGAAACGTGCCGACGGGACGTTTGAGGCGCGTGGGTGATTGACGCCCCGCCCGACCGCGTACGAAAACCGGTATGGGTGGGGCGCGGATTCCGCTCCACGCCGGCCGAGGCGAAATTCCCCGAACCCAGGTCGCGCATCCCTCAGCCCGGCGGCCACGTCATCTGCCGGCCCGCCAGCAGGTGGATGTGCAGGTGCGGGACCGACTCGCAGGCGTGGGGGCCGTTGTTCACCACGAGGCGAAAACCGGCAGAGAGGTTGAGTTTCTTCGCGACTGTCCCGGCCACCAGCAGCAGGTGCCCGAGCACGGCCTGATCGGCGGCGGCGGCGGCACTGACCCGGGCCAGCGGCGCTTTGGGAATGATGAGCAGGTGGACGGGCGCCTGGGGTTGGATGTCGTGCAGGACGATGCAGTGTTCGTCCTCGTGCTCGATCTGTGCCGGGATCTCGCGGTCGATGATGCGTTGAAAGATGGTCTTGGACATAGAAAGGTTACCGCTGGAATACACGGAAGGCGGAGAATGTGGAAAGCCGGAAAAAAGGGGAGTCAGGCTTGTTCGGGTGCATCTCCGAGTTGACGGTTGCAGGCGGGGTGTGGGCACCCCGCGAAATGTCGTCCCCGCCGGGCCGCGCGGTGAGGGCACCGCGCCCACAGGGAAGTCAACGCCAACCTGGTGCGCCCTGCGTGGGGGCGTTTTCCGGCTTTCCACATTGGCTTGTCGTCAGGCGGCCGCCGCCGGGTGCATCGTGCCGATCAGATGAACAATAGCTGCAGGTTCGCGCCGCGCACGGTGCGGGCGGCGGCGAGGTCCCGGATGAAGGCCAGGGCCTCCTCGTATTCGCGGCGGCGCCGGGGGGTGGCCCGCCGCCGCGGGGGCAGCAGGGCCGGCCGGAGGTTCGTCACCAGCAGGGTGGAGTCGCGGTAGGGCGCGAGGTGGCGCAAGCCGGCCATGATCTCGGCCCGGGTGAAAAGCGGGGTCGCGGCCGCCAGGGTCAGCGAAGCGTCCCAATGGAAGAAACCGTGCCGCGGCTGGTGGGCGAAGAGCCGGGCGAGCAATGCGGCGGCGGCGGCATTGAAGGCGGCGTCGTATTTTTGCGCGAATTCCGGATGATCCACGATCTGCCCCTCGAACTCCGCCAGGCTGAACGCGATCGCGGCCTTGATCTGCGCGGCGAGATACAGATCCTGTCCCGTGGCGTGGGCGAAGAGCGCGTTGATGAAGTGCAGCCGGCGCAGGTCGTCGCGATCGCGCTTCATGCCCCGGCGATCATGACTGCGACTTCTTCGCCAGCGTGCTGATCTCGTCGACGAATTCCGCGACGTCGCGGAATTCCTTGTAGACGCTCGCAAAACGCACGTAGGCGACCTGATCCACCGTGCGGAGGCGCTGCATCACCCCTTCGCCAATCGCCGAGGTCGGAATTTCCTTTTCAAACTGGGCTTCGAGCGCGTCCATGACGTCCTCCACCAACATGGCAATCTGCTCGGCGTCGACCGGGCGCTTGTGGCAGGCGGCGCGGACCGCGCGGACGAGTTTCTCGCGATCGAAATCCTCGCGGCGCCCGTCCCGCTTGATCACGACGACCCCGTCGCGCACGAGCATCTCGGTCGTGCTGTAGCGATGGCCGCACTCCAGGCATTCGCGGCGGCGGCGGATGGTCGCCCCGTCCTCCTTGATCCGGGAATCGATGACCTTGTCTTCAATGGAGGTGCACTTTGGGCAGCGCATGTAGATTTGATTTAACCACTAAATACACGAAAAACACGAAAGAGTGCCCGGATTTTCAAGCGTTCGAGGTGGGTTGGGGCCGTTAATTGAGTTGCAGGAAGTTTTCCAGGATCTTCATGCCCCCGGCGGTGGCGATCGACTCGGGGTGGAATTGCACGCCCCAGATCGGCAGCGTGCGGTGGCGCAGCCCCATGATTTCCCCTTCCGCGGTCTCGGCGGTGATTTCGAGGACGGCGGGCAGGGACTCCCGCTCGACGAGCAGGGAATGGTAACGGGTCGCGGCAAAATCCTGGGGCATGCCCTGGAAGACATCGGTGTCGCGATGGCGGATCGGGGAGGTCTTGCCATGCATCAAGCGCCCGGCCCGTACGACCTTGCCGCCGAAGTAATGGCCAATCGACTGGTGGCCGAGGCAAACGCCGAAGATCGGCCGCCGGCCCGCAAATGCGGCAATGATCTCGAGGGTGGCCCCGGCTTCGCGCGGGGAGCACGGACCCGGGGACAGCAGCACGCGCTCGGGGTTGAGGGCGAGGGCTTCGGCCGGGGTGATCTCGTCGTTGCGAAAGATCCGCTGGGTCACGCCCAACTGTCCGAAATACTGGACGAGGTTGAAGGTGAACGAGTCGTAATTGTCGATGACCAGGAGCACGAGAGTGGGGGAGACTACCTCGCGGATTGACAGCGGGGTCAAGCATGACGGTAGGTAGGGCGCCCGCATGAGCGAACCCTTCCAACTCCTGAAAACGGATACAGTCACGGCGGCGCGCCGGGGTCGCCTGCGCACCCGTCACGGCTGGGTGGAGACGCCGATCTTTATGCCGGTGGGCACGCAAGGTACCGTCAAGTCAGTCACCCCAAAGCAATTGCGTGAAATCGACGCCCAGATCATCCTGGGCAACACCTACCACCTGAACCTTCGTCCCGGCAGCGAGTTGATCCGCGACCTGGGCGGGTTGCATGCGTTCATGGGTTGGGACGGGCCGATCCTCACCGATAGCGGTGGGTTTCAGGTCTTCTCCCTGGCCAAGCTGCGCGATATCCGGGAGGACGGCGTGGCGTTTGCGTCGCACCTCGACGGGGCGAAGCTCTTTCTGGGGCCGCGGGAGGTCATGACCATCCAGCAGAATCTCGGCAGCGACATCGCCATGGTGCTCGACGAGTGCCCCCCGTGGCCGTGCGAGCGCGACGCCTGCGCCCGGGCGGTCGCCCGCAGCCTGCGCTGGGCCGGGCAATGCCGGCAAATCGCGACCGACAGCGGCTGGATCGCGGCGGGCCACCACGTGTTTGCGATTGTGCAGGGATCGACGTTCGACGATCTGCGGCGCGAAGCGGCCGAGGCGCTCGCCGCCCTCGATTTTCCGGGGTACGCGGTCGGCGGCGTGAGTGTCGGCGAGCCCGAGCCGGAGATGTTGAAACAGGTGGGCGCGACAACCCCGTATTTGCCGACCGACAAGCCGCGGTACACGATGGGCCTGGGCACGCCGCCGCAACTCCTGAAGATGGTGGCGCTGGGGGTGGACATGTTTGACTGCGTGTTGCCCACCCGGGTGGCGCGCAACGGCCTGGTCTTCACGCCCGACGGCCCGATGAACCTGCGCAACGAGCAATACCGCGCGGATGCGCGGCCCATCATGGACGGGCTCGCGAATTACACGGCGGGTTTTTCGCGGGCCTACCTGCGGCACCTCACGCTCGCCGGCGAGATTCTGAGCTGCACGCTGCTCACGATTCACAACCTGCACTTCTATCTGGATCTGATGGCGCAGGCGCGGGCGCACCTCGAGGCGGGTGACTACGCGCCGTGGCATCGAGCCTGGATCGAGCGCTACGAGGCGGGCGCGGCGGCCCGGCGCGTGATTTCCAATTTTTGATTTCCGATTTTCAAATTCTCCGGCCAGCGTCACCGCCATTCCGCCCCTCGGCCCGATCGCAAATCGAAAATCCACCATCGAACCTATGAGAGTTCTTGTCACCGGCGGGGCCGGCTTCCTGGGTTCCCATCTCTGCGACCGCCTGCTCAAGGACGGCCACGAGGTCATTTGCATCGACAACCTCTTCACGGGCCAGAAGCGGAACATCGCGCACCTGCTCGCGAATCCCGCCTTCGAATTCGTCCGGCACGACATCATCGATCCCTTCAAGTACGAGGTGGATCAGATCTACAACCTGGCCTGCCCGGCCTCGCCGCCGCACTACCAGTACAACCCCATCAAGACCACCAAGACCTCGGTGATGGGTGCGATCAATTGCCTCGGGCTCGCCAAGCGGTTGAAAGCCCGGGTGTTTCAGGCCAGCACCAGTGAGGTCTATGGGGATCCACAGGTGCATCCGCAAACGGAGGATTATTGGGGCCACGTCAACCCGATCGGCCGGCGCTCCTGCTACGACGAGGGCAAGCGTTGCGCCGAGACGCTGTTCTTCGACTACCACCGCGAGAACAAGGTCGATATCCGGGTCGTGCGCATCTTCAACACCTACGGGCCGCGCATGCACCCGAACGACGGGCGCGTCGTCTCGAATTTCATCATGCAGGCCCTGCAGGGCCGCGACCTGACGATTTATGGCGACGGCACGCAGACCCGCTCGTTTTGCTATGTCGACGACCTGATCGAAGGTTTCCTCCGCTTCATGGCGCAGACGGAGACGGTGGGACCGGTGAACCTCGGCAATCCGGGCGAATTCACGATGCTCGAGCTGGCCGAACTCACGATCCGGCTCGTCGGGGGCAAGTCGAAGATCGTGCACAAACCGCTGCCGTCGGACGATCCGAAGCAGCGCCAGCCGGACATCACGCTCGCCCGCAAGGTCCTGAAGTGGGAACCGATGGTGGCCCTGGAGCAGGGCATGGAGCGGACCATCGCCTATTTCCGCGGGCTGGCGTGATGAGGTTTGCGCCGGCGCGCGAACCATTGCCATTTGCCATTTGCCAAGCGGGGGGGCGCTCCTAACGTTCGACCCTCTTCATGCTCTCGTTTCTGCTCAAAGGGTTTTCTGGCCGGCACTACAAGAAGTTCCTCGAAAAGGCGCGTCCCACGGTTGCGCGCATCAACGAGCTCGAAAAGTCCTACCAGGCGCTCACCGACGAGCAGCTGCGCGCCAAGACCGAGGAGTTTCGCGCCCGGCTTGCCGCCGCCCCCGACAAACGGGCCGCCTTGGATGAGATTCTGCCCGAGGCCTTCGCCACGGTCAAAAACGCCGCCCGCCGGCTCTTCGGTCGCACCATCGTGGTCTGCGACCATGAATTGACGTGGGACATGATCCACTTCGACGTGCAACTCATCGGTGGGCTGGCGATCCACCAGGGCAAGATCGCGGAAATGGCGACCGGCGAGGGCAAGACCCTCGTTTCGACGCTGCCGCTCTACCTTAACTCGCTTGTCGGTCGCAATTCCCAGCTCGTCACGGTCAACGACTATCTCGCCCGCCGCGACTCGGAGTGGATGGGGCACCTGTACACGTTTCTGGGGGTCACGGTCGGCTGCATCCAGCAGCAGATGTCGCCGGACGCCCGGCGCGAGATGTACGCCTGCGACATCACCTACGGCACGGCGAGCGAGTTTGGTTTCGACTACCTGCGCGACAACGGCATGGCCACCCGCAAGGAGGATCAGGTGCAGCGGGACTACTGGTACTGCATCGTCGATGAAGTGGACTCGATCCTCGTGGACGAGGCGCGCACGCCGCTGATCATTTCCGGCCCCGCGCCGATTGAGCGCGAGCAGCCCTTCACGCGGCTCAAGCCGCCGGTGGAACAGCTCGTCAACGATCAGACCCGCCTGTGCAACCGGCTCATCTCGGAGGCCAAGGAAGCCCTGGAGAAACCCACCGCCACCGAGGACGACAAGGCGCTGGCCATCCGCCGCATGCTGCAGGTCAAGATGGGCCACCCGAAGAACAAGCAATTGCTGCGCCTGATGGAGAACGGCGCGTGGCGCAAGCAGCTCGACAAGACCGAGACCGAGCTGAATTCCGATCTCAACAAGGACGAACTCTACAAAATCAAGGAGGAGCTGCTCTTTGTCATCGACGAGCGCCAGCACCAGGCGGATCTCACCGAAATCGGACGCAACAAACTCCGGCCGGACAACCCCGACGCGTTCATGCTCCCGGACCTGGCGACCGAGTTCTCCGACCTGGAAAAGGACCCCGCCTTCACGCCGGAACAGCGGGAGGAGAAGAAAGTGGTCTCCCAGCAGCGGTACGCCGAGATCAGCGAGGAGATCCACGCCATCTCCCAGTTGCTGCGGGCCTATTCGCTTTATGAGCGCGACGTGGAATACGTCGTGACGCCCGATGGCAAGGTGCTGATCGTCGACGAGAACACGGGCCGCGTGATGCCGGGTCGCCGCTGGTCGGACGGGCTGCATCAGGCGGTGGAGGCCAAGGAAAACGTGAGCATCGAGCGCGAGACGCGCACCTATGCGACGATCACGATCCAAAACTACTTCCGCATGTACGAGAAGCTCGCGGGCATGACGGGCACCGCGGAGACGGAGGCGACCGAGTTCAACGACATCTACCGTCTCACGGTGCAGGTCATTCCGACGAACAAGCCGTGCATTCGCGTCGACCGGAACGATTCCATCTTCAAGACCCGCCGGGACAAGTATGCCGCGGTGGTGAAGGAAATAGAGGATGCCAACAAGCGCGGGCAGCCGGTACTCGTGGGCACGGTGAGCGTCGAGTCTTCGGAAGTGCTTTCCCGCATGCTCAAGCGGACCGGAGTCATCCACACGGTGCTCAACGCCAAGTTCCACCAGCAGGAGGCCGACATCGTGGCCCGCGCCGGCCAGCGCGGGTCGGTGACGATCGCCACCAACATGGCGGGCCGCGGCACCGACATCAAACTGGGCGAAGGCGTGCGGGAGCTGGGCGGCCTCTACGTCATCGGCACCGAGCGCCACGAATCGCGGCGCGTCGACCGGCAGTTGCGCGGGCGGTGCTCACGCCAGGGCGACCCCGGCCTCACCAAGTTCTACCTGTCGCTCGAGGACGGCCTCATGCGCCTGTTCCTCCAGGGCAATCTGGCGTCGAAGCTCATGGAGGGCTCGATGCAGGAGGGCGAGGAACTCGAGCACCCGATGCTCAACCGCTCGATTGAGAGCGCCCAAAAGAAGGTCGAGCAGCAGAACTACTCGATTCGCAAGCGGCTGCTCCAATACGACGACGTGCTCAACCAGCAGCGCGAGGTCGTCTATGGGATCCGCAACGGCGCGATCCATGCCGAGCGCCCGAAGGACATCATCTTCGAGCAGATCGAGGAGGAACTCTTCAGCCGGCTCGAAGTGGCGGGCTTTGGCGAGAAGACCGGGCCGACGAAGACGGCGGTCGAGAGTGTCGTCGGCTGGCTTAACGCGCATTTTCCGATCAGCATCCGGGTCGACGAATTGACTGGCAACGATCCCGCCCCGCTCGTGGTGACGTTGCTCGGCCGGATCAAGCAGGCCTACGCGGTGAAGGAATCGGTGGAGGTCGTTGAGTCGCTCGGCTCCCTCGAGCGATATGTGGTGATCAACGCCATTGACCATCACTGGCAGGAGCACCTGACCGAGATGGAGGAACTCCGCCGCTCCATTGGCCTCCGCAGCTACGGCCAGAAGGATCCCCTCGTTGAGTACAAGGGCGAGGCCTACAAGTATTTTGAGGAGCTGATGAACAACGTCCGGCTGCAGATCTGCACCGGGCTCTTCCGCAGCGCCTCAAACCTCGAATCGTTCGAGCACATGCTGGCGCTACTCAGCCGCACGGCGCAGGCGGTCGGGCCGGGCGACGCCCCCTCGGCTTCCTCCGGACCCCAGGTCACCACCACGGTGACCAGCAGCGGTGCGGGCGGTGATTCCGGCACTCCTGTGGAAGAGATTGTCCTCCCTAAGATCACGATTCGCCGCGAAACTCCGAAGGTGGGGCGCAACGAACCGTGTCCCTGCGGCAGCGGCAAGAAGTACAAGAACTGCCACGGGGCGTAAGCCGCCGGAGGGGGCGCCGGGGAAGGTCCTCCCCGCCCCACCGCGTACGAAAACGGTATGGGTAGCGCGCGGACTCCGCTCCGCGCCGGGATCACCGACCGGGTATCATCTCAATAATGCCGCTACCCCACGGTGGTCACCACCTGGTAGACCCCGACGGCCGTCATGCAGAGGGCGGAAAACCACAGGAAAGCGCGCCAGACGTTGCCAGTGCGCAACGCCGGGTCCGTGTGCCGGTAATTGAGCCAAAGGGAGAGCAGGGCGAGAAATGGCAGCATCAAACCCTGGGCCACCGCTCCGATAAAAACCAGGGTCACCGGCGAACCCCAGACCAGATAGAGCAGCGTCCAAGCCAGGGGAACCAGCACGCACAACCAGCGGATGACGCGCTGCCGGTCTTCGTCCGTCGCGTAGTGGCAGACGCGGAACACCTGGAGGGCGTCGGCCAGCAGGCGGGTGTTGGCGGCCGTCGCGCCGAAGATCGTCGAATAAAGCACCGCGGCGGCGCCCACCAGGAACAGCCAGAGGCTCCACGCCCCGAAGGTCTCCACGTACATGTGGGAGAGGGTCATGATCATGTCGGCGTTGTTCACGTCGAGTCCCTTGGCGTGCAGCACCGCGGCGCCGAGCAGGTAGAAGGCGAGGGTGGCGCTGGTGTACACGACGCAGGAGAGCCACGCGTCGGCATGCAGCACGCGCATCCAGCCGCGGGCGCGTTCCCCCCAGGCGGCGGATCCGTCCGCGACGCCGACGTGGCGGGCGTATCCTTTTTCCAGGCACCAATAGGGGTAGTAGATCAGTTCCGAGGCACCCACGCCGATGATGCCGAAGGCGGCAAACGCCACGGTGAAGGAGGGCGGCAGCTGGAAGCTCAGGCCCTCGGCCAGGTTGGCCGTCGTGATGGCGTACGGCGTGAACTGCAGCGCGATCACCGCGACCATCGTGCACAGCGTGAAAGCGACCACCATCCAGGTGGAGGCCATCTCCACGAACTTGTAGCGGCCGACGACGAGCAGCACCGCCGTCAGCACCCCGATCCCGACGGCCAGCACCGGTTTGGAGGCGGGGACGCCCGCGATGGTCAGGATGCTGGCGATGCCGCCGAGCATGCCGGCAACCTGAAAAACCGTGCCGGCAAACATGATGAGCCACAACCAGAGCAGCCACGACACGACGACGCGGGGACCGGGCATCAGGTTCATGGACTCGAGCGACGTGGCCCCGCGGGCGACCGCGTGACGTCCGAGTTCGATCTGGATGAAGACCTTGAGGAGGCAGCCCACGATGATGAACCACAGCAGGGTGAAGCCGGCGCTGGCCCCGAGCTTGGGGGTTACGATCAACTCGCCGGATCCGACAATGGTGGCGGTGATGATGAGGCCGGGGCCAAGTTGGCGGAGGATTCCACCCAGATGGGTGGGAGCGGTGGCAGTGGGGGAGGACGGGGTCGACATGGGGATGGGAGGCGACGGGGCGGCAAACGGTGGCGCAGGACCGGTGGTTGGCACAATCCTCTTTCTGCATGGCGGCGGACCGGGCGCATCTCCAGGTTGACGGCGAGATTGAGTTCGCTCCACCCCGTAGCGGCATGAGTATTAAGTGGGCCGCCGGTCAGATACGCGGCGGTAAAGCCCAAGACAATTACATAAAACA
>JBBRWR010000134.1:0-20217 GCA_038249085.1 Opitutales bacterium
GATTTGAAAATCTGACGATCGCGTCGGTGGAAACTCTCTGGTCGTCAGCAGCGCCGCCGCATCCAACTACTGTCCAGATGCGGCAAGCGCAGGCAGACAACGAGGGCGAATCAAGGCTAAGGCTGGATTACATCCATCTGCTCATGGTCGTCGTGATTATTTGGATAGAGGCCATCGGAGTTGGACGCCATGGGTCCTTCGTGGTTGGGGGAGCGAGACCTATGGATTCTTGTAGCTGACTACGGATCAGAAGGTTACAGGTTTGACTCCTGCCGGGTGCGCCACTTTACAGCAGAAGCACTTAGGTTAGTTTGGGATGGTTGATTTTGAGCGGGCTAGTTGTCGTCCAGTTGCAGGTTCGTCGAGGGTGAGACCAAAAACTGGCTCAATTCCGCCCTGGGGACAATTTAGATTTCAGGCGGATCTCGATCATCGCGGCACCGGAAAAAACCAGGGGACGGTCCGGCCGGTAGACGTCCGCGCGCAACCGGTGGACGACGACGTTGCACCCGCCCGGGCCCTCCACCCTGAACTCCAGTGGGCCGCCGGGGAGGACACGGACGTCGAGTTCATGAAGGTGCGTCTCGCAAACGTGATCTTGGACCATCGCGGTGATCGAAAGCTACGTATTGCCCTGAGGGACTGTGCCCAGTGATCGGATTGTCTCCAGAACGGGTTCGACCGCCACGGCGACGACTTCTACGGCGAGTTGAAACCCATCCACAACGCTCTCGACCAACCTCTCGCCATTGTACTTGTTGACTTGGCCCATGAGCAGATCGCTGGCTGCGAACATGAAAAAATGGAAGGCATCGCAGGGTTCGCCGGTGATGCCCCGGCGCACGTTTCTGGGAGCGATGACCGGTGCCGTGGGCGCCGGCTGGGGGGCGCGGGGTCGGGCCGCGCCGCGAACCGGCCGTCTGGCATCGGAGGGAGTGAAGCGACTCACTGAGTGGGTGGTGGGAGCCCTGGCAGGGGAGGGTATCGATCTGTTGATCAATCTGCCCGGGGGGGTGACCCAGGGCGGCCGGTCGCGGCCAGACCTGGCACGCCTGTGCTGGCTGCAGAACTGCAACCTCTACGGATTTCACGCGCTCCGGGAGTTCGAGCCGGCGACGGCGAAACGCATCGAGACGGCTTATGGGCGTTCTTATCGGGAACTGTTTCCGGGGGTGGAGGAGCGGACGGAGAATTACCTGCCGGTCGGAGGCTTGCCGGCGCAGCCCCCGCCCGCGGGCAGGTACTACCGGGTGGTGGTGAAGGAGGCGGTGGTGCGCGGATTCACGATCGGAACCGAGACCTACCGGCCGGACTACCTGGGAGCGATCACGGACGACGATCCCCGGAGCCAGTTGAAGTTCGGGGCGCGGGGCGCCCACTTGCGGGGTGACGCGAGCCTGGCGCGGGAGCACTTCCGCCGGGCGCTCACGCTGTGGGATGGAGCGGGGTTTCGCACGCCGCGCCGGGAAAAGGCAACCAGCTACTACCCCCGCTACCTCGCGTACGCGCTGCTCATCGCGCGCGCGCTGCGTGAGCCGCTGCCGGCGGCGCTGCGCGAGGCAATCGAAGCCCGGCTCTGGTCCCTGCAGGATCGCGACGGTGGCTTGTGGACGAATTATCTGCACGACGGTACGCTTCCGCCGGTGGCCAAGAAGACCACGGAGATCGGGCCGCTGACGCTGCTGGCCTACGCAGAATCGGCCTGGCCGTAGTCACGTCGGGTGACGAAATCCTCATCGCGGTTCGAAATCGTTGATGCGCCGTTTGATTCCGGCAGGCTGGGGGCACCATGTTTGCCGTGATCCTTGGCGTGCTGCGGAGCGTCGGAGCCGCGTTTCAACCCCGCAGCCATGAACGGCGGCGAGTGCTGCACTTTGCGATCACCGAAGGGCCCTCGGCCAGTTGGACGGGGCAACAAGTCGTCAACGCCTGTCCGTTCGAAACCGCACCGAAATATCTCTTGCGCGACCGCGATGGCATCTACGGTGCGGAGTTCGTCCGCCGGGTTGCCGGGCTGGGCATGAAAAGGAAGGTCATTGCACCGCGCTCGCCCTGGCAAAATCCCTGTGCCGAGCGGATGATCGGCACGTCACGCCGGACGGGTGTCCGCGCACCTCGTCGTGGTCAGGTTTCGCGGTCGCGTTGTCGCGCAACCTTCATGGGTCGAAAGTCAATCCCGCCGCGCGCCGCGAATTGTTTGTGCAAGCATCGAGCGGGACGTTGTCTGGGCGCGGCACGGTCAGGCCTGCGACGCCAGCGGCGAGAATTGCCCGGCGGATACCCTCTTTTGCTGGAGGATCACGCTTTCGTCACCCACCGGCATCGGTTTCAGATCTTGCCGGAACCAGCGATCATCGCATCGGCGTAGGCATAGCGCCAGCGAACTTCCCGCTGCAGGGGAGTTTCTTCAATCACCACCGTGTTGTTTTTCACGTAGCCGGGCCCCCGCGCCAGGTCGGGAACCATCTCGGATTTGCCCTGGGTGATGGTGGAGGTGAACCACGACGGCACGGCTGGCGCGCGCGCAGCAAAGTAGTCTCTCAAATCGATTTCTTTCATAGGTAATGGGGGATCAGCGGCACATGGGGGGCGGGACCGGCGGAATTGCCGTCAGGCCCACATTAACAACCGACCGATCCCAGGTGGAGTCAACGGAACATACTGACGCAACTCGGACCTCGCGCGAATCGGGCCGGAAAAGTGACCGGGTAACCGGCAAAATGCACACCCGGCTTGAAGCAAATTCACGCGACGCGCGGAGTCGGGTGACTGGTTGCGCCCACGGCCCCCGGGGCAGTACCCCCCAGTCGCGCGGTGAGAAGGAGGCGGGATGACCGTGGCAAGTGCCGGCTTGGAAATCCCCCGCTTGCCGGCCGCCGTTTTTTTTGTGCCAGTATGCGCGCATGCTGCAGACTCTCCGCATCCGCAACCTCGCCCTGCTCGACGAAGTCTCCCTCGACTTCGAGGCGGGGTTCACGGTCGTGACCGGCGAGACCGGGGCGGGAAAGAGCATTTTGCTGGGGGCGCTGAGCCTCCTCGCCGGCGAACGGGCCGACAAGACGGTCATCCGGCAGGGGGCGGCGGCGGCAGAGGTCGAGGCCAGCCTGTTTTTCGCCGAGGCGGGGAGGATCGACGCGATCCTGGCGGACTTGCAACTGCCGGCCTGCGAGGACGGCGTGCTGATTCTCAAGCGCAGCCTGCCGCGGGACAAACCCCCGAAAATCACGGTGAACGGAAGCCTGGCCACTCTCGCCAGCCTGCAGCGCCTCGGGGAGTATTGGATTGATTTTCACGGCTCGAGCGAACCGCGGCGGCTGCTGCGCGAAAGCTGCCAGCTCGAATTGCTGGATCTCTTCGGCCGGTCGGAGGGGGCACTGGCGGCGTACGGCGCGAGCTACGCGGCCTGGCGCGCCCTGCTGGTGGAGCGTGAGCGGGTCGCGACGGAGACGAAACTTGCGCCCGATCAGATCGACTTCCTCTCGAAACAGCTCGCCCGGCTCGACGCGCTCGATCTTTCGATGGAGGCCGTCGAGGCGCTGGAGCGGGATCATCAGCGCATGAGCCGGTCGCAGGAGTTGACGGAGCTGGCGTCGGCCCTGGCGGCGGGACTCGCCGGCGAGGATGGCGTGCAGGGCCGGTTGGCGATGCTGCTGCGCGAGGCGCGGCTGCTGGAGGGGATTGATCCGGCGAGCGCTCCGCTCTCCGCCCGGCTGGCATCGGCGACGGTGGAGTTGAACGATCTCGCGGCCGAATTCGCGGACTTGGGCCAGCAGTTGCAATTTGAGCCCGAGGCGGCCGCGGAATTGGAGCAGCGGATGAACACCTGGCTCGAGGTGAAGCGGCGACACGGGGGCGACGTGGCGGCGGTGGCGGCGGCCCGGGAGGAATTGCGCCGGCGGCTCGCAGTGCAGGGGGATATCGAGGGTGCGCTGGCGCGGCTGGAGCAGCAGATCGTCCAGACCGGGAGCGACGCGACGAAGAAGGCGCAGACGCTGCGAATGGGGCGGGAGAAGGCGGCGAAGGAGCTGGCCAAGGTGGCGGCGAAGGGGATTGGACGGCTGGGCTTCGCCCGAGCGGATTTCCGGGTCAGCGTACGCTCGCGGCCGGACCTGACGCCGAGCGGCGACAGCGGGGTGGAGTTTTTGTTTTCGCCCAACATTGGCGAACCACCGCTGCCACTCAGCCGGATTGCCTCCAGCGGGGAGCTGGCGCGCGTGATGCTGGCTCTCAAGACGATTCTGGCGGACCTCGACGGCGTCCCGGTGCTGGTGTTCGACGAGGTGGACGCCAACGTCGGCGGGGAGATCGGCCGGGTGGTGGGGGAGAACATGGCGCGGATTGCGCGGAACCACCAGGTCCTGTGCGTCACGCACCTGCCGCAAGTGGCGGCGCATGCGACGAGTCACCTGGTGGTGAGCAAGGACCAGACCAAGGAGCGGGCGGTCGTGAAGATCGACGCGCTGCAGACGAGCCGGAAGGCGCGAATCTCGGAACTCGCGCGCATGCTGGGCGACCGCAATGCCAAGAGCGCGCTGGCCCACGCCGGGGAATTGCTCGACGGTTCAGCCGCGGCGAAGGCTGGCTGAGTCTGGACGCCGGGCCCGCTCGCGGAGCGGACCACGACCCGCCGGGGTCGAACTTTCCGGCTACGCCGGGCGGAAGCTCCGCCAGGTGCGGAGCGGCAGGTTGCCGACGGCGATGAGGGCGAGCTGGCTGGCGACAAACGCGATCAGCGCGACAAACGCGGCGTCGGTAAAGCCATAGCTGTGCAAGCCGACGCCCAGCATGTTGGTGCCAAACCAGCTCCAGCTCGTGACGATGTTGCCGCCGATGGCGAGGTTCATCAGGCCGCGCGACTTGATCATGCCGCCCCAGCGGGCGTGCAGGATGATGGCATTCCAGATGACAATGATGAGGGCGCCGTTCTCCTTCGGATCCCAGCCCCAAAAACGGCCCCACGACTGATCCGCCCAAATGCCGCCGAGGATGGTGCCGACGAAACTGAAGAGGGTGGCAAAACAGACGATGCCGTAGACCATGCGCGTGAGGGCGTCGGCCGTGGTGCGATCGAGGCTGCGCGTGAACACGCCGCGGACGATGTAGATGATGGCGAGGAAGCCGGCGAGGTAGGTGGCGGAGTAGCCGGCGGTGACCACCACGACGTGGGTGGCGAGCCAGAAGTTCGAGTCCAGCACGGCGCGCATCATCTCGAGGGTGTCGCCGCTGAGCGAGAGGTGGTGGGCGATGAGCAGGGTGGCAAACCCGACGGCGCCGGCGGCCACGCTGCCGATGGCGTTGCGGTAGATCGATTCCAGCACGAGGCAAAGGCCCACCGAGCCCCAGCCGATGAAGAGGGCGGAGGAGTACAGGTTGGTGACCGGGGGCCGGCCCTCGAGCCACATGCGGGTGGCGATGCCGGCGGTGGCGACGACCCACGCGACGGCCACCAGCCAGAAGGCGGCGCGCCCCAGCGCGTCGGGCCAGACCAGCCAGGAAATCAGCGCGAGGAAGAACGCCAGCGCGTAGAGCGTCATGCTGGAATAAAACGGCTGGGCGGCGTTGAACCGGGTCTCGGCGTTGCACTTCTCAAGCGGTGCGGCAAAACGCTTGGTGAGGTCGGCGCGAAACAACTCGACGAGCTGGTTGAACTGCCCGGGCTGGCCCTCGCGCCAGGCGTGCGCAAAGCCGGCATAGGCGAGCGCAGCGGGATTGACGGTCCCCGTGCGAAAGGTGTCGAGCAACGCCGCGCCGGCCGACTTCCAGGCCGTGAGATCCGGGTCGTCGGCCGCGGGCGGCACGACGAGAAAAGTGGTCGACTCGGACATCACCACGAAGCGCTCGCCCATTTCGGTCATGGCCTTGGCGGCGGCCTCGTCGTGCGGCTGGCCGGCCTGGCGGGCGCGGACGGCGTCGACGCCGGCCTTCACGTTGTCCTGCAGCTTGAGCAAGTCGCCGAGGAAGTCGGGGCGATCCGGGGCGACGAGAGCGTGCCGCAGGCGCTGGTAGTGCACGAGATTCCCGTAGAGCTGCATGACGGCCCGCTGGAAGGACGTGCGCACGGCGGCCTCCACCTGATCGGCGAGTTTCGCCTGGCGCTGGAGCTCGGCGATCCTGGGCTGGAGTTGGCTGAGGGAGAACCGTTTCTCCCCCTGGCCGTCCTGCGCCTTAAGAGAAAAGATGGCGAGCACGTCGGGGTGGACGATTTCGAAGTGCTGGTAGGTGTCGGCGAGTTCGGGCCGGAAGAAGACGTCGAGCAACCACTCGATGGGCTGCAATTTCCTCTTCTCCGGCGTGGAGACGGACTGGCGGCCCTGCAGCTGCAGGAGGGAACTGCGGGCCACGGTGTCGAACGGCTTGATGCGGCCGTTGACGAGCACGGGCAGGCGGCCGAAACCGTTGACGTCGATCGCGGCGGGATTCCGGGGTGGGCGCAGGGTGTTGCCAATGAAGGCAACGGCGAGCGCCAGAACGAGGAGCGGAAAAAATTTCTTCATGCGGACGGAGGGTTAAGCGCGGACGGCATTGCGGCGCTTGGCGATGAACCCGAAGAGGTGGATGCCGAATTGCCAGAGCAGGCCGAGCGTCATGACCGAGCAGGCGATATAGGGGACCAGCCAACTGGGGTTGCGGACCACCTGGAGGATGGTGACCTTGTCGTTGCCGGGCTCGAAGCTGGCCTGATAGAACGTGAGGCCGGAGTAGCGCAGCGGATTGTTCATGTAGATCAGCACCTCGCGGTCGTCACGGCCGTCGGGGGTGGTGAGGCGGATGCTGCTGGAGAAATTCTTCGGAATCTCGGTGCCGGAATAACGGTCGTGGCTGAATTTCAGCAGGGTCAGCGAGAACGGTTTGTAGGCGCGGGCGAAGCGCATCCCGATGGTGTAGGAGCGGCCGGCGTGCTCAAAACGCTGGGGCGGCATCCGGGGGTCGGCCGACACGAGCCAGGTGCCGAGCGAGCCGTCGCCGGTGAGCAATTCCACCAGGGCGCCGGGGACGTTGCGCTCGTCCTGCTTGTAGGTGATGGGCAGGGGGGTGAGTTCGACGTTGAGGCCGATACCCTGGGTGGCCCGGGGCGGGGTCGCGGCCTGGGGGTCGGCCGGGCGACTGCCAATCGCGGAGTTGGGATAATATTCCTTGGGCACAACCCGGAACGGCAGCTTGGGATGCTGCACCGCCCTCAGATCGGACAGAATGTTCTCGGGCACGGCGACAACGTCGTCGAACTTCGCGTCGGTGGTGTCCACGATGGCGAGTTCGTTGGCACGATAGCTTTCGGAATAATTCCGGGGCTCGTCCCGCGTGAGGCGCATGCTGAAGTCATCCTGCAGCAGGCCGGTGAACAATTCGCCGAGGAGGAGCAGGATGAGCCCGGCGTGGGTGAGTTGGATCCCCGCCTTGCGCCAACTCAGGGAAAAGCGGTACAAGTGGGCGGCCACCAGGTTGAGGAGGAGCAGGCCGCCGATGAGGTAACCACCGGGATAGACCGGCACCGCCATCCTGCCAACCGGCCAGAGGACGAAGAACGAGCGGAAGTACTTTTCCTGCACGGCCCAGATGCCCAGGTTGACCTGGTCGATCGTCGCGGCGAACACCAGGACCAGGCCAAGCACGAGCAGGACCACCGACAGCTTCATCGAGACGAAGAAACTGCGGACTTGGCGAACCCGGTCGTTCATGGTGCGGACGCGGCCGGCTTGACGGTGGCCAGGAAGGCAAGGAAGGCGGGCTTTTCCTTCGTGAGCAGGGCATCGGGCCCGGTGACCTTGACGAACCAGGTCGCGCCCTCGAAGGGCACCATCGCTCCGAGGATGCGCTGGGCCGGCGAGCCGGAGCCGACGATGTCGGCGACGGTCATGTGCAGGCTGTTGCTGTCCAAATGCTGGGTGGCGGCCTCGAATTCGGCCTGACCGACAGGCGCGAGCTGCAATTGGCCGCGCCAGCGGTTGAGGTTGGCCAGATCTCCGCCCACGTCGCCCGGGAACGCCGTGATCGACACGTCGGCTTCAGCTCCGTCGCCCTTGATCGTGTAGCTGCCCTTGCGCATGGCACTGGCGGTTTTCACGGTCCAGTGGGCCGGAGCGGACCAGGCGAGGGCGTTGCCGCTGGCCGTGGCGACAGCGGTACCGGCAATGCCTGCGCCGCCAGCGGCCGGGGATCCGGCCATCTGGTTATCGGCGGCCGCACCGGGTAGAGTCGGAACGGCTTCCTTGGGGACGCGATAGGAGGCGACCTCCTGTTTGCGGCAGCCGGTGCCCAGCAGGGCGACTGCGGCGGCGAGGGAAAGGGCGAGGCGTTTGTTCATGAATCCGGCATTAGTCGACGCGTTGGGGCAAAAATTCAAATCAAACCGGAATTTGGGGTCGCGAGCGAGTTGTGATCGGAATTCCAGCGCCAATCCGGATTCGATGCCCGGCGAATTTTACGAGGTGTTACCAGTGGAGACTCGCCCTTCGCCTGGCCTCCCCGAGGCAAGCCTCGGGGCATCACGGCCAAGCGACCGCTGCGCAGACCGGGCTCGTGGAATTGCAGGACGGAACGTGGCAAGCCACGGGGAATGGCCCCGCCTGCGATTCAACGCCTGCCCGCGGCGAGCTGGCGCGCTGCGATGGAACCACCCTAAACCTGCCTCCATTTCGCGGATCGATTCCCGCCCCTGCCGGCAGCGGGAGCGGGCGGGCTCACCGCGGGTTGGCGGGGTTTTTTGCAATTCGGACCAGGTTGTTACAGTTTCCACCGCGCCGTATTCCAAGAACGGATTGTTCCCCACATCCCAATGAAAATCACCCTTGTTACTCGCTTTGCCCTCGCGGGCGCGCTTTGCGCGGCCGCCCTTCCGGTTCGGTCACAGGTCATCGAGTTGCGCGCCACCATCAATCAGGCGCAGGAAAATCCGCCGACGGGGGCGACCGCCACCGGCAGCGCCATCATGCTCTACGATGTCGGCGCGAACACGTTTGATTTGGTCGTCGCGATTGACGGGATGACCAACCCCGCGACGGCATCGCACCTGCACGAGGCGGCCGCCGGGGCAAACGGGGCGGTCGTGACCACGCTCGGCGGCGAGTCCGCCTACGTCCGCACGGGCACCTCCCTCCGCGCGACTTTCCGCAATCTCACGCATGGCGGCGACAAGCTGAAGCTGCTGCAGGGCGGCGCCTATTTCAACATCCACTCCGCGCAGTTTCCCGGCGGGGAGATCCGGGGCCAGTTGCTCCCGCGGCCGGTGCGGCTCTACGCCACTATGACGGTCGCCCAGGAGGCCGCCGCCATGCCGGCGCAGAATTTCAGCACGCTCAACGATTTTGGCGGCGCGGTGATGGTCTACGACCCGGCGAGCAACCGCCTCAGCCTGCGGTCCTCCGTGTATAATTTCGCCAATACGCTGAACAATTCGCACTTTCACGAGGGCGCCGTCGGCGTAAGCGGCGGGGTGGTGCACAACCTCGGCAACAATGCCAATGCCGGCATCTATGCGAACACGAGTGGAGCGATTCAAGGCTCGTTCGACGGCCCGTATCTCGGCGATCCCGTCAAACTCCTGACCGGCGGCGCCTACCTGAATTATCACAGCACGACGTTCGGCGGCGGCGAGTTGCGCGGACAAGTCTACGTGGCGAGCGAAGTCCCGGGCACGCGGTACATCAATCTTTCCGTGCGGGGCTTCGTCGGGGCGGGGGAACAGGCTCTGATCTCCGGGATCGTGGTCAACGGCACCGAGCCGGTGCGGACCCTGATCACGGCAAAAGGTCCATCACTGACCGCCTATGGGGTCGCGGGCGTGCTCGCGAACCCGAAGCTGGAACTCTATGACTCCGCCGGCCGACGAATTGCCGTCAACGACGACGTCGGCCCGGTCGCCGCCGGCTCCGAACTGGCCAGCCTGCCCGGCGTTCCCGGGAATCCTCTGGAATCTGCGCTCGTGATCGTTTTGCCCCCGGGCAATTACACGGCCATCGTGACGGCGTCGACCGCTGGTACGGGTGTGGCGATCCTCGAGGTGAACGACCTGCGCACGCTCGGGGTCAGCATCACCACGGTGGCGGCGCTGAACCGGGCGAGTCCCGTTCGGGCGGCGAGTCTTGCGTCGGTCGCAGAGGGGGGCGTCGAACTTTGCCGTGCGCCCATCGTCGCGACCCTCGCGCGTCGTTGACCAGGGAGGATCCACCAAGCCCGCTGCCCATGGCGCCGGGCGTTTTGTTTTGCGCGGCCGGGCGGGGGACGGGATAAATGCGGGATGACCGTCAGCCCACTCGGCGACTCTGCCGTGGTGATAACGCTCGACCACCCCGTGGACCCCGTGCTGGCCGTGAGGGTGCAGGCGGTCGCGGCCGAAATTCGGCGGCAATCCCCGGCGGGCCTTCTCGAGGTGGTTCCCGCCTTTGCGAGCATCGCGCTGTTTTTCGAGGCGGGAACCGCCCCGGAGCCCGCGGACCTGGAGGATGAGCTGGCGGCGGCGGTCGAGCGCGCGGAGGCACAGGTGGGGGCGACGGAGGCGCGGACCGTCGAGATTCCGGTGTGTTATGGCGACGCCCATGGCCCCGATCTGGCAGAGGTCGCCACCAGGGCCGGCCTCAGCGCCGCTGAATTTGCCCGACGGCATGCCGGCGCCGACTATCTCGTGCATGCCATCGGGTTTTCTCCGGGTTTCCCGTACCTGGGTGGGCTGCCGCCGGAACTCGCCAGCCCGCGGCGGGCCACTCCCCGGTCGATTGTCCCGGCCGGAGCGGTGGGAATCGGAGGGACGCAGACGGGGATATATCCGCTGGCGACTCCGGGAGGGTGGAACCTGATCGGGCAAACCCCGTTGCGGCTCTTCGACTCGAACCGACCCGAGCCGGCGCTCCTGCGGGCCGGGGATCGAGTCAAATTCCGGTCGATCTCCAGCGCCGAATTCTCGCCGTCGACGGGCAGCCCCGCTCCGGACCTGAACGAGGGGGAAGGAATCCAGATCGGGCGGGCGGGCATGTTTACGACGGTGCAGGACCTCGGGCGGGCGGGGTGGCGGGCGGAGGGCGTGCCGTTGAGCGGGGCGGCGGATGCTTTTGCCCTGCGGGTGGCAAATCTGCTGGTCGGCAATCCGGAAGGAGCGGCGGGGTTTGAGATCACGCTGGTCGGACCGGAACTCTATTTTCCCCGGGACGCGATCATTGCCCTGGGAGGAGCGGAGTTTGAGGGGCTGCCCTCCTGGCGTCCGCGGCGGGTGGTGGCCGGTACGACGCTACGGCTCGGGGCGGCCCGGAGCGGCGTCCGGGGCTTGCTCGCGGTGGCGGGCGGGCTCGACGTCCGTCCAGTCCTCGGCAGTCGCAGCACGTATGTGCGAGCGGGCTTTGGCGGCCTGCAGGGCCGGGTGCTGCGGGATCACGATGTGGTGCCGGTGGGGCGGGCGTCGCGCACGCTGCGGGGGAGTTGGTACGTCGATCGCCGCCTGCTGCCGGCGTACTCGGAGGCCCCCTGCGTGCGGATTGTTCGCGGCGCGCAGTGGAATGATTTTACCCCGGGTAGCCTGGACGCCCCGTTCACCGTGAGCCGGCAATCGGATCGGATGGGCCTGTGTCTCGACGGAGCGGCGCTGCGGCGCCGGGCGGGCGGGGAATTGCTGTCGGCCCCGGTGGCGCCCGGCACGATCCAAATCCCACCCGACGGACGGCCCATCGTCCTGCTGGCGGACGCCCCGACCATCGGAGGGTATCCGCAGATTGCCCACGTGGCGACCATCGATCTGCCACTGCTGGCGCAATTGCGCCCCGGCGATACGGTGGGTTTCCGCGAGGTGCCGCGGGGGGAGGCGCGCGCCATGGTGGCGGCGCGGGAGCAGGCGCTGGCGCTCCTCCGCGCGGGGCTCAGGGAGAAGTGGGCATGAAGGTGGATTTGAACTGCGATCTGGGCGAGGGCGCGGGGCAGGACGCGGAACTCATGCCCCTGATCACTTCGGCAAACATCGCGTGCGGGGCGCATGCGGGCGATCCCGCGACCATGCGGGAAACCGTGGCGCTGGCGCGGGCTTACGGGGTCGCGATTGGGGCGCATCCGGGGTTCCCGGATCGGGAGCACTTTGGCCGACGGGAGCAAGTGATGGCCCCGGGGGCGGCAGGCGAATGGGTGGCCGACCAAATCCGGATGCTGCAAGGGATCGCCGGTGAGACCGGGACGATTGTCACCCACGTGAAATTACACGGGGCGCTCTACAACATGGCCGCGCGCGATCGGGCGCTGGCCGAGGGTATCCTGGCGGCGCTGGCGGGGGTGCCGGGGCGGCCGACGTTGGTCGCCTTGTCGGGCAGCGTGCTCGAGCGGCTGGCGCGGGAGGGCGGGGTGGTGCCAGTGGTGGCGGAAGTCTTCGCCGATCGCACGTATCGCCCGGACGGATCCCTGACGCCGCGCGCGCAGCCCGGTGCCGTGATCACCGATGAAGCGCAGGCGGTCGCCCAGGTGCGCCGCCTGGTGCGCGACGGGCTCGTGGGCACGACGGACGGTGGCACCGTGGCGCTGCGCGCCGAGACGATCTGCCTGCATGGCGATGGACTTCGCGCGGTGGCTTTCGCCCGTCGCCTGCGGAATGAACTCGCCGCGACGGGGATCGTGGTCCGAGCGTTTCGTGCATGAAGGCGGTGCTGCTCACCGGTTTCGAACCCTTCGGCGGAGACCAACGGAATCCGTCCGGGGAAGTCGCCGGCGCGTTGGATGGCCGGATGATTGCGGGCCACCGGGTGGTGGGTGCCGTGTTGCCTTGCGTTTTTCGCGCGGCGAATGCCGAGGTGCGGAAGTTGCTGCGCCGCCACCGTCCGGAACTGGTGATCTGCCTCGGGCTCGCCACGGGGCGGACGGGAATCACCCCCGAGCGAATCGCGATCAACCTCGACGACGCGCGCATCCCCGACAACGCCGGCGGTCGACCGGTGGATCGGCCCGTGGTGCCGGGCGGGCCGGCGGCCTATTGGTCCACGCTGCCGATCAAGGCGATGGTGGCGGCCCTGCGCGCGCAGGGTTTGCCGGCAGGTGTCTCGCAGACGGCGGGCACGTTTGTGTGCAACCATGTCTTTTACGGGCTGATGCACGCACTGCGCGGGCAGCGCCGGGTGCGGGGAGGCTTCGTGCATTTGCCGTGCCTGCCGGAACAGGCGCGGGCCGGGGAACCGAGTCTGCCGCTGGCGACCCTCGTCGATGGGACGGCGGCGTTGGTGGAAGTGGCGCTACAGACGAAGCGCGACCACCGGACCGCCGGTGGCGCCACGCAATGAATCGCCCGAGGGGCGGGGGCCGGCGGCGTCAGCCCGAGTGATCCGACGGAACCGGCGGCGGCGACGCCGGGGCGTGGCCGGTTGGGTGCGCCTCGATCGCGACCAGGCACACATCATCTTCGAAGTGGGAGTGCCCACAGTAGCGCTGGACGGTGTGCAGCAACCGTTCGTTCAGTGCGGCGCCCGGGAGGCCGCGCGAGGCCGCGAGTACCTCGCACATGCGTTTCTCGCCAAATATTTCGCCCCCCTGGTCCGCCGCCTCCAGCAGGCCGTCGGTATAACCGAGGAACAGGTCGCCCGGGCCGAAGGGCACGGTGCGATGGGAGTAGGGGAAGGCGCCGATCAGACCGGTGGCGGGTTCCGGGTCGTCGGGAGCGAGCCGGGTGATGGTGTCGTCGCTCCCATGGCGGACGAACGGCGCCGGGTGCCCCGCGTTGCAATAGGTGAGGGTGTGGGCGGCGGTATCGATGACTGCAAAGAAGGCGGTGGCAAAAACCGGTTGCCCGGTCTGCTCCACGATCGGCATGAGGCTGGCATTGACCTCCCTGATCACGTGCGACGGATCAGCGGCCCGCGGTCCGGTTTCCTCGACGACGCCGCGAATGAGCGCGGTCAAGAGCCCCGCGCGGACGCCGTGCCCCATCACGTCGCAGATCAGGACGCCGCATTGCGTGCCGGAGAGCTGGAGAATATCGAAGAAGTCGCCCCCCAGCGTGGTCGTGGGGATGTAGCGGTGCGCAAAGTGGAGCTTGCTTTCCTCCGGCCGGGCGCCGAGGGGGAAAAGCGGATACGTGCGGTTCAGGAACGCCTCCTGCACCTGGCGCGCCATCTTCAGATCGGCCTCCATTTCGTCGCTGCGTCGCTGCAGTTCCTCCTCCGCCCGCTTGCGCCAGGTGATGTCGTGGCTGATGCCGACCAGCCCGAAGGTGTGGTTCTCGGCGTCGCGGAGGGCGACCTTGGTCACGAGTGACCAGTGCACGTCACCCGCGGGTCCGAAATCCGACTTTTCCTGATTGATGATGGGCACGCCGCCGAAGACCTGCAGGTCGTCCTTCATCGCCTGCTGCCCGCGCTCGCCGGGGAAGAAGTGGAGGGTGTTGTGCCCGCGGGTCTCATCCTGCGACTTGGCGCCAAGGGCCTCCAGGTGGGCCAGGTTGTTGAGCACGTAGCGCGACGAGGTGTCCTTGACGTAGAGGCGGCTGGGGAGGTGGTCGACGATGGTGCGGAGCAGGATGCGCTCCTCGTTGAGTTTGTCCTCGGCCTCCTTGGCCGCGGTGATGTCGCGGGTCAGGCCGAAGGTCCCGATGATCTCCCCGGCGGCATTGCGCCACGGCATCTTGGTGCTGGAGGCCCAGCCGTGGGGGGCGCCGCCGAGCATGGTCAGGCGTTCGATCTTGGCGATGATGGGGCGGCCGGTGCGGATGATTTCCTGCTCGTCGGCGAACGCACGCTCGGCGTGCTCACGGGAGAAGAAGTCGACGTCACTCTTGCCCACACAGTCCTCGGGCGAGTTGGCCCCGAGCGAACGGGCGTGCGCGACGTTGTTCCGCACAAAGCGGCTTTGGCGGTCCTTGAAATAGATCCGGTCCTCGCTCGTATCCATCAGAACCCGCAACAGGGACGAATCGAGGGATTCCGGGGCGGTCAAGACGGCCGGGGCGGGCGGGCGGGGAGGCACTGCACTCATGTGGAAGCGGAAGGTTGAGCCAAGGCCGGGGAACGCGCAACCGCGCTCTTCCCCGGCGATGGCCGCGGCGGCGCCCGGCAACCAGGGCTCGGGGCCTACTCCTTGACGATGCTGAACCAGTCGCGTTTCTCGCCCTGGTCATTCAGGAAGGTCAGGTTTAGCTGCAGCCCGTCGACGTCCACCACGGAGGAGCCTGCTTCGTTGAGGGCGACGACAAACACGGGATGGTTGAGGGGCACGGGTTTCGCGCTCGCGTGGCCGGCGCTGCCGGTGACGACCGAGACCTCGCCCGCATTGGGCACCCGCCCGCGGCGCTTGCGATAGACCCCGTCGCCATCGGCCCGGCCGTTGCCCGGTTGTTTCGTGTGGGCAGCCGCGGAAAAGGTGTCGCTCTTGCCGTAGTGGCCGTCGATGAACCAGGAGCGTTCATAGACGTGCGAGTGGCCCGTGAGCACGAGGTCGACGCCGCCCTGCTCAAGTACGGGGAGGAACACTGCGCGCATGTCGTTCATGCGCGCGCCGCTGTCGCTATCCTTGTCGGAATCGTGCGTGCCCTTGGAGTAGGTCGGGTGATGGAAGAAGGCGATGATCCACTCGCGCGAGGTCGCCGCGAGGTCGGCTTTCAGCCATTGCATCATGGCGCCGTTCGGCGAGCGGTCGGAGTCGTTGGAGTCGAGGCAGACGAAGTGAATGTTGGCGTAATCGAACGCGTAATAGGCCTCGGTGCCGGACATCAGGCCGCCCGCCTCGCCGCGGGTGGGCAGGGTGAAGATGTCGTAATAGACGCCGGACTGGGTGACGGAGTTGGCGCTCTTGCCGTCGTGGTTGCCGAGGGCGGGCCAGAGTGGGGAGGTGCGCAGGGTCTCCGGGTACATTTCAAACACCGCCTTCTGGTAATCGGTGTCGGTACCATCCGGATACGCGTTGTCCCCGAGCATCAGCCACAGGTCGGTGGCGCGCTTGCCGGTGAACTTCTGATAGACATCGCGGACCGCGCGCTGCACGTCGTTCTTGGTGCCGGGATCGCCGAGCACCCAGATGCGCGTGGGTTTGGCGGGGCCGGCGACAGGGGGCGTGGTGAAGGCATAGGTGGAGGGGCGGCCCGGGGCATCCTCGGCCCCGGCCTTGCCCTTGCCCGCCACTGCGAGTGGGGCGCTGCCGACGGAATAGAAGTATGGGGTGTCGGGCTTGAGACCACCGAGGTACACGATGTGCTCGGAGCTGATGCCCTCGGCCTTTACGACCGAGGTCAGCTGGTTCCGGACCGTCCCGTACGAGACCACCGAGGCTTCGGTGGTGTCGGTGCGCCAGCGAATCACCATGCTGGTCGGGGTGGCCGACTGGAGGTAGGGGCCGCGCACGATGGCCGGCGCGGCCTGCCCGGGGGCGGCTGCGACCAGGGCGATAAGGAGGAGAAGGAGGAGGAGGGGGGGCAGTTTCATTGAGTTCAGGAGTTTTTTTGAGAAAGAAGGGTAAGCTCGGCGGTGAGTCGGACGGACTCCGGCGAGTCCCGCAACCAGGCGGGCAGGGACGCCACGGCGGCGAGGGCGGAAGCGTAGGCGGCGCGGCTTTCGGCGATGCGCCCGGCGCGGAGCAGGAGATCGCCGCGGCGTTTGAGCCAGGATTCCCGGCGTTCGCTCTGGGTCGCGATCCGATCGAGGCGGACCAGCGCCGCATCGGTGCGGCCCAGCGACTCCTCAAGGGCAAGGGCGTGAAGCTGCAAGGCGATGGCGGGTCCCAAGCGCTCGATCGCCGCGTCGAGGCTGCGCAGGGCCTCCGGGGCGGGCAGGAGAGCGGCGCGTTCCAGAATCAACTCCGGGGAGGTCAGCGGCACGAGCTGGATCGCGGCATCGAAGTCGGCCACCGCCGCACGCGGATCGTGCAGGGCGGCGTGAACCCGGCCGCGAAAGACCCGCGCGGTGGCGTCGATGGGATCACGCAGCACGGCCCGGTTGAGCAACTCCAGGGCCTCGGCGGGCTGTCCAGTGGCGAGGGCCAGGGCGCCGCGGGCGCGGGCGAGTCCGGGCAGATTGGGCGCCAGCTCGGCGGCGAGGAGGTAATTGGCCTCCGCGGCCGTCGCCTCATCATGCCGGGCGTAGAGTTTGCCGCGTTCGAGGTAGAGGGCGGCGTCGGTCGGGGCCGCGGCAATCCCGGCATTCAGGCGCTGCAGGGCGACCTCGATTTCGGGGTGCGCGCGCAGTCCCGCCGATCCGGCGAGCAGAAGGGTAAGGAGGAGCCGGCGGCGCATGGAGGGGGGCGAATTAAGAAAGTTTACGTTTATTGATGCAATCCCGGTTGCGCGCGGAATCTGGCGAGGGTTGCCGCGGTGGTCGGCGGCGGGAGGCGGGTCAGGGGCTGCAACGAAAGAGCGCCACGTCGCCATCGGCGAAGACGTAGTCCCGCCCTTCGAGGCGGTACTTGCCGGCCTCACGGGCTGCGGCGATGCTCCCCAGTGTCGAGAGGTTCAGGTAGGAGACGACTTCGGCCTTGATAAAGCCTTTCTCGAAATCGGTGTGGATGACGCCGGCCGCCTGGGGCGCCTTCCAGCCGTTCTTAATCGTCCAGGCCCGCACCTCCTTCTCGCCCGCCGTAAAATAAGTCTGCAGGCCGAGAAGCTCGTAGGTGCCGCGGATCAGCGACGAAACGCCGGAGTCCGCGACGCCCAGGTCATGCAGAAACGCGCGGGCCTCTTCCGGGGCGAGGTCGATGAGTTCCGCCTCGATCTTGGCGCTGATGGGCACATAGGCGGCGTCGTGGTGGGTGCGGACATAACCGGCGACCTGCTGGACAAACGGGTTTTGGGCGGCCGTGGCGAGGTCGCTTTCGGCCACATTGCACGCGAACAGCACCGGCTTGGCGGTGAGCAACTGAAAAAAACGCATCTGTTCCTTCTCCTCGGGGGTGGCGGGGAGGGTGTTGGCGGTCTTGCCGGAGTTGAGGTAGGGTTCCAGTTTCTGGAGCAGGGCGAGTTCGAGGATGGCTTCCTTGTCGCCTGACTTTGCCTTCTTCTGGGTCTTGTCGATGCGTTTGGTGATCGCCTCGAGATCCGCGAGCACGAGCTCGGTCGTGACGACCTCGATGTCGCGCACCGGATCGATCCCGCCCATGGTGTGCATGATGTCGGTGTCCTCGAAGCAGCGCACGACCTGTACGATGGCGTCGACCTCGCGAATGTTGGCGAGGAATTGGTTCCCGAGGCCCTCGCCCTTGCTGGCGCCCGCGACCAGGCCGGCGATGTCGACAAACTCGATGGCGGCGGGCACCACGACCTTGGTCTTGGCGATCTTCTGCAGGACGTAGGCGCGTTCGTCGGGAACGATCACCACGCCCACATTGGGGTCGATCGTGCAAAACGGATAATTTGCGGCCTCGGCCTTGCGCGAGCGCGTCAGGGCGTTGAAAAGAGTGGATTTACCCACGTTGGGGAGGCCGACGATACCAGCTTTGAGCATAGGAGGGCCGAACACAGGGGCCCGAAGCGGGGCTTGACAAGCCGATTGTGGACCGGTCATGTCTCCAACTTTTCCCGACAAGAATCGCTCCGCAAAACATCCGACATGGCTCTCAAAATTCGTCTTACCAAGGTTGGTTCCGTGCACCAGCCGCTCTATCGCGTGGTCGTCGCCGAGGCGCGTTCGCGCCGGGACGGGGCGGCGGTCGAAAACCTCGGGACGTACACGCCGAAGACCAAGGGCAACCCGATCAATCTGAAGCTGGATCGCGTGGACTACTGGCTGAGCAAGGGCGCCCTGCCCACCAACACGATGCACTCGATGATCAAGAAGGCCCGCCGCGCCGCGGCCGCCACCGCCGAGACCGCCAGTCCCGAAATCGCCGCGAGCTGATCCGCCGGGTTTGTTCCTTTTGAAAAATCGCCCAGCCTCTGGCTCGGGCGATTTTTCTTTTTTCCTCTCCGTCCCGTCGCCACCGTCCTCCCGTGTCGCTCACCATCGACGTGTTGACCCTGTTCCCACGGATGCTCGACGGCTTCATGGCCGAGAGTATCCTCGGCAAGGGCATCACCGCGGGGCACCTCGCGGTCCAGGTCCGTGACCTGCGGGAGTGGACGACGGACAAACATCGCACGGCCGATGACCGCCCGTTTGGCGGGGGCGCCGGCATGGTGATGAAGCCGGAGCCGGTGTTTGCGGCCATCGAGCACTTGCAGACGCCGGGTTGCCGCCGCATTTATCTCACCCCGGACGGGGTGCCGTTCTCCGCCGCCATGGCTGCGACCCTGGCCCGCGAGCGCCATCTCATCCTGCTCAGCGGGCATTATGAAGGCATCGACCAGCGGATTCGCGACGGGGTCATTGACCAGGAGATTTCGATTGGGGACTACGTGCTGACCAACGGGACGTTGGCGGCGGCGGTGGTCATCGATGCGCTCGCGCGTTTCATTCCCGGAGTATTGGGGGAGGAAAAGTCATTGACGCACGAATCCTTCGCCAACAAGTTGCTCGACTTTCCTCAATACACGCGTCCCGCCGAATTTCGGGGCATGTCCGTTCCCGAAGTGTTACTCTCGGGAAATCATGCCGAAATCGAGAAATGGCGGCAGGCGCGCCAAAAGGAAAAAACCGCACTCGTCCGACCCGATTTACTCAAATAACTCACTGCCATGAACCCGATTATCAAGGAGATCACCGCCTTTCAGGTGAAGCAAGACATGACGCCGTTTAAAGTCGGCGACGGCGTGCGCGTGCACACGAAAGTTCGCGAAGGCGACAAAGAGCGCGTGCAGGTTTATGCCGGCATCGTCATTGCCCGGAAGGGCAGCGGGATCCATGAGACCTTTACGGTGCGCCGCCTCAGCTACGGCGAGGGCGTGGAGCGCGTTTTCCCCGTGAACTCGCCGAACATCGAGAAGGTCGAGGTCGAGCGCGAGTCCGAGGCCATGCGCGCCCGGCTGTATTACTTGCGGGGACGCACCGGCAAGGCCGCCATGGCGGTCAAGGCGAAGGACCGCGCCGCCGAAATTCATGCCCAGCACGAGGCCGAGAAGGCCGCGCGCGCCGCGGCTTACGCCGCCGCGCGGGCTGCCGCCGCTCCGGCCGCCACCTGAGCGCCGCCGCTGCTCTCAGACCTGCTTTCCCCAACGGGCCCCCACGAGGGGCCCGTTTTTTTTTTGGTGCGTGGCGAACCGCCCAGCTAGCGAGGCAAGCCTCAGACCTTTGACCACAGATTTCACGGATAGCACAGATATCAATCCTGCCTTTATCCGTTTTATCTGTGCAATCTGTGGTTGATTGGGTTTGGCAAAACTTGACTTGTTCACATCGACTTTCGGCC
>JBBRWR010000135.1:0-19842 GCA_038249085.1 Opitutales bacterium
CGGGGGGCGGGTTTTCAAACTGGGGGGGGGGGGCGGGGGGGGGTGGAGTGTTGTCGTCGCGCCCCCGCGTGGGCGCGCGCGGATTGAAACCCGCCAAGATCGAGGATCACCGGGGGCGCCTCGGAGTCGCGCGGATTGAAACCCTGTCTTTTCCCGGCTTTCCACATTGGTATTTGTCGCACCCCTGCGAAGGCGGGCGCGGATTGAAACCCGCACCACTGCCAAACAAAACAACCCGCATGTGGCCGTCGTGCCGCTGGCGCAAGCGGGTGGGAGGGGAAGCCTTGCCTCGGTGGGACTGATAGCACGAGCGGAGTCCGTCGTGCCTGGGCCAAATTGCGTCGCAGAGCACCTCCATCGCTGCCGGGCGCTTCTCCAGGTTGACGGTGGCGTTGAGCTCGGTCCTTCCCGTAGCGTCAGTCTTCGACTGACGCCCGCCGGTCAGAGACGCGGCGCTACTCCCAGCGGCATCACCGCCAACTCCCAGATGCTCCCAACCCCACCGCGACGCGGCAATTTGGCTGGTACCGCGATTCCCCGGGGGCGATACTGCGGTACCTCGTGGCCGCGCACTCAAGCCGGGTGCGCACTCAAGGTGAGTCTGATCCAAAAGTATCCTCATGAAACGTCGCCCCCTTATTCTTCTCGCCCTGTGCGGCGCCTCCCTGGCGGCGGGCGAGCGGCCGCGGTCGCTCGATGACGGCTACCTGCTGCCGAACGGCTGGCGGCTCACGCCCGCCGGGCGTCATGTCGAGTTGGCCGACTACGTGCTGAACCTGACGCCGTCGCCGGATGGCAAGAGCATCGTCGCGCTGCATTGCGGGCACGGTCCGCACGGGCTCGCGGTCATTGATCCCGCGACGATGAAAATCGTCCAAAAGGTGCCGTTGAAGTCCGCGTGGCTCGGCCTCGCGTGGGCGCCGGACGGGCGGACGCTTTACGCCTCCGGCGGCAACGGCGAAAGCAAGAGCAAGCCGACGGCGGCGCCGGTGTATGCGTTTGCCTTTCGGGATGGGCGGTTGTCCGACGCGCCGGTGCGGGAGTTCAAACATCGGCTGCCCGCAAAGGGAATTTACTGGTCCGGTCTGGTGCATCATCCGACGAAGCCGCTCCTGTTCGCCGCGAATCGCGGCACCCAGCCCACGCCGGGCCACGTGGTGGTGTTCGATACCAACACCGGAGAACGTGTGGGGGAGATGCCGACGGAGATCCATCCCTACGACGTTGTGCTGGATCCGGCGGGCGACACGCTGTTCGTGTCGAATTGGGGCAGTCGCTCCGTGTCGATCCTGGATACGAAGACGCTCAAGACGCGCGGCACGGTGCGGGTGGGCTACAACCCCAACGACATGGTGCTCGCGCCCGATGGTCGCCTGCTGGTCGCCTGTTCCAACGAGAATTCCGTCTATGTGATCGACACGCGGACGCTGCAGCCGATCGAGGTGATTGCGACGGCGATGTACAAGCTGGCGCCGGTCGGTTCGACGCCCAACGCGCTGGCGCTCGATCGCAGCGGCAAGATGCTCTTTGTCGCCAACGCGGACAACAACAACGTGGCGGTCGTCAATCTCGCGGAGCGGGAGGTGTCGAGCGTCGTGGGATTTATTCCCGTGGCGTGGTACCCGGCGTCGCTGGCGCTGGCGCCGGACGGGCAATCCCTGTATGTGGGATCGGCGAAAGGATTGGGGAGTTATGCGAACCTGGGTGGACCCCGGAGCCCGCTCGCCTCGCCCGCGAGCGGCAAGCGCGACGAACACGTGGCCCGGCTCCAGCGGGGTAGCGTGAGTGTGGTGCCGCTGCAGGACCTGAAGTCAAAGCTGGCGGGCTATACCCGCCAGTCCATGGCCAATTCCCCCTACAACGACGAGATGCTGGCGCGCGCCCGACCGCCGGAGTCGGGTCCGTCGGTGCTGCCGCGCGAGGTCGGGGCGGGTTCGCCCATCAAACACGTCATCTACATCATCAAGGAGAACCGCACCTACGATCAGGTCCTCGGCGACCTGCCCCAGGGCAATGGCGATCCGCGGCTCTGCATCTTTGGCCGCCAGGTCACCCCCAACCACCACAAGATCGCCGACGAATTCGTGCTGCTGGACAACCTGTATTGCGACGCGGAGGTCTCGGTCGACGGTCACTCGTGGTCGAATTCCGCCTACGCGACGGACTTCAACGAGAAGCGGTGGCCGCCGGCCTATGGGGGACACAGTGCGGCGGTGCGGGGACCGGAGGACCAGCCCTCGTCCGGCTATCTCTGGGACCTCGCGGCGACGAAGGGACTCACGTACCGGACCTATGGGGAATTCGCCGATCGGGCGAGCGAGGGTTCGGAAGTCGTCTCGCGGGCGGCGGTGCCCGCCCTGGTCGGTCACGTGAGCCCGAGGTTCCATCGCGGAATCAAACGCGACACGGAGAATATGAAGGTCTTCCTCGAGGAATTTTCGGCCTACGAGAAGAACTATGACTCCAAGGATCCGGAAAAGCGACTGCCGCATTACATCGTGATGAGCCTGGGGGAGAACCACACGCGCGGCACTTCGCCCACCGCCAACACGCCAATCGCCTGCGTGGCCAACAACGACTGGGCGCTCGGGCAGCTCGTCGACCGCGTGAGCCATTCGCGTTACTGGCCGGAGACCGCGATTTTCGTCATCGAGGACGACGCGCAAAACGGCCCGGACCATGTCGACGCACGCCGGACGGTGGGCCTGGTGGTGAGCCCCTATACGAAACGGAAGGCCGTGGACTCGACCCTCTACACGACCTCCTCGATGGTGCGCACGATCGAGTTGCTGCTCGGGTTGCCGCCGATGACGCAGTACGATGCCAGCGCGATGCCGATGTATGCCTCGTTCGGCACCGCCGCCGACCCGACGCCCTTCACGCACCTGCCGCCGCAGGTCGACGTCAACGCCAAGAATGGCAAGAAAGCGCCGGGCGCCAAGGTGTCATTGTCGATGGATTTTTCCGACTACGATCGGGCGCCGATGCTGGCGCTGAACGAGGTCATCTGGAAGAGCGTGCGCGGGGAGGAGAGCGAAATGCCGCTGCCGATCACGCGTTTTCATTTCCGCTATTGAGCCGGGCGCTTTGGGGCCCCGGCCTTTGCCGAGGCTTCGGCGGGCGCGGCAGGTCGCGCCACCGGAAGAGTCGAATTTCAGGTGGAACGCGTTGACCCCAACGCGTTGGTCGCACCGGGAGGCGGCACGGGAGCCCAGCGCCTTGGGGTCAAGTCGCTCCACCGGAAGATCGGAACGCAGGCTGAAATGGGCTCGCCCCGTGCGTCGTGACCCGGAACAAAAGGGGCATGCCTTCACCGTTGCGAGACCCCTTGACTCCTGATCGCCGCGATCCTGCCGCCGCCCCCGCGGAGAAATCCGGCTGGAGACTGCTGCTGACCTGCCTCGCCCTGGTGATTGGGGCGAGTCTGGCGGCCTCGCTGATCCAATCGGCGGGGGGCCGGATCCAGATCGTGGGCCTCAAGATTCCCACCCAGAACGGGCAATGGCTCGTCGCGGATCTGTTGCGGCCGCGGAGCGCGACGAGCGAGCAGCCGGCGCCGCTCGTGGTCGTGGTGCCGGGATTCCAGCGCTCCAAGGAAACCCAGGCCAACCTCTCGCTGGAACTCGCGCGCCGCGGCATCGTGGTCATCGCCATCGATCCCTACGCCCAGGGCGGGTCGAGCTCCTCGACGAGCCCGCGCTCCGCCACCGAGGAAGGCTACGGGATGTTCGCCGTCGTCGACTATGCCGCCAGCACCGGCGTATTAAACTATGTCGACAAGAATCGGATTGGGGTCACCGGGCATTCGGCGGGCGGCAACGCGGCCCTCCAGGGCGCCAGTTATTTCGGCAGGGAAGCCGAGAAGTCCGGCCAGCCGAGCAAGATTCACTCGGCCTTCGTCTCCGGTTATGTACTCACGCTGACCGACAAGATCCTGCGCAGCGTCCGATCCAATGTCGGCATCGGCTACGCCCTCTACGACGAAGGCGCTTACCGGAACGAGCTCAAGAGCGGTGATATGCGCCGGGCGCCCGAGGCGCTGCGCCTGGTGCGCTCGGGCCTCGGACGTGCGGGCGGCGACCTCGCGGAGGTGGAGATCGGCCGGTACTATGGCGAGGTGGCGGCGCGGACGCTGCGGGTGGTGCACAACGAACGGGTGCTGCATCCGTTTCAACCCTACAGCGTGGAGGCGACGGCCAACCAGCTCGACTACTTCAGAAAAGTCTTCGGCCTGGAAGCAAGCCTCCCGGGCGCGGATCAGGTATGGTACTGGAAGGAGGCGTGCACGCTGATCGCACTTGTCGCCGCGTTTGTGGCGCTGGTGCCGCTCGCCCGTATCTTGCGGACCAAGGTGCCGTACTTTCACGCCCTGGTGCATTCGCTGCCGGTCGCACCGCCGCGGCCCCGGGAGCGGGGGAAAATTCTCTATTGGAGCCTCTTTGTGGTGGGCGCGGTGGTGGCCTGTTTCACCTACATTCCGATGGCGGAGCTGTCCCAGCAGCTGTTTGTCGCGGCGTCCGGCCGGGAGCAGACCTGGTTCTTCCCGCAGCGCATGAACAACGCGGTGATGCTCTGGGCCCTGCTCAACGCCCTGGTCGGCTTTCTGCTGTTCTTCCTCAGCTACCGGTTTTTCGGACGCCACCATGGCATCCGGCCGGAAATGTGGGGGACTGGGGTCACGGGTCGGGAACTCTGGCGCACGCTGGTCTTGGCCCTGACCCTCTGGCTGGCTTTTTTTCTCCTGCTGGCCGGAGTGTATTATTTCTTCCACACGGATTACCGGTTTCTCTTCCTCGGCGTGCGCGTATTCCAGCCGGCCATTTTGGGACTGCTGCTGGTGTATGCGCCGGTGTTCTTCCTGTTCTTCCTGTCGAACTCCCTGCGCGTCAACGGGGCCATGCGCCTTGCCGGCGATCCCGAATGGAAGAGTATGTTGCTGGCGGGCCTCGCGAACTCGCTCGGTCTCCTCTTCATCGTGATCGTACAATACGTCACCTTTGCGCGGACGGGGACGGTTTTTTGGACCGACGGCTGGCTCTATATCAACCTGCTCTTCGCCGTGGTGCCGATCATGTTTGTCCTGCCTTATTTCAACCGGTATTTCTTCCGCCTCACCGGCCGGATCTACCTGGGGCCGGTGACGATGTGCCTCATCTTCATCACAATTCTGCTTTCAAACACAGTCTGCTATACGCCGTTTTAGACGGAGCGTTTCAATCGATGTGAGTTATGACGATGAAAACGAAGCCACCTGACGGTGGGGCGGGTTGTTCCCAACGCGCCTGCGGGTGTGCCTCTCACGTTGAGCGCCCGCCGAGACTCGCTGGCAGGCGCGCCTGCGCGACACCGGGGAGGAAGACGCTTCTTGCATCGATGGCAGAAGCGTAATACCGACTATCTATCGATATGGAAACCGTTACCTTGTCGCCCAAGTATCAGGTCGTGATCCCGTTGGCCGTGCGGGAGGCCTTGCAACTCAAGCCCGGCGCGAAGCTGCATGTGCTGCAATTGGGCGATCGGGTTGAACTCATTCCGGCGCGGACGGCCCGGGAGTTGCGCGGCCTGCTGCGCGGGATGGATCCGGCGATCGCGCGCGAGGGCGACCGGCTGTGAGCGTGGCCAACGTGGTCGATTCCTCCGCCTGGTTGGAGTATCTGGCGGATACGCCGCGGGCGAAGACCTTTGCCGCGGCAATCGAGGACACCGAAAACTTGATCGTGCCCGTGGTTTGTCTGTTTGAAGTCTTTCGCAAGGTGCGGCGGGAGCGCGGGGAAACCCCGGCGCTCCAGGTGGCGGGCCTGATGCAATCGGCGCAAATCGTGCCGATCGACACCGCCGTGGCGCTGGCCGCCGCCCGTCATGATTTGCCGCTGGCCGACAGTCTGATATACGCCATCGCCCAGGCGCACGGCGCGGTGCTGTGGACCCAGGATGAGCATTTCAAGAATTTGCCGGCCGTGAAGTATTTCCCGAAAAAGTGAGAGGAGGGAGGCCGGAGGTCGGTGCAAACCCGGGGAACCTTCGCCGTGAAGATCGGGCCGCGAGTGTCCGGATGCCGCCCTCCGCTTCCGTTCCGACCGACGCGTACGCTTGACGTAGGGACACCCCGATTTCAACTAACCCCACTCATGCCCCGGCCGGATTCCGAACAACTCCGTTGGTTCAGCGAGCACGTGCTGCCGCACGAGGCGATGCTGCGCGGCTGGTTGCGGAACCGGTTTTGCTGCGAGGAGGATGTCGACGACGTCGTGCAGGAGGCGTACGTCCGGCTCTTGCGTTCCCGCGAGCGGGGCGAGATCGCCTCGCCGAAGGCGTTTCTTTTCGCCGTGGTGCGCAATCTCGTCCGGGATCACTTTCGCCACCGCCAGGTCGCCCCGACGGAGTCTTTAGCGGAAACCGAGGCCCTGGCCGTCTTAGATGACAGCGACGGTACGCCCGAGATCGTCGCCCACCACCAGGAACTCGAACTCTTGACCGCGGCCATCCAGTCCCTGCCCGAGCGTTGTCGCCGGATCTTCACCCTGCGCAAGGTCTATGGCCTGTCGCAGGCGGCGATCGCCGCAAAGCTGGGTTTGTCGGAAAATACGGTCTCGGCCCAACTGACCATTGGGGTGAAGAAATGCATGGCCTTTATGCTGCCCTGCCGGCGCGAACGGGAGGGACGCTGGCCATGAACGATGCCCGGGAAAGATCCGAGCGCCGCGCGGCCATGGAAGCGGTCGCGGCGGAATGGCTGGTCAAACAGGATCGCGGTTTTACCCCGCCGGAGCAGGATGAGTTCCTCCAATGGCTCGCCGCCGACGCGGCCCACCGGGAGTCGTTCGTCCGGCACCGGCAATTGTGGCGGCAGTTTGATCGAGTGGAACAACACCGGCCCACCGCACCCGGCGAACCGGACCCGGATCTACTCGCCCCGCGCCGCCGCCCGCCGGCGCCACGCTGGCGCGTCCCGGTGCTGCTCGCCGCCGCCGCCGCCGTGGCCATCGGCATCGGGTGGTCGCTTCGGTTTAAGCCGGCCGCCGGGTCCGGGAGGGAGATCGTGGCCACCAGTTACCAACAGGAGGAACTACCGGATGGATCGTCGATCGATTTGAACCGGGGCGCGCGCGTGGTCGTGCAGTTTTCGTCGTCAGATCGCCGGGTGCTGCTCGAAAGCGGTGAGGCGCAGTTTGCCGTGGCGAAAGATCCCGCGCGACCCTTCGTGGTGCGGGCGGGCGGGGTCGAAGTGCGCGCCGTGGGCACGGCCTTCAATGTGAAACTGTCCGGCGCCCACATCGAGGTTCTGGTCACGGAAGGGACGGTTCATGTCTCGCAACGGCGGCCCCGGCGGGCGACCGGCGCAGTCGACAATTCAGCCCCGGTCCTCGCGGCGATTTCGGCCGGGCAACGCACGACCATCCCCGTCGCACCGATGATTTCGCCTCCGGTCATCGTGTCCGCCGGCCAGGCGGAGATCGCCGAATTGCTCCACTGGAAGCCGCGGCTGCTGGACTTCGAGGCCGCGCCGCTCGCGGAAGTGGTGGCCAGCTTCAATCGCGCCAATCCCATGCAACTCATCATCGCGGACGAAGGCTTGCGGGAACTGCCGATAGTCGCCTCCATCCGCTCGGACAACGTCGAGGGATTCGTGCGCCTGCTTGAAGCTACGATGGGCGTGCGGGCCGAGCGTGAGGCGGCGGATCGGATCGTATTGCGCCGGGCGCGGTGATCGGGGCACCCGGTGGTGCGGTCGGCCAAATCCCGTCCGCTGGGTCGGGAGCGATGGCCGGAAGAATTGCTCCCTCGCCTCGATTCGGGGTCGCGGCGCCCCGACTCTGCTTATATGGTGCAGAGATGTTCCTGCGGTGATGAAGAATATCCTTAGTGTGCTTGGGCGGTTCGGACGTCTTCCCAGACGTACCCCCGCGTTCTCATGCCGCCGGCCCCAACTTCCCGCATCCATCCAATCTGCCCGCCGGGTCGGTCCGGTCCTGGCCTGGGTGTTTGCCTTGCTGGGGCCCGCCGGGGCGATCCCGCCGGTGTTGGCGCAAGCGCTGCACTCACGGCCCTTCGACCTTCCCGCGGGCGCCGCCGTCGTCACCCTGAAGCGGGCGGCCCAGCAGGCGGGACTCGAAATCGTCTATGCGGTGGCCGTGGTCGAAGGCGTGCGGACTCAGGCGGTCAGCGGCGACTTCACGCCCCAACAGATGCTGGCGCGCCTGCTGGAAGACACCCCGTTGCGCCTCATTGAAGACCAGCCATCCGGATTGCTGACGGTCGTCCGCGCGGTGGAATCCGCGCCGTCTTCACCCTCTCATTCACCACCTCCCGCCCCCGAAACACCGACTGCCATGAAACCCAAAACTCCCCTCGCCCTGATCGGAAGCTGGCTGGCCCTGGCCTTTGCGCCCGGCCATGCGGCGGTGGCGGCCGACGGCACCAGTGCTGCCGCCGTCGCAGCCCAGACCGCCGTCGTCACCGGCCGCATTCAGAATGTGGTCACCGGCCAATACCTGAACAATGTTCGCGTCTCGGTGCGCGGCACGGACCTCGTTGCATTCACGGATCAATCCGGCACCTACCGCCTGGGACGGGTACCGGGCGGTGCCGTCGTGCTTGAGGTCGTCTACACCGGACTCGATCCCCAGCAAGTCGCGCTGCAACTCGCCCCGGGCCGGGAAACGACGCAGAACATCGATCTCACCAGCGTGTCGCGCTACGGCGAAGGGGCCGGCGTGGTGCAGCTCGACTCCTTTGTGGTCGCCACCTCCCGGGAAACCGATGGCGAGGCGATCGCGGCCAACGAGCAACGCTTCGCGCCCAATATCAAGAACGTCGTGGCGGCGGACTCGTTGGGCGACGTGATGGACGGCAACATCGGCGAATTCCTCAAGTTCGTCCCCGGCGTGATTCCGGAATACGACTACGAGGACGGCACGACCGTCTCGACGGTTTCCATCCGGGGTTTCGCACCGAACATGGTGGCCGTTTCCACCGACGGCGCCCAAATGGCCAACACGTCCAACGCCATGGGCGACTCGCGCGCCTTCTCCTTCAACCAGACTTCGATCAATAATATCGCGCGCATCGAGGTCGCCAAGGTGCCGACGCCGGCGAACCGCGCCGATTCGCTTTCGGGCTCGGTCAACATGGTGAGCAAGAGCGCCTTCGAGCGGACGAAAATGCAGTTCCGTTACAACCTCAATCTCGCGGCCAACAGCGAGAACTTCAACCTGCGCCGGACGCCGCACACCACTGACGAGAAAGTCTACAAGATGCGGCCCGGCGGAAATTTCGATCTCACCCTGCCCATCCATGCCCGTTTCGGCATCGTGATGACCGGCGCCGCGACCGAGCGGTATGCGAAATTGCACTACTCCTACAAGACCTACAATGCGGCCGGGACGGGCACCGGCGCCTCGCCCGAAAATCCCTTTTTGCAAACCTACCGTCTGCTCGATTCGCCGCGCACCCTCGTCCGCCAGTCGTTCGGCCTCAAGGCGGACTGGAAGGTAACCCGGTACGGGATCGTATCCGTCGGCGCCCAGGTGAGCCACTTCGAGTCAACCCGCATCGCCACCGAGTTCACCGCCAACGCCGGCACCAACGCCGTGCCCACGCCGGCGAGCGGAACGCCGTTCAGCTACGGCGATGACTTCACCATCGGGGCGACGGGCCGCGGGGCCGTCACCCTCGGCGGGGCCACCTCAACTCACATCGTCACCGACGCGACCGCCGCCAACGCGCGTTATCGCTACGACAACGGCACCTGGAAGGTCGCGCTGTCTGCGGACAAGTCGCGCGCCGAGGGCGGCTATCGCGACCAGAGCGAGGGGCACTTCCGGCAGATGGCCATTTCACTGCGCAATCCCTCCCGGCTGGTCTTCCGCGACATCAACGCCGTGCGCCCCGAGACGCTGCAGATTTTCGACAACACGAACCGCGAGGTCGATCTCTACGACATCAACAATTACCAGCTTACGACGACGAACTCGACGCCGCGGCGGACCCGCGAGGATTTTGAATCCGCTTCCGCCAGCCTCGGGCGCGACGTCGAAATCCTGCGTTTTCCGATGACCGTGCAGATCGGCGCGCAGCAGCGCACGCAGACGCGCGACATCCGCCGGCGCAATGAGAACTGGACGTACAACGGGACGAATGGCGACCGGTCGCCCGCGCCCTTCCTGTCGCCGGTCTACCAGGGACAGTATCACTATTACGGATTCCGCAATGTGCCGCAGGTCTCGCCCCTCCTCGCGTACCAGGCCGATCAAGCGAATCCCGCCCTCTTCACCAAGACCGCCGCGCAACTGGTCACCGAGGAAACGTTCCGCATCAACAACTCGCTGCTCTTCGAGGAGGCCGTCACCGCCTATTATGCGCAGAGCGAATTCAGTTTGTTCAAGTACCGGCTCAAGGTGCTCACGGGAGTACGGTATGAGGAGACCAGGACGGAGGGCCAGGGGCCGCTCGTCAATCCCACCGCGGTGTGGGCGAAAAATCCGGATGGCAGCTTTGTGCGCAACGCGGCCGGCCAGCGGGTCCGGCGGGCCGACGCCGGCGCGGTCAACTCGATGGAGCAGTTGCGTCTCACGACGCTGGAACGCGCGTTTGGCGCGAGCCGCACCTACGACGGCTTCTATCCGAGTCTGCATCTGAACTACAATGTCACCGACAACCTGATCGCCCGCGCCGCCTATGCCCGCACCTATGGGCGCCCCAACTTGAACGACATCATCCCGACCGCGACCGTGGACGAGGCGGATCTCGAAAGCGACGAGCTGGGCGATCCCACGGTCGTGCAGGGCAATATCACGGTGCGAAACACGGGGCTGAAGCCCTGGACCGCGAACAATTTCGATCTTTCGCTGGAGTATTACACCAACAAGGGCGGGCTTTACAGCGTCGGCGTGTTCATGAAGGACATCACGGAGTTCTTCGGCAATTCCGTGCGAATTGCCACGCTGGCCGACACGGAGTTGCTCGGCCTCGACCCGCGCTACGTCGGCTGGCGGGTCACCACGAAATTCAACTCGGGCGACGCGCGCGTCACCGGGGCCGAATTCAACGTGAAACATTCCTTGCGCGAGGTGGCCGCCTGGGGACGGTACTTCAATGTGTTTGTCAACGGCACCAAGCTCAAACTCGAAGGGGACCGGGATGCGGACTTTTCCGCCTTCACACCGGAGAGCCTCAACTGGGGCTTCAGCTACAGCCGGCGGCCGGTCATGTTCATGGCGAAGTGGAACTATCGCGGCAAACGCCAGGTGGGCGCTTTTCCGGCGCTGGGCTCCGATGCCTTTTCGTATGACGACCGGAGGTTGACGCTCGATCTCAATGCGGAATACCAATTGCGCCATTCGATCTTCTTTTATGTCGCGGCGCAAAACGTCTTCAACACCCGCACCGTCACGATGCGTTATGGCTCCGCCACGCCTGATTACGCGAAGAATTACCTCATCGGCGCCAACGGCGTCGGCATCACCATGGGCGTCAAGGGATCGTACTGAGGGGTCCGGCACGCGCTCAATTTGCGTCGCGGGTCGAAACCGCTTCTTCATCCTCAACCCACGGCGAAAACAATTCCCAGCCACCCCAACCACTCCTTTCCGATGAATGCCTCCGTAGAACTTCCCAACCGCCGCCACTTCCTCCGGACCGCCGCCGCCGGGGCCGTGCTGGGGCCGTATTCCGTCGCGTTGACCGGACGTGCCGCCACCGACGCGTTGCCCGGCGGTTTCCCGAACTTTGCGCGCGGAGAAGTGCTGGGCACGCACGGCGAGTTGCAGCCCGACGGGAGTCTCGCCGAAGCGGCGCGCGTCATTCCGGTGGCCGGCCGCAGCGATGTCCTGGTCGTGGGGGCGGGCCCCGCCGGCATTGGCGCGGCTCTGGCGGCCGCGCGCGCCGGCGCCAAGGTGCAACTCATCGAACTGGCCGGTTGCCTGGGCGGTGTCTGGACCGCCGGCATGCTCACCAAGATTATCGACGGCGGCCGGAAGTCGGGGATCATGAAGGAAATTCTGGGCGCGATGGCCGAACGCGGCAGCGAGGTCGCGCAGCAGACCAAGGGCGAGATCTACGATCCGGAGCTGATGAAAGTGGTCTTGGAGGAGAAGTGTGTGGCGGCCGGGATTCGAATCCGGCTGCACACCCAGCTCGTGGGGGCGGTGACCGATCGGCGCAACCGCCTCGCCGCCGTGATCACCGAGTCAAAGTCCGGCCGGCAGGCCTGGGTGGCGGATCGCTTCATCGATTGTTCGGGCGACGGCGATCTGGCGGCGCAGGCTGGGTGCAAGTTCGAGGTGGGCCTTTCGGCCCACTGCGAATGCCAGCCGATGTCGCTCATGGCGTTGCTGACGGGGATCAACGCGGACGAGATTCGCGACTTCATCCGCGAGATCGGCGGCGAGGCGGCCAAGGCGCGATTGTACAAGTTTATGAAGGAGGCGGGCATCAACCCCAGCTATGCGGCGCCGACGCTCCGCCTGCTGCACCATGGAATCTACTCGCTCATGACCAACCACGAGTACGGGGTGCCGGCCTACGATGCGGGGCAGGTCTCTGCGGCGACGATTCGCGCGCGCGCCGAGGTGCACGCCATCGTGGCCGGCTTGCGCCAGCTGGGCGGACCGTGGAAGAACATCGCGGTCGTGGCCACCGCCGAACAGATCGGAGTCCGCGAAGGCCGCCGCATCCGGGGACGGTATACGGTCACCGGGACGGATCTGGCGAACGGGACGAAACACCCCGATGCCGCGTGCCGCGTAAATTTCGGAATCGATATCCACAATGTCTGGCCGGACAGCATCAACGAGCGGGACAAGCAAGTGCTCGCCGAGGCCCGCCGCATCAAGCAGGCCGGGGTGAAGGCCTACGACATTCCGCTGCCCGCCCTCATCGCGGCCGAGGTCGACGGCCTGATGATGGCCGGCCGCTGCATCAGCGGCGACTTCATCGCGCACGCCAGCTACCGGGTGACGGGCAACGCGGTGCCCATGGGCGAAGCGGCGGGACTGGCTTCGGCGGCCTCGCTGAAGCAGGGCGTGCTGCCGCACGAATTGAAGTGGGCGGAGGTCAAGGCGTCGTGAGGTGGAACCGCGGCTTCGATCGGAGTGGACGCTTGCCGCCTCGAAGCAGGCACTCGTTCCAAGCTTCGTGGCTTCGGCTTGCGGCCGGCCTCCTGCTGGGGGCCGGTATTGTGCACGCGCAGTCCGCCGATGTTGTCATCTACGGTGCGACGCCCGGAGGCATTGCCGCCGCTCTCGCCGCGGCGAAGGCGGGTCACACGGTCCTGCTCGCCGAGCCGACGCTTAGAATCGGTGGCATGACCACCAACGGGCTTTCCCACCCGGATTTTCGCGCTTTCGAGGCGCTGACCGGCACCTATCTCGAACTCACGCAGCGGACGCTGGCGTATTACACGAAAATCCACGGAGCGCACTCCCCGCAGGTAAAGGATTGCTTTCGCGGCACGCACGCGGAGCCGAAGGTGAACCTGCTGCTCTTCCAGCAGATGCTGGCCGAGCACCCGAAGATCGAGGTGCGGACGCAGTGGGTGCTGGTCGATGCCTACACCCGGGGGCCGGCCGGCGATCGTTGGGTGCGGGCCGCGACGTTTCGCGACGCCGCGGGAGCGGCCCACACCTACGAGGGAAAGATATTCATCGATGGCTCCTACGAAGGCGACCTCATCGCCGCGGCGCAGGTGGCGTATCGCGTGGGGGTCGAAAGCCGGGATGAGTATGGCGAGTCGGCCGCGCCAGCCGACAGCAGTGGCGACCTGCAGGGCTACAATTTCCGGTTTACCATGACCCAGGATCCCGCGAACCGGGTCGCCGTGGCCGCGCCGCCGGGTTATCGCCGCGAGGAATTCGCGGGATTGGTGCCGCTGATCGCGGAGGGGAAGATCAAGCGGGCCTTTGGCGGGTATCGAGATCGCGACAACCTCGTGAAGGCGCAGATACCGGTTCTGCCCAATGGCGAGCGGGACATCAACGACGTCTCGGGTGGTTTTGTGCGGCTCTCGCTGCCGGGCGATCAGCTTGGCTGGCCGGAAGGCGATGCGGCGACGCGGCAGCGCATTTACGACGAGCATGTGCGCTGGAACGTGGGTCTGATCTATTTCGCCCAGAACGATCCGTCGGTGCCGGCCGCGTTTCGAACCGAAGCGGCGACATGGGGATGGTGCCGCGACGAGTTTGTCGAGACGGGGCACATCCCGCCTCAGCTTTATGTGCGGGAAGCAAGACGCCTGATGGGTCTGCGGATCTTCACGCAGCGCGACACCCCGCCGGCTCCCGGGGACGCGCGGGCGGTCCTGCATCGGGATGCCATTGCCATCGGTGATTACGGTCACAGCAGCCACGGGACCTGGCACGAAGGTTCGAGGTTTGGCGGGAAGCGATCCGGGGAGGGACTGGGGGTGATTTACGCTCCGTATCAAATTCCCTATGGCACAATCGTGGCCCGGGATGTCCGCAATCTCCTGGCTCCGGTGCCGGTCAGCGCCTCCCATGTCGGTTTCTGCGCCTTGCGGCTCGAACCGATCTGGGCGTCGCTCGGCCAGGCCGCGGGACACGCAGCGCATCTCGCGCTCGGGCAGCAGACCCCCGACGTGCGCACGGTCGACGTGGCGCACTTGCAGCGGCGGCTGCACGCCGACGGATCGGCGACGGTATACGTCAACGACGTCCCGCCCGGGGGACCCGACTTCGCCGCCGTGCAATGGTGGGGCACCGCCGGGGGACTGCACGGTCTTGCGCCCAGTCCCGCCGGTTCGCGGCTGGGCAGGCAGATTGAGGGCCAGCATTCCGAAGGCTGGCGCAATCACACCGCCGATCTGGGTCGGGTTCTCGATTCCGAACTCGTCCGGGGCTGGAACCTGCTCGCCCGCGACCTGGGGGTCGCGGTGGGGAATCTGCCGGCGGCGGATGGCCGGGCCACACGCGGCGACTGGATCCGGGCGGCGTTTCGGGGCGCGCGCGGCAATTAGTTGGGCATGCGAGCTTCGGGCGTGACTTCATTGCACCGGCCGAGTCGCGCGCACTCAGACCTCGCAGAGGCGCATCATCCGGTCGAGGGTGGCGAGGGCGTCCTTGGTGGGCGTATATTCGTGCGAGAGGTACCCTTGGTAGCCGAGATCCGCGACCGCCTTGCAGATGCCCGGATAGTTCAATTCCTGGCTCTCATCGAACTCATGGCGTCCCGGATTGCCGGCGGTGTGCAGGTGGCCGATGTAGGCGAGGTTTTGCTGGATCGTGTGGATGACGTCTCCCTCCATGATCTGCATGTGGTAAATGTCGTAGAGCAGCTTCACCCGCGGCGAGTTGACGCGTTTGCACAGCTCCACGCCCCACGCGGTGTGGTCGCACATGTAGCCGGGGTGGTTCACCTTGCTGTTGAGCAGCTCGATGCAAAGCGTCACGCCCGCGTCTTCCGCCTGGGCCTTGATGCCGTTGAGAAACGCGGCGCTGGTGTCGAGCCCCTGCTGGTCGGAGATGCCGGCGCGATCACCGGCGAGCACGATGACGTTGGGCGCCTTCACCCCGGCGGCGATCTTGATGGCCTCGCGCATCTTCGGTTCAATGGTTGCGTGGTTCTTGGGGTCGTTGATGCCGGCCTTGATGCCGCTCCCGCCGGGCAGCATGGTGGGAATCAGCCCGTATTTTTGCAGCGAGGGGAAGAACTCGGGCCCGACCAGGTCGATGCCGTGGGCGCCGAGTTTGGCGGCCTCGCGGCACATCTCATCGTTGTCGAGTTTGACCCCCTTGAAGACCCCCTTGCAGACGCCCTGCTTGAGCCGGCCCGGCCGGTGGCCGGTGGTGAGGGAGGCGGGCACGGCGGTGGCGGTGGCGGGAGCAAACCCGGCGACGACGGAGGCGGCTCCGGCGGTGCCGAGAGCGGCGAGGAAGCTGCGACGGGGAATGGGGGAATGATGGATCGTGTTCATGGCTGAAAGGGACGGTGCGTCCGGCCGCAGACGGAGCGGCCCCTTGACGCAAGAATGGGGTGGGAGGGTAGGCCGAAGCGGCCGTTTCAGCTGGGCAGAATTTGCCGAAGGCGCCGCACCGGTTGGCCCGGTCGGGGTGCTGGCTCAGTGCCCGGCGCTCCAGAGCCCGGCTGGGCGTCCACGCGGAGGAGTGGAGGTTGCCGGTTATCTCTTCCCGTGCGGGACGGGGCCAACCAGGAGACGACACCGGTCGTAATGGAGCCGACCAAGGTTCATGCTGATCGGGGCGCGCGGATCTGCGGGGAGCGAAAGGAGCGGGACTCGGTCGGGGAGGGCGCCAACCCTTTGGTTTTTCGGCGTAGTTCTTACGCGGAGTTTTGGGTCAATGAAAATTTCGACCTCTTTGTGTGATCGATTTATCGACTTCGGGAAAAAAAGCTGAGAGATTGCTTTTCAGCAGTAATTCTAATGTTTCGATCTAGTTGACGAGCTGTCCCGGCGAATCTTCACCGGGTTATGGAGCGTCCGCCGCCATCCCCATCTCCTCGTGGCCTCTCGGTCTCAAGTTCGATTTCCTCTCCTTCGCAATCTGGCAGTTTTGTGGGCTGCAGCTTGGATGGCTGTGCTTGGTTGGAGCGCCTCGCTCGATTTGGTGCAGGCGCCGTCGGGGAGCGGTTTATACTCGGCGCTGGTGAACGATTCCTTCAACGGGATCGGCGTCGCGAATGCGGACGACTGGTCGTTTGAAGCGGAGATCGGCGACCTGATCAGCGTTCGCCTGGAGGCGGCGGTGGGTTCCGCGAGCCCAAGGATTCGCCTCTTGAATGTCTCCGACGCGACGCTCGCCTCCTTCAACGGCACGTCCGACGGGGTGGGCGTGATTTATGCCTATCGGGTCACGGCCCCCGGGACGGTGCGCGTACGCGTCTACACCGACAGCACCGTAAGCGCCTATTCCCTGCGGGTCGATCTCGCCCGGGGCACCGACCTCGAGGTCGAGAGCAACGACAGCGTGGCGAGCGCCAATGCCTTGGTCCCAAAGGTGGGAGTCGGTTCATTTGGCTTCTCCATCGGCGGCTCGATTCCCGCGAACGACACCGCCGGCGACACGTTCGCCCTCGGTCTGGTGCCGGCCGGGTCGACGCTGACCGCCACGGCGCAATTCCCGGCCAGCACCCTCACGGCGGCCGATGTGTCGCTGCAGCTCTTCGAGCAGCGCACCAGCGATCGCGGGATCGACTTCAACGGCTCCAAATACGTCACGGTGCCGCATAATGCGGTGTTCGACGCCATCGAAACCAACAATGCGGTCACGATCGAGGCGTGGGTCTACATCCGTTCCTGGCCGCAGGGTTATTTTCCGATTTTCGACAAATACAAGGCGGTGGGAGATTGGGGCTGGAGTTTCGCCATCCAAAACGGCGGCGGCGGAATCTCCTTTTGGAACGGCGTGAATTCGAGTGCCACGTCGTCAGTGACACCCACGCTCAATGCCTGGCATCACGTCGCGGTGGCGTACGACCACGCCGCCGGTGCGAGCGGCGTTCGTTTCTACCTGGATGGCGCCCCCATTGCGACCAGGGCGAGTCCGGGCGTGCTCCTCGATACGAGTGTGGACCCGGCCTACATTGGATTCAGTCCCAGCGGCGGCGACGAATATGCCGATGGGTTAACCAGCGAGTTGCGGCTGTGGAACCGGGCACTGACGGCGGCCGAGATCCTGGCAAACTATTCGGCCGATACCGGCGTGCCCGATCCCACGCCAATCTCCCCCACTACTTCCGGGTTGGTCGGGCTCTGGAAATTTGACGAAGGAACCGGCTTGGTCGCGGCCGACGCGACAGTGGCGGGCAACAACGCGGTGCTGGGTAATGGGGATCCCAGTCGGGTGCCGGCTTGGGGGCCCGGTTTGATTCGCTCGCTTGCACCCGTGGTGGGCACGACGATTAGCCGGACCTTCTCGGCGTCGGCGACCACCTGGCTGAAAATCTCGGCGGCGGCCAACCGCGGCATTTCCGGCCGTTACTTCCTATCGAGCAATGTGACCGACCCGACCAACCTGCAGGTCGTGGCCACTAGTTTTCCCGGGCCCGGCGGAACGACGACCGATTACCTCCAGAATTTCACGATCACGTTCGACGACGAACTCGATCCCGTCGCGGCGAACAACCTCGCCAACTTCGACCTCCGCGGCGCCGGGCCGAATGGAACGTTTGGGGATTCCGATGATGTGCTTTATACCTTGGGCTCCCCCAACTACGTTAACGGCACCGTCATATCCTTTGCCCTCCTCAATGGACCATTGCAGGCGGGCTCGACCCGCCTGTCGATCGGGCTGGGGCTGCACGACCGGGCGGGGAATCCGCTGTCGAGCACCTACACCCTCAATTTCACGGCGCAGATGTTGAATGGCTTCCGGGTCGAGAACCAGAGCAACGACAGTTTTGCGACGGCGACGAGTCTGGCGGCGGCAGGCGGGGAGCTGCCCGGGTATGGTGGGGGCTGGCGAGACGGGGTGGAATACGCGACGGGTGGGGCCAATCCGTATGGCGTGGCGGTGGCGGACTTTAATGGGGACGGGAAACTGGACCTGGTGAGCGCGAACTATGGCGCGGGGACGATCAGTGTGCTGCTGGGCAACGGGGACGGGACGTTTGGGACGGCGGTGACGTACGCGGCGCCGAGCAATCCGTTTACGTTGGCGGTGGGCGATGTGAACGGGGATGGGCGGCCGGATGTGCTGGTGACGCGGATCGGTGGCAATGCGGTGAGGGTGTTCCTCAACACCTCCACCGGCGGAGTGTTGGCGTTTGCGGCCGGGGTGGACTACCCCACCGGGGCGGGGCCGCACCGGCTGGTCGTGGCGGATCTCAACGGCGATGGCCGACTCGATATTGCGACGGCCAACAACGGGGCGAACACCGTGAGCGTGCTTTATGGCAACGGGACCGGTGCGGTCGGGGACGGGACCTTTGCGGCCAAGGTGGACTTCGCGGTGAGTGGGAACCCGTATGCGATCGCGGCGGGGAAACTCAACGGGGACGATCGGATGGATCTGGCCGTGGGGACCAGCGGCGACCAGAAAGTGAAGGTGTACTATCGGCAGTTGGACGGGACCTATACGGCGGGCGATGTGTTTTCTTCGGGGTCGGGTTATCCGGTGTGGGCAGTGGCGATTGGGGACGTCAACGGCGACGGCCGGGCGGACCTGGTGGCGGTGCAGCAGTACAACTCGGCGATCCGGCGCTGGCATCAGCAGGTGGATGGCACGTTGGTCGAAGGGGCGGCGTTCAGTCAGGGGGTGAGCACTCATGGTGCCGGGCTGCTGTTGCAGGACCTGAACGGGGATGGAAAGCCCGAGGTGATCGGCGGCGGCTACTACAATCTTAATGTGTTCGAGAATCTCGGTGCGGGAGTCTTCGGCGGGGCGGCCTATCCCACCACGAGTACCAGCCAGTACGTTTACGCAGTGGCGGCGGGGGACTTTAACGGCGATGGGCGGATGGACCTGGTGGCACCGGTTATTGCTCGAGATACGCTGCGAGTGTTTTTGGGCCGTGGACCGGAGCCAATGCTGGCGGATGGGCCCGGCACCCTCGGACGCGCGCGGGGCAACCGCAGTGGCGCCGGCGACTACGACTACTACAGCTTCTACGCGAAGGCCGGCGATCGCGTGTTCGTGAGTTCGGAGACCCCGAACCATCCCAGCAGTACCGGACTGTTGTACCGCGTCTACAACCCGGAAGGCGACGAGCTCACGAGTTTTTACGGCCAGATCAACCCGAGCAATAGCACGGACGGCACCGGGCAAGGCCAGTTTGTGGCGCCGACGTCAGGCAGGTATTACGTGCGGGTCGATCAGTGGCACGCGTACTATGGGGAGTATCGCCTGGTGGTGGCGACGGCGCCGGGGA
>JBBRWR010000136.1:0-19716 GCA_038249085.1 Opitutales bacterium
CCAGCCCCCCCGGCATTATGGCAATCGTTTTTGGCCGTCTGCGCCGGTTTTGCCCTCGTCTATCCCCCTTGCGGCGAGGTCTCCCGTCCGCTTTTACCTATGCAGAATCAGCCGGCGTCCGAGTGGGACCAGCTCTATGTAGTCTCGCGCCGCCGCCCTGATTCGGGACGAATCATAATCATGGCGGCAATAATGGCGGAGCGGTGACTCATGCGGACGGGCTGGAAACAACCCATTCACCCCCGGATGTCCAGCCCCGACTCCCCCCCGCCCCGCCCTCCCCTTCCACCCTCAAAGTACAGAAATCTGTCACACCTCGGACATTTTTCTGTAACACGAAACGCCATGGACGACCGGCCGGCCGACGGAAACGACACCTGAAGCGCGACCTCCTTCGAACGCAGCCCCCGCCGGCAAAGGGCGCCTCCTCCCAACGACAGAAAGGGGTGAGAGGCAGGACAGAGTTCTGTCAGCGGGCGCAGGCGGCGCGGGAGCGGGGTCGTTAACGACCGAGGACATCCGCGAGCCATGCGCGGAGGTGACGGCGCTCCGGCAAGTCGCGCAGCACCCAGCCCGGCGAATGGTTGCGAAACGGGATGGCGGCAAACGTCCAGCGCCCCTCGATCCCGCTGCCGCGCAGCCAATCCTCGACGGCGCGCGTCGAGCCCTCGTGGCTGATGAATTGCGGCCGATCCCCGAGGCGCCGCAGCCGGGCCAGCGCCGACGCGCGATCGGCGCCCGCATACGGCCAGCGGGCGCTGACCCCGTCATAATGACTGTGGCAGATGAACGCCCGCCAGAGCCCGGCGATCTCGTCGTCGTGCAGGCCGAAATAGTTCGCCGCGATCGCCCCGCGGGAGAAACCGCAAAACACCACCGCGCCGGCGTCACCGCCGTAGCGCGCACAGACGTCGCGCACGGTCGCGAGGCAATAGCGCTTCGACTCGTCGACTTCGCCCCACCACTTCGCGGCGTTTTGTTTCTTCCCCCCGGCCACCTCGACGAAGGGCAGGCAAAGCCAGATGAAGCCGTGGCCGCCACTGACGCCGTAGCCGAGCTGGCAGCCCTCGACGGAGCCGTCCGAGACATCGCCGAACGCATTCCGGTAGCCGCCGTTGCCGGCATACTCGACGAGCACCGGATACTTCCCGCCCGGCACCCAATCGACCGGGAGGTACAAGGTGTGATGCACGGCGGAGCCCTCCCAGCCCGCGGTCGTCAGCACACTCCGGGTGCCCGCCGCGGGGGCCACCCGGCGCGCCTCCGGCACCACCAAATCCGGTGACACGGTGGAGAGGTCCGGCAGCGCCGGTGCCGTCGTGGCGGCGGAAGCAGCGAGGGTACAGACCGCGATCGCCAGAATAGCGGCGACCAAGCCCGGGACCCGCAAATCCGGGAACGGATTGAAATTCCGAGATTTTAGATGCCCGATGTCCGATTTCACGATTTCAGTGCCGGCAACCTCCGCGTATCCGCTCCCAAGTGACGGCGCCCCGGTCAGCCTCCCCCGCTACAACTGCGATGGCGCCATGACCATCGCCGCGCGGTGGGCCGCGGCCGCCGCCTCCAACTCGGCCACGACCTCCGGATGCTCGGCGGCCACGTTGTACGACTCGCCGGGATCGCGCCCGAGGTGAAAGAGCAGCGGAGGCTGGTGCGTCCTGGCCTGGGGCTCGCCGTAGCCGGCCTGCGTTTGAAAATGGATTTTCCATTCGCCCAGGCGCACCGCCATCAGCTTCTCCCCGCGGTAGTAGAAGAACGGCTGCGCGGGCAGCGTTTGCTGGCGAAACAACACGGGCGCCAGGTCGCGACCATCGAGCACCTTGCCCTCCGGCAGGGGCGCCTTCGCCAGCGCCAGCACGGTCGGCAGGAGGTCCATCGTACTCGCCGGCTGACCGGTCACCGCCGGGCCGATTCGACCTGGCCACCACGCGATGCCCGGCACCCGCATGCCGCCCTCCCAGGTGCTGCCCTTGCCCTCCCGCAGGGGTCCGGCACTCCCACCCTGCGCCTTTTGCGGGAGCCACGGACCGTTGTCGCTGCTGAAAATCACGAGCGTGCGCTCCGCCAGGCCCGCGGCCCGCAGGGTGGCCACAATCTCGCCCACGCTGGCGTCGAGTTCCTCGACCGCGTCGCCGTAGATGCCGCGGCGGCTCCGCCCGCGAAACGGCGGCGAGGCGAACAGCGGCACGTGGGGAAAGGTGTGCGCGAAATAGATAAAGAACGGGCGCGCCTGGTTCTCGCGAATGAAGCGCACCGCCTCCGCCGTGTACCGCGCCGTGAGCGTCGTCTGGTCGGCGGGTTTCTCCACCACCTCGCCGTTGCGCAGGAGCGGCACGTTCCAGCCGTCGACCGGGGGCGTGGCGGAGCCCGCGGACCCGCGGGGCAGGCCGGGGCGACCGTCCATGTCGTTTGAATACGGCAGGCCGTAACTCAAATCGAACCCCTGGTCGTTGGGCCGCGAGCCCGCATGGATCCCGAGGTGCCACTTGCCGAGGTGCGCCGTGGCATAACCCCGGACCTTCAGGGCTTCCGCGATGGTCACCTCGCCGGGAGGCAGGCCGCCCCCGGAATCGGGAAACAGGACGCGCCGCGTGCCCGCCATGCCATTGCGCACCGGATAACGCCCCGTGAGCAGCGCAGCGCGCGAGGGCGTGCAGACCTCGGCCGCGGAGTAGAAATCGGTGAAGCGCAGGCCTTCCGCCGCCAGGCGGTCGAGATGCGGGGTGCGGATGGTCGGCGAGCCGTAACACCCGAGGTCGCCGTAGCCGAGATCGTCGGCGTAGATTACGATTACGTTGGGCGGCGCGGCGTCGGGCTTCCTGGGTGTCGTGCTCGGCAGGGCGGCCGACGTCAGCGCAAACGGCTGGGCCGGCCTGCGGCCGAGCAGGTGTTGATCGAACCACTCGACCATGCGCGCGTCATCCTCGCGCATTTCGCTCCAGCCGCCGTGCCCCGCGCCCTGTCGCACGCGCAGCTCGACCGCGGCGCCGACCTCCTGGCACCGGCGGAAAAAACGCTCCGCCTGCGCCAGCGGCACGACGGGGTCGGCGTCGCCCTGCACGATGAACACCGGGGGTTGCCGAGCCTGGACGCCGTAGATCGGGGAGAGGGCGCGCCCGAGCCGCCTCCGACCCTCGGGCGTGGCCGCCTCAAGTCCAAACGCCGCGGCATACGCCGACAGGCCGCCGACCCCCACCGCCACGTCGCCCTCCTGCGCCCAGTTCAGAAAATCGGTCGGCGGATAATAACACGCCACCGCGCGCACGACACTGCTCTCGCGATCCACCGGATCCTTCGCGGCCGGATCGCCCGGCCCGCCCCGCGTCGCGACCATCAGGCTCAGGTGCCCGCCGGCGCTGCCGCCCGTGACGCCCAGCTTTTCCGGGTCCACGCCGTACTCGGCCGCATGGGCCCGGATGAAGCGCACCGCCCGCAAGAGGTCGCCCGTGATTTCCTCGACGTTGAAGCGCGGCTGCGTTCCATGGACGACGACGAACGTGGTGTATCCGGCCTGGGGCCACGGGCCGCCTGCCATGTTGCGATGACTGGAGCGCCAGCCGCCGCTGACGATGCGGATGATGCCGGCCCCGTTGGGCCGCGCCGGCTGCAGGACGTCCATCGTCAAGGCCACGCCGTCGTGCTTGGTGTAGATGACATCCGCCGTGCGGCGCAGGCCGAGGCTGGCGTCGGTTTGCGCGCCCAAGGCCGTCGCGGCGAGGGTGAGGGCAAGGGAAAGAAAGAAGCGCTTCATCGGGAAGGGAGGGGTTGATGGCTCTGGCGGACGGCAGCGTGAACCCGATTCAAAGCGGAGCAAAAGACCATAATTCCCCTCATCGGAATCGCCCGCCCGGACGGCTGCCGCCGACGGGAACATGTAACGTATTACGTTACATGTTCCCAGGAGGGGCCGCCGGGTCCGCCACCGGCACGAAGCCCCACTGGGTGGCGGAGAACAGGCCGCGGTCGCTCAGCTTGAGGTCGGGAATGACGAGGAGCGCCATGAAGGACAGCGTCATGAAGGGCGCGTCGAGTTTCGAGCCCAGCCGCCTGGCCATCCGATCGATCCGGGTGTAACGCCGCGCCACGGTCCGCCCGTCGAGATCCGACATCAGCCCGGCAATCGGCAACGCCAGCACCTCGCTCCAACTCGGCCCCACGACACTGAGCCCGCCGCGCCGGGAGATGACCAGGTTCACCGCCAAGGCCAGGGACGCATCGTCCACCCCCACGGCGACGATGTTGTGCGAGTCATGCGCCACGGAGGAGGCGATGGCCCCGGCCTTGAGACCGAAACCGCGGATGAACCCGACCGCGGCCGGCGCCCGCCGGGCGTAGCGGTTGATCACCGCGATCTTCAGGAGATCACGGGCCGGATCCGTCACCCACCGGCCGGCGTTCACCGACGCCGGCTCGCGCCCATGGCGGGTGATGAGCTGGCCGTTGATCGCCTCGATGACGTTGAGGTGGGGCGTCCCGCCCGCCGGCACCACAAAATCCGCCGCCGTGCGCACCGCCGCCTTGAAGCGGTTGGGCGTCGCGGGCGTCAAGCGCGGCAGGCGGCTCCGGCCGTGGGCCGCGACCACTTCCCCGCGCAGATACGTCTGCCGCACCCGAAAGCTCCGCCAGCCATCGACGACCACGAAGTCCGCCGGATCGCCTTCCCGGAGCAAACCGACGTCGAGTTTGTAGTGCTCCACCGGATTCACCGAGGCGCAGCGGAGCACATCGAAGCGGTCCGCCCCGGTGGCCAGCGCGCGGCGCACGTGGCGGTCCAGGTGACCCCCGACCAGCAGGTCGGGATGTAAATCGTCACAGCAGAACATGACGCGGTCGGGATGGGACTTCAGCAAGGGCGCGAGCGCGGCGAAGTTCCGCGCGGCCGATCCCTCGCGGATCAAGATCTTCATGCCGGCCGCCAGCTTGTCCTGCGCCTCCTCCAGGGTGAAACACTCATGGTCCGTGGTGATGCCGGCCGCGGCGTACTGCGCGGCCTGGGCGCCGCGCAGCCCCGGGGCGTGGCCGTCGACGGGTTTGCCCTGCGCCCGCGCCGCCGCGATCATGGCCACCAGCGACGGGTCGCGCGCGAGGACACCGGGGAAGTTCATCACCTCGCTGAGGTAGCGCACCTCCGGGCGCGCGAGCAGCCGCGCGACCGCCCGGGCGTCCAGCGCCGCACCGGCAGTCTCAAAGGTCGTCGCCGGCACGCAGGACGGCGCCCCGAAGTTGAACTTGAGCGGCGTGCGTTTGCCGTCGCGGATCATGTACTCGACCCCGGGCACGCCCAGCACGTTGGCGATTTCGTGGGGATCGGAGACGGTGGCGACGGTGCCGTGGATCACCGCGAGGCGCGCAAACTCGGCCGGCGGCAGCAGCGAGCTTTCGATGTGAATGTGGGCGTCGACGAAGCCCGGCATGATCAGCGGCCCACCCCGCCCGGCGGCGTCGGCCCCGATCCGCGTGATCCGGCCGCCGCGCCATTCCACCCGACCGGGAAAGACGCGGCGCGCGTGGAGGTCGACAATTTGACCGATCAGGTGGCGGGGAGGGGTGGCGGCGGCCATGGAGCAAGCCTGATCCGCCCGCGGATCGTGGCAATGGCGCGGTGAGCCATTGAACGGCGGGGCCAACGACCGGCCGCCACCGCGAAGCGGGCAGGGGCCGGCGATGGTGGTGGCATTCGCCGCCGCATGCTGTTCCTTCCTCGGTTCCGTCCAACCCGATTTTTCATGGAGGCCCACCGCTCGTTCAATTCCCTGCTCATCGTCGTCTTCCTGGCGTTCATCGTCCCGCTGGCGCTGCTGCGTTTTCGCCGGCTGCGCCTGCCCATCGTGGTGGGGGAGATTCTGGCCGGCATCGTCATCGGCGGCAGCGGCTTCAAGCTCGTGAACCCGGACGATCCGCTGCTGCAGCTCCTCAGCGAATTTGGCTTCGTGTTCCTGATGTTTCTTTCGGGCATGGAGATTGATTTTTCCAGCCTGAGCCTGACCCGGGCGCCCGGCGCCGGGGCGGGCCAGGTGCCGAAGGCGCGGCAGTGGGGACCGGTCCCGCTGGGGGCGCTGAGCTTTGCGATCACGCTCGTGCTGGCGATCGGGGTCGGGCTGGCCTTCACGGCCATGGGGTTGGTGAGCAATCCGTGGATGATGGCGCTCATCCTCTCGACGACGTCGCTGGGCGTGGTGGTGCCCGTGCTGAAGGAGACCGGCCTCAATGTCGGGCGCTTCGGGCAGACGCTGCTGGTGGCGGCGCTCATCGCCGACTTCGCCACCATGCTGTTGATCACGGTGGTGGTGGGAATGCTGTCGCGCGGCCTCACGCTGGACATCCTGCTGATCGGCGGGTTGTTCGTGGCCTTCTTCCTCCTGCTGCGCTTCGGGCTGATCCTCAACGGCCTGAAATCCGTCCGCCGTGTGCTGGAGGAACTCAGCCACGCCACCGCGCAGATCAAGATGCGGGCGGCGCTCACCCTCATGCTGGCGCTCGTCGTGCTGTCGAACACGCTGGGCACCGAGGTGATCCTGGGGGCGTTCCTGGCGGGGGCCATCGTGTCGCTGCTGCGCACCCAGGCGGATCTGGCCCTGACGCACAAGCTGGATGCGATGGGCTTCGGTTTTTTGATCCCGATCTTCTTCATCAAGGTCGGCATCGACTTTGACCTCTCGGCCCTGCTGGCTTCACCGAAGGGGATGCTGCTGGTGCCGCTGCTGCTGGGCGCCGCCATCGTCGTCAAACTGGCGGCCGCGCAGGTGTTTCGCCTGAGTTTTTCCCAGCGGGAGGCCCTCGCCGCCGGCGTACTGCTCTCCGCGCGCCTGTCCCTGATTATCGCGGCATCCGCCATCGGCGTGCGCCTGGGGGTCATCAACGCGGAGGTCAATGCGGCGATTATTCTGGTCGCCATCCTCACCGTCGCAGGTGCTCCGCTCATTTTTGTGCGGCTGGCGCCGGGACCCGAACAGCCGGAGCAAAAGATTGTGATCGTGGTGGGCGCGGGCGAACTGGGCCTGCAGGTGGCGCAGGAACTGGTCGCGCACCACGAACCCGTGGTGATGATCGATCCCGACCCCGCCCGGGTGGCGCGCGCGTGCCAGCAGAAATTGACGGCCGTGGTCGGCGACGTGGAGCGGCCGGACGCCGCCCTCACGCCCTACCTGGACAAGGGGCGCGTGCTGGTCTGCACCTATGCCGACGCCGAGCTCAGCTATCGCATTTGCCAGCAGGCGCGCACGACCTATGGCATTCCGCACGTCGTCGCGCAGATCAATGATCCGCTGGACCAGCGGCGGTTCGAACAATTGGGGGTGACGACGATGAACGCCGCCCTGAACCGCGCCGCGCTGCTCGCCATGCTCGCGCGCAATCCGGCCACCTACGAGTTGCTCACCCGCACGGACGACGACAAGGAAGTCTTCGAGGTGATCATCGGCGGCGGCGGCCTGGCGGGACGAACGCTGCGGCAGTTGACGCTGCCCGGCGACGTGCTGGTGCTGGCGCTGCGCCGCAATGGCGACCTGCTGGTGCCGCACGGCGACACGCGGCTGGAGCTGGACGATCGCCTGACGCTCGCCGGCTCAGTCGCCGACGTGGTTACCGCACAACGCATGTTCGGGGTTTAGGCGGGAAACCTGGCCGCCAACGATCAGCCGCGGCGCTGCCAGTCCTCCCGCCGCGGGCGCTGGCGCAGGGCGTTGGCCTGGGCGTCGTCGAATTTTTCCGCCGCCGGATCCCACCGCAGCGGGCGTTCGAGCTCCATGGCGATCGCGCCGAGGTGCAGCGTGGTGCTGAGCCGGTGCACCGCCTCGGCGGTGTACATGGGCGGCTGGCCGTTCTTGAGGCAGTCGAGGAAGTCGCGGTGCTCGCGCGGGCGGCGCGGCCAGATCCTGCTCGTCGCGGGATCGTAGACCTTGCGGTAAACCTCCATGTCGCTGGCCTCCAGCCGGCCGAGCCACTTCTTGTTGCCCACCCAACCCTCCGTACCTTCGAGCCGGATGGAAGGCTCGCTCGCCTTTACCTCCAACACGACGCCGTTGGCGTAGGTGTAGGTGAGGTCGTAAGTCTGCGGCACGGTGTTCATCGTGTGGGGAGGAATGACGCCCCGGCCCGTGACGGCGACCGGACTGGAGTTCTCGGAAAAATTAGCGACCTGGGCGGTGTCGACCAGGTGCGCGCCCCAATCGGTGAGCGAGCCGCCGGAGAAGTCACGGATCTGCCGCCACACCTGGGCGTCGGTGAGGGTCGGGGTATAGGGCCGGAACGGAGCGGGCCCCAGCCACATCTCATAATCGAGATCGGCGGGGACCGGCACGGGCTCCTCGAGTGGAACCGGCGGCTTGGTCGGCAGGCCCACCTGGATGCGCTGCAGCCGGCCGATGCCGCCATTGCGCACGACTTCGGCGAGTTTGTAATACTGGATGACGGAGCGGTCCTCGATACCGGCGGCGTAGAGCACGTGGCGCCGCGTGAACGCATCCGCCAGCGCGCGACCCTCCGCGATCGTGAGCGTGGGTTTTTCGCAGAACACCTGCTTGCCCGCCTCCAGCGCCAGCAACGCCATCGGCACATGCCAGTGATCCGGCGTGGAGATCACCGCGACGTCGATGTCGGGTCGGGCGAGCAAGGCCCGGAAGTCGGCGATCTCCGCGCAGCCGGTGGTGCCGTATTGCGCATCGACCGCCTGGCGCGCCTTGGCGCGGCGGCTCGCGAACACATCGCACACCGCCACGATCTGGCAGTCGTCCTCCTGCAGGAACGACTTCAGGTTGACGCCGAAGCCGTGCGTGCCAACGCCGATGCAACCCAGCGTGACTTTCTTGGAGGGCGCCTGGGCACCGAAGAGCCGCGCGGGGAGAAACCGCGGGGCGGCACCGGCGGCGAGGATGCCGGCGAGACCGGATTTGATAAACGTGCGGCGCGAAGCGGGACAGGTCTTCATGGGGGTCGAGATCGCGGAGTGTGCGACAAAGGAGGGCCAGGTCGAGCCGGCGAATCCAGGCGGGCTCCAGCGCGGCGTCGCCAACCGGCCCGAAATCATGTTCAAGAGGGGCCGCACCCATGTCCTCCCCCCTTCCCGGCGTCCGCATCCTCGCCACCGGCGGCACCATTGCCGGCGCCCAGACCGGCGGCGCCCGGCGCGGCTATCGGGCGGCGGAACTCTCGGCCGAGGCCCTCATCGCCGCGGTCCCGCAGGTCGCGACGCTGGCCCGGCTCGAGGTCGAACACGTCGCGGCCGTCGGCAGCCAGGACATGGATGATGCCCTTTGGTTGAAACTGGCGGCGCGTTGCCAGGCGGCGGCTGAGACCCCCGAGGTGGCCGGCATCGTCATCACGCACGGGACGGACACGATGGAGGAAACCGCCTTCTTCCTGAACCTGGTGCTGCCCACCGCGAAACCGGTGGTGCTGGTCGGCGCCATGCGTCCGGCCACCGCGATCAGCGCCGACGGGCCGATGAATCTGTACAACGCGGTCGCGGTGGCCGCACAGGCGGAGGCCCGGGGCCGCGGCGTGCTGGTGGTCGCCAACGACGAGATCCACTTTGCCCGGGAAATCACCAAGACCAACACGACGCAGGTCGGCACCTTTCGCAGCGGCCACCGGGGCCTCGCCGGCCTCGTCAACGCCGGCCGTCTCCACCTGTACGCGCCGCCCGTCCGCCGCCATACGGTCGCGAGTGAATTCCGGGTCGACGGGACGGCCGCCCTGCCGCGCGTGGAGATCATTTACGCGCACGCCGGCATGGGCCGGGACCTGATCGACGCGGCGGTGCGGGCCGGGGCGAAGGGCCTGGTCATCGCCGGCGTGGGCGACGGCAATCTGGGCGCCAAGGCCCTGGCCGGCGCCGTGGCGGCGGCGCAGAGCGGCATCGCGGTGGTGCGCAGTTCGCGCACCGGCGGCGGGGTGGTGGAGCGCAACATCGAGATCGACGACGACGAGCCCGGTTTTATCGCCGCCGACGAACTGAACCCCCAAAAGGCGCGGGTGCTCCTGCAACTCGGCCTGACCCGCACGCGCGATCCCCGCGCCCTGCAGGAATTGTTCTTCAGCTATTGAGGGCCCGCGCCGAGTCTTCCCGGGCGCGGGCGGCGGCGGCCTTCAATACTTCAACGTCATCTCGGCGTCGTTGAGGGACAGCGTGACACTCCGCTTCGCAATTTCCTTGAGGCGCAGGTAGACGGTCTCGCCCTGCACCAGCGTCTGCACCACATCGCCCTCCTTGTAGGGACGGGCGTTGATCACCAGGTGGGACTGGCCGCCGATCTCAAAAATCCCGCTGACCTTCAGCGTGGCTGCGCCCTGCTGCAGGAGCGCGAGACTGGCGCCCGGCCCCGGCGCGGGGGTGATGAATTCCTCCGCGCCAGGGTCGCCGGCATTCGGCGCGGGGACGAGCGGGGCACTGCCCGGGAGGCGGAAGGGGTTGTAGCGCGGATCGAGGGGCGGAGGCGGCTCGTTGCGGTGCTGATACAGCGCCGCGATCCGCTCCCGCACCTGCTGGAACCGCGGGGCCAGCGGCTGGGCGACGGACGACTTGGGTGGCGGGGCCGACTTTCCCGCGGCGGCGGTCGCCACCTCCGCGGCCGGCAGCAACCCCGGCGTGGATCCAGCCAGGGCAAAAAGCATCAGCGGCAAGCGGCGCGGCTTCATTTCCTGCCCAGGAGTTCGAGGTTGAGATCGAGGGCGACAGCGGAGCCGGCCAGATCGGTGCGGGCGCAATTGAAACTGGTGACCTTGCCGACGCGCGGACCGGTCTCGAGGGCGAGGAGGAGCGCGGCGACCTGCTCATAGGTGCCGGTCACCCGCAGACCATAGGGCACGCGACGGAACAGGGGGGACTTGTCGTTGGTGGGGGAGCTCACCTGGTGCAGCTCGGGCAATTTCGCCTTCGTCTGATCTTCGAGCCGGTAGAAGTACAACAGGTTATCCGCGAGGTTGCTCTCGATCACCAGATTCTCATCGATCCGCTCCGTGATGGCCCGGACCTCCTCCAGCTCCTGCCGCAGGGTCGAAGCCTCGAACAGCTTGGACACCATCGCCTCGCCTTCCTCGGCCACCACCCGGTAGGCCGCCTCGAGGTTGTGGTTTTCCTGGCGCAAAAACCAGGCCCCGGCCCCCAGCAGCACCGTGAGCACGGCGCAGGCGACGCAGTAGGGCCAGCGCCGGGCAAACTGGGTCAGGTTGGCCATCGTGTCGTTCATTTGGCCTCCTTGAACGTAAACTTGATCTCGAACCTCAGGGCCTCCGTCCCGGTTCCGCGATCGATGTCGGTCAGGCTGATCGTCGCGAACAGCGGTCCGATCTTATCGTCCTTGCGCAACACGTCGACGTAGCCGCCCAAAATGCGGCTGGCCCGCTCCGACCGCTCGCGCAGGCCGCCCCGCACCACGATGCCGGCGTCGTTCCAGTCAATCAGATCGATCGACATCTGTTCCGGCCGCGTCCGGCCCACATTGGTGAGAAACTCCGACACATAGAGTCGGGGGCGCATCAGAGCGTAGGCCTGATCGATCTTGGCGGACTCCGTTGCATAATCGCGCTGCAGCCGATCAATCTCCGCGATCTCGGTCCGGTTTTCCTTGATGCGCCGCTCCCAGTCGCCGATCTGCTTTTTCCAGCTCAAGGTGATGGCGCCGAGCCAGCCGACCACCAGCAGCGCCGCCACCGCGAGGGCCGAGAAGACGAGATGGATCGTGAACCGGGTGCCGACGATCGTATCCTCCGGCAACTCCGCCTCGAGGCGGTAGTCGACGTGCCAGTGCGGGCTGAGCGCGATCGGATCCTTACTTCGACTCATGGTCGGAAGGGGTCAGGCGACCCAGGAGACTCAACGGCTGCAGCCACGACCGCGACGGGACGGATTGGCCGGAGGCGATCTGCACCCCGGACAGCGGAAGCCAGACGTCGAGGTCGGGGACCAAAAACTGGAGGTCCACCGCCGTGCATAACGCCTCCTCGAGCCAGCTCAGCCGGGCCGGGAGGTGGGCGCAATAGACCGCACCGATGGGCTGGCCCGTCTGCATCTCAAAATAATCGATGGCGGGCTTCAGGTGGCGCGTGAGCACCCGCACCAGCCGGCGGCTGTGGCCGATGAGTGCCTCCGTGGGGGCGTACAGGGCATCCCGGGCCGGCCCGATCCCGGGCACGCCGAGTTCCTTCATCGTCGCCTCCATGATCGACACCAAGCCATGCGGCAGCGTCGCGGGGGTGTGCACGCCATCCTTCGCCAGAAAATACACGCGGGTCTGGCCGAGACCGATCTCACACACCACGGTGGCGTGCGGATAGGAGGTCTCGCGCACGTACCGCGTCAACGCCCCGAGGAGGGCGAGGGTCCCGAGTTCCAGCCGGCGCGGCCTGATGCTCAGCTTGCGCAGCCGTTGCTGCGACTCCCGCACCGTGGCGAGCGGCAGCCCGACGAGCAGCCCCGGGCGCACGATCGTCGAGGCGGCCAAGACCTCGCCCTCGATCGGGTTCAAGGCGCACACGTTCCAGTCGTTGACGGCGGTGAGTTTGGCCTGCTCGGCGAGGAGTAGCGGCAGGTAATTGGGTTCGACCATCCGCTTCGTGTTGATCATCTCCCGGAGCAAGACCCGATCCGTGGGATGGAAACCGCAATAGGCCGGCAGATAGCCCCGCCCGCGGTCAGGAAACGCCCGGCGCAGCCACGCCTCCACGCCCGCTTCATCCCCGGCATTCAGTTCCACCATCTCGTCCACCACGATGGGCTTCACGTCGGGACGGGCCAGCCGGGCGAGCTGGAGGACATGCTCATTGACGTTCCAGAGTAGCCCGGAACGGGAAGCACGCGAAAGCACCGAGAATAAGGCCATGAAGAATCAGCGGGCCCGCCTCCGGGCCAGCCGAACCCAAAACAGCGTGATCGCGGGTCTGGAGCCAGACGAAACTAAGCTGCCGTCGAAGGTTTCGCGCCCACGGCCCGCGCCGCACGGCGGGTTGAGGCCCTCGATCACCGTCGTCCGCAGGGAGAGATCTTAGGGAGATCGGACGGGGTCAGCTTTGGGGTTTGCGTTCGGAATGTCCGGCCCCGAACGGGCCGGGACATAGCGGGCAGTCTACCACAAGCCCCAAAACTGACCCCTGTTACGCTGTTCGCGCTGGGCACCGCGATCCTGATCAAGATGGGTCGCACGCGGTCCATCTGGGCGACGCTGCTGCCGCTGGGCTGGCTCGTCTCTGTGACCGCCTCCGCCGGTCTCATGAAGATCTTCAGCCCCGCGCCGATCGGTTTCCTCGCGATCGCGCGCGGGCTCGATGCCAGGATTGCCGCCGGGGGCGCGCCCGCGGAGCTCAAGATGTGGAGCGCCCAGCTCTTCAACAACCGCGTCGATGCCGTCGTCACGGCCGCGTTTTTGGTGCTCGTGGCCATCGTCGTGATCGCCAACGCCCACGTCTGGTGGCTGTTGCTCTCAGGCCGGCACACCGCGCAACTGCACGAGGAGCCGTACGTGTCGGCGCGTGCCGAGGCGGCGTCGGGGCCCGCAGCTTTCTCACGCCCGACGCTGGCGAGTTTCAACGACGCGTCCATTCAATTGAAGGTATGCGTTCTTGCTCTGAAAACAGCATCACTGAACGGTAGCGCGCGTTGACCTCAACGCGCGTGGTCCGTACATCGGCAGAAAGCGTGTTGGGTCAACGCGCTCCACCGCGACTGCATTTCTACGGGCTACGGCAGCACGACGCGATCGCTGCCGTCGGTAAGTTCGCGCCACTCCGCAATCTCGTACGGGGCGTCGATGAAGGTGCCGATTTTCCCCGCCGTGCGCAATGAAGTGTCGTAGTGGAGCTCCCCACCGCCCTGCGGGAAAGCGATGTTGGCGGCCGAAATCGCGCCATAAATTTTCACATTTGTCCACGTGCTCAAATAGGCGTTGGGCATGTAAATCGTGCCGTAGAATGGGTACGTGGCCCAGTAATAATGGTACGAGGAAGTATTGTAGGAGCTGGTGCCCACCAGAATGCATTTCTTGGGGTCAAGGGTCTCGTTCTGGATGCCACTCGTGGCGCTGCTGCCCACCCAAAGCTGGCCATTGAAGTAGAGTTCAAGGGAGCCGGTGGCGGTGATTACTATCTTTCCGGAAGCGGTATATAGTTGGCCGGTCACCTTCAGTATTACGGGGCCGGAGATCGTTAAAATGTCCGCCGTATCACTCAAATAGATCCCTGAGTAGACGTTCCCGGCATCGGAGGTTCCGATAATATTGTAGATCGAGGGACTGGCTGCACCGGCGGTGCCAAGGACGGTGGCACCATCCGCAAGAACAGTAGTACCGTTGGGCAGAACGCCTGCGCCGGAGACGTTCTGAATGTCGAATTGCGGAATATACGGGCTCCGGCTGACCCGGGTCAGATCGATCTTGGTCGCGGGGATGGTCGGAGCCGGCGTGGTCGTGACAATACCCGAAGTCCCGTAATTCCAGAGCGGTGCATAGGGGGCGGTGGCGGCCGGGGGTGCGGCCACGTACCCTCTCACCCGGGTGTTGCCGATGGATACGGCGGTGCCCGCCGTTTTGCCGCCGGCCACCACGGCCGATGACCCGACATTGCTTCCGCCATAGGCGTCGCTCACGGAACTATAGCTGTCCACTTTCCAAGCCGTGCCGCCGCTGGCGAGATTGGCGTAATTGGTGGCGCCGGCCGCGTTGGGAAAAAGCGGGGCGGGGGCCAGCGTGGCCCGCAACTGAGTCTTGATAATAGTGGTGTCGGGCAGCATGGCCACTCCTTCCGCGTAAATCACCGGGGCGCTGAGCCAGTAGGCGGTGTTCGGCGGGGCCTGGGCGGTGTGGGCTGAGATACAGCGATACGGTAGCCCCCCGGAAAAGGCCACATCGTCCACGCTGTAGGCGGTGGTCGCATTCCAAGCGGCAGTGCTGTAAGCCGTCCAGAAGGCGGCATCGGGCGGGCTCTGGTTTACATTGGCGGCGGTGCAGCGGTAGGCGGTGCCGCCGGCCAGCGCGATGTTGCCGACGCGGTAGTTGGCGTAGGGGGTCCAGGACTCCGGGGCGCTTTTCCAATAGGTCGGGTTCAAGGGGTTCTGCTTGGCGGGCGGCGCGGTGGTGCACAGATACCAGACTCCCTGATACCAGACGAAGTCGTTGGCGGCGTAGTTGGTCAGGACGTCCCAGACGGTCGCCTTTCTCGTGTCCAAATAATGATCCACGCGGATATTAACCGTGGCGGTGATGCCGCTGTTGCCGTAGCGACGGCTGTCAATGGTCAGGGTCCGGGCGGCCGTGGTGGCATTGGTGAGGGTCCAGCCACTGAACGAATTGCCATTGAACGCGCGCAGGGCCAGCTCGAGTCCCATCTCGGCCAGTTGCTTGCTCACCGCCTTCGCGTAACCGCGGTTGCTCAGTTTCATGGCCTGGTTGCTCAGTGCGAGTAAACCGACCATCGCGATGCCCAACACCGTCACGCAGGACAGGGCGACGAGGACGACGGAGGCTCTTTGTGGACGGCGGCGCATCAGGGTAGGAGCGACTTGTTGCGGAAAATATGTCGCGGCGAGGTGACCGAATAGGCTTTGGTCTGGGTGTTGGTGGCGGGATTGCCGGCCTGGGCGGTCAGCGCCAGGGAAATCTGCTTAATCCCGATCGCATAATCGGCATAGGTCATATAGGGATTGGCGAAAGCGTCGTAGTAGATGAAGGTGCAGGTGAGCAGGGAGGTGTGCAGGGTCAGGGCGGTGCTGGTATTGCGGTCGATCCGCGCGAGGGCGTTCGCCGGCACGGTCACGCCATACACGGATGCGGCCGTAGCCGTGTCGTTGTAATAGTAGGTGATATTCTTCGTGCCCCCGGTGCGGTGCGGCACCGCGAGCGTGATTTCCGAACTCGTGGGGCTGCTGATGGCCGAGGCCATCTGCACATCCTGGGCAAACGCGGCCAGCGTCCGCCGGTCCTGGGTACCCAGGGTGGGCTCATTGGGCAGGCCTAAGCCAATGGTCCGAGCATAACTGCGTGCGACGAAGACGTAACTGGAGAGCACGGCGGCCATGACCATCATCGACAGGCTGACCCCCACGAACAGTTCGACCAAGGTGAAGCCGGCGCTGCGGCTGGGTGAATACAGACTCACGACTGGCGGTAACTCAGTTGCAGCCCGTATTTGCCATACCAGGCCGAGTTGGCGCGGGTATGGGTGAACTTGACCCGGTTGTCGGCGGCGTCGAGGCGACTGGTGGTTACCACCCAGGTCACGGTGAAGTTGACTTCGCGGATATTGGCGACCGGGTTGGGATTCGTGACCGTCCGGGCCAGCTTGAATCTAACGACGACCTTGTCGTCATTGATCTCTTCCGGTATATCGCCCAAAGACCGTCTGGCGTCGTCAAACTGGCTGTCGATGGTGAGGGCCGTGCTGGTCGTCGGCAGGGCGCTGATGGCCGGCCAAGTTTCAAGATACAGTTTCTCGATTTCGTGGTTGAGGATCTGGGTAGCGAGGGTTTGCCGCCGCTCATGAAACATTGAGTTGGAGGATATCGTCACGCCTCCAATGACGCCGATGAAACCCACCATGAGGACGAGCGAAGCCATTATCACTTCGACCAACGTGAAACTGGCGGTAGGGTGGGTTGCTTGGAGGGATGTGGTCAACGCGGGTGAGGGCAGAACTGGCCACGCAGCCTACGACCCGCCACCGCGCGGACAAGGTCTAAGCGGGAGGTTCACGCGCGGCGGGTGCATCTCGTCTTGGGATGGTGGGGCCCTGCACCTGGGCGGTTCGCGACCCATCCCCTGCAAGGCGGCCCATCCGCTCGCGGCCTGACCGCCTTTCTTGACACCGCCTTCCGCCCTGCCGTCACTCTTACCATGGCTAACGCCTCTGCGCACCGGATCCTCATTGCCGACGATCAGCCGGATGTCATCGAAGCGCTGCGCTTCCTCCTCAAGAGCGAGGGTTACGCCACCGAAGCCGCCAAGTCTTCCGGCGCGGTCATCAAGGCGGTCGAGGCCAACGACTACGCGCTGGTGTTGATGGACCTCAACTTACGCCCGCGACACCACCAGCGGCCAGGAAGGTCTCGAATTGCTGCAAAAACTCCAGGCGCTCGATGCCGCCCTGCCGGTTGTGGTCATGACCGCCTGGGCCAGCGGCGATGTCCCCGTCGAGGCGATGCGGCCGGGCGGTTTCGACAGGATCTGCTCTTCCGCCTCATGCCCAAACGCCGCCGCCGCCTCAGCCACGAGCAGACCGTCCTGGTCTACGCGCTGCTCAGCGGCCTGCCGGCGGTGATCCTCGGTCATGAGCTGAACAACTCGCTCGCCCCGATCAAATCGATCGCCGGCAGTCTGAGCTCCCTGCTCAAGAGTCCCCGCCGCGCGCCCGACTGGGAGGACGACATGCGCAAAGGGCTCGAGATCATCGGCCCCCGCGCCGACAGCCTGTCCCGCTTCATGCAGGCCTCTGCGCGCCTCGCCCGCCTGCCCCAACCCACCCTCGCGCCCACCGCATTGCGGCCGCTGGTCCAGCGGGTGGTCGCCCTCGAGACCCGACTCCCGATCGAGATCCTCGCCCGTCCCGACCTCGTCCTCTCGTGCGACTCCGCCCAAATCGAGCAGGTCCTGATCAACCTGGTGAAGAACGCCGTCGAAGCCGCGCTGGAACAGCGGGCCAACGCCACCCCGGCCGCCGGGGTTCGCCTGCGCTGGCGGAAGGTCGCCTCGTCAGCCGCCCTCCGCGCCGATTAGAGCTGACCCGCGTCCCTCACCCCGCGCCTCGCCGCCCTCGCCCGGCGCCTCGACGCCGTGCGGCCCCCCGACGCCACCGGCGCCCGCGATCTGCAATTCGAGCCGCCCAGCCGTTTCAGCATCAGCACCTCGCCCAGTGGGGATAAAAACCGGGTCCCGCTCGCGGCGGCGCTGTTGGGCATGGCCGGGTGCGTCCTGCTCATCGCCAGCCTCAACCTCGTCAACATGCTGCCCGCCCGCCGGGCGACCCGGGTGAGTCCGCTCACGGCGCTGCGCGAGGAGTGATCCCAACCATTCGTGAATTCTGGACGATAGGGCGTCACCTTGGTGACGCCGCGTCGCCTGAGAGGCGCGGACCAAGGTCCGGCCCTGCCCAATCCAATCATTTCAAGCCGTCGGTGTGAGCTGACCCGGGGCCGGGGGCGGGGACGCCGAATGCGGGTTTGCCTTTCGGTGGCGCCTGCCGCGGAATCGGCGCGCCCCCCCATGCCGCTCCGGTCAGCCTCCAACAAAGCCCCGCTGGATCCCGCGGCGTCGCCCCGGAAAGAACCGCCGCTTGCAGCGTGAAACCGGAACCCAGGAAGATCGCGGGGCTGCGCTGGTACATGGTGGGGATGCTGTGCATCGCCTCCGAGCTCAACTACCTCGATCGCCAGACGCTCTCGGTCCTGGCGCAGACCATCCAGGACGAGCTGCAGATCACGACGATGCAGTACGCCAACATCACCTCGGCGTTTCTGCTCAGCTACACGGTGATGTATGCGGTGAGCGGCTGGGTGGTGGATCGGCTGGGCTCCCGCCGGTCGTTCCTGATCTTTGTGAGCGGCTGGTCGATCGCCAACATGCTGCACGCGCTGGCGCGCACCGCGGCGCATTTCACGGCTTTTCGTTTCCTGCTCGGGATCATGGAGCCGGCCAACTTCCCCGCGGGGGTCAAGGCGGTCACCGAATGGTTTCCGATGCGACAGCGCGCCCTGGCAGTCGGAATCTTCAACGCGGGCACGACGATTGGCTCCGCGCTGGCGGCGCCGGTGGTCGGGTTCATCGCGCTCACGTGGGGCTGGCGCTGGGCGTTTGTCGCGGGCGGCGCCCTCGGGTTCGTGTGGGTGTTGGTCTGGGCCTTGGTCTACCGGCACCACCGGGATCATCCGCGGCTCGGGGCCGCGGAACTGGCCCTGATCGAGGCCGATCGCCCGCCGGACGCCGTCGAGCCCGCCCGCGTACCGGTGCTGCGACTGCTGGGAATGCGCGAGGTGTGGGGTTGCATCCTGGCCCGCATGCTCACCGATCCAGTCTCCTATTTTTTCTTCTTCTGGATCCCGAAGTTTCTGCAAACCGAGCGGGGCTTCTCGCTGGCCGACATCGCGAAGTATAGTTGGATCCCGTTTGTCGCCGGTGCGGTGGGCAACATTGCCGGGGGCGCGGTGCCCACCTGGTTGACAGCGCGCGGTTGGGGCCTCAACCGCGCCCGGAAGACCACCATGTTCGTCGCCTCGTGCTGCATGCCTTTGTGGTGCCTGCTCATTGTCCGGGTGCCGAATCCAGCCCTGGCTGTGGTGTTCGCGAGTGCCGCGATGTTTTGCCACACCCTGTGGTCCAACATCACGCTGCCGGCCGAGAAGTTTCCCGCCCACGTCGTCGGCACCGTGTCGGGATTCGGAGGCTGTCTGGGCGGCGCGTTCGGCGTAATCAGCCAGCAAGCCATCGGTTGGACCGTGCAAAATGTCTCCTTCACCCCGGTTTTTGCCGTGTGCGCGTTTGTCCACCTGACGGCGTTTGCCGGGGTCAGTTACCTCGTGGGCGAGCTCGGCCAGGTGCGCGACGTGTCGCGGTGAGGCGGGCGGGGTTGCTCCCCATCGCAGGGGGTGACCCATCCGCCCCGGGGACGAGGCGGTGCACCTCCGGGTTGACGGTGGCATTGAGCCCGGTCCTCCCCGTCGCGGCCGACTGGGTCAGGCTCCCCCACGCGCGCCTCCCGGCGGCGCTCAACCAGCCCACAACCCCCACCCCCCAAAAC
>JBBRWR010000137.1:0-19535 GCA_038249085.1 Opitutales bacterium
GGCGCCTGGCCAGACTCGGGCCCGGCGGTCACCCTCGGCTCAAAACCGACCAATCATGCCGGTCAGTCGCTGATGCGGAACGCCGAATTTGGAGCGTTTTCCAAAAAGCCGGTTTTTGGGACAAGCTCTATCTAAGCGCCATTCCAGGCAGACCCCCTCGCTCCATCCGCCTTCCTCGGCTTGTCCTCGGGTTGAACTCCTGTGCCTATCCGGAGCGCTGGGATCCAAGCTGGGGCACAGGAGTCGGACCGAGGACGATCCGAGCGCACGAGCGGGGCTCAGGTCGTTCGATGTTCGCGGTCCGGCGACGTTCGCGAATGCGGGTTGCAGGGTTCGCCCTGACCCTGTGCTCCAGCCCCCACCAAAAACCGGGGAATCGAACCTGCTCGTCATTCCGCCCGTTCGGAGGAGAGTGAGGTCTGACGTTGGTAACACGGGCCCCGGGGGCGGTTTTCCAAGCGCTCTCGGCGGTTGGAAAACCGCCGCTCCGGGGACTTCATGCTCACGCTCAAATACCGCCGTGCGCCCGCCCGGCTTCAGTCCACGATGTTTTGCATCCGTCGCGACGTAAAGCCGCCCGCACCATTGTTCCGACAGCCGCTGCCCCGCGGAGCTTCACTCGTACGTCCACTTGTGCATCCAGGGATCCTGGGTGGCCGTTTGGAACGTCTTCAGTTTCTCGATCAACGCGCGCTTGATCCCCTGGTAGTCGGGGGCGTCCGCGCGATTCAGAATCTCGCCGGGATCCTTCACCAGGTCGAAGAGTTCAAATTCCGGACGCTGCAGGAACTGCGCGATGGGCCGGCCCGCGTACGTCGCCGCCCCGGTCTTCTGCACGCTGATCCACGTCGGCGACTGGATGAGATCGAGTGCAAAGGGATACTTCAGTCCAAAGGCGAGGTTATGGATCAGCTTGTGGGTCCGCGTCCGCACGCTGCGCATCGGATAATACATCGTCACCTCATGCAGGGTGTGCGAGCCATACACCTCGTCCCACCCGTTGAGCGTCTCGCCGTCGAGCCCGGCCCGAAACGACCGCCCGTCGAACTCGTTCGCCGGCGTGGCGGCCCCCGCAAACTCCAGCAGCGTCGGAGTCAGGTCGACCCAGGTGATCATCGCTTCCTGGACGCTGCCCGGCCGTTGCCGGCCCGGCGCCCGCACGATGCATGGCAGCCGCGTGCCGGGATCGTAGAGGGTCGTCTTCGCCCCCGGGAAGGCGATCCCGTTGTCCGAGATATACACGATGAGCGTGCGCTCGTACTGCCCCGCCTCCTTCAGCATCCGCACCAGCCGCCCCACGCCTTGATCGAGGCGCGAAACCGCCTGATAATATTGCGCCAGCTCCGCCCGGCACTCCGGCGTGTCGGGCAGGAAGGGCGGCACGAGGACCTCGGCCGGACGGTAGGTGACGGGGGTCACTCCGGGATAGCCCGCCGCGCGATTTCCGAAGGGATTGGGCGCCGGATAGGTGTCGAAGGAGGGATGGCCGTTCGGCAGCACGATGTTGCCCCGGTGGGGATCATCGCTCGCATAAAAGAGGAAGAACGGTCGCGCATCCTTCGCGGTGATGACGCCGCGTGTCTGCTCCGCCATCTCCACCGGGCTGCGCCCCAGGCTCGCCGGATCGTTCGCCGCCCCGCCCGACAACACGGTCTGGAATGCATACACCTCCTCCGGCGCCACGTGAAACTTGCCGATGCGCGCCGTGCGATAACCCGCCGCCGCCAGCCGCACCGGCAGGCTCTTCACGCCCTCGAACGATTCGAAGTGATGCACGCTGTGCTGCAGCCCATACATGCCGTTGCGGTGGTTTTGCTGGCCGGTGAGGATCACCGAGCGCGACGGACTGCAACTCGCCGTCGTGCAGAAGGCATGGGTGAAGCGCGTGCCGTCGGCCGCCAGCGCGTCGAGGTGCGGCGTCTTGACCACCGGGTTGCCGTAGCAGCCCAGCGCATCCGTGCCGTGGTCATCCGCCACGATCAGCACGATGTTGGGCCGGGGGTTTGCCGCGGGCGCGGTGGCGCCCGCGGCAAAACCAAGAGAGCCCAGCGCCACTGCAGCCAACAGAAATCTCCGGCGCCGCCCGGCAAGTCCCGCGGGTGTAGGCGGGGTGCCCTCACCCCGCAGGCGGTCGGTGTCCGCCGCCATGGTCCGCCCCGTTCCCGGCGCCCGTTCTCCGCTCCCGCTTCGTGCTGTGTTTCGCGTGGTCATGATATAAAAGCTCCTCATTGCGCCGCTCCCGGTCGCAGCACCAGCACCGCATTCACCGGATAGTGGTCTGACGGATACCGCCCGTCCCGCGACCAGCGGTCGATCGCGGCAGTGGTGGCCCGAAAATGCGGCGTGTGAAAGATGAAATCGATCCGCGAGCCCTGCACGTTCCCCTTGAACCCGTTGAAACTCGCCTCGTCCGACTGCCGCCGCGGGGACACCTCACGGTACGAGTCGATCCAGCCAATCCATTCCGGCCGGGCCGGCCGCACCAACGCCACATAGGCCGGATTGTCCTCATTGATGTTGAAATCACCTGTGAGAATCGCCGGCACGCCCGCCGCGATCGGCCCCAACTGCTCCGACAACACCCGGGCCGCTTCGCGTCGCGCGACCACACCACGATGATCGAAATGCGTGTTGGCATACACCAACTCCCGCCCGGTCGCCGTCTCCCGTAACCGCACCCAACTGCAGATCCGGGGCAGCGCCGCATCCCACGACTTGCTCCCCGGCACGGTCGGCGTCTGTGAAAGCCAGAACGTGCCCGACACCAGCGCGGTGAACCGATCCTTGCGGTATCCGATCGACGAAAACTCGCCCTGCCGCCGCCCATCGTCCCGCGCCACGCCGCTGAACGCATGCCCCGTCATCCGCTCCGCGATCGCGTCGTACTGGACCGCCAGCACCTCTTGAAAGCCGATGAGGTCCGGCTGAAACCGCTCGATCGGCTCGAAAAAAATGTCGCGCCGTTTGGCCCAGGCATTCTCGCCGTCCGGCGCCGTCGCGTAGCGGACGTTGTACGACATGACGCGAAACGACGCCTCGCCGGGGCCCATCGCCTCACCCGCGCAGGCGGGCTTCGGCGCTCCCGCGGACAGGACGGCAGCGAGGAGATACAGGAAGGGAAGCCTGGGTGTGTTCATAGTCTGCCTCCATCAGGTCACGACTCGGGTTGGCTTGGCAACGCCGTCGTGCGCGGGATGCGTTTGCCGGTTGGGAGTAGCGCCGTGTCTTTGACCGGCGCCACCGGGAGGAACGAACTCAACGGCACCGACAGCCAGGAGAGGCTCCGTCCTGCGCGGAACCCTTGCAACTTTCCCCCACCCGGGTGTGTTGTGCCCGTATGGTGGAGCTTCTCGTTTGGTGTCTCACCGTCGCGCTGATGCTCGGCGGCATCGTGGGGGTTGTCATACCACTCCTGCCGGGCACGACCTTGATCCTGCTGGCCGTGGTGCTGCACAAGCTGCTGCTGCCGGCCAGCCTCTCTTGGCTGATCATCGGAGTGATCGCCGCGTTCTGCCTGGCCTCGATCCTGACGGACTTCGTCGGGGTGATCCTGGGGGCCCGGTGGTTTGGCGGCAGCAAATGGGGCATGGCCGGCGCCGGCGGCGGGGCCCTCGTCGGCGTCTTCTTTTCGCTGCCGGCCCTGATTCTGGGCACCGTACTCGGCGCCGTCACCGCCGAAAAACTCCTGGGCAAGAAGACGGACCGCGAGGCCCTGCGGGCCGGCGTCGGTGCCGCCACCGGCTTTGTGATCGCCACCGTGGCCCGGATCACATGCGCCGTGATCATGGTCGGGCTCTTTGCCTTTGCCATTCTCAGCGCAGCCGCGGTCTGACGCGCCCGACCCCGACGCGGCACGGGACGACCGGGGGCTCCGGTACCGCCGCGAGGCTCGCGGTCCGTTCCCACCCCGGCGCGTCTACCGCTCGAACGCCCCCAGGTCGGGCGCCTGGCCACGAAACGGCCGCCCCAGGTCCACCCCGCGATCGATCGCGCCGCTTCCAGCCGCCAGGTGCAGGCAACGCACCTCCGGCAGATCCCCGTTCGGCTGGCGGGGCCGCACGAGCTCGGCCTCGTCGAGGCTCACGAAGTCCGCCGCCGTGATCGTCACGGGCAGGTTGAAGTAATTCCCCTCCGCGTCGCACGCCCCGGCGTTGAAATTCGCCACCTCGGCGCCGCCGGCGAAGCCCAGGTTGTTGCGGAGCCGGTGCCCGTAACCCGGCACATCGGTGCGGTTGTCGCGCTCGCGCCCGAGCAGGTTGAAATTCGTGTGGTTGCGATAGGCCGTGTTCTGCAGGAACTCGACCCCACCAATGTGATGGTTCGCATAAAACCCGCTGGCCTTGTTGCGCACCGCCACGCAGCCGCGCACCCCATGCCGCGGAATCGGATCCGGCAGGCGCGCGACCGCCGTGCCCGCATGCCCCCCTGCCTTGAAACCGTTGCCATCGGCCAGCGCCCCAAACTCCGGCGAATACCCGTTGTAAAACGCCCAGCAATGCTCCGCCGTCGCCACCTCGGCGGAGTTGATGAAGTCGAAGCCGTCGTCGCTGTTGAACCAGGCCCGGCACCCGCGAAACACGTTGTGCACGCTCCCTGGCTTCCCGTGGTAACCGAAACCGTCGGTGTTGCCGCCCCGCCCGTTCTCGGACACCGTGTCGTGATTCCGGTACGCGTCGCAATTCAGCACCAGGTTGTTCGCGCCATCTCCGATCCAGAGACCGATCGCCATGCCGTCGTGCATGCTCAGCCGCTCGTAAAGGTTGTGGCTGCCCTGGTTGTCAAAACAGATCGACTGCGTGTGGCCCGTGATCGTCACCTGCACCCCGACGACTTCAATCCCCTCCAGGTGTAACCATGATCCGGTGACGCGAAACGCGTGCACCCGATGCCCCGCCGGCTTGACGCCGGCATAGTCGAAGACCGGCTGCTCCCCGGGATACGCCGCATAGCGGATGCGCTGGTCGGGGCGCCCACTCTTGTCGAGCAGCGTCACATAGGCAAAAATACGCTCCTGCCGCGCAATCTGATCCTCCCGCATGACATACCGGCCGCCGCGCAGGAACACGGTGTCACCGGGCGCGACCGCCTCCTGCGCGCGCTGCACCGTGGCGAAGGGCGCCGCGATCGTGCCGGCGTGGGCGTCGTCGCCCGCCGGCGCCACGTAGTAGTTCGCGGCCGCGAGGCGCCCGGCCATCGCCAGGATAAGCCCGGCGACCCACGTGAAAAACCGGGGAGAACAGAGGAGGGGAAGGGGCACGCCCTCACCCAAGCCTTTCGGCGGGTCGCCGCCAAGCTGATCCCAACCGGACAGACCGCGGCCCGCGGTGGCCCCTACCCTCCCGCCCTCACCCGGCGACGAAGTTGCCCGCAGGCCGCATCGATGTCCGGACCCCGCGAGCGCCGGAAATGGGCGACCACCCCCCGGGCCTGCAACTCCGCGACGAAGGCCGCCGCCGTCGCCTCGGAGGAGGGCTGGTAAATGACACCGCGCAGGCTCAGCCCGGTCGGGTTGTAGCGCAGCAGGTTGACGTGCATCCGGCGCGCCCCGAGCAACACCGCGAGCGCCCGCGCCTGCGCCGGCGAGTCATTCACGCCTTGCAGCAGGCAATACTGGATCGTCACCGGCCGGCCGCGGGCGGCCTGAAACCGATCCGCGGCCGCCAGGATGTCCGCGATGGCAAAGCGCCGGCCCATCGGGAGGAGCTGCGCGCGGGTGGCATCGTCGGGCGCGTGCAACGATACCGCCAGGTTCACGTTGTAGCCCGTGGCGGTCAGCGCCTCGATGCCCGGGACGATGCCGACCGTCGACACCGTGATCTGCCGCCAGCCAAGGGCACCGATCCGGTTGTCCGCCAGGCGCGCCACGGCCGCGAGCACCGCGTCGAAGTTGAGCAGCGGCTCCCCCATCCCCATGAACACAATCGTCTGCAGCCGGCGGCCCGTCGCGCGCGCCTCCCGCCGCAGCGCGATGAATTGCTCGACCATCTCGCCCGCCGTGAGGTTGCGTTCAAACCCCGTCTTGGTCGTCGCGCAAAAGTCACACCCCATCGCGCACCCCACCTGCGAGGACAGGCAACCGGCGGCGCGATCCGCCCGAAAATCCGGCATCAGCACGCTCTCCACCGTGCGCCCATCCGCCATCCGCAGGAGCAGCTTGGCCGTGCCGTCGACCGCCACGTGGTGCGCGGCCAGCGCCGTCGCGGCGGCGGGCCACACCTGGCGGGCCCGCTCGAGCAGGGCCGCCGGACAGCGCCACCCGGTCCGGTCGCCGCCGCCTTCTCCCGCCAACTCCGCCCCGGCGTAGTAGGTCCGCAGCAGGCGGACCGCATGCACCGGCTTGAAGCCCCACGCGGCGACCTGTTGCTCGAACTCGGGCAGGCTGAATTCGCTGAGCGCGGGTGTCACGGTGCCGACCCACGCACGGAAATCATCGGATGCCAACCGCTCATTCCGACCACCCCCGCGGAGGCGATCCTCAATACCGGCTCATCACGCCATAGAAGATGAACCACAACAGACCGCACACCAGCGCGACGCCGGTGAGGCTCAGCTTCAGCGCCACCACCGGGTCCGGGCTGCCCGCCAGCCGGAACGCGAGCAAGGTCACTGCGGCACTGCCCGCACCCGCCAACAGCAGGTAGTCCCGCGTGCGCCGGCTCATCGCCGGCAACTCGCCGCGGGGCGGCGGCGGTGCTCCATGTTTCCTCAATTCGTGGAGCAGTTCCGCATTTGTCGGCATGCGGTCCGGCTCACCACCCTCGGCGCGAACAGCGGCCTTGGCCGGGGATGACTGCGAACGCTTGGGGTTCATGGCCGGTGGGAGTGGGACCCGGCCAGCCAGCCGGAGCACCCGCCCGGTGTCGAGTCTTCGCCGCGCTTTTCCTCGCCCGCCCCGGGTGCATCTGCGAGTTGGCGGTGACTTCCATGTGGGCGCGGTGCCCTCACCGCGCGGCCCGGCGGGGACGACCTATCGCGGGGTGGGGGCACCCCGCCTACAACCGCCAACTCGGAGACGCGCCCCTGTCTCCCGCCCCGGGCCACCCCCGGCGAATTGGCCTCGCGCGCCCCCGCCACCCCGTTTCACTGCGCCGCATGCCCTCGCCTGACGATCACCCGTCCGCCACCCACGAGACGGTGATCGCTCGCGCGCGTCAGGAACTATTGGAAGAGTACTTCCTCGACGACACGCCCCTGGGCCGGGCCTTTCTCGCGTCACCCATCGGCCCGCGCGTGCGACTCCACGCCGTCCGGACGACGTGGGCGCGTTTCATGGCCGACCAGATTACCGCCGCCAACCCCGGCGTGGAATTCGGGGACTTCACCGCAGCGGGCGACAAACTCATCCTGCACGTCCCGACCACCGTCGAATTACGGGAAGGCGTGCCGGTCCCCGTCCGCGCCGCCGTGACCGTGAAACTCGGTCGCCTGGCCCTCGATCTCGACCAACGCGGAGCCGCCACCGTCGCCACTGATCTGCTGGCGCGCCGGCACCCCGCCGCCCGCGAAATGGAAAGACGCCTGCGCGCGGCCCCCCCTACCTATGACGGATGGGCCGTGCTCACCACGGCGGACGCCGCGCGCACCTTCCTGCCCCACCCGCCGCTCCTTGCCGATCGCAAGGAACTCTACCACCGCATCCGCCTCGCCTGCACTCACGCCACCGACCGCGCGCTCCTCGACGGGCTCGCCCAGCGCAATCCGGGCTTCCTCGACTACCTGCAGTGTTTTCCGGCGGCGCGATCGCTGCACCGGCGCGTCGTCGCCTGGCTCGGCCCCACGAACTCGGGCAAGACCCATCGCGCCGTGCTCGCGCTCGCCGCCGCCCGCAGTGGCATGTACCTCGGTCCGCTGCGCCTGCTGGCCCTGGAACAACGCGACCGTCTCGTCGAGCTGGGCACCGCCTGCTCGCTGATCACCGGCGAGGAGCGGGACGAGACTTCCCCCACGCACTCCGCGCGCACGGTGGAGATGGCGGACTTCGCCCGGCGCGTCGGCGTGGCCGTGCTCGACGAGATGCAACTCGCCTTCGACCGCGATCGCGGCTGGGCCTGGATCGCCGCGTATTGCGGGGTGGCCGCCGAAACCCTGATCGTCACCGGTCCCCTCTCGGCGGAGCCCGTGATTCGACGGCTCGCTGAACTCTGCGGCGATGAACTCGCGGTGCACCCGCTCGTCCGCCAGGGCACGCTCGCCTACGAGGGCGTGCTCGACTGGCGCCACGTGCCACCCCGGTCCGCCGTGATCGGCTTCTCCCGCGCGCTCGTGCTCGAGCTGAAGGCGATGTTCGAGTCGCACCACCTGCGCGTCTCGGTGATCTACGGCGGCCTCTCCCCCGAGGTGCGCCGCAACGAGGCGCGCCGCTTCCGCGAGGGTGATTCTGACATCGTGTGCGCCACTGACGCGATCGGTCTCGGCCTCAACCTGCCGCTCGACCGCGTCATCTTTTACGAAACGGACAAGTTCGACGGCCGCGATCAGCGCCGGCTCACGGCCGGTGAACTGCTGCAGATCGCCGGACGCGCCGGCCGCGGGCCCGATGCCGCGGGTTGGGTGGCCGCATTTTCCCAACGCGACGGCGAACGCATCGCGGAGGCGCTGGCCGCCCCGCAAACCACCCCGGCCCCCGATCGCCTGCCGGCCGCGCCCACGCCGATGCACATCCGTGCCATCGCCGACCACCTCGGTTTCGCGCGGCTCGGCCCGATCCTCGAGTTCTTCCGCACCCGGCTCACCTTTCCCGGCGGCACCTTTTTCCCCGAGGTCCAGGCCGACGTGCTGGCCGCGGCCGACCTCGTCGACACCTATGCGCCGGCGCTCCCGATCGAGTCCCGCTACGCCCTCGCCTGCACCCCGATCGACCTCGAGGACCACCTGTTTCGCACGCTCTTCGCCGAATGGCTCGAAACCCTTGCCGGCAGCGGGTCGGTGACCTTCCCGCGCCGGCTCGACGGCGGAGGCGGCCTCGATTCCCTCGAGGAGACCCTGAAGCTCATCACGGTCTACCGCTGGCTCGCGCTGAAGTTTCGCCCGCGCTTCACCGATCTCCCGTACGTCGAGCAATTGCGGCGCGAGGTCACCGAGCAGACGCAGGCGATTCTCCGCCGCAATTGGGGACAGCACGGGCTGGCGCGACGCGAGTGCCGCCACTGCGGCCGCGCCCTCCTGCCGAGTTCCCCTCATGCCACGTGCCGCAGTTGCCACCTGGCCGGCCAGGATTGAGGTCCGGCCGCTACCGGTTCGCCCCTTCGGCCAGGTGGCGCCCCCCGCGAGCTCCGCAAATCTTCCCGGCCAAAGTAACCTTATGGGTTACAATGGCATTTCGGATTCCGCGCGGGAGGACGGTTTCGGGCTGCGTCATCGGCTCGCGGCGGCTCCCTCGGCCAGGCGCAGCAATTCGTAATTCTCCAAGTCGACGCCGAGTGCCGACCCCGCCTCGACCGCCGGCAGGACGCGCCGCAAATCGGCGAGGGTCTGCCATTCCACGCCGAGCCGCGCCCGCAACGCAGTCACCACCCGGCCGGGAAGATTCGCCCGCTCCCAGGCCGTCGCGTCGAGAATGGCCGCCACCGAGTTCCGCTCGTACGCCATGAGACTGATCATGGCGACGCAGCGCCCGAGCCGGGCAAACCAATCGTCGCGATCGGCGGTGGACCGCCACGCCACCCGGCCCTCGGGCGGCAGGCGATCGAGCCAGTAGGCCAGCGCAACCGAGAGGGCGAGCTCGCGGCCTCCGTGCGTGTCGAGATGGGCGCGCAGGGCGGCGCAGAGGGAGAGATAGTCCTCGAGCAGCGCACGCCGGCCTTCGCCCGTGGCCGTCTTCCAACGCGGCAACGCGTGCGGCTCAATGTCGAGGGCGATTCCATCAAAACGCTCGCGGGCGACAGGGCGCGAGGCATTGAACGCCAGCACGCGGGCGTCGACCTGCTGGAGGAACGCCGCCCGCCGTTCCGGCGCGAGCACGGCCCCATCGGCGAAAAGGGACTCCGACCGGATGCCCGCCTCGTGCAATCGACGGTTCCAGGCCGCCACCCGCTCCGGCGCGGTGACCGGCAGCGCGCCATAGCTGCCGTACAGGCGCCGGATGTTCCAGCGGCCGAAAGTCGCCATGGCCTCCGCCTCGCGCGGCGCGTCCCCCACCACGTTGACCGCGCCATGCGGGCTCGCCGCCTTCGACCAAAACCAAAGGCCGCGCGGCTTGGCGGCGGGTTCCGCCGTCGCCGCCATCCCTGCCCCCCCACAAGCAGCCACCGCCGCCAGGATCGAAAACCGGCGAGACCAAGGGGGGCGGCTCATGCCCGCGCACTCCACCGCGCCGCGGGACCGACCGCAATCGCGTTTCGGCCCGGCGCCGCAAATTCCTTTGCGACCGCCCTCGCCTCTGGTTCAATGCGCCTTCTTCCACCCCTTCTCCCCATGCCTACCCTCAACCGCCGCGACTTCCTGAAACTCAGCACCGCCGCCGGGCTGACCGCCCTCGCCGCCCCCCGGTCCGCGCGCGCCGCCGCCGGCCGCGGCCCGTTCGGGCGCACCGGGCAGCCCGTCCTGCGCCTGAGCCTCGCCGCCTATTCGTTTCGCGAGAACTTCCCCGTCATGCGCGGCAAGCCCAACCCCAAGGTGCCGCCGGGCCGCGCCACCGACATGTTCAAGTTCATCGATTATTGCGCGGCCCACGGCTGCGAGGGCACGGAGCTCACGAGTTACTTTTTCGCCGAGGAATCCGACGCGTACCTCATCCAACTCCGCCGCCACGCCTTCCTGCGCGGCATCGCGATCAGTGGGACCGCCATCGGCAACAACTTCTCCCATCCGCGGGGCCCGAAGCGCGACGCCGAGATCGCCTTCACGAAGAAGTGGATTGACCGCGCCGCCGTGCTCGGGGCGCCGCACATCCGGGTGTTTGCGGGGGTAACCAAGGAACTCGCCCGCGACGTCGCCGACAAACTCGTCATCAGCGCCCTCGAGGAATGCTGCGACTACGCCGGCCAGCGCGGGATCTTCCTCGGACTCGAAAACCATGACTCGATCGGCAGCGCCGCGACGCTCCTGCCCATGATCAAGGCCGTGCAAAGTCCGTGGATCGGGATCAATCTCGACTCGGGTAATTTTCGCACCGCCGATCCCTATCAGGATTTCGCCGCGTGCGCGCCTTACGCCGTCAACGTGCAATTCAAGACCGAAGTGCACGATGCCGCGACCAAGGGCAACAAGCCGGCCGACTTCAAGCGGTTCACGCAGATCCTGCGTGATGCCGGTTACCAGGGCTGGATCGCGCTGGAATACGAGGCCAAGGAGGATTCGGCCATCGCCGTGCCCCGCTACCTCGGCGAGATGCGCCAGCTGTTCCGCGCCTAGCGCGCAATTCCCGTCCCGGCGCCGGAACCGGCCGATCCGCGCGCGATTGAAACCACTCTTCGCGGCCGCCCACCCGGTGGCCGGCGCCGCCGCAGATACGCCCGCGTCGGTGGACTGCCACCCGCCACTCCCGGCTCGCATTTGCCGACGATTTCTGCGTTCTCCGCCTCACCCTCTCTGCGGCGTCCCCGCCTTGGAGCCACACCTAACACCCCCCCATGAACTCCCATCGTTGCCGGTGGACACTCGCGTTGCTGCTGACCGCAACCGCCGCCGTCGCGCCCGCCACCGCCCAGAACGTTCCAGCCGCCACACCGGCCATCGATCCCGCCGCCGCCGCGGCCGAACCCGTCAAGCTCTCCCCCTTCGAGGTCACCGATGACAAGGATCTCGGTTACGCCGCCTCCACCGCGATGTCCGGCACGCGCACCAACGAAAAACTCGAGAACCTGCCGAACTCCATCTCGGTCATGACGCAGGAGTTCATGCAGGATCTGGCGTTCAACAATTACTTCGACGCCGTCGATTTCGCGATGAGCGCGGAGAACATCTCCAATGATCTCGGCACGGTCGGCGCGGTCGTGGGCAACCGCTCCGGCAACCAGGTCAACATCCGCGGCCTCGCCACCGTGCGCCAGTTGCGCGACGGCTTCCCCTGGTACCTGGCCGCCGATGTCTTCAACACCGAGCGCATCGAGTTCAGCCGCGGTCCCGGCGGCAACGCCTACGGCGACGTCGATGCCGGCGGCATCATCAACATCGCCAGCAAACGCGCGACCTTCCAGCGGCGCGGTTCGACCCAGGTGCGCTACGACAACTTCGGCACCCGCCGCTATTCGGTCGACTTCAACCAGCCCCTGATCCCCGGCCGCCTGGGACTGCGCGTCAACGCCATCCATTCCGAAATCGAGCAGTACAAGCAACGCATGGGCCGGGACCTTGAGGGTTACGCCGGCTCGCTGCAGTGGGAACCCTTCAAGAACCGCCGCACCCAAATCGACGCCGCCTACGAGACCGGCAACACCACCAACCACCTCGGCCACCTCGGGCCGACCGACAGCCGTAGCTCCTACGTCTACGGCACCGGCACCACCGCCCTCGACGCGGATCCCAACCGCCCGGGCGTCCAGACCAACGGCGTCGGCATGGCGCAACTCCGCGCCGCCAGCAGCGCCACCCACGCCTTCGTTGACGTCGGCGGGGTGATCAACAACTGGCAGTCCACCACCGCCAATGTCTTCCGCGGGTCCGTCAACATTGAGACGGTCGCCGCCACGTCCGCCACCGATCCGCAAAACCCCAACCGCTATCCGCTCATCCGGATTCCCGAAAGCATCATCCCGCTGCGGGAGGATTGGGCCGGCCCCGACAACAAGCAGAACTCAAAGTATTACGCCTACACCATCGAGCTGAAGCACTCGTTCACCGACCGGCTCAACGTCCTCCTCGCCCACAACGGTCAGTTCGACGAGACCATCCGCAAACAGACCTATTCCAGCCTCGGTAGCGTGGGCGGCCTCCCGGGTCGCAGCGTGCACGTCGACGTCAACCCCGTGCTCCCCAACCCCAACGGCCCCGGCACTGTCCCCAATCCCAATTACGAGCAGCTCTTCGTCATCCACGCCCCATTCTACAATCCCGACGGCCACAAGATCCTCAACTGGCGCGCCCAGGTCGTCTACGACGCCAGCCTGCCGTGGGGCATTTCCCAGCGCCTCATCCTCGGCACCGCCTACCGGCACGAGGAAAATTACGCCGACAATTACGGCTATTCGCTCACCAAGGAGGAAATCGCCAAACGCGGCTACACCGGCACCGCCGCCTACTACAACAACAACCTCGTCTACCCGATCCACTACCTCAAGGACGGCAACGGCGACGAAGCCCTCGGCTGGACCGTGCGCCCTGGCGTCACCCAGCCCTTCCGCAGCAACACCGGCAGCGGCACCAACCGCCGGCTCGACCAGAGTCTCACCTCCGGCTCCGCCAACTTGATCGGTTCGTACTTCAAGGGCCGCGTCCGCACCAGCCTCGGCCTCAGCCGCGAGCACTGGCTGCAGAGCGCCAGCCTCGCCACCCGCGCCGACACCACCAACTTCAACGAACAGCGCTTCACGGGCGACGATGGCAGGTTGATGCCCAACGACGGCACCGCGAAGATCGCGATCCCGGTCTTTCCCTTCGCCAACGAGTGGAGCACCAACCAGACCTACGGCGGTGTCTGGCACGCGTTTTCCTGGCTCTCCTTCACCGCCGGATACTTTGAGTCCTCCCAGTTCAGCGACAATTACGGGCTCGATCTCACCGGCTCCGCCCTCGCGCCGCTCACCGGCGAAGGCCACGATTTCAGCGCCCGCTTCCATCTCTTCGGCGGGAAGATCGAGGCGACCGTGACCCGCTTCGCGACCCAACAGGAGAATCTCAGCTCCAGCGTCACCGCCGCCGTGCGCGACGAATTGAACCTGTTGCTCGCCCAGCCCTTCGCCAACCTGGTCGACTACCGCGATCGCACCTCGACCGGCTGGGAATACCAGGTGCTCGCCAACGTCAATCGCAACTGGACGCTCCTCACCGCCTACTCGGAAAACACCACCGAATTCACCCGCTTCTTCCCCTTGCTCGGCCGGCTCGTGACCGAGGCGCGGGCGACCGCGCAGACCCGCGGTCTGAACCCGGACGACGCCACCATCGAATCCCGGCAATTCCTCACCGATCAGGATGGCAACGTCGCCTCCACCAAGCGCGCCACCGCCAGCCTCACCACCCGCTACACCTTCACCGAAGGGCGCCTCAAGGGGTTCACCGCCGGTCTGTCCGCCCGCTACACCCGCGGCAAACCGCGGGCGGTCCTCACCATCGCCGGCGTCAACGTCCTGCCGGAAACCACCACCGACAATTACTACCTCGTGAATCCGTTTTTCAGTTACCGCCGGAAGCTCGGGCGTTTCAACACGACGCTGCAGCTCAACATCAACAACGTGTTCGACGTGAAGTCCGATCAGGGCAACAGCTGGCGCTGGCCCCGCTACACCGAGCCGCGGCAGTACGTGACGACCGCCACCGTGGCGTTCTGAGCCGGAACGGCGCGACACCGGGAGGTGGGCGGGATGCCGCCTCTCGCGGAGGGCGGAGCGAAAACCGAGGATCGGTCATCTGAAATCCAGGATTTCCAAGCCCGCCGGTCCTCCCGATTGAGGGTCGGATCGAGACGCACCCCCGCCTTATACCAACCGCTCGGGATTTTTTGACTGTAGGGCGTCACCTGGGTGACGCCTTTTCGCCCGAGAGGCACGGACCAAGGTCCGGCCCTACAAAATCCAATCATTTCGAGCCGTCGGCATTAGATCCCAGATGGCGGATGCCAGATGCCCGATTTCAAGATTTCCGGCAAGATCGTCCTCAGCCGCCTCCGCTCCCGGCGGCATAGGTGGCCGAATTCTTCGAATCTTCCTCCACTTCCACCGCCGCCACCGCGACGCGTCCCTGGGTCGCCGCCTGCACCAGGCCGCCGAAAACTTCAAAGAGATGCCGCGCCATGCCTTCGCAGGAGCAACTTGCCACCACATAGGGTTTCCAGATCGCCGTCCCCCCCACGGCCAGCAGCGGATCCTTCATCGGGTCGTCCGCGTTGAACACGCAGGCATGATCGAGGTGTGCGTCGATCCAATCTTCGAGAAATTTCAATTTGCCGAAGTCGACCACGAATCCGTTCTCGTCCAGCGCTGCGGCGGCAAACGTGACGGCAATCGACCAATTGTGCCCGTGGATGAGGGCGCAATGCCCGTCGTGCCGGTGTTGCCGGTGGGCCCAGGGGATGTCGCGGTAGATTTTCTTGCAGGTCGTCATGAATCGTTCAGTTCCGGGGTTGGTCCGACCCCGTTTCACGACGGTGCCATGGTTCGCGCTTCCCGCGCAAGGTCGCGCCGCTCCCCGCTCGCAGAATATCGCCCGCCCGCCCGGGACCCCGGGCCGCTGCGGAGCCGGTGACGGAATGCGCCCCACCAAATCGCCGCCGGCCGGCCGACGCGCCCGGTCTGCCGGGAGCCACAACGAAAACAAGATTGATTCGCCCGCGGGGGCGGTCCACGTTCCCGCCTCCAAGTCGGACGCTTAGCTCAGTTGGTTAGAGCACTAGTATCACACACTAGGGGTCCCGGGTTCGAGTCCCGGAGCGTCCACCATCACCCCTCGTGGATTCCTCCCACGAGCTTTGTCCGGGTGGCTATCTTGAACATGCGGCTGCCAACGATTTCGTCCACCCCCTGGGTGTTGGTGATGACCTTCACTCCGTAGAAGCGCAGGCGCATCAACTCACCTTTGGCATCGTTGAGGTCGTAATAGGCGGTTTCCTTTTTGTAGGCGAACTTGATGATCTGTTGCACATCCCCGAAGGCGGCCTCGCCATTGCGACCGCGAGAGCCCAGTTCCTCGAAGTCATCGATGACCATCAAGCCCCGGGACAGGCACTATTTCACTCGGTAGTGAATTTCGAAAAGCTCCTCGATATTCCGGCTGCCGGAGTTGTAGGACTCAATCAGCTCCTCGAACTTATCCGCGAAGTTTGTCCGCGTCTTGTTCAACCGGATGAGCTTTTCCAGTTGGGCGCGAATCGCCGCCTTCAAGACTTCGAGGTCGGTGTTCTTCTGCGCCGACGCTTTGAATTTCTTGGCGAGTGCCCCGAAATCGATTTTCGACAGGTCCATCGTCACGGCCGGGCCTTCGCGCACGGTCACGCCTTCGATTGAGGCGTCGAGCAGCTGAGCGATTTCTCCCAGCATCGCCGTGATACTATGCCGCGAATCCGGCGGCGCCGACTCCTGCAGTATCCGGAAAACGCGGACCGAAAACCATCCTCGATGATGCCGCGCTGCTCGCCCTGATCCGCGCCGACCTCGCGCAATCGCCCTTCCGCGGCGAAGGTCATCGCAAGGTCTTCGGCCGCCTGGCTGGCGTTCGGCCTCGGGGAGATCACGGATTCTTCGCACTTCGCAGGAGGTTTCCCCACTAAACTCGTCGCGGCGGATCCTGGCGAGGTGAGCCTGCCACGCGAACGCGTCGTTTCGACCGGTAAAATCGAGGACCTTCACACGCGAGCCTCCGAACCTAGCCAAGTAAAGGAATGGGCTACTTAATTGTGCGCGATGGGTCCAATTTCGCTCGGTGGTGACGACTGAACCTTCCGGCGCCGGAAGCGTTGCTCTTCCAGCAATGGACTTGACAGATTCTCAATCGCGACTAAGTTTGTCTCAAATGAGACATGCAACGTTTGAAGCCGCCCTGTCCCATCCCTTGGAAATCCATGGATTCATCCAAGCGGGTCTGCCGGTGGACCTTTTGGCACGCATTGCCGATGAACTAGGCCTAAAAGCCGAGGCGTTTGCCGCACTCTGCGGTATGAGTCGGGCGACTTTTCATCGCAAAAAGACCACGAGGGCGAAACTCGGCCGCATGGAATCTGACCTAGTCGCACGCTACGCTTCGCTCCTGCGCCACGCGACCGAGGTGTTTTCCGAACCTGGTGCAGCCAGTCAGTGGCTACGGGAGAAACAGATCGGGTTGGGCGGTGCGGTGCCTCTTGATCTCGCTCAATCTACGCAGGGCTACCAGGAGGTAGAAAAGCTCCTCACCCGAATCGACTACGGCGTCTATGCCTGACGCATGGCGGATCGACTCGGCGAAGTGGAAGACTTCGTCTTTCTCCGGCATCGGCGCCGCCTCGGTGGGTGGACGTTGGAACCCGGCCGGCACGCACGTCGTGTATGCAAGCCAGCATCTTTCCACCGCGTCCCTGGAAAAGTTTATCCACCTGCCCAAACCCATTCCGCTGACGATGAAATTCATCAAGTTTCCCATCTTGTTCGCGGGTGTAGCCATCGAGCGACCGTCGCTCTCGGCATTGCCGAGAAATTGGCGGGCGGAGCCAGTTGCGGTCGAATCCCAGCAATTCGGAGCCGATTGGTTCCGCCGCGGCTCCACTGCCGTGCTGGCGGTGCCATGCGCCATCATCCCCGAAGAGGAAAACTACGTCATTAACCCGACTCACCCGGACTTCAAAAAAATCGGCATAGGCCCGTCTGAACCGTTCACCTTCGATCCGCGGTTAGCCGAGTTGCTCAGTCCATAATCGGCAACGAAGGTGGTGCGCTGGTGTGCAAAGAAGCACAGCAAAGTAGCCCATTTCTTACGTGGTTGATTTTACTCTAAAAGCTGACATACTTGCTCGAATATTTCGTCGACAGGAATGTCAAGCTACGCATGGTGTGGACATGACCAAGACGAGCGCAGTGATCAGTAGGGACCATCCAGTCAATCTGGAGGTTGTCACCCAGGTGGCAACGGCACTCCGGCGGCAAGTTCATTCGGCCTTCGCGAGCGCCGTTGACGCCGGCATCTCAGCCCGCGACTTCTTGGAAATGGTGAGCAGCGAGGCCCGTCCGTATCTGGAAGCCGCGGTGCGCGAAGGTTACGCTACGGCCGAGGAGGGACTGGTGGCGATGCTGGATGCGGAAGGTGGCTGTGTCGATGTCGCCACGGCCTGCAAACTATTCCGGCGCCCGGGCGGAGTCAGCCGACAAACCCTCTCGGAGAAGATCCGGGCGGGCGAGTTGATTGCGTATCGGAGTGGTGGTGACCGCTGGCTGCTCCCGCGCTGGCAGTTTCGTCCGCAGGGCGGGCTGGTGCCAGGTTTGCCCGACGTGCTCAAGCGACTGCGGGAAATCTCCCCTGCACCGGATGACTTGTTCGCCTTCACCTTCCTGTTGCAGGCGGATCCGCTGCTGGACGGGCGAACTCCGCTGTCGGCCCTGCGGGACGGGGAGATTGCGCAGGTCCTCGAAGCACTGGAGTCACACCCCGCCCTTGTGCCCGCCTGATGGATCGCGAACTACGCGAGCCGCCGACGCAGGCTGAGTTTGACGCGATCCCCATTCCGACACCGTCGTCCGCTTTTGCCCTGCCCACGGTCCGATTAGGGGACCGCGGCTTCCCCTCGCACTTCTACGAGAACGTTCGCTCCCGGTTGACGCCGAAAGGCTACCGGTGCTCTTACCTTGCGGCCAACGCAATGACGGCCGTGCTGGAGCGGTGGAGGGATGTGTTCAGTGCCCACCGGAAGGCCGGCGTGTTCGCCATCAGTCAAAAGAAAACGGCCAAGCAGGTGTTTCTCCAGGGGACGCTGCCAGCCTTGAAGCTTTGCGACCTCACGAACGCCGACGTCATCTCGGCCGTGGGCGTAGACATCGCGACGCTCCACTACCCTTTCATCAGGCGGGCAAAACTCTGGGCGGAGCGAATCGCCCGGCACCCAGCGCAATTCGACGGGATACTCTATCGCAGCCGGCATACCCAGGAGCCGTCCCTGGTCATCTGGCTGCGTCCCGGCGGCCGCGAGCTCGAGCGCGAGGTGCCCTTCGTGGAAACGGGGTTCTTCAATAATTCGACGGAGGCCTATTCTGCGGCGGCAAAATGCCAGATTGTGCTTTCGTTCGCGATGTAACCGCCACCGCGGGTCGCGGATGAAGCTGGCCAAGTTCGGCCAGATGACGGTGAGCATCGACGGCACGAAGATCGCCGCCAACGCCAGCAAGCATGCCGCCGTGAGTTACGCCCGTGCCGGCGAGCAGATCGCGCAACTGGAACTGGAGGTCGAACAACTCCTGGCCAAGGCCGAGCAGGCCGACGCGACGCCGTTACAGGACGGGCTGTCCAGCGCCAATTAGAATCCGTGGACCTCGACGTTTAGTTGGCGTTCTACAACGGGCTGACGATTCCAGAGGAAATCGCGCGGCGGCAGGAACGCAAAGCGGCGATCGCCAAAGCCCGGGCGGAGATCGAGGCCCGGGCGCACGCCCGGTATGCGCTCGAGCTGGCAGAGCATGAAAAGAAAATGGCGGCCCGGCTGGCGCAGGCAGCCGAAGGGAAGAAGCCCCGTGGCCGCGCCCCGGTGGCACCGCCGCCGGAACCCAAGCCGAAGGACCAATACAATTTTACCGATCCGGAGAGCCGGATCATGAAAGACGGCACCGGCTGCAAAGCGCCGCCGGCAAACAACTCTACCAGCTGCGCCAGCAGACCGTCGAACCCGGGTTCGGGATCATCAAGTCGGTCCTCGGCTTCAGACAGTTCCTCCTGCGCGGCACGGTCAAGGTGTCCACCGAATGGACCTTGGTGTGCCTGGCGTACAA
>JBBRWR010000138.1:0-19374 GCA_038249085.1 Opitutales bacterium
CTCTGCTGGTCTTCGGTGTCCAGCCACGGCGTGTACAGGTAGCCCGAAACGAAGCGTGCCGCATAGCCGAGCCGGCGCACCGCCTCGATCATCAGGGTCGCAAAGTCCCGGCAGGCGCCACTTTTCAGCCGCAGCGTGTCATACGGCGTCTGCACGCCGGGGTTCAGGCGCACATGGTAGGTCATGGCGTTGCGGATGAATTGCGTCATTTCCACCAGCAGTTCGCGGGTGCCGGTAATTTCGTCGGGCCGGATGAACTGGTTGGCCCAGTCCTGCAGAATGCCGCCGGGGTCGTCGTAGTAGCGTCTCTGACCGGCGGGCGCCAGTAGAAGAAAGGCGCAACGGGGGGGGCCGAGCTCAAGGCCAGCGTCAACCGGCCGATGCGCCCGGGTGCATCTCCGAGTTGACGCCGGTGGAACTGAAGGGAGCGCAGGCACTCCTGCCTGCAGCCTGGCCAGAGGCGGGCAGGAGTGCCCACGCTCCCTGGGTCGCAGGGCGGGCGCGCCCACGCGTCGCAGCTTGCTGCCCGTTTGATCGGCGCTTCTACTCCGCCGCGGAAAGGACCCGACGCCCGCCATGCCGCACCGCACACTCAACAACGAGGAACTCACCGCCTACCTGCACCTGGCGCGGGGCGACGTGGAGCGCCTGATCCGCGAAACGGACCTGCCGCATACGTTGCGGGGCGGACGCGCGGTTTTCCAGCGGGGGGAGATCGATGCCTGGGCCTCCCGGCGGATTCTGGGCCTGCCGGGCAAGGGACTCGATTCTTACCACGAAAAGTCGATGCGGGGGACCCACGGGATCTTTCCGGGCGGGGCGCTGATTCCGGAACTGCTGCGGATTGAATACATCGATCTCACGCTGGCGCCACGCACGCGTGCTTCCGCCGTGCGCAACCTGGTCGCGCTCGCGGACCGCACCGGCCGGGTCGTCGACCCGCGCGGGCTGATCAGGAGCGTGGAGGAACGCGAGGCCTTGTGTTCGACCGCGCTGCCCGGCGGTTTGGCGCTGCTGCACGCCCGCCACCACGAAGAGTATTGTTTCGAGGGATCCTTCGTCGTGCTGGGACGCACCGTGGATGCGGTGCCCTTTGGCGCACCGGACGGCCGCCCCACGCGACTCTTCTTTCTGATTTGCTGTCAGGACGAGCGGATCCACCTCCACACGCTGGCGCGACTCTGCCTGATGGCCCTCAACACGGAAATCCTCGGGCAGTTGCTGGAGGCGCCCGAGGCCAACGCGGCCTATGCGGCGCTCGTGCAGGCGGAACGCGCCGTGCTGCCGAAGCCGGCGGCGGAAGTAAAGCATCCCCGGAGCAAGTCCCGGGGCATTTGACCGAACCACCACGTGGGTATTCCACCCCCGGCGTAGGAGCGGCTTCACGCCGCGAAGATCCTACGAATCGCGGCGTAAAGCCGCTCCTACGCCCAGCCAAGCCGAAGCGAGCTCCGGGGGATCGGACCCATTGTAAATGAGGCCCCGGGCTCGGGCGGGAAGGCCGGCCTCATGGCCGCTCTTCCGGCACGAATTCCAGCAGGTCCCCGGGTTGGCACTTCAGCTCCCGGCAGAGCGCTTCCAGCGTGCTGAAACGCACCGCCTTGGCCTTGTTCGTCTTGAGGATGGATAGATTCGCCAACGTGAGGTCCACCCGCTGGGCCAGCTCGGTCAGGCTGATCTGCCGTTCCGCCATGACCCGTTCCAAATTGAGTCGAATCGGCATGGGACTAAACGGTGAGATCGCTCTCGGTTTTGAGGGCCAGGCCCTGCCGGAACGCTTCGCTGACGACGAGGACGAGGCAACCCGTGATCAATCCGCCCGTGCCGGCATACCCCAACGACCATGGTGGCAGCGTAAAGTGGAGGGCGCCCACCTGGGCCGGAAAGTGGAGAACTTCGCCCAAGCTCGTGAGCGAGGCATGGGCGCTGAGGTATCCGCCCATGACATGCGAAGCCCAGAGCCCCATCGCTCCGTCCACGAAACAGTAGCCAATCAGCGTCACGCCGATGTTGCGAATGAGCCTCAGGTTCCGCTCGGTGAATACATCGCCCCGCTCGAGGTTGGCGCAGATGTCACGCAAGGCGCCGAACACCAGCCAGGAGAAGACCAGACCCGCCAGCATGGCCGGAAAGACGGACCATCGCGCCGCCGAAACCAGATCGGCCTCGCGACTGAGCAGGTTGACTTGAAGTTGTCCCCTCAATCCGGTCAGCACCAACGCGTCCGGCTTGGAGGAAGGGGAAGGCTTGGCCACCGTCGCGGGCACCGTCTGCACCGCAGCCTCCCCCAGCGTCAGCATCAGCTTCGTGCCCTCCCCCAGTCGGCTCTGACTCCATGCGCCAACGATTAGGACGAGCAGCCAGAACGCGGCCAGGACGACCGTCAGGCCGCGGAGGAGTCCAAACAAGACTCGGAGTTTGCCCGGGAGATTAGTGATGAGTTTCATGGGAGGGGATAAGTTGGGTTTATTGATAATCGATAATTTTCTTTCCCGGCCCGTCAATCTCAATTTATTGTTTTTCGATAAATCGACTCTCCTCCTCACGAGGACCGCTTCGGACGCAGTGGCCGCCCACCGTCGCGGGCGCGGAGCACGGGCGCATCTCCAGGTTGACTGGAGGCATGGTGCGGGGTCCTCCCCGTAGCGCCAGTCTTCGACTGGCGCCCGCCGGTCAGAGACGCGGCGCTACTCCCCGACACATCACCGCCAAATGGATTGCTCACTCAACACCCGAGCTGACCAGGGGCGCCCTGCCCTCGGCGCTCCGCCCATCACGCCTTGCGGCGCAGCACGCGCATCCGCTCCTGGCGCACGCGCGTGGCAAAGGACACGTCCGGCACGTAATCCTCCATGATCTCGTAGTCATCCGCGAAGAGCGCCGTCAGGTCCGGCACGGCGAACGGGAAGGGAGGCCCCTCGTCGCCCGGATCGAGGTCCGGCTCGATGTACCACACGCCGATCAGCAGGCCCCCGCGCCGCAGCGTCAGGTCAATGCCCTGCCGGTAGGTGGGGCGCAGCGACGGATGCAGTCCGCTCATGCACGTGTGCTCGATCACCACGTCGAAGGCCCCACGCATTTCCGCCGGCGGATCAAACAAATCCCCGGCCACGAACCGTTCCGCCAGGTGCGGATACAGTGCCTTCGCCGCCGCGACTCCCGTCGGCGCGATATCCAGCCCGATCGCGTCCAACCCATGCGCCACGGCCAGCGCGACCTCATGCCCGTGACCGCAACCCGGCACCAGCGCGCGCCCCCGCACCGTCTGGCGTTGCAGATACTGTTTCAATGGCGGCGAAGGCTCGCCTTTGTTCCAGAACACTTCGCCTTTGGCATAGATTTCTTCCCAATTCATAATTTCAAGCTGGTTGGTGGGTTCGTGCGGTGGGGTGGCCGCGTCAGCGCCGCAAACTTCGTTACAGTTTCGCCGGGACCGGCGTCAAGTCGACTTTCATTGGGGCGCGACGGCGATTTTCCGACGGCGGACGGAGACTTCGCCGCGCCCACCTGGGCTCAGTGTGATCCCTGCAACCGGTCGGGGTCAATCGCATGGTGGTTGCCGCCCCAGTGTCACCGTGTCAGCATCGTCTCCTGCAGTCGTTACTCCACCGCATCACCATAGGACCCCCGCCATGACCATCCTCCGTCCATTCCACGCGTGGTATCTTACCGGCCTGCTCCTGCTGCCACTGCAGGATGCCGCATCGGCCCCCGCCGCCAGCCAACCGAACCCTGCCGCCGACTCCGCCTTGGGCGAGCCCGTGACGCTGTCGGTCTTCGAAGTAAACGCCGATCAGGATCGCGGATACGCGGCTTCGTCCGCGATGACGGGCACCCAGACCAACGAGAAACTGGAGAACCTCCCCAACTCGATCTCGGTGATGAACGCCGACTTCCTGGCCGACATTGCCGCGCTCGATTTCTTCGACGCCGCCGACTACGCCGTCGGCACCGAGAACATCTCCAACGATCAAGGCACGGTGGGCGCCGCGATCGGCACCCGCAGCGGCAACCAGCTTTCGTTTCGCGGCCTGCCGTCGGCGCGCCAGCTCCGCGACGGTTTCCCCTGGTACATGCCGCAGGACATCTTCAACACGGAGCGCATTGAGTTCAACCGCGGCCCGGGCGGCCTCGCCTTCGGCGACGTCGACGCAGGCGGCATCATCAACATCGGCACCAAGCGCGCCGTCTTTGGCCGGCGGAACCTGGCCCTGCAGACCCGCTTCGACACTTGGGGCACGCAGCGCGCCTCGGTCGATATCCAGCAACCCCTGGTGGCCGACAAGCTCGCGGCGCGTTTCAATGTGGTGAAGAGCCACAACGACCACTGGCACCAGCGTTACGACACGGAGCTGGAAGGCTACGCCGCCTCGCTGCGCTGGCGGATGGGACGGAAGACGGAACTCGCCGTGATGGGGGAACGCGGCTTCCAGGATCGCGGCATCTCCCACCTCTCGCTGACCGACATGACGGCCGCCTACATCCGCGGCACCGGCACCAACGCCCTCGACGCCGACCCCGGCACCGCCGGCGTGCAGGCCGATGGCGTGGGCATGTCTCGCACCCAGGCCTCCGGCAACACCCAGCGTTGGAACCTGATCGGCGGCACCTTCTACAATCTCGAGTCGACGGCCACGGCGGTCTTCCGCAACTCGCGCGTGCAGGAGGGCAACAATCCGATCACCAATCCCAACCGCGTCCCGCGCCGGCCGATTTCGGAATCAATCGTCGCCCGTGACACCGACTGGGCCGGACCCCAACAAAGCACGCACCCGAGCTGGTCGACCTACACGATCGAGTTCCGGCACGAATTTTCCCGGAAATTCAATATTCTGCTCGCCCACAATTCGCAGCACGACCGGACCTCCCGGCCGCTCGTCTTTCAGGGCAACAATCAGGACACCTTTGGCGGCCGCGGGGTGTTCATCGACGTCAACCCGAACCTGCCGAACCCGAACGGCACCGCGACCCTGGTGCCCAATCCGCGCTTCGAACAATACTACATCACCCACGGAATCGGACCGACCAACGACGGGCACGACATCCGCGCCAATCGCGGGGTGGCCGTGTACGATCTGGACCTGCCCTGGGGCATCTCGCAGCGGGTGGTCGGCAGTGTCACGCACCGGACCGAACGCTTCTTCCGCGACGCCTACGCCGAGACGCTCACGCCCGAGGAGATCGCGCGGCGCGGCCTGACCGGCAATGCGGCGTTCCTGTCCAACAACCTCATCTATCGCTACCACTATCTCGCCGACGGCAACAACGAGCGCACGCTGACCGAAGACCTCATCCCCGGCGTCACCCAACTCACGCGCAACAACCTCAATGGCACCACCGCCCGCTATCAGCAGAGCCTGACCACCGCGGCGGTCAACGCGCTCGGCGCGTATTTCAACGGGAGGCTGCACACCAGTCTCGGCCTCAGCCGCGACCGCTTTCATCAAAAGTCGGGCCTGACCGCGAACCTGCCGGGAACCAACGAGCTCACCTTTCTCGACGCCGACGGCTCGCCCCTGCCGCCGGACCGGGAGGACTACCCCGTGTTTGATTTCAGCAAGCAGTGGGCGACCACCTCCACCTACGGCGGAGTTTTTCGAGTGACGCCATGGCTGTCGTTGTCGGGAACCCACCTGCGGTCGTCGCAGTTCACCGACAATCTCTTCAAGGATCTCTACGGCAATGCGCTGGGCCCCCTGCGCGGCAAGGGTTACGATTTGGGTGCGCGATTCAACCTGCTGAACGGCAGGGTGGCGATCGCCTATACGCACTACGACACGACCGGCACGAACTTCCGCCAGAACGTCGTCGCCGATCCCCGCAATGAACTCAACCTGCTCCTGCCACTGGAACGCCGGATCGGTGTGTCGGGGGGCACCAACGATTCGCGCAGTCGCAAGACCACGGGCGACGAAGTCGAGATCTTCCTGTCGCCGACGCGCAACTGGACCGGTCGCCTCGCCTACTCGACGGCCCACGTCGTCAACTACGAATCGTTCCCGCTCCTGAGCGGGGCGATCGCCGAGGTCCGCGAAATCGCCCAGGCTGCCGGCCTGGATCCGGATCTCGCGACCCAAAGCTCCCGCCAGCTCATCGCCGACGATCTGGCCGAGGCCGCCCTCGCCCGCACCACCGTCACGTTCACGACCCGGTACTCCTTCGCCGAGGGAGCGGGGAAGGGTCTCGCGCTCGGCCTCTCCGCGCGTTTCGCCCGCGGCACCCCCCGGGTGGCCCAGGTCATCAACAATGTCGTCGCGCTGCCCGACGGCCTCACGGCCGACGATTACGTCTTCAACCCGTTCGTGAGTTACCGCCGGAAGTTCGGCCGCGTCAACTGGACCGGCCAGGTCAACGTGAACAACGTGTTCGACCGCGTGACCGAGCAGGGCACCGCGTACCGCTTCGCCCGCTACACGAATCCCCGGCAGTTCATCCTGACGAACACGGTTTCCTTCTAAACCCGCGCCGTCTCGTCGTCCGATGCGAAGCCGGCCCGTCCGGCCAAGGCGCAACCTCTCCACGGGCCGGGTGCGTATCCTGGCGGGCGTGGGCGTGCGCGGGAGCAATTGCGCCTTCGTACCCCAGCGACGACTCCATCTGCCGGCAGACCTCGCGGCCCGAGTCTGTTGAGGACAGCGTCACTCGCAGCTCTTCGACCTGCGCCGGGAGTTGCTGCGCCTGAAGGAGGCCTATCACGAGACCGACGCCGAAGCGCCGGAGTTATGGCGGACGATCGCTGCCGCGGGCACCGTCCCGGCCCGCTGAAGGGGCGGCCAAGCAGGGGAAAATTTGCGGGGCAAGTTTAGGACCTGGCGCTGGATCGGTTTCTGATCGAAGTCGGGAGGGAAGCCTTAGCCCATCGAATGCCTGTCCAGGCGTTCACCGGAACGAGGAGTGGGCGATGCTCGATCCATTGATCCCAGAACCGCAGTTGGAACCACGGAGACACCGAGAACACAGAGGGAAGACGGCAGAAAATCAACCTCACCTACCGGGTGAAGACCGCCAGCCCCAGCGGTTTTCCCAGTCCTTTCCTCCGTGTTCTCTGCGCCTCGGTGGTTAATTTCGTCTGCGGAACTTAGGTTGATCCCGAATGGGTGTGGGCCCGGCCGCTGGCGAAGTAGGTAAAGCGGACAATCGTGAACGCGATATTCCATCGGATGCGCAGCGGTGGGGCGCGGCGGAGGCTGCCAACGGAGTTGCCGCCGGGCGGGAGCGCGGCGCTAGGGCACTTCGTAAAGCTCGATGAGCCCGACGCCGGTCGTGTTGCTAACGCCGGAGACCTGTGCCGTGTAGGCCCCGGGGGCCAGGGTGAGCAAGAGCGCCGCATCCTGGCTTCCCGCGGTGAGGGCAAACGCCCCGACCGACGGCGCGGTCGCGGCAATCGCGGCTGAGTTGCTCGCGGTGCCCCAATCGTCATTTTCCGCCACCAGCTTGCCGCCGCTGTCGAAGACCTGCAGCCGCGGGTTGTCCAGCGCGCCGCTCACGCCGAAGGCCGTCAGGGCGGGCCCCATGCCGCGCACGAGCACGGCCCGCGTGTTCTGGCCGACGACGAAGCCTGCAATCAGCACGCCGCTGCCCGTGCCGACTGCGCTTCGCGCCGAGACGTTGACGAGGCGTGCACCCGCCGCGCCGCCGGCATCATATGCCTCCATAAGAGCCACGCCGGTGCCGCCGCTCGCGTCACCCACCTGGACGGTGTAACCTCCGCCGGTGAAGTCCCGCAACCAGGCCGCATCGAGACTCCCACTCGGGAGGGGAAACGCCCCCACGGCGGCGGCCGTCGTCGCGATCTGGCTGGCGTTGGCGGCCTGACTCCAGTTGTCGTTGGTCGCAAGCGTGTCGGCGCCGTTGAACAGGGTGATGGCCGGATTGGCGAGCACGCCGGTCACGCCGAAGCCCACGAGGGCCGGTCCGATGCCGCGGACCAGGAGGGTGCGGGCGCTGGCGCCGGAAACGACGAAACCCACAATCAGGGTGTCGCCGCCCGTACCCGCGTTGGAGCGCACGGAGAGATTGACGAGGCGGCCGGCGGTCCCGCTCGCCGCGCCCATCGGCTGACGGCCGGTGCGCTGTGCGTCGCGATGCAGTTGCGGCCAGTCGGTCATCGTCGGGGCGATCGTGCTCGCGAACGCGTAAAGCCGCTTGTCCGTGCAACCGATGTAGATCGATCCGTCCGTCGTGACGACCGGCGAGGAGTCCGCCCAATCGCCGAGCCCCGCGCGCCACAACAGCGTGCCGTCGGGTTGCAAGGCGTAAAGCGCGTTGTCGCTCGTGCCGAAAACGATCGAGCCATCCGCCCGCACGGCCGGTGACGAATAGATGGGGGCAAGCACCGTTTGGCCGGCGGCGGGAAACCGCCAGCGCTCACTCCCATCGGGTGAAAGCGCAAAGAGCCGGGCTCCCGTCGTGGTCACATAGATCGCGCCATCGGCACCCAGCGCGGGCGAAGACTCAATGGTATCGCCCAGTCCGGCCCGCCAACGCAGCGCCCCGTCGGCAGTGAACGAATACAGGTTCAGGTCGCGGGAGCCGACATAGACGCTGCCGTCGGCCGCAATGGCCGGTGAGCCGACGATGTGGCCCCCCGTCGTGTAATGCCAGCGCTCGGTGCCGTCGGCCCGCAGGGCGTAGAAATTTTTATCCCACGAGCCGAAATAGATCGTGCCGTCGGGTGCAACTGCGGGCGATGAGTCGATCCAATCCGCCGCCGGAAACCTCCATTTGAGCGAACCGTTCGGATTGACCGCGTAGAAATCTCCCCGACCCGCCCCGAAATAGATCGTGCCGTCCGCGCCGAGCGCGGGCGACGAGGTAATAAAACCGGAGGCGGCAAACGTCCATTGTCGGGTGCCATCGGGCCTCAGGGCGTAGAGGTTTCCGTCCCAGCAGCCGAAATAGATTGTGCCGTCCGGCGCCACCGCCGGGGTCGAGTCGACCCAATCCGGGGTTGGAAAAACCCACCGCTGGGTTCCATCGGGTTTCACGGCGAACAACCGGCCCGACGGCGTCGCGCTGTTGAGTGTCCCCACTTCGACGCCGATGTAGATCGTGCCGTCCGCCCCGACCGCCGGCGACGAAACGATGTTGCCCGCCGTGGCGGAGGACAGCGTGGCGAACGCCCACCGCTGCGCGCCGTCGGCTTGGGCTGCCGCGCGGGGGACGATCAGCGCGAGGCTGACCCCGATCATGGACGGCAGGCCCCGCCGGTTAGGCCCAAAGGGGAGAAGCATGGGTTAGGAGATACGAAAAATCCAAGTTAGCGAATCGGCGTTAAGGGTGTTTCCGCCTCGGTCCAGCGGGGCACGCTCAAGCGGAAGGCCGCGCCGTTCCGGTCGCTGTACGCGAGTTCGAGTTCCCCGCCGGCGTGGCGCGCCAGTCGGCGGCTGATGGCCAGCCCAACGCCGCCGCCATGGCGTTTCGTGCTGCGGACGGACTGGAAAAGCGCAGCCCGCACGGCCGGAGAAAGACCCCCGCCGGAATCTGCGACGATAAACTCAATGCGCTTTTCCACCACGGAAGCCGTCACGGTGACCTGAGCGCCCCGGGACGACGCCTCAATGGAGTTGGTCAGCAAGTTGGCCAGAATCAGGCCGGCAAGATTGGAAACGCGCGCCGCAATGGACGCTGCCTCGGGCGCACTCACGGCCAGCGTGACTCCGGTCTCGGCCGCAGCGGCGGCGGCGCGCGCCTGCACGACCGCGAGAAGTTCCGCCACCGGCACGCGGTGGTCGGCGCTGCCCTCCCGCTCGTCGCGCAGCACCGTGGCCACCTCCTGCACAAGCGCGCGGAGCCGGCGCGTGGTCTCGACCGCGGCGCGCCAGGCTTCACCACCGTGCGGGCGGCCCGCCCCTTCCGGATCGGACACAAAACCTTCGAGGCCGGCGAGGGGGTTTTTCAGTCCATGAATCAGATGGGCGCTGATGGCGCCGAGGGCACCCGTCTTGGCGGCGAAGTCGAGTTCCTGATTGGCCCGGGCGAGATCCTCGCTCTGTGCGGCCAGGCGCCGGCTGGATTCCGCCAGCCGGGCCAGGGCCCACGCGAGCACGAGGGCCACGGCCGCGGCCGCCCCGACCCAAGCCAGCGCGGCCTGCCAAAACAAACTGCGATCCATCCGGGCGAATTCCGCCGCCACCGGAGCACCGTCAACCCAGTAGCGCGCCGCCCCGAGCAGAGGGGCCGAATTACGATTCGCCCGCAGCGGTGCGACGATTTCGACGAGGGGCACGCGCGACGGCTCGGCCCCGGGCTCGACGGTCGCGCCAAAAACCTCCTCGAGCGGGCCGCGCGGATGGTAGCGCACGACCGGCTTCTCCAGTGCCGGCGACCACCAGCGGGCTTCAGCCGAAATCTTTCCGACCTCGGGCAAGGCTTCGCGCAACCCGCCACTGGGATCGAACAACTGCAACGCCATCACCCCGCGGAGTCGGGACGACTGCAGCGCCGCGGTGAACAACAACGCAGTTTCGTCGCCCGTCGCCAAGGCGGCCGCGCGACCTTCGGCGGCGCTGATCTCCATCGCAGCCACGGCGTAGATTGCCTCGGCCTCACGTTGCAGCACCTCGGCCCGCAGGCGACTGCGCAACCGCCAGGTGAGCCCGGTCACGAGCAACACCAGGACGCCGAGGGTCGCCAGGACCACCACGAGAAACGTGCGCCGCGGGTGAGTGTGGAACGAAGGCATGGCCGGCGATCAAAAGTCCCGCTGCAGGCCGGCAAAGGCGGTGTTTCCCCGGTAACTGAACTCCCGTTCGTTCGAACGGTTTCGTTCCCACGTATGCTCGGCGAAGGCCAGCCAGCGCGGACTGAAGGTTCGCTCCAGGCGCAGCCGCGTCTCGGAGCTATCCGTCACCCGTGGTGGTGGCGCGATGCCAGCGCCGACGGTCTGGCGGAGATAGTCCATGCGCCGCGCATCCGCACTGACGCCGGTTTTCCATAACCCGGCCTGCCACGAAAACTCGAGCCGGGCGTGTTGCTGGTTGTAGTCGAAAAATCCGGAAGCGTGGTCGCGGTTTTCCAGCCGGCCCACCGTGGCGGCTGCCGTCCAGGGACCGGCGGCGGTCCATCCGGTCGAGACCTTGAGTTCACCCTCGCGCTGCCAAAAGCGCAGTTGCGTGCCCTTGAGGGTCCGTCCGCCCACGGTGTATTGCTGCCGTTCCGCATAGCGGCGGCGGTGTTCCAGCCACGCGGCCGAAATGGCCAGCGCACCCTTGCTCTTCCACTCCAGCCGGGCGCCGGCCTTGGTCTCGTCGTAGTTGCCGGGGATATCCCGATAGGTCACCCGCTTGGCCTGGATCAGCGGTTCGAGGACCAGGCCCGCCGGCAAGGTGATCCGCGGGGCGAAAGTGGAAAAGCCACCCCGCACGCGGGCGGCCAGGATGGTGCGAGTCGCCTCGGTTTCGGAGAGATCGATCACGGTGTCCTGCATGAAGGTGTCCACCTTCAGGGTCATCCGCCACGCCGGCCAGTGCTGCCAGCGGGACTCCAGGTGGATGAACCATTGTTGTTCACCCCCGCTGTCGGGAGGCGGGGAAAAATAGCGAAGCACGTCGCCGTTCAAAAGGGACAGCAACCGCCAGTCGCCGTGCGGCCAGGAAAGAAAAGCCTCCACCTCGGTGCGGCCGAAGGCGCGGCCGATCGGTGCAAACGGTGAGAGCATGACATTGTCCCGCCAGCCCAGCGCGGTTCGCACGGTCTCGAAGTGTTCCACGTTGCGGGCGGCGGCGACTTGGGCGGGCAGCGGCCGGACGGCGGCGCAAAACCAGGACACGCAGATGAGGGCCGTGGATCGCAGCATCGCAGGACAAGGATAGCGTCGCGGGGCCGAATGTTCCAATACGACAAAAAAGCAGGGCGAAGTTTCCTTCGCCCTGCGAGAGGGAAAAAATCTCAAGGGCCGATCAGCCGCCCCCGGACTTGCGTTGGTCCCTGAGCTTTTTCAGCTCATCCCGGATTTGCTTGCCCATCGCACTTTGCTGTTCCCGTTCCGCCTGCGTCTCGGTGTGCAGTTGCGTCATGATCGCCTGGCGATCGGCATCGGTCTTGGCGGTGCCGAGTTGATCAATGAGCGTCTTGCGATCGGCCACGGCCTGATCGCGCTTGGCGTCAAATTGCTGCATCACCGCCATCACCGCTTTGGCGGTGTCGGAGGCGTTTTCATTGGGCATGTGCGGGTTGGCGTTGCCGGGGCCCGGCATGCCCGGTGATCCGGGGCCGCCGGTCATACCCGGAGGAGTTATGGTGCCGGGGCCGCCGATGCCAGGACCGCCAGGACTGGTCGTGGAGTCGGTGGGACGGCCGGTCCCGGGAACGATGCCGGCAGGATTGGCCGTGCCCGGGTTGGAGCCGGCGCCCGGCTTGACCGACGGGTCGGGGCCGGTGACACCGGTCGCGAGAATGGGGGTCATCGTGCCCATGCCGGTGGTTCCGACGGCTGGCCCCGTGGTCGTAACGGTGGGCCGGCCGGTCCCGGGAACGATCCCGGCAGGATTGGTCGTTCCCGGGTTGGATCCGCCCGGGGTTACCTGGGCAGGCCCGGTCGGGTTGGTTGGGGTTGGGGAGGTCGTTTGAGCCAGGCCAGAGGCGGCGCAAACCAGCGTCGCGCACGCGACGACGAGGACGGAATGAGATTTTTTCATGGTGATCTTAATTTTGGCTGTCCAGGGGAATGAACTACCTCTTGCAGCCGTCGTGCCATCCGATGATGGTTATGCAGTAGGTTAACCATAAGGCACCTATGGTTCTTGCTGATTTTCTGACGACACGGATTTGGGAACTATGACCCAAGAAACCCGACCTTTTGCTTGGGTCCATTGGCCCAATCACCCCTCCGCGTCACCCGGGACCTTCCCCTTGAGGCGGTAGCGGATGGTGTCGCGGGTTACCCCCAAGGCGCGGGCCGCCGCCGAGACATTGCCGTCCGCTTGGCGCAGGGCATGGGCGATCAAGGCGTCGATGGCGGCATCAAGCGAGAATCCCTGGGGAATCTCGAAGTCGTGGCTCACCCACGCGGCGGCCCGAAACGGAGTCTTTTCGCGGGGGGCGAGTGCGGCAAAGGCAAGTTGGTCGTCTTCGAACACGAGCGAACGTTCGATCTCATGCGCCAGTTCCCGCACGTTGCCGGGCCAGGAATGTCTCAGCAGCCGGTCACGACCCACCGGGGGGATGGTACGAGGCTGCTGCCCATAGCTTATGGCGATCCGCGCGGCCAGGGCCTCGGCCAGCGGGATGATGTCCTGGCCACGTTCGCGCAGCGGCGGCGTGCGGACGCGAAACAGATCCAGGCGCTGCAGGAGATCTTCGCGAAAACGACCTGATGCCACCAGCTCCCGCAGGTCGCTGTTCGTGGCGGCGATGATGCGAACGTCAACCGTGAGCATCCGGTTCCCGCCGACGCGGCGAATCACGCGGTCCTCAATCGCTTTCAGCAGCTTGGCCTGCACGGACGCGGCAAGGCTGGGTAACTCGTCAAGAAAGAGCGTCCCGCCTTCGGCCGCCTCGATCAATCCGATGCGCGCTTCTTTCGCATCGGTGAACGCGCCCCGCTCGTGGCCGAACAACTCCGACTCGGCGAGCGTGTCCGGCAAGGCGGAGCAGTTGACCTCAATCAAGGGCCCATCGGCCCGGGGACCGTGATGGTGCAGCCAGCGGGCGAGCGTCGTCTTCCCGGTGCCGGTTTCACCTTCGATGAGAACGGGCGGCATGGGGCCTTGGGCTCGGCGGTCGGCGGCGAGGATTTTTTCCAACTGCCGCTTCACCCCCTCCAGCGCCGGGCCAAAGAAAAAACCATCCTCGCTGGCCGATTGCCGCTGACGCCGATGCTCCTGGTCACGGCGTTCACCCCGGCCACGCTTGGCCCGGCTCAGGCGCACCGCCAGTTCGTCGAGGTCGAAGGGCTTGACGAGGTAATCGGCGGCGCCGAGCCGCATGGCCTCCACCGCCCCAGCCACGCCGCCTTCGGCGGTCATCACGACGGTGACCACACTGGGCGGGACGACCTTTTCCTCCAGGAGCTTGAGGCAGCGGCCGTCGGGCAGGTTGACGTCGAGGAGGGCAAAATCGAAGTCGAGTCCGCCCAGGGCACGCCTCGCCTCCGCGAGCGTGGTCGCAGGAGTTACTTCCAACCCCAGCTTTGACAGGTGCGCGTCGATCCGCCGCCGCAACAACGGCTCGTCTTCAAGCAAGAGGATGGAACCGTTGAGTTTCATGACCGAGGCGAGGCCAGCCTTGGATTCGGCCGCGGTGGCGCAATGCGAAACACGGGCAGTGTTCCCCTGCCACGAGGGACGAACCCACGGGGCTGGGGCTGCTTCCCGCGCCGCCAGTAGCGATCAGCGGGCTGACCCCGTCGCGCGCCCCCCAACCGGGCGGCGGTGGCCGCCGAAACCCGGCCAGCACGAGGGCGATCAGGCTCCGGGTAAAACCGCGTCTGGCAAGATCAGGGAGGGTGCCATGAGCGAGGGGGTGGCGCGAACCAAGGTGGCAAGCCGCGGTGGTCCGTACAACGACTGTGCGACTGAAACAGTTCATCGCCGACGGCCGTGCGTGGCGCGCCCAGGGGCCGGCGGCCAACCCTCACCACCGTTTGGTGGCTTCGTTTTCATTCCCAGAACGCCCTTTCATGGCATTTGTCCGACTGGGCCGGCGCCCCCATCATTCCAAGCCGGCGGCCCAGGCGGTGCCGCGGGCAATCAGGGTGCGGACGGCTGGAATCGAGAGGGCCTGCACGTCATGACCGAACTCGTGCTGAAACACGCGACCCTGGCCGTAGCTGAGGATGAAGGCGAGCGGCTCCGTCTGTTTGCTCCAGTCGGAATCCGCGGTCACCAGCACCTGAATCGGGGCGTCGCCCTGCAGTTTGGAATAGAGTTCATCGTCGGCGGTGAAGTCCGACAGACCCTGCGTGATCGGATGGGTGCGATCGGCGATCTTGACGGGAAAGGTGCTGCGCGGGCCATGGCCCGAGGTCTTGGCCACCCAGACGCGGCCGCAGAGCGCGCGAAACTCCGGCCACTCCTTGAACGAGGCACTCGCGTAGTGCTGGGCCACGAAGCCGCCGCCCGCTTGTACAAAGGCGAGGAGGTTGGCCTTCCCGGCGTCGGAGAGCGTCGGCGTCTGGACGTTGGCCATCAGCAGGAAGACCACCGCCACGCCCGACAGACGCTTGGCGTCCTCCAGGATGGTGGGAGTGCCGACCACGTTGACGTCGAACCGGCCCGTTTCATTCAGGATATCGCGGGTCGCGACCGTGGTCGTCAGCCAGTCATGCACGCGGACGTCATCGCCGGTGATGATGAGCACCTTTTTCTTGCCGGACGCGCCGGCCGCAACGAGCACGAGGCCGGTCGCGAGAAAAAAAAGGAGATGACGGAGGAGGTGATTTTTCACGGCCCCAGGATGATCCCGCGCCGGGCCGGGGGCGAGCGCAGACCGGCAGCGAGGGAGCCAGCATTACTTCGTCATGTACCTCGAAAAAACGCGCTGTTTCGATTTTCACGTAATACGTGAAAATACCTCTGACAACAGAGCGTTTGGGACGGCCGACCTGACGGAGTAATACCAGGGCCGCCAGGCGACTTCGCCCCCCCACCGCGGACGGCTCGGCCCGCATCCAGCGATCGCGCACCTGCTCCTGCCCTAGCCGGAGAATGATCAGCAGGCGCTCGATGGTGGGACCGTGCGCCGGCGTGGCGGCGAGATTGGTCAACTCCCCGGGATCGCGCTGCAGATCGAAGCGTTGGCGGCGTTCGCTACCGGCCACGAGAGAGAGCATGAGCTTCCACCGCCCGTCGGTCACCAGGCGCTGGCTGTCCATGCAGGCGGAGCAGAGAGGTTCGCGGACGACGCCGGCCGGCGGAGCCCGGCCCGCGTGATCGCACAGGGTCGCGCAGTGATCGAGCGAGTAAAGGAGGGCGTCGTGGCGGGCGCGGATCATGCGGCGAAGGGAGTCCCACCCATGCGAAGAAGGGCCGCGATCGATCCCGACCGCGCACCAACGTCCCGGCGGCATCGATCTTATTTGTAGGAGCGGTTTCCTGCCGCGATACTTTGAACCCGTCGCGGCGTGCAGCCGCTCCTACAGCCAAACCGCCCGAAAACAGCGTTAGCCCGACCGATCCCCTCTCCCATGAAAACCACTCCCAACGCGAAACCTGCCCGACACGATCCGCAATCCGGCCCCGGCAGCCCAGGTCCATGTGGTACCTTTCAGCGCTGGCTCATGGCTGGCACGGTGCTCGCCGTGACTCTGGGCGGCGCCACGGCGGCCTCGCGCGCGCCGGCAGGCAAGAACCGGGCCGAGGCGCAGCAATCCCGCCAGTCCTTTGAGTATCGCTTCGGCGACGTCACCCCGCCGTCGCCCGCGAGCCAGCGGCGGCTCGCCGAGTGGTACCAGGATGCCAAATACGGGGCGTTCATCCATTTCGGCGTCTATTCCATGCTCGCGGGGGAGTACCAGGGGCGCGGCGCCGACCATCGTTACTCCGAGTGGATCCGCTTTGCCGCCAGGATCCCGCCCGCTGAGTACCATGCGCTCGCCGCGACCTTCAACCCGGCGCAATTCGACGCGGAGGAGTGGGCGCGCCTGTTCCAGCGGTGCGGCCTCCGTTATGTCGTGATCACCGCCAAGCACCACGACGGCTTCGCGCTCTTCAAGTCCGCCGTCAGCCCCTTCAACCTCGTCGACGCCACTCCGTTCAAACGGGACCTCATCGCGGAACTCTCGCAGGCCTGCCACCGCCATGGATTGAAGTTCGGCGTCTACTATTCGCAGGCCCAGGACTGGGACGAACCCGACGCCCCGTTCCTCAATAACCGGGCGAAACTGGCCGACCTCAATCCGAACCTGCCCAAGAACTTCGTGCCGGATATGGACCGCTACCTGCGCCAGAAGGCGCTGCCGCAGGTGGAGGAATTGGTGAAGAACTACGAACTGGATCTGATCTGGTTCGACACCCCCGCGGGCATGACCCCGGCGCGGGCGCAGCAATTCCACGACCTCGTCCGCAAATACCGGCCCCATTGCCTGATCAACTCGCGCCTCATCCACTCGGGGAAGGCGAAGATCGAACCGGAATCCCAGCACCTCTATGACTATGTCTCGATCGGCGACAAGGAGGTGCCGACGGTCCCGCTGCCCATCTATTATGAGTCGCCGGACAGCGTGAGCACCTCCTACGCCTACAAGACCAAGGGCGAGGTGTCCTATCATTCCGTGACCGAGATGATTCATCGCCTCGTCGACACCGTCTGCTTCAACGGCAATTACCTCCTGAACAGCGGGCCGATGGGCAACGGCCAGCTCGACCCCAAGGCCGTCGCCACCTATGAGGCCATCGGCGCCTGGTTGCAGCAGAACGGCGAGTCGATCTATGGCACGACCCCCAATCCACTGGGCGTCAAACCCGCCTTCGGCAACATTAGCCGGGATAAGTCCGGCCGAACCCTGTACCTGCACGTGTTTGACTGGCCCGCCTCGGGAAAACTGCAGCTCGACGCCGTGCCCGGGACGGTGCGGGCGGCGGCGTTCCTCGCCCATGGATCCACGGTGTCCTTCCGGCAGGAGGGCAAGGTCCTCCACCTCGATCTGCCGCCGCCACGCGTCGATCCTTACGACGCCGTGATCCGCCTGACCCTGGCGCCCTAAGAAAACTATTTTCGGCGGAAAGAAAACGCCGCCGCCGCCCGTTCGTCTTTGCTTGTCTCCGCCCTCCTCCCGCCTCCGCTCCCAATCCATGACCGCATCTCCCTCCCTCCTCTCCGGCGCCCCCTTGTCCCGCCGGGATTTCCTCCAGACCGCCGCCGCCGCCACCACGGTGTGCGCCCTGCCGAACTTCGCGATTGGTCAGGCCGGCCCCGCGCCCAGTCGCAAGGTGAACGTCGCGTTCGTCGGCGTCGGCGGGATCGCCAATGCCGCGCTCTCGGGCTGCGACGGGGAGAACTACGTTGCCCTGTGCGACGTGGATGACGCGCGGGCCGCAGCGAATGCGGCCAAGTACCCCACCGCGACCCGCTTCAAGGACTACCGGGTGATGCTGGAGAAGATGCACAAGGACATCGACGCCGTGGTGATGTCCATTCCCGATCACAGTCACTTTCCGGCGGCGTATCTGGCCATGCAGTACGGCAAACATGTCTATGTGCAGAAGCCCCTCACGCACAACATCTGGCAGGCCCGCACGCTCCGGCGCGCCGCCCACCACTTCAAGGTCATCAGCCAGATGGGCAACCAGGGCCACGCCACCGAGGGCATCCGGCTGATCAAGGAATGGTACGACGCCGGCGTGCTGGGCGACGTGCGCGAGGTCTACGCCTGGTTCGACGGGCCGGACTTCGTCAAGGCCCCGTACTTCCGGATTCCGTCCTCGTTCCCGCCGCCCACCTCCCCGCCCCCGGCCACGCTCGACTGGGATCTGTGGCTCGGCCCGGCCAAGAAACGCCCGTTCAGCACCGCCTACCACCCGTTGACCTGGCGCGGCTGGGGCGATTTCGGCGGCTACGAACTCGGGGACTGGGCCTGCCACACCCTCGACGCCCCGTTCTGGGCCCTCGACCTGGACGCGCCCACCCGCGTCTCCGTGATCAACCTGGAAGCGATTCACGAAGGCTTCGTGCCGCGCAGTACGCACCTCCGCTTCGACTTCCCCGCCCGCGGCGACAAGCCCCCGGTGGCGCTGCATTGGTACGATGGCGGCCAGAAACCACCGCCGCCCCTCAATTGGGACCGCAAGGTTCCGTTCCCCAAGTCCGGCATGCTGATGATCGGGGACAAGAACACCCTGATGACCGGCCCCCGGCCGGACAGCCCGCGCCTGCTGCCCGACGATCTCTGGCAGGACTTCAAGAAGAACCTCCCGCCCAAGGTCATTCCGCGCGTGGTGGGCGGCCCCTTCAAGGAGTGGCTGCGCGCCATCAAAAACGAAGGCCCGCTGCCGGGCTCCAACTTCGACTACTCGGCGCGCCTCACCGAAATGTCGCTGGTCGGCTGCATCGCGCAGCGCACCGGTCTTGATATCGAATGGGACGCCGCCAACATGAAGGTGAGCAACCATCGCGGCCTGGAAAACATCGTGCGCGAACCCGCCCGCCGCGGTTGGGACTTCGGCGCCGAAGTCTGGCGCACCTGAGCGCCGGACGGAAATCGTGTTCCATGCGAAGCAACCGGCGGCGGCGGTGCCTCTGCGGGTAGCGACGCGTCTTTGACCGGCGCGCGCCCGTCAAAGACTGGCGCGACGGGAAAGACCGGGTTCGGGGTCTCACGGTTAGCCAGGGGGCGGAGCGAGCAATTCCTTTAAATATCAGGCTGCTGAAGAGCTGGATCGTGGTCGAACCGACGATAAAATGCTCCTTGATGTTAGGCCTGATAGTTCGACTGGA
>JBBRWR010000139.1:0-19203 GCA_038249085.1 Opitutales bacterium
AGAAGGCGAGACGCGGAGACGAGGGGTGGGACGCGCAAGGAGTGAGCGGGTGGCGGGGGGGCGAGGAGACGGGGGCGGGTCATGGGGTTGGTGCGGGGGAACATCCTTCTGCTTCCCGGCGGCGGAGTCGAGGTCGAGGTCGAAGTGGGCGCAGCGGAGGAGAGCCGGATTCCGGCCCGGGTCGGCCCGATACGCGAAGGCGACCAATGAATTCTGTCCGGCGGTGCAGCATTCCGGATCGAGTGAGTGTTTCGGCTCAACCAGAGTTCGAGAAGGGCCAAGGGGGTGCAGCTCCGAGTTGACGCCACCACGCGAGCTCCCGAGCGGCGCCCGGGGCGGAACCGCGCTGCGCCCAAGGGAGCGCGGGCACTCCGGCCCGCCGCGGCGCCGGGCTGCAGGCAGGAGCGCCTGCGCTTCCTTCAGTTCCACCGGCGTCAACCCAGAGATGCGCCCGCCCGACTTCGCCGCTCTGCGGGCCCCTTGACCTGAGTGATCCTCGTTGCGCGGACGCCGGAGTGGCTTCACCTTTGTTGCATGGCGACCTTGCTCCAGGAACTCGCGGCGGATTCCGCCCGGCGACTCGAAACCGAGCGCCGGCGGCTGCTCGACGCCTTGCGCCGCGAGTTGCGAGAGCTGCTGCCCCCCGGTGAAGTGGTCTGGATCTTTGGTTCGCTCATTGCCGCGGGACGATTCGCCGACACGTCTGATGTGGATGTGACCCTTGAGCGTCGACCCGCCGCATTTTCAGAGTTCTGGCTGCAGGGTGAGCTTGAACTCCGCCTCGGTCGTCGCGTTGACGTGCTGCTCCTCGGGGAAACGCGCTTGCGTGAGAAAATCGAGCGCGAAGGACTCCGATGGACCCTGTAGGTCTGACCATCCTCGAGCGGGAACTGGCGGCGGACGCCATCATCCTGCGCGAAGCAAGCCGCGCCGCGGCGATACGGCTGCAGGAGCGCGCCGGTGGCTTTGCCGAAGCCGCGGCCTACGAGTTGGCGCGCTTTTATACGGTGCTCGAAAAGTCGTTCGAGCGGGTGTGCCTCGCCTTCGAAAACCACTTCGACAAACATCGCGACTATCACGAACGACTCCTGCAGCGGATGGCTTTGGATCTGCCGGGGATCCGTCCGGCGTTTTATCCTGCGACGGCGCTCGCGGCCCTGCGCGACTTGAAAGGATTTCGACATGTGGTCCGGCATGCCTACGACTTGACCCTGCGGACCGATCGCCTGGTCGAACTCGCGGCGGCGGCGGAGCGGATGGCGGCGGACTTCCCCCAGTGGTCGGCGGTCTTCGCGGCCGCCGTACGGCGGGAGCAAGGGTGGCCGGCGCCGATGGGCTGAGTGGCCTCCTGGCCGTCGCAGCACATTCCTCCGATGAATATCACACACCTTCTGTTGGCGGGTTTGCTGGCCGGAATGGTCGATGAGCCGGTCCGGTCCGCCCCGGTCGATTCGGCCGTGCGGGTGCGCCAGCTCACGACGGGGCCGTCGCATCATTATTTTGGCTACATCGGCCAGTGCCGCACGATCCCGTGGAACGCCAGCGGGCGGTACCTCCTGGCGCTGGAGACGGACTTCCAGGATCGGCTGCCGGGGGCGGGTGACGCCGCGCGCGTCTGTCTCATCGACACGCCGGACGGCAACCGCGTGCGCGTGCTTGATCGCAGCCTCGGGTGGAATCCGCAGCAGGGCACGATGTTCTACTGGAACCCGGAGCACCCGGAGACGCAGTTCTTCAGCAATCACACGCTCAACAACCGGAACAACGACCTCATTTACTTCTTCTGCCGCGCGGACTTTCATGCGAAGACGAAACAGGTGAACGTGCCGTTCACGGTCCGGCCCGATGGCTCGGAGTTGACGGCGCACCCGACGTTCATCGGCGGGCATCCGGATTGGGAGTGGGGCAGCCGCATCATCGGGTCGGCGGACCATCAGCAGGTGATCTACGACGCGGCGACGCGCCAGATCGTGCAGAAGCTCGGCGGCGCGGAGGTGTTTCCCGATCCGGGCGGGGACATTTCGCTGGCGCCGGACGGCCGGTGGTTCGTCAACAGCCATCGAGAGGGTGAATACAACCACTACACGTTTCTGGATCGGCGCACGGGCCGGGTCCGGCGGTCGCCGCCGGTGTTCATGCGCACGTGGGCCAAGGGTGATCTGCGGCTGGATCCCGCGCCCTGCTGGAACCGCACCGGCGATGCGATCGTGGTGCCGGGCATCGCGCCCGATGGCACCCGGCAGATGTTTGTGCTCGAGTTGGAGGCGAGTGGGGGCTGAGGCGGTGTGTGCCGTGCCGCTGCCCAAAGCGGGCGGAGGCGAGCGTACGCCGGGCATTCCGACCGGGTTGGATCGCCTGATCCAGCTGGCGGTCCATCCGCAGCTCAGTCCGGTCTGGGAACCGGACTGCGGCGAGCCCAGTTATGGATTACGACCCGGCGGGACCAAAGGCGGGGAAAGCGCTTACCGGAGGAACGCGGGTGGACCGCGGCGGGTGCGGAGCTCGGCTTCGAGGGTGGTGCGGATGGTGCGGTTTCCGGGCGATCGAAAACGTTTTCGTTTTCCTGCGGGTCGTTCAGCTCGTCGTAGAGTTCGCGCGCGACGATCTCGCGCTGCGGGTTGACCCACTCGACGTAGCGCCAGCGGTCGGTGCGCATCGCCCCGCCCAGGTTGCCACCCTTCGGATACCAGCTGAAGGCGGCGTCCTTGAGCGTCCCATCAGTGCGCAAGTGGAGGCGATGGGCGAACTGGAAATGGGCCCGGATCGGTGCGGTGGGTGGGCGAGGTGGTGCATTAGCCCCGATGATGCGGCTGCGACTGTGCCGTGATATCGGCCTGGCCGGTCCGACGGTGCGACTCCCGGGTTGTGTCCGGCGGTAACGCCTGCTACCGACACCGCGTGGTTTGGTGGGGATCGTTCGAGCTCGGGTTGCCTCCGTTCTGGCTGGTCAACCCGAGGAAGAGGACGGCGAAACCGCAATGGAGACCTTATCATGGAAAACTCACTCAACCGGCGGAAGTTCTTGAAAAACTCGATCGTGGCGGGTGGCGCCGCGGTCGCTTGGCCCAGTTTCGAGGAGAAGGTGCTGGGGGCGGAGATGAAGGCGGCGCGGCCGAGCGTACCGGTGAAGCCGCCGGTGGCCCCGTTGCAATTGCCGAAGGGAAAGATCAAGGGGCTGGAGATCAGCCGGATGATTTGCGGGGGCAACTTGATCGGCGGCTGGGCGCACTCCCGCGATCTGATTTACGTGTCGCCGCTGCTCAAGGCCTACCACACCGACGAGAAGATTTTTGAGACCTTGCGCCTGGCGGAGCGGCGCGGGGTGAACACCGTGCTCTCCAACCCCGCGTCGGATCGGGTGCTCAACGACTATTGGAACCTCGAGGGCGGCAAGATCCAGTGGATCTCCGACTGCGCGGCGGGCGACATCAAGGACAGCATCAAGCGGTCAGTCGACAACGGCGCCCATGCGGTCTACCTGCAGGGAGGGATCTGCGACAAACTCGTGTACGACGGCAAACTGGCGACCATCGAGGAGGGGCTGAATCTCATGCGCGAACGCAAGGTTCCCTGCGGCCTGGGCGCGCACAGTCTGGACACGGTGAAAAAATGCGTGCAGGCGGGCTTCGAGCCCGACTTCTGGGTCAAGACGCTGCACCAGGACGCGTACTGGTCGGCGACGCCGGAGCAGAGCCGGCGCCCCTATGATGAGATCAGCGGTCGCAGTCCGGACCACAACCTGCACCACGACAACATGTGGTGCACGAACGCCGCAGAGACGATCGCCTACATGGGCGCGCTCAAGAAGCCGTGGATCGCGTTCAAGGTTCTCGCCGCCGGCGCGATTCACCCGCGCCTGGCCTTTCAGTGGGCCTTCGAGAGCGGCGCGGATTTCCTCTGTGTGGGGATGTTTGATTTCCAGGTGGTGGAGAACACGGCGGTGGCGGATCGCGCGCTGGCGGCCGTCGCGCAAAAGGGCCGCGCCCGCCCCTGGATGGCGTAGCCGATGGGCCGCCCGTCCGCGCGGCGGAAAAACTTTCCTCCCGATGAACCGTCGTCGACTCATTCGCTGGCTTGGCACCGGCGGTTTGGCGGTCGCCTGGGGCGGAAGCGTCCGGGCCGCGGCCCCAACGAAGACCAGCGGGCTCTTCTTCAACGTGCGCGAGCACGGGGCGGCGGGGGATGGTCAGACCCTGGACACGGCCGCGCTGCAGGCGGCCATCGATGCGGGTGCTGCCGCCGGCGGGGGCACGGTCGTGCTGCCTGCAGGCACCTACCTCAGCGGCACGATTGTGCTTCGAAACCGCGTGGCGCTTTGGCTGCAATCCGGCGCGGTCCTGCTCGGCAGCACCCGCCTGCAGGATTATCCGTCCTTCGTTCCGGCCTTTCGCTCGTACACGGACGTGAATTACGTCGAGCGCAGCCTGATTTACGCGGAGCGGGTGCAGGAGGTCGCGATTTTCGGCCAGGGTACGATCGATGGCCAGGGCGGGGCGCCGGCCTTCCGGTTGCCGGCGGGGCGCGAACATTACAAGGAACGGCCCTACCTGATTCGCATGATTGAGTGCCAGCGGCTCTCCGTGCGGGACCTCACGCTGCTCAACTCCCCGATGTGGGTGCAGCACTACCTCGCGTGCGACGACGTCGTGATCGACGGCCTCACCGTGCACAGCCTGGTCAACGCCAACAACGACGGACTCGATCTCGACGGCTGCCAGCGCGTGCGGGTGGCCAATTGCAGCATCACCAGCGGGGACGACGCGATCGTGCTGAAGAGCACGTCGCCGCGTCCCTGCCGTGCGATCACGATCACGAACTGCATCCTCCGCAGCCAATGCAATGCCCTCAAAACCGGCACCGAATCCACGGGCGGGTTCCGCGACATCACCATCAGCAATTGCGTGATCGAGGACACCCGACTCTGCGCCATCGCCCTGGAAATGGTGGATGGCGGCGTCCTGGACGGGATCAACATCAGCAACATCCGGATCCGGCGCACCCGCGGGGGGATTTTTATGCGACTGGGCAATCGCGCCCGGCCGTACCTGGCCGAGGGGCCCGGCGGGGGCCGCGGTCCGGTCACGATCGCGCCGGGCACGGCGATCCCGGGCGTGGGCCGGTTTCGCAACGTGCACATCGCGCAGGTGACCGGAGACGGTTGTGACGTCGTCGGCTGCGCCCTCGCGGGTCTCCCGGGACATCCGCTGGAAAACATCACGCTGGCGGGGATCCAGCTCGGCTTCGACGGCGGGGGGACGGTCGAGGACGCGCGCGGCGATCCGCCCGGGAAGGAGGCCGATTATCCGGAGTACAAGATGTTCGGACGCCTGCCGGCGTTCGGGCTGTTCTGCCGTCACATCGCGGGCCTGCGCCTGCACGATGTGCAGGTCGGGACAGTCGAGCCGGATGCGCGTCCGGGCCTGGTGTGCGAGGAGGTGAAGGACCTCGAGGTGCGCGGCTGGCAGGCGGCGAGCGCGCCGGACGACCGGGAGGAGATGCTCCTGCGCAATGTATCCGAGGCCTGGGTGCATGGGGGCCGGATGGCGCCGGGGGCCCGGTTGCATGCGCGGGTGGCCGGCGCCCGCACCGGTCCGGTCAGGTTGTCCAACCACGGGGTGCGTGAGCCCGGCCGCCTGCTCGCGGTCGACCCGGAGGTGTCGGCGGGCCGGGTGGTGACGGATTGAGGCCGCGCGCCGGCTGCCCGCGGGGCGCGTGGTTTTTGTTGCCAGCGGTACCCGTCACCGGCAGACATGCCCGCCCCTCGATTTGCTCGCGGGTTCACCGCGCCCACCGCCATGTTGAAAAATCTCCCGCCTGCGCTGCTCTTCCTCATCGCCGTCCTGTGCCGGTTGACGCCGGCACGCGGAGGAGAAGACTGGCCGCAATTCCGGGGTCCGACCGGGCAGGGCCTGGCCGATGCCACCGGGTTGCCCCTCACGTGGAGCGAGTCCGAACACGTGCAATGGAAGACCGCCATCCACGGCAAGGCGTGGTCCTCGCCCGTGGTGCGGGGCGGCCAGGTCTGGCTCACCACCGCCACCGAGGATGGCACCGAGCTCTTCGCGGTCGCGGTCGACCGGGCCACGGGGAAGGTGATCCATGACCTGAAATTGTTCACGGTCGCGACGCCGCAGTATGCCGACAAATTCAACAGCTATGGATCGCCGACGCCGGTCCTCGAGGAAGGTCGCGTCTACGTGACGTTCGGCTCGCCGGGCACGGCCTGCCTGGACGCGCAGACCGGCCAGGTGCGCTGGGAACGCCGGGACCTGCCGTGCAACCATTGGCGCGGGGCGGGTTCTTCGCCGACCGTCTGGGGCAACCTGCTGATCATGCATTTCGACGGGGCGGACTATCAGTACGTCGTTGCCCTCGACAAGGAGACCGGCCGGACCGTGTGGAGGACCGATCGCTCGGTCGATTTCCAGGATCTCACCCCCGAGGGCAAGCCGATCCGCGACGGCGACTTTCGCAAGGCCTTCTCCTCGCCGCTGGTCGTGATCCACGACGGCCAGCCGCTGCTGCTCAGCGTCGGCTCCAAGGCGACGTATTGCTACGATCCCGCGACCGGCAGGGAATTGTGGCGCGTGGAGGAGCGCAAGCACCACTCCGGCACCGTGCGTCCCGTCGTGGGCCCCGATTTGGTCTACACGGCAACGGGGCTGGCGCGCGGTGAACTCTGGGCGGTGAAACTGGGGGGCCATGGCGTCGTGACTGACACGCACGTGGCCTGGAAGGTCACGCGCAACGTGTCGAACCGCCCCTCGCCGCTGCTCATCGGCGATCTGCTCTTCATGCTCGATCAGGACGGCGGCGTGGTGACCTGCCTCGAGGCCAAGACGGGCGCCCAAGTCTGGCGCGAGCGCCTGCCCGGCACGGGAAATCATTCTGCGTCGCCGGTGGCGGCCGAGGGGCGGATCTATTTTTTCAACGAGAACGGGAACGGCACGGTGATCGAGGCGGGCCGGCAATTCAAAGTGCTCGCGGAAAACAAGCTCGAGGCCGGCTGCATGGCGTCGCCGGCGGTGGCGGGCCGGGCGTTGTTCGTCCGCACGCGCACGCACCTGTATCGCCTCGAGAATTAGGGCGTGTTGACAGGACCGGCCGCGCAGGCGTTGCCCAATTTGCCAACACGCCCTAATTCGCCCGCTTCAGAAGGTGCTCGAAAACCGGGGTGAACCGGCCTATGATATACGGGTCAACGAGTCATCACAGCGATCAACCCATCAACCCAGAAAGGAATATTACCATGGCAATCAAACTAACGGAAGTGAATGAAGGCAAAGTGCTGGAGGTGCAGGTGAGCGGCAAGCTGGTGCACAGCGACTACGAGCACTTCGGGCCGGAATTTGACCGGCTCCAAAAGAAGCACGGCAAGATCCGCGTGCTGTTCGAGATGGTCGACTTTCACGGCTGGGAGGCGAAAGCGCTCTGGGACGACATCAAGTTCGACCTGAAACACTTCTCCGACCTCGAACGCGTCGCGATGCTGGGTGACAAGAACTGGGAAAAGTGGATGGCGGGTTTCTGCCGTCCGTTTACGACGGCGAAGATCCGCTATTTCGAGCGCAATCAGATTGAGGCCGCGCGCGCCTGGCTGGCGGAGGCGTAATCGGGAACACCACGTTTGCGTCGTCCCTGGCCGGCGTCAGGTCGGCGGGGAAACGACCGCGGTCATGGCCGCTTTGATCCGGTGGCTTTCGACCCCGTGCACCACGGCCTGCACGCCGCGCTCCGTGAGCCGGCGGGCGGCGGCGGCGGAAAGCGCCATCAGGCCCACCGGTTTGCCGGCGGCCTGACACGCCGCCACGATGGAGTCGACGAGGGCGACGAGTTCGGGGGCCTCCATTTGCCCCGGGCAACCGAGCTGCGCGGAGAGATCGTAGCTGCCGATGTAGATCAGATCGATGCGCTCCTGGCGGACGATGGCATCGATCGCGCGGGCGGCGGTCAGCGTCTCCACGATGGGAATGAACCAGGGCCGGGGCCGGGTGGAAGCGGAGCCGTAATCACCGGCGCGCACAAACGGGTTGAAACCGCGGGTGCCGGCGGGGGCATAGTCCATCATCGCGCCGGCGCGCACGAACGCTTCGGGCGTGGCGAGTTGCGGGAACACCAGGCCGCGGGCGCCGAGGTCGAGGCAGCGCTGCACCTCGACCGGGTCGGTGCCGCTCACGCGCACGAGTGGCGCGCAGCCGTGGCGTTCGCAGGCCAGGATGTCCGGGAGCAGCGTCGCGCAATCGTAGGCGCCGTGCTCGCAGTCGAGGATCTGGAAATCGAAGCCGCTCTGCGCCAGGATCTCGGTGAGCATCGGCGACGGAATGATCCGCCAGATGCCCGAGGTTTTTGCTCCGCCAAAACCTGATGGCTGCGCCGCGCGGCGCGGCGCAGCGGAAGAGACTGAATCAGGAAGGGACATGAATGGTACCGGGAGTGAAGTTCGGTTTTCGCGGAGCGAAAAACCCTAGGCTTTTTGCCGCAGGGAAAAAGCCACGTCGAGGATCATGTCCTCCTGGCCGGCCATGGCCTGGCGGCGGCCGAGTTCCACGAGGATTTCGCGCGGATCGAGGCCGAAACGTTCGCCGGCGCGGCGGGCGTGGAGGAGGAAGGTGGAATAGACTCCCGCGTAGCCGATGGTGATCGCGTCGCGGTTGGGAATCGGCTGGAACGGCATCATCGGGGCGAGCACGAACTCGGCGGCGTCGCAGAGCTTGAAGACGTCGAGTCCGGGATTGAGGCCCATTTTGTCGAGCACGGCGGCAAGGATCTCGGTGGGGGCATTGCCGGCGCCCGCGCCCAGGCCGCGCAGGCAGCCGTCGATTTGTTCGGCGCCGGCCTCGATGGCGGCGAGGCTGTTCCCTATGGCGACGCCGAGGTTGTTGTGGGCGTGGAAACCCACCTGGCACTTCACCGCGCGCTTCAGGGCCGCGACGCGCGCCGCGGCATCGGCCGGCAGCATCGCCCCGGCCGAATCGACGACATACACGCAGTCGGCGCCGTAGCGCTCCATGAGGACGGCCTGTTCGGCCAGCACTTCGGGCGGTCGCATGTGCGCCATCATGAGGAAGCCGACCGTCCCGAGCCCCAGTTCTTTGGCGAGGCCGAAGTGTTGCTCCGACACGTCGGCCTCGGTGCATTGCGTGGCGATGCGGACGATGCCGGCGCCGCGGCGCGCGGCTTCGCGCAGCTCCTTTTGCGTGCCGACCCCGGGCAGGAGCAGCACGGCGATCCTGGCGCGCGTGCAGACTTCACCCGCCGCCGAGATCAGTTCCATCTCGTCGACGAGCGAGAAACCGTATTGCAGCGACGAGCCGCCCAGGCCGTCGCCATGGGAGACCTCGATGACAGGCACCCCGGCCTCGTCGAGGGCGCGCGCCACCGCCCGCACCTGCTCGATCGTGAACTGGTGCCGCATCGGGTGGGAACCGTCGCGCAGGCTGCTGTCCGTGATTTTCGGCTTCGCCAAAACTGGTGCTCCGCCGATGGCGGAGGGAGAGGAGGGATTTGGCGAATTCATAAATGGCTGTTTTCGCGGAGCGAAAACGATGGGTTTTCGCCGGAGGCGAAAACCTGGGCGACCCGCCAGGCGGCGGCGGTCATGATGTCGAGGTTGCCGGCGTAGGTGGGCAGGTGGTCGCCGGCGCCCTCGACTTCGAGCAGCAGGGTGATCGTGCGGCGCGGGCCGGCGGGGGTCTTGACCTCGTCGAGGACGGGCGCGCCCTTGAGCCGGTAGCCGGGCACGTAGGTCTGCACTTCGGCGACCATCTGGGCGACGGAGCGGGCGACGGCAGCCTCGTCGAAGTCACCCTCCGGCATGACATAGATCGTGTTGCGCATGAGAATCGGGGGATCGGCGGGGTTGAGAATGATGATCGCTTTGGCGGACGGCGCGCCGCCGATCGCCTCGATGCCGCGGGCGGTGGTGAACGTGAACTCGTCGATGTTTTGCCGCGTGCCGGGGCCGGCGGAGGCGCTGGCCACGGTGCTGACGATTTCCGCGTAGCTCACCGGCGTGATCCGACTGACGGCATGCACGAGCGGGATGGTCGCCTGTCCGCCGCAAGTGATGAGGTTGACGTTGGGAGAGCCCAGGTGCGCCCGCAGATTTACAGGCGGAACAACGTAGCGCCCGCGGGCGGCTGGGGTGAGGTCGATGGCGAGTTTGCCGGCGGCGGCGAGGATGGGGGCGTGACGGACGTGGGCGCGGGCGCTGGTGGCGTCGAAGACGATGCGGATGTCGTTCGCCTCGAGGATGGCGTCGATGCCGCGATCACTCGCCGGCACGCCGAGCGATCGCGCGCGGACGAGACCGGCGGACGCCGGATCGATGCCGGCGAACAGCGCGAGTTCGACCGCGCCCGGTCGCTTGAGCAACTTGCACATGAGGTCGGTGCCGATGTTGCCGGTGCCGAGGATGGCGGTTTTGACGCGGGGTGGCATGGTCGAGAATAGATCGGAGGTTCCTGCGCTGTCTTTACCTGCGGCGGAATGTTCCTGTGCCTGGGCGGAACAGGGTGGGGGCAATCCGGAAGAAGTCGAGGGCGGCGGCCAGGGGGCGCAGCCGTTTCCCGCGGTGGCGCGGCGGGCCTTCGTTCCCGCAAGACAGCAGTCTTGCTCCGGCGTAACTGATCGGTATCCTCGGTCGCATGGACCGTGTGTCGTCCATGTTTCCCGTGCCGCGCCACGGCTGCATCGAAACCGCGTGGGACGCGTTTCGTCCCACTGGTGGCCGGGCTTCGGTCCACCGCCCCTCCCGCCTGTCGCCCCGCAGGCTCCGAATCCGATTCAAAACCCAGCCATACCATGATTACCATTCATGCTTTGCGGAGTACGGGAGCGCTTGCGCTCGCGGGCTCTTCGTTCCTGTGTGCCCAGGTTGTCCCGCCCCCGGCGTCCACACCGGATGATATCGTCGAGTTGAGCCCGTTCGTCGTCATCACCGATGCCGACATCGGGTACCTGGCGGAAAACACCCTCGCGGGCAGCCGCCTCAACACCAAGCTGCGCGACACTCCGGGCTCCGTCTCGGTGTTCACGCAGGAGTTTCTCGACGACATCGGCGCCAACGACCTCAAGCAACTGGTCGAATACTCGGTCAATTCCGAAGTCGACACCGAGGCGCGCAATTCGGGCAACGGCCAGAATGCGTTCATCAATGCCCAGAACCTCAACGGCAAGATCCTCACCCGCGGCATCTCCGCGAGCCAGGGTCTGGATTACTTCGTCGGGATCGCGCCCGGCGACAGCTATCGGGTCGGCCGTTACGAGGACAGCCGCGGCCCCAATGGCATCCTCTTCGGCGTCGGTCCCGGCGGCGGCATGTTCAACCAGTCCTCCAAGGTCCCCCTGTTTACGCGCGACACCGCGCAGCTCCGCTATTCCATGGGTCGCTGGAATCGCAGCCGCGTCGAGTTCGACGCGAACAAGGTCCTGCGCAAAGACCGCCTCGCCGTCTCGCTCGCCGCGGTGGATCAGGAAAACGGCGGCTGGCGCAGTTTTGATTTCCAGGACAAGGAACGCTTGTTCGGTTCGATCGCCTGGCGCCCGCTGCCCCGGCTCAAACTCACGGCGATGGGGGAAAAGGGCCGCGACATCGGCGCCGTCATTCGGACTCTCGCGGCATCCGAGGAGATGCTCGCCTGGTACGACAACCGCAATGCGAGCGGGGTTGGTGCGGTCACGTTTACGCCGACCGGGACGCTGCCCGCCGCGGCGCTCATCGCCCTGGGGGTGACCGGGCGCAACGCCGCGCGCACCGGCACGAACCACCGCGCGGTCTACATCGAGAACGACGGGACCCTGTTCGACGCCGTCGGCACGTATCTCACCGGCACCTACAACAACGCCGCGGTGCGCGCCCCGGACGGCACCCCTGGCGTGACCGGCTCCTACCTGCGCATCAACGACCCGGGTTTTTATCCGTACTCCAGCAATGCCGCCGGCCCGGGGATGTTTCGCGACCAGACGCTCCAAAACTACACCCTCACGGCCGACTACCAGATCGCGCGCCACCTGTTCCTCAACTTGAGCCACAACTACCAGGAAACCAACGCGCTCATCCATCTGATGACCGGCAACAGCCCCACGCTCTACGGCGAGGCCAACCGCACGCTGGGCGTCGGTGGTCCCAACAACCCTTACACCGGGCAGCTGTACTTCGACGGCGAGTGGCGGCGCGACATTCATTATCATGATTCGCGCGAATCCCGGCTTTCACTCTCCTACACGCTCATGCCGAAGTGGAAATGGCTCGGCACTCATCGCCTCGCCGGTCTGGTCTCCCACACGGCGGAGTACGACGAGCGGGCCAACAGCTGGCTCGTGCTCGAGGGCGCCCCCTTCAATGCGACCCTGACGAACGCCAACAATCGCATCCGGGTGCGAAATTACCTGCGCGAAGGTGACACCTCCACCTACCGCGTTGGCGACTGGCGGTCGTTGCCCGCGACGATCAACTTTGCCGGGCGCGACTACCCGCTGGTGTTTGCCAATGTCAACGAGGGCGACGGCACCAATGGCGGCGCCACCCAAACCACCAACTCGCGGCTCGGCGTCGTCCAGAGCCAGTTCTGGAACGACCGGTTGGTGACGACGTTCGGCTACCGGGAAGACCGGGTGGAAATCGTCCAGTACGGCTATATCCGGGACCCGTCGGTTGGTGACGTGGTGGATCGCGATCCCGCCAAACAAACCACGAATTATTTCAAAGGGGAAACGTACACGGGCGGCGCGGTGTTCCATCTGACGCGCTGGGCTTCCGTATTCGCCAACCGCTCGTCGAGTGTCGGCGTACCTTCCTTCAACCGAACGGTGTTTCCCGACGGCCGGCTCGCCGATCCGCCGGAAAGCGACGGCTCCGACTACGGCGTCGCGTTCGATCTTCTGACGGGGCGGCTCAACGCCAAGCTCGCCCGTTTCACCTCCAACGAGCGGGGCGCGACCGGCGCTTATGGGGCGCCCGGCACATTCAATGATCGCAACCGCCGCATCATGGACGCTTTCGCCAGCGTCCTCGTGGGCAGCGGCCGGCCGTTCGCGGCCGCCGAGTGGGCGACTCTTTATCAGACGTACACGCCGCCCGTCTCCGGCTCGTTGACGGACTTCGAGTCGGAAGGCTACGAAGTGCGGCTCACCGGCAACCCGACGCCGAGCTGGCGGCTGGTGCTCAACTACTCCTACACCGATTCCGGGCGCAGCAACCTCTACAACGAAGCCATCCCCTGGTATGGCTTCACTTTGGCCAGCCCCCACCAGGTGACGCAGGGTGTCACGCAGAATGCCGCCGGCCTGTACGTCGTGAATCCCGGCGCGTATGCGGCGGGCGGCGCGGTGGCGAAGTGGATCGAACTCGGTGCTCGGACCCCGGCCGCCGACCTCTCCACCCTGACGACCAGCGACAACGTCTCGGTCGCGCGCGAGATCTACAACCTCGTCGACGAGGTCAACATCGACAAGGCCGACCAGGAAAAGCGGTGGAACCTGCGCCCGCACAAGGTGAGCTTTTTCACCGCCTACGATTTCAAGACGGGCTGGCTGAAGGGTATCAGCGTGGGCGGGGGTGGGCGCTGGCGCAGTGCCAACGTGATCGGTGAGAATTCACGCGGCGAGGAGCTGCAAGGCCGCGCCCAGGTCAACACCGACCTGATGCTGCGTTACGTGCGGAAATTCGATCGCCTGCCCGGCCGCGTGACCTTTCAGATCAACGTTTATAATGTCTTTGACCGCGCTGGCATCATCCCGCAGCGGCTCTCCACCTCGGCGACTGCGCCGGATGGTTTTCTGGTACCGGGGGGGCGTGGCCTCGCTTACAGCCGCTACGATCTGGTCGAGCCCCGCGATATTCGCTTCACCACCACCTATTCGTATTGAGGGTGGAGCGATTCACTGGAACCTGGCGCACCACGAGGGCGCGTCCGGGCCAAGCGGGCGCCGTTCGAAGCCGAGCCGGCGGATCGCATCGAGATGATGCGGGCCGATGCAGCCGAAACCGACGAGGCCGCCGCGGAGTTTCTTTATGGGTCAGCGGTTTTTCTTCGCGGCCTTTTCCAGATTGGCGGTGGGGATGCGACCCTGGACGGTCCAGCCGCCATCGACATAGAAGATCTGGCCGGTGACGTAACTGGATTCCTGGGACGCGAGGAAGAGGGCGGGGCCGATCATCTCGGCGGGTTCGGCGGTGCGGCCGAGCGGGATCATCTCGCCCCAGACGCGGCGATAGTCGGGATCGTCGCGGAGGTTGCGCTCCACGTTCACCGGCCCGGGGGCAAAGGTGTTCACGCGGATGCCGAGCGGGGCGAGCTCAATGGCGAGCTGTTTGGTGAGCCCGTGCAGGCCGGCCTTGCTGGTCGCGTAGGCGACGAGGTTCTTCACGCCGAGGGCGGCGCAATTGGTGGAGACGTTGACGATGGCGCCGGGGGTCTTGGTTTCGCGCATCCAGCGGGCGGCGGCGAGGGAGCAGAAGAAGGTGCCCTTGAGATTCGTGTCGAGGACGACGTCCCACTTGGCCTCCGTCGTCTCAAACAGGCTCGACCAGCCGGTGAGCCCGGCGTTGTTGAGCAGCACATCGAGGCGGGCGAAGTGTTGGCGCGCGGTCGCGAACATCCGGTCGATCTGGGCCACGCGGGCGAGGTCGGCGCGGACCACGAGGGCGCGGCGGCCGAGGGCGCGGATCTCCGCTGCGGCGGCTGCGGCGCCGGCGCGGTCCGAGTGGTAATTGAGAATGACGTCGGCACCCTCGCGGGCGCAGGCCAGGGCGAGCGTGCGACCGATACCTTTGCTGGCACCGGTGATGAGGACGGTCTTATCCGTGAGGCGAGACATGGGGGAAGACATGGAAGACTTGGGAGATGGGGAGACGGAGAGATGGGGAGACGGAGAGATGGGGAGACGGGGCCAGAGGGTGGGTTGGCAAGGGTGACGTTTTCTTCCAAGCCTTCTGGTCCCTTGGTCCATGGTCTCTTGGTCGCTGAAGCGTGGAACGGCGTCAGGAGTCGCCGGGGGCGAGGAGGATCTTGGCGGCTTCCTTGCGTTCGAAGAGGTCAAAGGCTTCGCGCCATTGGGCAAGGGGCAGGCGATGGGTTACGATCCGGCTCGGGCGGAGCCCCTGGGCGAGGAGTTTCAGCGTGCGATGCCAGGTGGCTTCGGTGTAGCCGACCGAGCCGGTGACGCGGAGCTGCTTGAAGCCGATGCGATCGAACGGCACGGTGATGTCGCGGCCAAAATGGCCCACCTGGACGTAGGAACCGAGCGGGCGCAGCGCGTGCAGGCAGGCCGCGGCGGAGGCGCCGGCGCCGGAGACTTCAAAGGCCACGTCGACTCCGTGGGAACCCGCCTCGGCGCGGACAATTTCCGCCAGATTTTCCCGTTCGACATTGATGCCGCGCGCGGCGCCGAGTTCCAGGGCGAGTGCGAGCCGGCGGGTGTCGGCGGAGGTGCCGGCGACGAGGGTTTTCACTCCCATGTGCACCAGCACCATCAGGCACAGCAACCCGATGGGACCGGGCCCGGATACCAGGGCAATGTCGCCGGGTCGGACCCTGGCTTGCTCCGCGACGGCGTGCACGGCGGCGGCGAGCGGTTCCACCAACGCCCCTTCCTCGGTGGGCAGCGCGTCGTCGAGGCGGAAGAGTTGATCCGGGCGCGCGACGGCGTAGCGCGCGAAGGCGCCGTTGACGCCATGGCCCATCCCGCGGCGGCTCGGGCTGAGGATGAATTCGCCGGCCCGCACAAACGGGCAGGCCGGATCGGTGACGGCGGTCGCACCGAGCACGGCATAGCGGGCGGTGGGATCGGTCCGCCCCTTGACGTCCGCGCCCTCGGCGATCACCCGGCCCACGAATTCATGGCCGAGGATGACCGGAGGAAAATTGCGAAACGTATCGTACAGCACGTGCAGGTCGGTGCCGCAGAGGCCGCAGGTGGCGACCTCCAATTTCACCTGATCGGCGGTGGGTGTCGGTTCGGGCACGTCAATCAATTCGACATGACCCGGGCCGGGGGCGGTTTTGACGAGGGCGAGCATGGGAGGATCAGGTCGAAACGATCGTGAGGTGGGCGGGCGCATCGCCGGACCCGGCAGCCGGCCGGCAGGGCAGCGGGGTTCTTTACTTTGCGGCGACCGGGACGGAGGTGGCAAGCACCGCCCGCGCAGCGCGGACAATGTCGCGGGCGCGCAGGCCGTAAAGATCGAGCAACTCGGCGGCATGCCCCGATTGACCGAACACGTCGCGGACCCCGATGCGACGCAACGGGGCGGGGTGGTGTTCGGCGAGGAAACTGGCCACGGCTTCGCCGAGGCCGCCGACGATCGAATGTTCCTCGGCGGTGACGAAACCGCGGGTCTCGTGGGCGGCGCGCAGCAGCGGCTCCGGGTCGAGGGGCTTGAGGGTGGGATAGTGCAGCACGCGGACGCTCACGCCGTCGGCGGCGAGAAGGGTGGCGGCGGCGAGGACCTCGGACGCCATGATTCCGGTCGAGACCAGGGTGACATCGTTGCCGTCGCGAAGACATTTGGCGCGGCCGATGATGAAGCCGTCGTGCAATTCGGGCACGACGGGGTAGGCGTCGCGGCCGAGGCGCAGGTACACGGGACCGACGTGACGCGCGGCGGCGTGAGTGGCCTGGCGAGCCTCCTCGTAATCGCCGGGCACGAGCACGGTGAGGTGGGGGAGGGCGCGGGTGATCGCGAGGTCCTCGCAGGCCTGATGCGAGGCGCCGTCGCCGCCGGTGGTGATGCCGGCGTGGGAGCCGACCACCTTCACGTTGGCCTTGGGATAGCAGATCGAATTTCGCAACTGATCCCCCGCGCGGGTGGTGGCGAACATCGCGAAGGTCGTGGCGAACGGGATGAAGCCCTCGAGCGCGAGACCGGCGGCGACCGAGAGCTCATTCTGTTCGGCGGTGCCGCAATTGAAGAAGCGGGCGGGATACTTCTTTTCGAAGTCGCAGGTCTTGGTGGCCTTCGCCACATCCGCGTCGAGCACGACGAGCTGGGGAAGGACCGGGGCGAGTTCGAGCAGAGCGTCGACATAGCCCTGACGGGTTTGTTTAAGCGGCGGCATGATTAAGTTCGGCGAGGGCGCGGGCGTGTTCGTCGGCGGTGGGCGGCGTGCCGTGCCAGCTCGCGACGTTTTCCATGAACGAGACGCCGCGGCCCTTGGTGGTGTTGGCGATGATCATCGCGGGACGCCCGGGCTCGGCGCGCGCCCGCGCCACGGCCGCCGCAATCTGCACGAAATCATGGCCGTCGATTTCCCAGGAGCTCCAGCCGAAGGCGCGCCATTTTTCGGCGAGCGGATCGAGCGGCATGACCTCCTCGGTGTCGCCGTCGGTCTGGAGGCGGTTCCGGTCGGTGAAGGCGATCAGGTGGTCGAGTTGGTATTTGTGGGCAAACATCGCGGCCTCCCAAATCTGGCCCTCCTGCTGCTCGCCGTCACCGCACAGCACAAACACGGTGTGGGTTTCGCCGCGGAGTTTGGCGGCGAGCGCGAGTCCGCAGGCGGTGGAGAGGCCGAGTCCCAGGGTGCCGGTCGAGGCGTCGATGCCCGGGGTCCGGCCCTGGCTCGGATGCCCCTGCAGATGAGAACCGGGGCGACGAAACGTCTCGAGATCGGTGCGGGGGAAATAGCCGCAGTCGGCGAGCAGCGCGTAATAGACGGGGGAGCAGTGGCCCTTCGAGAGCACGAAGCGATCGCGTCCGGGCCAGCGGGGCTGCTGCGGGTCGTGCCGCATGATCCCGTGGAAGAGGGCGACCATGATCTCGGTGGCGCTGAGGCTGCCGCCAATGTGACCGGAGTTGGCGCGGTGCACCATCGTGACGATGTCGCGACGGATCGCACGGGCCTTGACCGCGAGGTCGGCGACGGAAGGGGTGGCGGGTGAGGCGAAGGGATTGGGCACGGGAAGAGAAGTTGAACGCGTTAATCTTCGCAGCAGCGGGTTGGATTGTCTTTAGCGCGGGTGGAAAGAGTGGGTGCGCTCGTGGAAGCGGGGTTCAGTCGAGCCCCAGGATGCGACGGTTGATGGCGTCGTCGGGAGCGCGACCGGCGAAGTCATCGAAGGCCACGGCGGTCGCCTCGATGAGATGACGCGCGATGAACGGGGCGCCTTCGCGGGCGCCCTGCTCGGGGGACTTCACGGCGCATTCCCACTCCATCACCGCCCAGCCGCGGAAGCCGGCCTCGGTGAGCAGGGTGAAGACGCGGCGGAAGTCCACTTGACCGTCGCCGAGGGAGCGAAAACGCCCGGCGCGCCCGGGCCAACCTTCGTAGCCGCCGTAGACGCCGCAGCGTCCGTCTGGTCGGAACTCGGCGTCCTTGACATGGAAGCCGCGAATGCGGGCGCCGTAGCGCCGGATGAACGCGAGGTAATCGAGTTGCTGCAGCAGGAGGTGGCTGGGATCGTAATTGAGACAGGCCGCGGGATGATCGCCGACCGCGGCGAGAAAGCGTTCGAAGGTGCAGCCGTCGAAAAGATCGGAGCCGGGGTGGAGTTCGAAGCCGATCGTCAAGCCGAGATCCGCCGCGAGGTCCAACACCGGGCGCCAGCGCCGCGCGAGTTCGCGGAAGGCCTCGTCGATCAAGCCGGCGGGGCGCTGCGGCCACGGGTAGGCGAGATGCCAGGCGAGCCCGCCCGAGAGCACGGGTACGCAGGTGGTGCCGAGTTTCGCAGCGGCGCGGAGGGTGCGCTGCAATTGTTCCGTGGCCCAGGCGACCCGGGCGCGGTCGTCGAGCCCGGCGGGGTAAAAGGGCTGAAACGCCACCGCGTAGGCGGGGTGAATCGCCATGACCTGGCCCGCGAGCGCCGCGTTGAGTTCGGTCACGGCGAGGCCAAACGTCGCGAGGCCTGCGCGCCAGTCGTCACAGTACGCCTGCGACTCCGCGGCGAGAGGCAGATCGATCAGGCGCGGCGATTCCCACGCCGGCACCTGGACGCCGCGGTAACCGAGGGAAGCTGCCCAGCGGGCGAGTCCGTCGAGCGAGTCGAACGGCGCCTCGGCGCGGACGAATTGCGCGAGGAAGAGGGCGGGGCCTTGGATCGAGTTCATGGGTGGGATTGGGGTGGGCGGGGTGCCCTCACCCCGCAATTTTCGGTTGGGCGGTGTGTGCCTCGCGGGGTGAGGGCACCCCGCCCACAACAAGGCACCCCGCCCACAACAAGGCACCCCGCCCACAACAAGGCACCCCGCCCACAACAAGGCACCCC
>JBBRWR010000140.1:0-18917 GCA_038249085.1 Opitutales bacterium
ATCCGCACCGGGAGGGGATCCGGTTTGGCCGTGTAGGGGGTCGGGGTTTCGCTCTGGGTGACGGCGACGAGCGCGCTCACCGGCCGGGTCCCCATCTGTCCCGCCGGCACATTAAGCGTATAGGCAAAACTGAACGGACTCGCCGGCACCGTGGTCCAATGCCACTCCAGCAGGCTGGCGGCGCCGGCGCTGGGTCCGCTTCCGCCCACCGCTCCGCTGGCGGTCGCAAAACTCCAGCCGGCCGGGAGGACCACCTGCCAGTCGACGGCCGTGGCCACCCCGCTGTAGGCCAGGGTATTCGTAATCGTCACGGTGTCACCCGGCACATAACCCCGCCCGACCACCGTATGCGTTGGCAACACGCCTGCCAGCGTCAGGGCGGCGGCCTGCGTGAGGGTTGTGCCGGCGCTGTTGGTGATGGCGACCGCATAGGCCCCGGCATCGGTCGCGGTGACGGCAGGGAGGAAGAGCACCCCGGGGAGCCCCGCCAGCGTGCTGCCGGCTACATTCACGCCATCCTTCTTCCACTGGAATGAGACCGGACCGGGTTTCGCCACGATCGGCGCACTGAAGTAGACGGCCGTGCCCGCCGGAACCGTGCGATCCTGCAGCGGCGCCAGCAGCGCGGGTGCGGCCGTGGTCGCGCGGTAGCCATCGACCAGGAACACCTCGGTGAGCGCAAAGCCCGCGGCTCCGCTCGCCCCGGAAACCTGCGCCGTGTAGCTGCCCGGCGGCAGCGTGAGCAACACCGCGGCATCACTCGGGGAGAGCGGCATCGCCCCGACCACCGCCATGGCAGTCGCGATTTTCCCGGGATCGGCGGCACTGCCCCAATCGTCATTGGTCGCGATCGGCGTGGCCCCGGAGAAGATCGTCAGCTGCGGATTCGAGAGGGCCCCGAGGGCGGTCACCAGCGGGGAGCCCACCGCGCGAATCAGCACGGTCTTGCCCACCCCGCCCGCCCCGATGACAAAGCCGACGGTGTTGGATTGCCCGGCGGCAATCCAGGCGCGGCTGGAGAGCATGGCCACGCGCGCGGCGGAATCGGTGTCGTAGATTTCGAGCAGGGCCACGCCGGAGGTGCCCGCCACTCCCGCCACGCGCACGGTGTACGTTCCAGGACTGAAGGTTTGGAGCAGGGCGGCATCCTTGCTGTCATCCCCGAGGGCGATGGCCCCGACTTGCGTGGCCGCGGCCACCAGTGCCGGCGCCGTCGCGCCCGAGCCCCAATCGTTGTTGGAGGCCACCACCGCACCCGTGCCATCGTGGACCGTAAAGAGCGGATCCGCCAGGGCGCCGGCGACCGGCAGGGCCGCCAGCGCCGGCCCGAGGACGCGAATCAGCACCGGTTTCGCCGTGGCACCCTCAATCGTGAAGCTCCCGAGCAGGGCTTTTTCACCGGAACCGACCAGAGCCCGCGCCGCCAGGTTCACCAACTGCGGCCCCGTCGGCACGGAGAATACCGTCGACGACGCGTAGGTCCCGCCCGGAGTGACCACCGTGACGAAGCCGGAAGTCGCCAGCGTGGGAACGACGGCCGTGATTTGGGTCGGCGACACGACCGTGAAGGATTCAGCATCGACGCCGTTGAACCTGACCGCAGTGGCGCCGTCAAAGCCGCTGCCGGTGAGGGTAACACTCGCACCCTGCCCGCCCGAAGTCGGGCTGAAATCGCTGAAGAAACCCGTGACGTAAAGTGTGGCGGGATTGCTCGTGGCATCCGGGAGAATCCCATTCGTGGCAATGGCGCGGAATTGGTCGCCGCTCATCGCCAGCGTGACGTTGGCCACCTGGAGCGTGGCGGCGGCGACGCCCGCATAGGTGGGGCCGTTGGCCAGGTCAGCCCATTCTCCGCCCGCGGCCGGCTGGCGTTGCCACCGGTAGGTCGGCGGCGGCGTGCCTGTCGCAACGACGGTGAACGTCGTGGTGGCGCCCGCCTCGATCGTGCGGTTCACCGGCGAGGTGGTGATCACCGGCGCCGGCGTCATGAGGTTGGCCTCGATCAATTCGTACTTCGCCACGTCGAAGGTCGGGCCAAATCCGATGGAGTGAGTCGATGAATCGGCCGGAGCCCCGTAACCCAAGACCCGCACGGAAATCGACTGAGCGGATTCGAGGAGGGCATTGGTGCCGGTCACCGGGTCGAACAGGTTGGCCAGCGGGAGAAAGGCGGAATCCGCCGGGGCGCCGTCGCCGAAGATGGCGGAGAGCGGCGGCAGGCCCGCGGGGCCCTGGACGAGTGCAATCATGCCCTCGACCGGCAGCCCCGGAACTCGCACCCGCACCAACCGGGCGTCACCCACCATTCGCGTAAATTGCGCCGTCGTCGCCAATCGGAGCGCCACCGGGCCGCCGCCATTGTCGGCCCCGTCGGGACCGAAGGTGCGCGGCCGCACGTAGTACGCCGTGGCCGGCGCCAACCCGGTCACCCGCACGACCACCACCCGCCGGTTGACCGCCAGTTGCACCAGAGCCTGCCGCCCTCCGCGCGCAGTGGCGTCGTTGACCACCGCCAGGTCGCCTTCGGAGATCGGAAAAAATTCGCGGCCCACGGTTGGGGTAATCGGAGTCAGGCCGCCACTGTCGGAGAACACGTCCAACCCGGGAGCGGACACCTCGGAAGTCGTCCAGACGACGGTGAACGTTGAGGTGCCGACATTGGTCACCTGCACCTCATTGATCGCCACCGCACCCCGGGCCGCCGCCACCGCCAGCAAGAGAGCGGCGGCTCCGGTCAGAAGAAGGTGAGGGCAACGTGGAATCATGGCAGGCAGTAAATTCAGATCAGGGCGTGGCGGGCGGCGTTGCGACTTTCCCATCGCCGTTCATACGGGCGGAACCCATGCGGCCCTCGTGGCGAATGCTCTCGGTTCCGCCGATCAGGATGGTGAATCGATACTGGCCGCTCGCCCGCAACTGCCGCGCCGCCTCGCTGGCCGCGCTGTCGCTGTCGGCCACGAGGACCAGCAGACGGTTCGACGTGGCGCCGTCGGGATTCGCCGCGGCGGCTCGGGCCGGCGCCCCCGCAACCTTGGGCGATCCGCTTGGAGCCGCGGTCGCGCCGAGCGCGAGCGCACCGTTGGGAGCGACCACCGGGACACCCAGCTTGGACGCAAAATCCATCAAGGGGTCGGGCACGGCGGCGGTGGCCTCCACCCGCGCCGGTTTCGAATCCGACGCGGCCCGCACCTCAGCAGTGGCCGGGCGCAAATCAACGAGCACCATGTCGCCCTTTCCGGCGGCCACGAGCTGATCGTAGGTGATGCCCGGCAATTTCTCCGGGCCCACCCCCGGCTTCGCCGTCGAAAGGCGCGTCTCCGACAACCACGCCGCGTAACCGCCTTCCAGCACCTCCCCGCGCGCCCCCTGCTTGGCGCGAATGGCGGCCAACGCCTGAACATCGCCAATCAGGCCGAGGCCGTCGCCATACACGACCACCGGTTGCGACTCGGGGATTGGTTTGTACGGGAGCAAGCCGAGCGGAATATTCATCGCCCCGGGAATGTGACCCGCCTGGTAGGCGGTGGCTGAACGCAGATCGATGAGGAAGAGGGCCTCGTTCCGCGCGAGGCGCGCCGCCAGGTCCGCCGGCGTCGTCGAGAATCCCCGGCCCGCCGCTGCGAGGCAGCCGAGAACCAGGACACGGGACAGAAGACGGGGGAGGCTGATGGGCATGGGGTTCAGGGGGTCCAATTGCTCACGGGGTGGTAGAGATCGACCATGATCACCGCGACATCCGGCAACCGGAAATCGGGTCCCATGATGGTGCCGTTGTCGACCGCAAGCAACCGCCACTGGCCGGCTTCGGCGTCGAGGGCCCGGATTCCGCGCACATTCGCGAGTCCGAGCGAGCGGATCAGCGCATGGCCGGTGTACCCAAGCGGCAGCCGCGTGTGGGTGAAAGCGGACGCCCCGGCGGGAAGATTGAGCGGGGCATCGGAAGCCGCGCCGAGATCGACCAACCGGGCGTCGTTAAACCGCACCCAGATGAACTGGCCGGCCACGAGGGCAAAGTTCGCCCCGCTCGGGGCGCCGCCACTGATGGTCGCCACCTCGGTGGTCAGCGGGGCAAACGACTGGAAGCGGCTAATCGAGACCACGCCGGCGTCGGTGTTCCAGGCGGTGAGCAGCGCGTGGGCGTTGGCATGCCGGGCGACCAAGGCCGGCGTGATGGCGATCGCGTTGTAGTTGCGGAACACGGGCTGCAGCGCCGGGACCGCCGCGGCATTCACGATACTCGTGCCCGGGACGCCTTCCTGCCAGAAGAGCTGACCGGAGCCGACCGTCCCGAAACTCTTCTTGGTGGCGGATCGGGTGAGGGGCAACGACCGCCCGGTGCCGAGATCGAGCAGGAAGAAATTGTCGGTGAGCACGCCCGCCGAATCCTCGGTGAAGAGCACCCAGTTGCCGGCCAGGCGCGGACGCGCCTCATTGGCCGCGGTCTGGGTCAGGCGCGTCTCCACCCCGCGCCGCAGATCCAGGCCATAGATGTCGACCTGCGTGTTGCGGTTGTCCTGCCACACCACCCAATGACCATCGATGTCCGGGGCGTACTGGCCAAAGCCATTGTTGGTCAGCCGCCGCAGTTCGCCCGTCTCGAGATTACGGAAATAAATCTCTCCATAGCCCACATCGCGGAAATCCTGCCAGACCACGCGGCCCGCTCGAATCGCGGGATCCAGTTGGTCGCTCGTAGTTGCGTCCACGGTGAAGCGTTGCGCGGTCTCCAAGTTGGCCGCTTCCAGCTGCCACGGCGCCGACGGATTCGAGATATCCTTGCTCTGCCAGACCACCCAGGGCCAATCGATGACCGGATTGATCTCATTCCGGGTCGGCGTGTCCGTCACCGGGATGACGACCGTTGGGGCGGTGAGGTCGACCCGCGCAATGTCCCAGTTGCCGTTTTCGCGGCGGCGCTGCCAGACCGCGTTACGACCATCGGTGCGCGGGATCTCCTGGTTGAACGGTTCGTTCGTGATCGCCAGGACCGGACCGCCCCCGCCCCCGATGTTGCGCGCCCGGATGTTGGGGGTACCCGAACCGCGCTCCTGCCAAACCAGCCAACTGCCACGCGCATCCGGCTTTTCAGCGCCATCGGCCTGCGCCGTCAACGGAATCGGCGTAGTCACCAGCTGGTCAATTCGCACCAGCCGGTTCACAAAGCCAAGGTTCCCGAGTGCATCCGTGAGGCGGATGCGGACCGTGTACCAACCCGGGAGCTGGAGCACTCCCCCCGCGTTCCGCCCGTCCCAGACGAACGAGAAGGTGGTCCCCTGCACGTCGTTGAAGGACCGGGCCAGCACCTGCGGCAGCGAGGTGAAGTCGGAGCCGTAGGTGGGATCGTAGAGCCACTTCCACGTCGAAGCCGCCGCCTCCGTTTGCCAGACGCCGCCGCGACGGGCCAAGAGACTGAGCGTCTGCAGGCCCGGGGTGAGGACCGGCAGATCGAAGGACGTGCCGGGCGCCACCTCGGCCCGCAGATAGGACTCGTTGATCTTCCAGCGATACAGCTCCACCCCGGTGGCATTCACCGTAAGCGCCGGGAACGGATACCGCGTGGGCACCGGGGAAACACCCGAAAGCACCAACGGCGCCGCGGCGGGATCGATCACCCAGGCCACGCTCAGGGCGGCGGTGACCGCCGGGTAGCCGCCAAATTGGGAGCGCGCCAGGATGTCCAACGCGACATTCCCGGCGGCGAGGGCGGTGAGCGTGAGGGGCGCGATCACCGCTTGTTCCGCGCTCCACGCGCCGCCATTGACCCGATACTTGTAGAAATTCACGTTCTCGCCGCCGACTGCCAGCGTGGCCATGGTGGCAGGCGTAGGCGCAATGGGCACGCCGGCCACGGTCGGCCACACGCGGATGCCCTGGAACACATCCACCTGCGCCGTCGTCGCCACATCGGAGGCGGCCACGGGGACGTTCAATTCAATGCGGGTCGGCCGGAAGGAGAGCGCATCGCCAATCAACGTCAGCGATTCCGATCGTGCATCGATCGTGGCGAACGCCGGTCCCGTGCCCTGGAGTATGACCGCGGCCGTTTGCGTCGGCTCGACATTCCCGAAACTGTCGGTGGCTCGGAAGTAGAGCACATGGGGGCCGGTGACGTTCAGCTGGAAGGGAATCGCCGGATGGAAGTTCGCTTCGGCATCGAGCCGGTATTCAATGCTGACCGGGCTGACATCCTCGGAGGTAAAGTAGAGCTGGGTGTCACGGGTCACGTAGTAATTGCTCCCGGTCTGAGTCACCTGCCCGGCGAAACGCAACCGCGTGACCGGCGACGTGGTGTCCGGCGGCGGCGTGGCGTAGGTGATGGTGTACGTGACGACGCCCGGGGCGGCGACGCGGTCGAAGAGATTCAGGTACGTGAGCTTGAAGTTGTCCGTCTTCCGGTAGCGGATGTTGGTCCAGATATTGTGCAGGTTGATCGATTTGCCGTCGCTGCGGATCACCGACTCGATGCCCAGTTTCGCCTGTCCCGGATCCGTGAGGCGCACATAGCCCCAGCCCTCAAATTGCCGGTTCACCGTCACCACAAACGTGCGGGCCGCAAGCGGCGTGGTGATCGAAGCATTGGCCTCGAAATTGACCGGGAGAATCTGTCCCTGGCTTTCGTAGAGCGTGTCGGGCAATTGGTCTTCGTCGCGATCCGTGTCCGCGAGGAAGTCGAGAATCTGATCCCGCCCGGGCTCGTCGTTGAGCACCTCATGGGCGATGAAGTGCGCCTCCAGCGTCTTGATCAGCGAAGTCTCCAACCCGCCCAGCTCGTCGCGGTGGGTGTAGGACGCCTTGAACTCGATGAACTCGCCCGAGAGCGACGTGATCATATCCCAGGCCCCCTTGCGGGTTTCGCCGGGCTGCACGTCGCCGAGGTTGACGAGGAGGCTGGTTTCATTGAGCGGCGAATCCTGCACCCGGGCACCGAGCAACCGCGCAATCAGAATGAGACCGGCCCGGTTTTCGACGATCTTGGGTTGCTGGGAGTTGATCCGGACGGACCGCGCGGGTCCGTAGCCGGAATTCTTGACCAGCACCCCCAGCGTGAAGGGAATCGGAGTCTCGACCTCGGGCGTGAACGGATCATCGCCCTGGACGTCCCGCGGCTGGAAGTAGCGGATCTCCAGTTGCGGCTCGGGTTTGACCGTGATGGTGTCGGGAATGGCGAAGAAGATGTTCTTCGGGATTTCCACGCCGGCCACCTTGCCGCTCATCTTCACCCCCACTTCGTACTTCTTGCCCTGGGGCAGGATTCCACCCGCCCCGGGTTTGGGAATGATGAACCAGCGGGCAATCCCCGTCTTGGTGGGTCCAATCACGCCCGTGCCGTCGGTCGCATTCACATCGCTCAGGCGCGGACGCTGGACGAAGAACCGGTCGCCCACATCCCGCGGCGCGCCGTCAACCAGATCCTTCGGATCCGAGAAGGTGAGGACGGCGCTGAAATCGGTGATGGGATCGCCCCCCAGATTGTTGGTGATCTCCAGGGTGGCCTCGAAGCCGATACGCTCGAACGCGAGTTCCTGCTGGATCTCGATCTTAACATTCGCGCAGACCCCTTGAAACTGCTGCTGGGCCGCGACCGGCAGAGTGCTCGCCAGCACGGCAAACAGCACGGCCCCCAACCGGGTGACGAAGGTGTTCGAGGGCAACAACGGGTTCATCGCACGCCTCCCTTCGCGGAGCTGAAGCGGACCCCGGGGCCCGCCTTGAAACACTGATCTTCGGCCAGCACCCCGGCCGCGTAGATCACATTGTCCGAATCCATGTGCAGCCCGTAGACCTCGTGCTGCCCCGGCACGCGCTCGTTGCCCGTGACCTCGCGCATCCGGCCATCGGCCCCGTGCAGCCAGTCACCCACCCTCACGTCGACCGAAAAGACCCAGCCGCGACCGTCGACCCAGACGCGATGGTCATGGGTCAGCCGCAGCGACCCCGCCGCTGCATCCGGCGCCTCGCGGTCGCGGAACGTCAGTTGCCGGAGATGATCGGTATGCAGCGTCATCACCTGGGCCACGGTATCCGCCTGGCCGGAACTGCCCGCCAGCAGGCGTTCGCCCCGTCCCAGCAGTTCCACCCGCTTCGTCGTGCCGTCGGCGAGGGTGATTGGAGTGCCGGCCGCGAAACAACCGGCACCGCCAATACTCCAACCGCCGCCCAGACTGCCGCCGGGACCAAAACTGCCGCCTCCCGGTCCGCTGCTCCCGCCCCCCGTGACGGTGGAGGTCGAGGTCGGCAATTGCGCGGCCGCACACGCGAGCGCCTTGATGATATTGGCCGCCTTGCAGACGATGTCGATGACCTCGGTCTTCTTGCCGATCTCCTCGACCAGCTTGCCGACGATCTTGCCGCAGGCCCAATTCGCGACCTTCACCAGCGTGCTGGAACCGGTCCAGCTCTCGGGGCATTCGCCGTCGCACACCAGCGCCAGCAGCGCATCCACGTCGATCGTCGCGTTGACCCCGACCGTGTAAGGCTTGCCGGATACAGAACTGATGCCGCCCGAGGCGCGCAGGGTGATCGTACCGTATTTGAAATCCTTGTAGCAGTCGTAAATATCCTTGGCGGTGTCGTACGCGCCGGCTGCGGTGGGTGGAACCTCCACGCCCGCGCCATTGCCCGGCTGGGCGGCCGCCGCCCGCGCCGGCCCGACCGGCACGGCGGAGACAGTCTTGCCACCCGCGGTGGCGTCGGTGAGGGACCGGACCACGCCCGCAAGGCTGGCCCCTCCCTGCGCGCCCGATTCCACCGGGCCGAAATATTCAAAGAAAATGGGAATCTGGACCGTCTCCTGCGCCAGCAACTCCGGGATGAAGCCGATCAGCGGCGTGCAACGCATCGTCGGCAGATCCGCACCGGCGACGTTGACCTCGAAGACACTGCGCAGCCCCTCGTTGCGCAGGGTGTACAACAGGGTGCCCGACCAGCCGGCCGCGACCTGCAGGCTCTGATGCGGCGGCGAAAGGATCAGATTGGGAATCGGGGTCCGCGTCTGAAACGTCTGCTCGATCTTGATCTCGTAGTAGTCGGTGAAGGGCACCGGCACGACCGAAAATTTCACCGTGACCATGCTGAGTGCGAGTTCCGTCTCCACGCCCACCGTCTGATCCGGTACGACACTGACGACCCCCTGCGTGGCGCCGTGTCCGGCGGCGTTGGTCTTCCATTGCCAGTCGCCTTCCATCAGGCCCGGGACCGTCACCTGGCCGTTGACATCGGTCAGTACCGGTCCGACCTCGGTGCCCAGCGTGCTGTTGCGCATCCAGATCGAGGTGTTCGGGACGGGATTGCTGAAGGTGTTGGTGACGGCGAACTGCACTGAGCCCTTTTGCAGGGAGGTCACGGTGGCAAACAAGTTGAGCCGGTAGTCGCCGGAGGAGTCGTTGCCCTTGATCAGTAGAAAATCGTTATAGAAACCCACCGCGGTGTTATCCGGTGGCGTGAAGACCACAGTGAAGGTACGCGTCCCGCCGACGGGGATGTCGGGCAGCGCGATGTTACCCGACCCATCCGGGAGCTGGCTCACCTGCACGTGCATCCACGGCACCACGGCCGGCGGCACGAGTTGCACGCCGGTCAGCGCCCGCAAGCCGCGGTTCTGCACCGTCACCTCCACGCTCTTCACCTGCCCGCGGCCCACGCCGGCTTCCGCATAACCCACCGCGGGTGAAGTCGTGGTGAGCACCGCCAGGGCCGGCCGGAGCGAGACCGTGCCGGTGACCTTCGTCGACGCACCCTGTGCCGTGGTGAAGTTGAACTCAAACAGGGCGTCGTCCGGAGCATCCGTCGCCGCGAGCAGCCGCACGGCGGCCGTCCCCTGGGCCTGGGCACCAATGGCCGCGGGCAGTGCCGTCCGCGCCACCGCCGAAATCGACGGTACCGGCACCTCGCTGCCACTCTCGATGCGATAGGCGCGGAACGTCATGCCCGGATTCGAGAGCGCGAGATCGCCCGCATTCAGCAAGGTGAGGTCGAAATCTAGATGATCGTTCTTCGACATGATCGCCTCGACGCGACCCGGCTTGGCATACATCCGATAGAAACTCACGCGCGCCTGGTTCAACTGATCGACGACGTCCGGATGGGCCGCCCAGATCACCATGTCGCCTGCAAGACCCGGGCTCGGCGTATAGGAATAGCTGTAGGCGCCGGCGCCGTCCGTGGTCACACCCTGGTAGATGACGGCGCCCCGCACCCGGATGCCGATGCGCAGCGGCACATTGGGCGCCGGCTGGCCGTCCGCCCGACTGATCGCCTGGCCGGTGATGACCACCGGCTGGTTGTCGGAATAAGCCGGCTGCGCGACCGTGGCCGAGCCATAATAAGGGGTGACGCGCAGCGATGACGCCATGGTGCCCTCAAGCGGACCCGCCACCCGCTGCCGCGTGCCCCCCACGTCGTTGTAAATGACCTTGAAGCGGGCCCGGAAGGTCGCAGCCTGCCCTCCCAAACCCTCGGGGACAAGAATTCCCCGGAAGGGAATGCTGACCGCAGCTCCGGGCGCCAGCCGCAGGAAAGAGTCCCCGCCGGAGTTGGTAATGGACCCGCTGACCAGGCCTTGAAACGCGGTCGAAGCCACCAGCACGCCGGCCGGGTTGATGACGAGCATCTCAAGATCACCCGGCTGCGTATTCCCAGCCCGGGTTAGCACCAAATCCGCCGACGCATAACCGCGGTTGAATATCTGCACCGTGAAGTCGGTGAGTCCTCCGGCCAGCGGCGCCGTGTCGGCGCTCACGTTCATCATCAGTCCCGAGGGTCCGCCGGAAGCGAAGTCCTGGATGAAGCGATATTGGAGCAACGTGCCACCGGCATCCGGCGGCACGGAAAGCGTGATCGCTGCACCCTGGCTGGCTCCCGGGACATTCGGCGCGGGCACCACGACATTCGCCGTCTTCGTTTCGCCTGCCGCCGTCGACGCCGGTAGCGCAAACGTCGCCTGCACCGGCGCCTCCCCCACGGCGGCTCGGATGATCTCGCCACCGCCAAACGCCACCGGAGCGGAAGCCGCTGGCCCCACGGTGAGCGCGATGCTGTAATTGTCGAAGTAACGCGCCACCGACGGCTGGTCACCATCCGCGGTCGGATTGAGCCTGATCACCGCCGTCAGCGGCTGGACGACGACGTTGCGGGCGGCACTCTCCTGCGCCGCGGCATTGGTCGCAGTGACCGCGTAACGCACCGGCTGGCCGCCCGCCGGGAACGCGTCCGTGTAAGTGAGCACGGCGAGTGGCGTCGCGTTCTGCTTTGCGCCGTTGCGGTAGACGTTGAAACCAGTGGCGGTGCCATCGCCCGACGTCCACGTCAGGGTGGTCCCGATGGCCGGGTCCACGGTGGCGCGCAGGTTCGCCACCGCCCCGACGTACAACTCGAACATGGCGGTCGGACCCTTGGCCTCGTTGCCCAGGACATCCGCGGCCGCCACGGCGTACGTCATCACACCCCGCGGCGGCGAATCCACGAAGCCCCGCGCGGCGGGATCATTGAGCGTGGCGATCGCGACGGCGTTGCGATAGATGATCCACTTTGCCGGCGTTTCCCCCGCCGCCGCCGTCCACGCCAGATTGATCCCACTGGTGCCGAGCGCCGCCGTGGTGCTGGCAGGTGCGGGTGGCGGCGTGCGATCGGACGTCGTAGCGCGCACGCCCGAAGGTCCGCTCTCGGCCCCCAGCCGGAAGGAGGTGACCACATAGCGGTAGACGCCGTCGGCCGGCGGCAGGTCGTCAATCGAAAGCGCCGCGAGGTCGGAGGTCACGAGGCTCGTTGGCGGAGCGGCGCCCGCGCCGGCCTCACGATACAAGCGGTAACTTTGCGCCCGCTCGGCCGCCGCCCACGAGACCCGGATGTACCCGCCCTTCAGCGGCAGAAGATCGATGCCCGACGGCACGGCGGGGGCGGTGGGCGTGGCGGTGTTGTAGAGTTCGAGTTTGTCTCCCGCCGTCAACACGGTGCCGAGGTTTCCGACGGCGTCCTCCACACTGAGCAGGAACGTGCCAAAGCCATTGTCCATCGCGGCCGTGAGGGTGATCTGGCCGCTCCAATTGAGTCCACTGCCTGCCAGCACGATCGGGACCGCCGCGCCCAGCGGCGGCGAGAACGAAAGCGTCGGAACGGTTCCCACCTTGGGCGGCTCCGACAGCACCAACCCCAGGGAGAGCGTCACGTTGCTGGTGGTCTGAATCGGACCGGGCTGGCTGGTCGTCAGCGCCCCGTTGGGCTTGGTCACGTCGAAGACCAGCGCCGGCCCGGTCGGTGGGCCGGTGAAACTATTGCCCGCCAGATCGGTCCCGGAGATGCCGATTGCAGCGGTCCCGGTGCGGGCCACGAGAGTGGTGACCGGGAAACTGGCCGCGTAGCTGTTGCCACCCGCCGAAGTGAGCGTGACCGCCACGAGGCCGCCCCCGGCAGGCCGCATCAGCAGCAGCGGGGCGGTCGCCAGCGCCTCGCTCGCCGTCACGGTGATGCCCAGTGTCCCCGGCCCCACCGGCATCGCCTGATTAAACTGAATCGCGAACGAGGGCGGCGTCAGGTCCACGTTATAGCTGCGAACGTTCGAGAGGGTGCTGGCGTTGCCGGCGTCATCGTAACCGACCACGCCGAAGTAGCGCAGCCCGTCGGTCACGTTCTTCAAATTAATCGAGCTGCGCAGAGTCAGGGTGGATTGCCCGGTGGCCTGGGCCGCCGCGGTGAAGGGAACATCATGCCAGAAGACCCGGAAAGCGACCGGCACCTCACCGGACGTCGGAAGATCCCAGTCGATGAACAAGCCGTCCGTGCTGTTGTAGACGACGGGGAGAAGCGTCACGGGAGCCGGCGGCCCCGTATCGACGTTGACGAAGACCGAGGCGGAGGCGGTCGTTCCGGCGGCGTCAAACGCGGAAACCGCTATCTCATTGGTGCCCTCGTCGAACGCCACGGCCACCGCCGAGAACGCTCCCGCCTCATTAGCGGCGATCGTCGCCACCACGACTCCATTGCGATAAATCCGAAGGTCGGCGAGCGGCTCCGCCGTGCCGGTAACGTCGAGGTGGTTGACCACCGACCTGCTGCCGTCGACCGGCGCCGTGATGACCGGGCGCGGCGGCGGCGTCGGATTGAGCACCACATTGAGATTGCGGGCGGCGAGGTTGCCGCCCGAGTCGACCGCGGCGAGCCGTACCCGATGCACCCCGGGCGCAAGCGCGCGGAAGTCCCACCGGGTGCCAAAGGGTGATGTGGCGGAGGTGGCGACCGTGACGTCGTCGACGGAGAACGTGATGGACGTCAGCGGCAGCGCGCTGGTGGTGGTGGCGGTCACCATGAGCGGGCGGTTGAGCACCAGCCCCTCGGTGAGGGAAAAGGCGGTGATGACCGGACCGGAGGTGATGTAATTGGTCGTAAAGGACACCGTCGGACTGATATCTCCAGTCGGGCTGCGGAACTGGACGAAAATTGTCTTGGGCCCGCCTCCCGGGGACAGGGGAATCGTCACCGGCCAGAACGAGGTGTTGAAGAGATCCGCGGACAACGGATTGCGCGGGACACCGACGAACAACACGCCGGTGAAACTGGAATCCTCGCTGATCCGGTAGCTGGCGGCGTTGAGCGAGGCCAGATGCATCGGCAGGCTGGCCAGCCCCGTCGAGGCGGCGCCATCGGCGGAGCGCAGGCCCCGCGTAAGAATGGGTTCACTCGCCAGCGGGCCGGCGGCATCGACCGGACCGGCCAGCGCAGCAACGATGGCCGCACCGTCCGCCGTGCCCCACCAATTGCCCGTCGCGGTCAGGGTTCCGCCGGACACCGCGGACGCATTCACACTGTTGTTGCGCAGCACCGATCCGGTCAACGTCAGCGCCGCCCCGCCCGACACACTGGCCCCCACCTCATTGTCCGACAAATAGGCCGCTTGGGTGACAAGCGACACGGCGCCAATGAGACGCAGGCCGCCGAGCGCGTTCCACGCCGCGCCCAGCGTCGCCACGGTGTGCGTCCCGCCCGTGATCACGAGCCCCTTGCCATACTTGATCCAAACATTGCGCAGCGTCGAAGCATGGGCGCCATCCGCGAGGGTGATGCCATTCCATGACCCGCGCGCGCGGTTGCCGTTGTCGATGTCGGCCAGCGAGGTGAAAATGATCGGCGCAAATTCAGTGCCATCCGCGATCAACCGGCCGGATTCAACCGTGAGGCCAGCCCCTGGACCGAAGGCGACCACCGTGCCCGGCGGCACCGTCAGGGTCGCCCCGCCGCTGAGGGTGAGCGGCTGATTGATGATCAGGAGCGGCTCATTCGCGGTGAAACTCGTCGTGAGCGTGCCGGACAGGGGGTCCGTCCACGGCTTGGAGACGACCGTCGTCACGCTTTGGTCGAGGCGGTTGAAAGCCACGACGGCGTAGTGGTACGTCTGGGTCCGATCGAGCCCGGTCTCGGCAAAGGAGCGTGCCGCCGCGGGCAGCGTCGCCAGCGGGGTGAGTTCCGCCAGGGAGGTGAACGCGGTTGGACTGCGGTACACCTTGAAGCCGGTGAAGCCAATCTGCCCGGTGGCATCAAAGGTCCAAGTCACGCGGGCGGCATTGGTCGAGGTCGCCACCACTTCAAAGGGCACCACCGGCGGCACCGTGCTCACGATTCTCACGATCAACGGTGCGACGGTCGCCGCGGCATTGCCCACGACGTCCGCCGGCACCACCGCGGTAAAGTAGTCGGTGTCGGGGGTGAGCCCGGTCAGGGTGTAGCTGCGGATGCTTGCGGCCAGGCTGGCAATGGGAGAAAGCCCGGCGAGCGAGGTAAACGCGGCGGTCGAGCGGTAGACCCGGAACGAAGCAAGATCCGGCGGTGCCGTATATCCCGTCCAATCGACCGTCGCCGTGTTTGCCGTGACTGGACCAGCCACCAACGTCGGCAGCGACGGCGGAGTGACGTCGACCGTGAAAGTATATACCTCCGCGGGATTCATCACCCGGTTCTGGACGTCCTGCGCCAGCGAGACGCGCACCGCAAACTGGCCACCGTGGGTCGCGTCGAAGACAATCGCTGGAGCCACATAAGTGTCGACCGCCGTCCACGTCCCCCCCGCGGAGACGGTCGGAATATTCGCCGCATTGGTACTCTGCAATACTACGACCGGCGCCACCGCCTGGTTCATGGGTCGATCGAAACGCAGCGTAATCCGGTAATTCGAGGTGGCCGCCACGAGAGGACCCAGGTTCGTCGTCGTTTGGGCCACCGCCGGTTTCAGCGAGCGCAGGCGGTACTCCGCGACATACGCCAGGATGGGCGCGTCGAGCGTCGTCAGGACCTTGGTGATCGCGGGCGAGTTGCCCACCGCAACGCCATTGAGCAGGAAGCGGACAAAGACGTATTCGTTTTCGCCCGCCGCCACCGCCGCCGGGGCCGTCAGGTTCGCCGTCGTGCCGTTGGCATAAGTTCCAGCGCCGGTCACGGTCGCCGCCAACGCCGGATCGGCAGCGGGGGTGAAATTCACCCTGAAGTTCAGTCCAATGGTTGTTCCTGCGGTGGCACCGGACTGACGGTACAGCACCAATTCAATCACGTCGTTGGCCAGCACACTTACGTTCACCGCGGCGGCGCCGCCCGCGCCATTGGCAAAATTGAACGGATTCGACTGGGTGAAGGCGTCAGCCAGGGCAAGATCACCGGTGGTCAGGGAGACCCCGTTGCGCCGCAGTTCCCACCGCTGCGGCCGGTCGTAGGTCTTGCTCACCCAGGCTCCCCCCGCGAGCAGCACCGTGCCGGCCGCCGGACTCGTCCAGGCAACACTGGAAAATTCCGTGCCCGTGCGCCCCGACTCGGCCGTGTGCATCACGATGGTCCCGGGGGCGGCAAAACCCGCCGATTGATTGTCGGAGACCTTCATCCAGAAGGGCACATGGGCATTCTGCGGTGACGGCTCATCCGCCCAGGCCCGCTGCCCGGAGCCGTCCGCGCGGTAGTCGGACTGGTTGAGGGCGAACAACTGCCCGGGAGCCTTCTGCAGCCGCCAGGGGCCGTTCGGATTATTGACGTCACTCCAGTTGGCCGCGAGGTCGTAAACCACCGCCTGGGCCGAACTGCCCTCGGGCAACGCCGCCCCGGTCACAAGATGTGTAGGATTGGCCTCGACGAAGTTCGCGGTGATCGTGCGATTCGCGCTAACCGCAAAGGTCAGCGGCAAGGTCGAGCCGAGGCCCGCCGCGCCCTCGGACCAACTGCCGAACCGGTAACCGGGCGCCGGGGTGACGCTCAGGCTGACGCTCGACCCCAGCGGATACCCGCCGCCTCCGGTCACGACGCCCGACCCGGCCGGCAGGACCGGTGTCGCAATGGCAAATGTCGGCAACGCAAAACGGGCCGTCAGGTTGCGATTGGCAAACATCGGCGAGGTGTAACTGAGGTTGAGGGACCGCAGAAAGGGACCTTCATACCAGCCGAGGAAGAGGTACGGGGCATTGGCCGCAGCGGTGACGGTCCGGTTGGTGCCCTCGGCGAAGGTCCCGCCGCCGGCCACCACGCCCCCCGCGACGGGATCAGCGGCAACGGCGAGGGTGTAAAGTTGGATAATCGTGAAGGCCGCGGTCGCGACATTGTTGGCCTCGGCCGCCGCATGCCCCGCAGCATTGTATTCGAACCGCTGCGACTGGGCATCCGTCGTGACCTCCACGGCGTACTGGCCCGCCGTCAACGTGGTGAAGGTGCCCTGCCGCGCCAACGTGCCCTCGACCGCGAGGCCGCCGGCCACCGGCAGCAGGTTGCTCACGAGATTCACCCCGGTGGTGACGTTGCGCACGACAAAGCGCTCGGAGAATCCGGGGGCGGCCGCCCCCGTGCCCCGGTTCGCCAGCGTCCACGTGGCCGTGCGATTGCCGCTGCCGTCCGGATCCGTCACCGCCAGGCTCTCCACCACCAGGTCGGGATAGCTGGCCAAGCCAATCGTGATGGGCGTGGTCGTCGCAGTCTCGTTGTCAGCCTCCAGCACAAACTCGCTCACTGTGTTCGTGTGGTCGGTGCGCACGATCACGTAATAGTCGCCGCTGATGCCGTCGGGAATGGTGACCGCCGCCGAGGTGACGGAGTAGGACGACGTGGCGTCAAGGGGGCCGGAATGTGGGAAAACACCGAGCTCGATGTCGTCGCTGTTGCCGTAAACCGTGTCGGTCGAAAGCACGACGCGGTCGATCCAGGTCACCGCCGCCGTAGCCAGGTTGCCGACGTTGTCCACGCGGAATCCGAGCGTCGTGGCATCGCCACTCTTCAGGCCGGTGGCTGGCGGGGGCGTGATGTTAGTCACCTGCAGGTTCGGGAACGAAATGTCCGCCGTCGGTACCACGAGCACATCCAGAATGTAGCTGGAGGTGAGCCCGCTGGTCGCCCCCGAGGTTCGCACCAGCGCGTAATACGTGCCGGTCGCCGAAAGCCCCACCTGCGTCACTCCGTCGCCCGCCCGGCCGCCAGCGGATTCGACCATCAGCGTGCCGGCCGAAGTGTAGAGCGAAACGACGGGGATGAAGGTGCTTGCGGAGGGCTGGCGGGTGCTCAGGAACACGGTGGTGCCCGCCTGCAGGGTCCCAAGGTTGAAGTAATCAAGGTCCCCAGTCACCCGCGAGAGGCCAAACATGGAACCGCGGGTCGTCGCGCCGCTCGCGGCGAGTGTCATTGTATTGGCGGTGGGAATGCTGTTGTTCACCTCCGTCTCCAACTGCACGTCGCCCCGCAGGACATAAACCCTGATTCGATACTCGCCGTTGTAGCCGTAATTGACGGCCACCCGCAGCGCGTGCGCGCCCGCTTCCGTGGCGGTGAAGACAGCGAAGGCGAATTCTCCGGTGGAAGCAGCATTCAAGGACGCGATACTGACCCCGGACGGGTTGAGAAGCTGGTACGAAAGTCCCGACGAGCCGGGGTTGCCCGGCACCTCTCCGAGCACATATACGCGGTCGCCGATCTCCAGATTAAAGCTCCAGAAATCGACGTCGGAGTTGGTGAGCAAGTAACCGCGCCCGCCGGCCGTGAGCAGATTCGGCTGGGTGCTCACGAGCGGCAGCGGCGTCGCCGTCGCCTGCGTGCCGTTCGGCTCCGTATCGTAGACGAAACCGGCGATCTGGCCCACCTTGAAAAACCGCGTGTACACAGGCGCCAGCGCATTGCCAAACTTGTCCTTCAGCCCCGGCAGCGCCTTGAACCGATACGAACCGACCGGCAGGGTGGCCCCGTTCGCCGTGCGCAGACTGGCCGTGACACCGGAAGAATAGGTCGCCGCGGGGGTAAGCCCGATGAGCACATCGTCCGCGGTATCGAAGAGGCCATCCGGTCCGGCGGCCCGCAGATCGTAATTGATCATCGCGTTGACCGTCGCGGCGTCCATGTCCTCCGAGAACGTCAGGTTAAAGCGATCGTACAGGTCGGTGATTTCGCTGTTTTCGGCCGGCAGGGTGTCCGCGATAATCATCGGTGCCTGCGTGTCGGCCTGCGTGATCGCCAGGCGATACTGCGCCACCAAGTCCGCCCCGGCACTGGCCCTAATTCGCGCGTAGTAGGTCCCTCCGGCACCGGCAGGAATCGTATAGGTGAGCGTCGCCGCACCCGGCGCACCGGGGGCAACCACCACGCTGCTGCCGTTGATAATGTCGAGGATCCAGGTGAGCCCGCTCGAAGGCGGCCTGCTGGCGCTCAGGGTCACCTGTGTGCCCACGTCGAGGATGCCCAACGCAAACCAGTCGCCCGGGTCGCCGTAGTTGACGATGCCCGCGACCGAGGCGGACCGGGCGCCCGCGACCTGCGTCCACGTCAAACCGTTGGCCGCGCCGGCACTGTTATTACCCTCGCTCTCCAGGTCGAAGTTCCCCGGCGCCGTCGCCACCACCAGGCGATACTCCCCATAGTACGCGTGCCACTGATCGACCCGCACGTAATACCTGCCTGACGTCGGCGCCACAAACTGG